>NZ_JAUFPZ010000002.1:600000-1200000 GCF_030409505.1 Zunongwangia endophytica | reverse complement strand
ACCAGTTTTATTCACATTCAACTTCAATAAAATCTTTTTGCTTTTCATCATAATCAAGGCATTCTTCTTCTATTAAAACCATTTCATTATCGTCCACTTTATAAGTAGCGTTCCTATGACTTCTACCAGCACAACATTGATTATGTTCGTAAATGAGTTTTGATTCATTATCAAATTCTAAAGAAGTCCCGCTAAAATTACTTTTTATATACTGGTTTGAATTTGGGTCCCTTAAGATGTAAATACTCGAGGTATTTGGTCCAGCATAACTGGCCTCAAAAACGGAAAAATCTTCAATACCGTCAAAGTTGTAATCTCCAACACTCACGTTATCAATTCCGAACAGTTGGCAATCTAATTCTATAGTTTGTATTAGTTTGTCTGACTTTTTTTCAAATATTTTCACACCAGAAATTCTTCCATAGAGTTGTCCTTTTTCTTTTGTGATTATCGTTTTGAAATAATGTTCCTCTGTAGTGTTTGATTGAATAAGTTCCCTAGTTTTCCATTCAACATTATTACCATAATCAATTTCAAAATCTTTTTTTAATGAAATTGGATAAGTTTTAGATCCATCAATACTAATCCATTTTCCTTTAATGGTTTTATCACTTTCTTTGAAATCTTTAAAAATCAAAATGGCAGATTTTTTTTCGGAATAATCTTTTTCTAAAAGTTTTAATTCTCCATCTTCTAATCTACCATTAATTGTAATTGGAGTATCAAATTTGTCATAAACATAGTAAGCACGTGAATCGCCATCTTTGTAATGATACATTATTAATGTTATGTTATACTTTCCTAAATTACCAGAATAGCTAGATTGACTATTTCCAGAAATTGAAGTTAGTATCATTAATAATAAAAGTTGTATTTTCATTTTTGTCAAATTGGTGCTAACGAGTTTGTATATGGAAAGTAGCGTAAAAACAAGCACAATTTATTCGGTTTAACACAAGCCAAAACTTTTGCATTTTGTTTTTAACTTTACTTTTCAAAAGCCAAATCAAAAGATTTGGCGACTTACCAAATATACCGAAAATTTCGGGTTAGGGCAGAAGAAGCTATTTTTTATATACGTTGTTAGCCACCGTTTTTTTCGTTTAACTTACCCAACTTCCGAGACTTTCTTTTTCAATCCATTTTCCGTTTACTAATTTGTAAATCCTTTCTTCTCCGCCACCACATAGTCGTCCGCAAACAGTCCCGATTTGTACATATGCTAAATTGAATGCTTCATTAAATATCGGTTTGCTTATTGAGCAGTATCCATTTTCGCAATTTGTATCAAACCAATCCCAAAATCGAAATTTACTATTTTCTGACTTTTGTTTAAATTCTTCAAACTGTACTTGAGTTAAAATATTCTTGTTAGGAACTAAGTCCGCTGTGATTTTAAACTTTTTGTAAAGTCTTGATTGAATTTTTAAATGAACAGTATCTTTTATATTCAAATTATCCTTTACATAGTCATTAAAATTCGAAACCATTGAATGAGAAACTGCTCTTGGTTTTTCTGTTATGCAACTCGACATTAAATATCCGTTTCTTTTTTCTTCTAAAATATGTGTTATTAATTCATTCGTTTTTTGAGCGTCCAAATCCTTCAATTTTTTCAAATCAGTTTTATTGTCCGTTTTGCAACTAAAATTCAAAATGAGAATTAAAAATGATATGTAGAATGTTGTTTTTTTCAAATGGTGGCTAACGGTCTCGGCTATGAGTAGTTGCGTGGGTTAGTACTTAACTTTGCAAGTAAACACCAAACTGAAAATCCGCGAGGATTTTCAGAAATAGACGAGAACAAGCAATTACTTATAGCCATTGTTGGGCACAGTTTTTTAATTATTCCTTTTGTAGTTAATATAATTATGTTTTAGTTTACTTAATCTTTTCTGTAACATTTCTCTTTCTGTCTCCATTTCTTTTTTATGTTCCATCATTATTCTGTAATGCTCGGGTATTTCCTTGTCCATTTTCTCTCCTTCATAATATTTCGCAATATTTTGTTGAGAATAGTTATCCAAATCATCATCCATATTTCTAATCACATAGTTTAATTCGTCTAATTGTTCTTGACTGTTGACAATTTCGTTTTTAATGAAGTTCAACTTTTTTAAACGATTTTTTTTATGAATTTCAATCTTTTTAATTTCTTCCATTTCGGCTTTTTTCATAGCCATAATTTCGTTTAAAGCTTGTTTATTTATTTGTTCTTTTAGAAATGTTTGTCCATAGCTTAAGAATTTTTCTGATGAATACATATGAAATTCCATACCAGATTTTTCATAAATTTCCTCTACTAATTCCTGTCTTGGTCCCATATTTCGACCATCTTTAATTTTCCACCACCAATCAATTTTTCTTTCATCAGTAATTAAAATGACGTTTTTCTTTTGAGTTTTTGCAATATCTATAATTTGATTCCATAAAACTAAATCTCCGTATTTTCTGTTGTCCTTTTTAGTTTTTTCATCTTCGTAACCAGGTGGTATCTTATTTTTATATCGACTTTCACCTTCTTTAAATACTTCCTCTAACTTTTCCTGATTATATTTCTCAGATATCTTCCCTTTGAAAAGATTTGAAATCTCATCGTAAACAGGGTCTTCTTTTAGATAATCACAGTACTTTTTAATACTTACTTCTACTTCAGAGTTAACATTTTCAAAAACCGTATTCAAATCTTCATCGACCTTTTGTGATAAGAAAGGTGGCTTATTTGTTGTTTGCAAATCCTTTTGAATTTGCGTTATTTTTCCTAAGAACTCTTTGTATGCTTTTTCTTGTTCTGCAATTACTTCGTATCTATTTCTATTATACTCTAAAGCTGACTGATAAGGTAAAAAGATTTGTTGTGAAAACTTTGAAATTAAGTGAAGAATTGTGTTTTTGGTTTCGTTAGAATACCTATAAAGGTTTAATAATACATTTGCATCAAAGGCAATGATTCCTGATTTCCAAATATTCTTTATATCAGATTCTGTTTTCCTTGAATAACCGGGAAATAATTCTTTCATATTTGTTTCGTTAAATTGTGCCCAACGGCTTCGTATAATCGTCAGTTGCGGGTTGTTTAAAACTAAGATAACTAAAATTACCGACTTTTATGCTTGCGCGATTATGTCCGCAGGACAAAAAGCCGCAATTGCTATTATACGTTGTTACCTTTCTGTTGCGACACGTTCTGGTTTAAAGATTTCCTTTAAAAATTATAGTCAGATTTATCGAATATTGGCTTATAAGAGATTTTATTCTTTATTGTTTTTCAGAGTGGGAGAGAACCTTTTGAGATTTAATTTTATGGTGAAATTCTATAGTTTTAAGTTTCTCCAGCGTTGCTTTTAAATTTTAAGTTGAATTTTTCAAGTATTATTTTGGGAGAGATTGATTCCCGCGTAATATTTGGTTTTTTAAGTTTCAAATTCTATCTAATTTCCGCCAAGAAGCTTTATTCTTTGTTTTAGAAGTGAATAAAAATAGTACCTGATTTTATACAATTTCGATAATATTATTCTGATTTGTCGTTTGCGTTGTTGCTAATTTTTTAAGTTCATCTTTTGATTTAAATAATTTTAGGAGTGATTTTTTCGGTTAATTTTATAAATAATTTAGTCTTATTTTATCGAATTTCGAGTTAAATTTTCCTGCGGTTAGTTAGCCTTTTGGGAGAGATTGGGATCAGGAGCAATTGAAGGTAACGGTTACGGTTATCGCAAGTTACGGGAGTAAGGACGCGAAATTGTCGGATTAAATTTTTTTTTCCTGGTTTCTAAAATTACACTTTTTCCGCAATACCCGTTATTTGCGATTAACCGATGTTGGCAACTGTTTCTTAGACAATTATCTTTCGAAGATTGAATCTATATCGTCTTCTAATGAGTAACTAGATCTATAGCTTCCCCTATGATCATCATCATAATAAGAATCACGCGCGTAATTTTCTAAATAGATGTTTGCCCTATGATCCATATCTATGTTTGATACAATATTCCCAATATTAACATCAATTCTATCCAAAGCGGATTGGTTGAAATCTGATAAAAAATCACTAAGTCTATCATATGCTTCGGACTCCGCCCCTGATATGTCAATCTCAAAATCACGATTGCCATCGGGATAATATATATTATTTATATAGTTTGAAAAGTCTATATCCAAGTTATATTCGGATGCCATTTGTTCTAAAAAGACTTCGATATGGTCTTCTACTACTGATAATATATGGGAGTCATTTACATTGAACTCCTCGATAAAATTTAATAATATCTTTAACGTATCTTCATCTAACATTGTATCAATAAATTTATATAAAAAATCATAGTTATCAAACTTCAACTTGTATTCCACTCCTGTCAAAATTCTAAGAAGTTCATATAGATTTTGACCACAAGGGCATTCAGAATTAGTCAGGGTTTTGATGAAAAGTTTTATTTCGGTTTCCAACTGATCATTAAAATAATCTAGATAAATTAATGTTATTAAAAAATCCCAATTTTCCTCTTCCAATTTTTTTTGATAAAAGTTTTTAAACAATTTTTCTTGTACGCTTCTTAAGCATAGTTTTTTTACTTTACCAGATAATGAAATACTTTTAAAATAGCTTATTGCATTCTCGCTATTCAATGAAATCAAAATATTGGAAATTAATTGACTTTCTCCCGAATATGAATTAAGTATAAAATCCGCAATAGACGGATTGAATAAAGTGTATTCATATTTATCAACTCCAATATGATTTCTATTCAATAAAGATTTAGTAGCAAGCTTTCTAACGGCTTCAAAACTTTTATCAGAATGATCACCCAAATTAATGGAATGAATTTCAAGAAATTGGTTATATGATTCTCTTAGTAAATCTTCTGAAATTTTTCCATTGTTATAAACAGTTAAAAATGTCAATGCACGTACGCAATCATCTGTTTGATTTTGAAAGTAATCAGCCCAAATATCCTCGGGGTGTTCTAAGCTCTTTTTAATATAATTCCAATAGTTTTCAGATTTAATATTTCCCACTCTAACGCTATCCGTTACAAAACCTATGATTCTAGGATTAAAATTTCTGTGCTTAATAATTGCCTTATAACGCTTTTCTTGATAAATCTTATCGATATATTCTTTAGCCAATTGTGAATGATATATATGGTTATATAAGATTTTTGCTTTATCAATTAAAGTCAAGTTTTCTACTCTAAGTAAAAATTCGTTATCTCGGATCTTGCCATTCTGAAATTGATGGCTAAAGCTATAAGCCTTATTTAAAATGTTTGTTCTTGAAGTCAAGATGAATTTTTTGGAATTATCTTGAGAAACTCTATTTATAAATTTTACTATATGAGAATCTCTTTTATTATTTATAGCATCATAAAGATTACTTCCCAAAAAGTCATCACAATAGAATAATATCTTTCTTTTTTCATTATGTCTGAATAGGCTTTCAGCTTCACTTATACTTTCTTCAATATCATAGAACTCATATCCTTTTGCGATGTAAATCAATGCTAAATTATCGGCCAGCGTAGTTTTTCCAATTCCTGGTTCACCGGTTAAAATGATTACATTTTTATCCTCTAAAATCTTTAATCCTTTCTGGTGATTTTCAGTTATCGCGTATTTATGGTTACTTCCTTTTATTTCACGTATAGTGTTTTCGCTTCTTCCTTTGATAGCATTATTATAAATGATTTCCAGAATTGAAGAACTTGAAATCCAAAGTTTAAAATTTTGTTCAACTATGTCTTGATTTTCTCTTTTCGACAAAAAACTATTTAAATCTTCTCTCCCGAAAATATCATCTTCTCGAAGGATAAAAGGGGCAAAAATTTGTTTTATTTCTTCTTTATTAGATCTTGATAGATTTTTAGAAGTAACGAAAATGTATTTACTAGGTTTTAGTTTTTGAACTTTTTTAAATTCTTCTGTTTTTAATTTATAAATAAGATTTTTGTAAGGTGTTTCGAAATAGTGCTTGCATTGGATAATTGCCTCTTTTTCTTTGCCAATCCAGAAGCGGCCATCAACTCCTCCATCCTTACCAGGCTTAAAAATCTCAACTCTTTTGTCTAATATTCTTTCTATTATTGAAGCTGATAGTACTTCAAATTCCCTGTCGTTAAGTTTTGAAAAATCAAATTTCATTTAGATTAAGTCTTTCTCAAATTTAAATCTTTTAAATAAGATTATTTTAATGAGGATTTGAATTGCTGTAGAGAAATTGTTGCCAACGTCTTCGTATAATCGTCAGTTGCGGATTGGTTGAAAACTAAGATAGCTAAAATTACTGACTTTGATGCTTGGGCGATCGTGTCCGCGGGACACAAAGCCGCAATTGCTATTATACGTTGTTGTAAAATGTAGCGACACATTCTGCTTGGTACGTTCTACTATTTTGTCCGTTTAAATTATTGGTCAAAATTATCCAATATTAGATTTCTATAGAATGTTTTAAATTTTGAGAGTGGGAGGTAAGTCATTTGATTTTATAAATTTTTATTCTAATTTTTTACATTTTGAATTTCTTTAGGGTTTTGGCTTTTTTAATTCTAAGGTTAGAACTTTCCAATTTTTAGATCTGATTAATTGATTTAGCATACTGCTTTTCCACACAGTTTTTTACTTCTTTAATTTTTTTTAAATTTTAAGTTCTTATTTCTGCGTTCTGTTTTGCGTAGATATTTTTCCGCTATTTTTCTCCGCATTGTTGCTCAAATTTAAGGTCAATTTTCATTTAGAATAAAAACGAGAGAGCGATTTTATCAGTTTATTTTTACTTAAAGTTCTAAAATAATTAAGTCTGATTTTATCGAATTTTGATTTTTTTCTGTGCGACCAGTTCTGCTTTTGGTAGAGATAGGGATCCGGAGCTATTTTTTACAACGGTGCGGTATAACCGTCAGTTACGGGTTAATATGCGTTAATTTTCGGTTTAGCACAGTCATTCGCAATTATGAATGTATTCGGACATAGTCAAATCCGCCGTAATTGCGGTTATACATTGTTATATGCCGTTTTTTTGTTCAATTGTTAAATAGTAGATAAATATTAAAGTAAAATGTTTATTCGGGAACTCAATGATTTTTATACCTATTCTTGTGATATAATATCAATCAAAACGTATTTTACAGAATATGGTTCTGCTTGAATAATCTTTTCCACGTTTAATCTATATGTATAACCTTCTTCATAATCGAATCCTTCTATATTTAATAAAGGCTTCTTATAATCTTCACCACTTTCCTTGACAAATAAGGCTTGTTGAATTCCGTCTTCTAAAAGTGAAATAAATCCAACTTTTGTCGGGCCAACTTCCATTTCAAATTGTTGTTCACTATTTTGAGTAATAGCTTTTTCCTTCGAAAGTGTTTTTATAAATTCAAAATTGATTGATGATCCATCTTGTGGTGGATTTTTTAAAAAAGTTTTTCTTGCCTCTATTTTGTATTCATAACCCTTTTCATAATTTAAGTTTGCATAAATATTCCCTCCATTTGTCAAAATTCTTTTTTCCTGATTATCGCTCTCCGAAAATAATAAAAATTCCCCATACACATCTGTTGAAAAAAGAAATCCTCCAATTCCTGTTTCTGGATAAATTGTCATTTCAACTATTTTTTCCATATCTCCGTCATCGTCTTTAGAACAACTAGAAATAAATATAATTATTAAAAAACATAGTAATATGTTTAAATTTCTCATTTTGGCTATTTTTCAAATTATTATTTAACTATAAGATGTTTATTATATCAAAAGGTTGCGTTATAAAGGATTTTACAAATGGCATATAACGGTCGAGTATATGAAAAGTAGCGCTGAAAAAGTGCGCTATCCATTCGGTTGAACTCGAGCTGAATTTTTAAATTTTTCTATTTATATTTCTTTTTTCAAATAGCCAAAATTAAAAATTTGGCGACCTCGAAAAAGTGCCCGAACCTTCGTGTTTTCAACTGCTCGCGCTATTTTTTATATACATTGTTACCACACGTTTTTATTTTCCATTTCAGAAAATCAGATGTTCAAGTTGATTTCTGATTGAGAATAGAAAAATCAAAATTAAAAGTGTAATCACATTTGTTTTGAAATTCACATATTCTTGCTTTTTATACTTTTTTATAATTCTGTAGACCAAAAATCCGCCAACGAGTAAAATCGGCAGAAAATTTAAAATTAAGTCAACATACCATAAATTTGCAATTCTGCTGGAAGTTGCTCCTGAACCATAAATTAAGAAAAAAGCAAATATCTCAATCAAAATCAGAAGTAATAAAATTCCAAAAAACAGAACTGACCTTATTCCAATTCCGAGATAATTTGTCTTTATTTTCCAAAATTCCGCAGTTTTCAATTCCCTCGTTTTAGTTTTTTTTAAATATTTTGAATGCAATTCCGGCAACAACTATTATCGGAATAACATACATAATTAGTTTTGTCAATCCATTATTCATAACACTACTTGCTTGTCCGCCTTCGCCGAAAACCAGTAAGAAAATTATAGTTTCTAAGAAGTACAAAAATATCAATAGAATTAATAATCCGATGATTTTTAGTGCTATTTTCAATGTTGAGTTCAAATGTGTGGTAACGGTTTCGAGTATGGACAGTTGCGAGCTGGTTAACTAGGTTTTGTCCATTTAAAATAAATGTAGCTAAAAACATCGAATATCGATTAAATATTTAGCCGCAATTGGCTATACGCGTTGTTGTGCGTTCGTACTTTTTTTATTCCAATGTCATTTGCAATACCAATTTCATTCGTCCATTTTTTCCATCACTATTCCGTTCCCAGTAATAAAAATCGTAACGTTTACTTTTATTTTTTTGTCCGAATTCGATTAAGTCCAAAAGTCCGAAAGATAATTTATTCCAATATTTGTCTGATTCCGTTATTCTTAATTTCCGATTTTTTTCATCACGAACGAATAAAATGTATTTACAATTCGAACATCGAGTGTCTTTTCCATAACGAATTGAAATTGTATCAGAATCTTTGATTTCAGATTTCTTTATTTTGATATCTAAGTCTTTAGAAACAGAGTTGAATTTCGCGATTATTTTGTCATTCTTATAAACGTGCCAATAGTCCAAAGTATCTAATTCCGAACTAAATCCTTTGAAGGATAAAGTAAGTAGTAATATGATAATTATTTTACTCTGCATTGTTTTCAGGTATAACGCACAACGGCTCCGGTTATGATTTGTTGCGGAAAAGTCCAACAGGACTTTTCGGTTACGGCTGTAATTTAGCAAATATTCCTGGAATTTTTGGTATAAAATTCCGCCGCAATGAATTATAACCGTTGTTAGCCAATGTAACGACACGCCAAATTTTGTTTTTAGTTCTTATTCTTTAAAAATGTTATCAGATTTATCGAATATCGGCTTAGATTAGATTTTAAATTTTAATGTTTTTCAGAGTGGGAGAGGAGTATAAAATTCTAAAATTTAAAGCGAAATTTTACAATTTGAACTTTTTTCAGTGTTGCTTTTTAATTGTTAGCTGAATTTTCAATTCATATTTAGGGAGAGATTTGTTCTGCGTGATGATTTCCGCATCGCTGATGATTCTAGAGTTTAGATTTCATTTAAAAGTTCAAATTTTCAGTATTTTTTCTCGTGCTTGCCCACTTAAAGTCAGTTTTAGCTTCTAAAAATAGCCGTCAATTTTATCCAATATTGGATTTCATTTATTTGGTTTTTTTATTCTTTAAGTCTTTAAAAATATAGTTCGATTTTATCGAATTTTGATTATAATTTTTTGCGATCAGATCGGTTTTATCAGCGAGTTTTTTCCGCTTTTCTTTTTAAAAATGTTCTTCGTTTTTATGGAATTTCGAGTGTTGATTTTCCTGCGGTCAGTTCGGTTTTCAGAAAGTGTTTTTGTCAGGAGTTATTTTGGCTAACGGTTTTGAGTATGGACTGTTGCGGATTTATTCGCCAGGTTCTGTCCGCTTAAAATAAAGATAGCTAAAAACATCGAATATCGATTAGGTATTTAGCCGCAATTGTCTATACGCATTGTTGGCAGCTGGCTTTTCCCTTCTATTTTATAAAATAAATTCAAGTACTTTACTTAACTAAAGAAATTATTAGATAAATTTATTAATGAATGTATTACTATGGGTATTACTAGATTCCTTGTTTTAATATAAACTAAACTTAATATTATTCCTATAAAAAATGCTGTTGAAAAAAACGAATAATCCAAGTGTCCCAAACTGAACAAAAAACTTGAAATTAATATTGCAGTAATAGTTTTATATTTTTCATTGATTTTTTCAAAGATTATTTTTCTATAAAAAGTTTCTTCCAATATAGGCATTAACAAAAGAGTCCTTAAAGAATAATAGCACTGTTCGAAACTTGTTATATTCCAAGTTATCTTTTGTAAAGAATAGCTGTAAATTTTTTCTTCGTTTAAAATTTTATCTATTAGGTCAGGTAAATCCAGAAATGGCCAGATAACAACAATTAAAATTGTTACAAAAATACAAACCATAATATTCCTTAAATTAGGAATTTTTACATTCTTAAGAGTATTATTTTTATAATAATATGTATAAAAACAAACCACAATTAACAATCCTAGATCAATACTAATAGCCATTTCGGTTCTAGTATAATCATCATTTTCAATAGTCGTATTCACCATTAAAAATAACGAAATTTGAAGAACTACTAATAAGAGGAAAAGGCCCAAAACTTGGATAATCGGATTGTAATTTTTATACGTCAAGATATTATCTTTAGGTCACATTTATTTTTTATGTGTAATTTTAGCTTGCTGCCAACGAGTTTGTATATGGAAAGTAGCGTAAAAACAAGCGTCATTTTTTCGGTTTAGCACAAGCCAAAACTTTTGCATTTTGATTTTATCTTTACTTTTCAAAAGCCAAATCAAAAGATTTGGCGACTTACCAAATATACCAAAATTTACGATTTAGAAAAGAAGTAGCTATTTTTTATATACGGTGTTGTGCCACGTATTTTTCCCAATTATTTTTGTGATTTTACAAGGTATAAAATTCTTCTAATATTTTCATTTTCCAATTTTCATTTTCCTTGTACTGAAGTAAAGTTCCACCCCAAACTTCATTTGGTTTGGTCATTGTTTTTTCAATCATTTCGTTAATGTGAGGGAAAGTAATAGTTTCAATTGCTTTGTCAACAGATAGCCACTTTATTTCTTCAATTCCATCGGGTTTTTTAATATTCTCTTCTTTTACTTTTGCAGTATAAACATTTCTCAAAGATGTTGATTTTTCTCCTTTTAGCTCTCTTTTTAATATGAAAACTCCATTTAATTTAAGGTTTTCTATTTTAATTCCATACTTTAAGGCAATACTGTCCAAGCCTTTTTTAATTGATAATTCTTTAGTTTGGTACATTCCTGGCGTTACCCAAAAATCAGCGTTCTCAATTTTAACTACCATTAATTCATTTTCAGCGTTCAAAATTACAAGTCTATGGAATATTGGAATGTCCTTTTCAACTTGAGCATTAACTGATTGAAATAAGACAAAAAATATTAGGATGACAATTTTTTTCATAATAGTGTTTTTTTATATGTGGCACAACGGCCCCGGTTATGATTTCGTTGCGGATTGTTTTGAGCGGACTTGTCCGCTTCGCCTAATTTAGCAAATATTCCTGGAATTTTTGGTATAAAATTCGGCCGCAATGAATTATAACCGTTGTTAGCCAATGTAACGACACGCCAAATTTTGTTTTATTTCTTATTCTTTAAAAATATTATCAGATTTATCGAATATCGGCTTAGATTAGATTTTAAATTTTAATGTTTTTCAGAGTGGGAGAGGAGTATAAAATTCTAAAATTTAAAGCGAAATTTTACAATTTGAAGTTTTTTCAGTGTTGCTTTTTAATTGTTAGCTGAATTTTCAATTCATTTTTAGGGAGAGATTTGTTCTGCGTAATGATTTCCGCATCGCTGATGATTCTAGAGTTCAGATTTCATTTAAAAGTTCAAATTTTCAGTATTTTTTCTCGTGCTTGCCCACTTAAAGTCAGTTTTAGCTTCTAAAAATAGCCGTAAATTTTATCCAATATTGGATTTCATTTATTTGGTTTTTTTATTCTTTAAGTCTTTAAAAATAGAGTTCGATTTTATCGAATTTTGATTATAATTTTTTGCGATCAGATCGGTTTTATCAGCGAGTTTTTTCCGCTTTTCTTTTTAAAAATGTTCTTCGTTTTTATGGAATTTCGACTGTTGATTTTTCTGCGGTCAGTTCAGTTTTCAGAAAGTGTTTTTGTCAGGAGTTATTTTGGCTAACTCGTTATATCCTCATAAAAATACACTTTTAACCGGTTCATTTTCCGGATATCGACACTTTTTAAACTTTTTCACCAAATTGTGTTATTTATATTAATAAATATTTACTAGCATGTTTTAAGAGCAAATAATTTAATTACAGTTTAAGTATTTGGTAGAAGTTATTAAGCAAAATCTTAGAAATCTCAGCGTTGCTATTTTCTTTAAAAACTATAATGAAAGACTTTATAAAATGAAATTAATAAAAGTTTTTACAAAATTTTTATGAGTCCTGCTTGACCTTATTGATTTATAAAAGCTAGGCTTAAATTCTATATACCAATTCGGTGATAAAATACTCTGGATGTAGGTTTTATAGGAATTTAACTAACCTACGCTAGTTCTATCCTTATATATTAATTTTTACATTAAACGCTCAGATGACTTGAAGACCTTTAAAATATATGGTTGTAGTCTATAACTCACCCGACTTTAGATCAACAAACTAAACTTAAAGTAACAATCTTTTTACTCACAATTATCAAAGCATATTTTTTATCGATAAGGTTACGCAGTAAATGGTAATATATTGGAGCGACTTTTTAGAGATATAATTTTTCGGAAGAATTAGAATTTTAAAATTATTTATACATCCTTTTCAGAAAAATAAAGTGAAAATAAATTAAATATTTAGGGGAAATATTTTAAGTAAGACAGTTAAGTTCTTAAAATTTTGTTGTCAAATGATGAATCCATTCAAAAAACTTCAAATAAAAAATTAGATATTAATCTTAAAATTTGATCTCAATTATCATCAAATGAGATTATTCTAAGTCACTAATTTTAATTTATCTGAAATAGATAAAATTCTGTACCTATTCTGTACCCATTAAAAAACAAAAAGCTTCACATTTCTGTGAAGCCTTGTTATTACTGTAGCGAGACCGAGATTTGAACTCGGGACCTCCGGGTTATGAATCCGACGCTCTAACCAACTGAGCTACCTCGCCGTATCTTGCAGTATTACTGCCTTCAAAACAATTGCGGTGTGCTGCAAATGCGGGTGCAAATATATAAACAATTTGAAAAGCCACAAACATTATTTTAGAAAATATTTAAATTGTTTTCTTTTAATGTTACTAATTAATATATATATTGCTCGAAACTAATAAATCGAAAAATGGAAGATAAGATAAAGTACGAAATGGAATTTCCAATACATGCTTCTCCTTCATTGCTATATCAATATATTTCAACTCCTTCAGGATTAAGTGAATGGTATGCCGACAATGTAAATTCGCGTGGCGAATTATTTACCTTCATTTGGGAAGGTAGTGAGGAACAAGCTAAGCTTGTAAGTAAAAAAAGTGATGAGCGTGTTAAATTTAGATGGTTAGAGGAGGAGGATACTCCATTTTTCTTTGAAATTCGTATACAGGTAGATGATATCACTAAAGATGTGTCTATAATGATAACCGATTTTGCTGAAGATGAAGACGAAGTTGAAGAAGGAAAAATGCTTTGGGAAAATATGATTACAGATCTTAAACAGGTTTTAGGATCGGTTTAATATTCGATATATAAAACTTACCTTTGCCCCGCTATAAAAACGGGGCTTTTTTATGATTAATTTTAACGGAAACATACAGGAAGAGGATAAAGCAAATCTATCGATTACTAATCGTGGTTATGCTTATGGTGATTCGGTATTTGAAACGATAAGAGTTATTAACGGAAAGGTAATGTTTTGGGAAGATCATTATTTTAGATTAATGGCTTCCATGCGTATCATGCGGATGGAAATTCCAAACCAATTTTCTCCGGAGTTTTTAGAAGAAGAGATTCTTCAATTAATTGAAAAAAATAACCTTCAGTCGAAGCCTGCACGTGTTAAGTTTTCCGTTTTTAGAAAAGAAGGAGGTTTTTATACACCGGAGGTTAGGGACATAGAATATTTTATTCTTGCTTCAGAAATTAATAATGCTTTTTATATTCTGAATGATGACTTTTATGAAGTAGAGCTTTTTAAAGATCACTACGTAAATTCGGGATTGTTATCTACTATTAAGTCAAACAATAAGGCTATAAACGTTTTGGGAAGCATATTTGCCAAAGAAAACGATTATCATAACTGTTTATTGATCAACGAAAATAAATCTGTTGTAGAGGCGCTTAATGGCAATTTGTTTTTGGTAAAAGGAAATACTATTAAGACGCCCCCTTTAACTGACGGATCTTTAAACGGAATTACGAGAAAGCAATTAATTAGTATTATAAAGAAGCTTCAGGAATATAATTTTGAGGAAAAATCTATTTCTCCATTCGAATTACAAAAGGCAGATGAGCTTTTTATTACCAATGTGATTGTTGGAATACAGCCCATTTCAAAATACCGAAAGAAGGAATACGAAAATACAGTAGCCAAAGATCTGCTTGCTAAACTTAATGCGAAAGCAAGGTTAGGCTAATGAAGTAATTTAGGAAGTCTAATTTTAATTATAACTAGGGTTTTCTGGTGCGTTAGACCATAATACATACTCACCGCCCAATTGCATCATTTGGTCTTTCCAAAACGAATCGTATGGTCTTTCGATTACATTCTTTTGATCTTCGTTAGTTACTACAATCCAAGAATTCGCATCTAGCTCAATATTTAATTGTTCAGCGTCCCATCCGGAGTAGCCTAGGAAAAACCGAATTTGCTTTTCGTCAATTAAATTCTGAGAAATTAATGTTGTTACGGCATCAAAATTTCCACCCCAGTAAATTCCATCAGCTATTTCTACGCTATCTGGGATTAAATCTGGAATACGATGTATAAAATAAAGATTATCCTGTTCGACGGGACCCCCGTTATAAATTTTAAAATCTACATTTAAATCGGGGAGAAGGTCTTTTAAGGTAAAATCAAGCACCTTGTTTAAAATAAATCCAACAGAACCATTATCAGAATGTTCCGCTAGCAAAACGACTGATCTGTTGAAAGATACGTCTCCGGTAATAGAAGGCTCAGCTATTAAAAGGTGGCCTTTAGAGGGTTTTAGTGCAATCATAGGCATACTTTTTAACTAATCTAACTAATAATTATTAGTCGTACAATAAAATATTAAAAAAATCAATAAAAAAAGCTTTCCGCTAGGAAAGCCTTAATACTTTAACTAAAAAGGTGAAAATTATTAGTTTACAGCTTTTTGTAAGTCTGCACCAGCTTTAAATTTCACTACGTTTTTAGCAGCAATTTTAATTGTCTTTCCAGTTTGTGGATTTCTACCTTCACGTGCTGCTCTTTTCGATACAGACCAAGATCCAAAACCTACTAGGGAAACTCTATCTCCTTTTTTTAGAGAAGTTTCAATTCCTCCTAAAAATGATTCCAATGCTTTTTTAGCTGCCGCTTTAGAAATTCCTGCGTCCTCAGCCATTGCGTCGATTAAATCTGTTTTGTTCATAATTTGAATTTAAATAATTGTTGGTTAAACACTCTGTTCAATTGCACTTACAAATTTATATGGATTTCTCAGCCATGCAAGGAATAGCAAGGGAAAACGGATTGTTTGTTGATAACTTTGGCAAAATGTTAATAATTGAGCCTTAAATTTATTGATTTTTTATGATTTCAGTATTCACAAGGGTTCAGAGCATATAGGCCTCTTCTTCCAGGGTTAAACCGTTTAGCAAATCTTTTACTCTCATTTTTCGTTTTCCCGGTAACTGCATTTCGTTTACTAAAATAAAACCATCCGACGCTGCAATTTTAATTTGGTGATTTTCAACACTTACTTTTCCTATAGATTCTTTATGTTCTTTCAGGATCATTTCGCAATCAAAAATCTTCACATTCATTTTGTCGCCATTCTGAAAAAAGCACCACGCTGCAGGATAGGGATTAAGTCCGCGAATAAGATTGTAGATCGTTGTGGTATTTTTTGTCCAATCGATTTTGGTGTTCTCACGTGTTAATTTTGGAGCGGGTTTCAGTTCTACCTCTTTATTTTGTAAAATGGTCTTTACTTCACCATTTTCGATTAATTTTAAGGTATCTACAATTAATTCAGCCCCCATATTCATTAAGCGATCATGAACTGCTCCTACGTTTTCTGTTGCCTGGATATCTATTTCCTTAGATTTTATAATCGCACCCGTATCTATTTTTTCATCAATAAAAAAAGTTGTTGCTCCAGTAGTTTTCTCGCCATTGATCACAGCCCAGTTAATGGGCGCCGCACCGCGATATTCGGGTAGGAGGGAAGCATGCAAATTAAAAGTCCCGTACTCTGGGAACTTCCATACTTTTTCTGGTAACATTCTAAAAGCAACTACAACCTGTAAATTTGGATTGAGTTCTTTAAGCTGATTCTCAAATTCTTCAGATTTTAAATTGGTTGGTTGTAAAACAGGCAAACTTTTAGTGAGCGCAAACTTTTTAACAGCACTTTGGTTTAATTTTCTACCACGCCCTGCAGGTCGATCGGGAGCAGTAACCACACCAACGACGTTGTAGCCCGCTTCGAGAATTTTCGCAAGACCTTCGACTGCAAAATCTGGTGTTCCCATAAATAATACTCGTAAATCCTTCATTTTAATTTGCTTTATAGGTGTTTGTTGGTGTTCTTTTAATTCTATTTTTTTCAACTAAAAGTCGTAAAACTTCTAAAATATGAGATTCAGAAAAAGCTAATTCAGCGACTAATTCCCTTGATGATTTTTCAGAATGTCTCAATTTTTTCATGAGTTCCAAATAAATCATATTCATTAAATCTCGAGTTAATTTTCCTGCTTGTTGTTTGGTACAAACAGAGCATATTCCGCAGTTATCAATTTCTTTTTCGCCAAAATAACTCAATAGTTGTTTGCTTCTACAGGTTTTGTCGTTGTCGATATACGTTAAAACTTGCTCTATTTTTTCTTTTTTATTCTGAAGATATTGCTGAATGAATTTTGTATGCGGAATCAAGGTACGTTCATCTTCCCGAGGTACTAAAAACGTGACTGAAGCATCGTGCTGGGCATGATCAAATTCAATAATTTCATCTTTTTCCAATTTCTGAAGTAATCGCAACGCCTCGTCTTCAGTACTATTTGTTTTTTTAGCTAATGATGTAATGTTTATGGCAGTGAGATTTTCAAAAACACCGCCATAAGTGCGTAAAATAGATCTTGCAAATTCAGAAATTTCAGGGCGCGATTGTAAATAATGATTTAAACTTCCCGGGGAAACTTCAAATTTCACAAATGTCTTTTTGTGAAATTCTTCACTCAGTTTCAAAATAGAACAGCGCTCTAATATTTGCAAAGCCGAATATGCTTTATGAATATTGAAAGCGTATTGTTTGCAAAAAGAGTTGAAATTGAAGTTGAAGATTTCCTGTTCTCCTTCGCCGTAGGCTACTCTAAAATAGCTAAATAACTTTTTGTAGATTTCCTTAATTTCAGAAATTGAAGGTAGTTTCGCCAAAAATTGATTTTCTAAAACGGGAATATCGCCTTTATTGGTAATGGCTGTTGCCGTTGCAAAATTTCCATCTCTACCAGCACGACCCGCTTCTTGAAAGTAACTTTCTAGATTTTCGGGTAAGTTTAAATGAATAACGTGTCTAACATCGGGTTTATCGATGCCCATGCCAAAGGCAGTTGTGGCAACCATTATCCTAAATTTATTCTTTAACCAATCTGCAAGCTTTCGCTTTTTTTCCTGCTGTTTCATTCCGCCGTGAAATGCTTCAGCCTGATAGTTTTGCGATTTTAGATAATTGGCAATTTCTGTGGTTGCATTTCTACTTCGAACATAGATGATAGCCGTTTCTTCCGTAGAAGTTAAAAGTTTAGAGACCTCATAAAATTTATCTTCAGCAACTTTTACATTGTAAGCGATATTAGGACGATAAAAGGATTTTTTGTGTAGCTTTAAATCGGGTAACTCCAATTGATCCTTTATATCTTCAATAACATCCAAAGTTGCCGTTGCGGTTAACGCAATTAGTGGAATGTCTGGTTTCAAGGCTTTAAAAATAGAGATATTGCGATAAGCTGGTCTAAAATCGTGTCCCCATTGTGAGATACAATGTGCTTCGTCTATTGCAATTAGATTCACATTCATTAGCCGAATTCGCTCTTGCACCAGTTCCATTTGCAATCTTTCTGGCGAGAGATACAGGAATTTGTAATTTCCGTAAATACAATTATCCAGTTTTTTGTCAAGATCATCAAAAGAGATCCCTCCCGTAATAGCCATCGCTTTTATTCCGCGGGACTGGAGGTTGCTTACCTGATCTTCCATTAACGCAATTAGCGGAGAAACGACGATACAAATACCATCCTGTAATTGCGCAGGTACCTGAAAACAAATAGATTTTCCGCCTCCGGTTGGTAATAGCGCAAGTACGTTTTCTCCTTCTAGAACCGAAGAAATTATAGGCCACTGTAGCGATCTAAACGCTTTATGCCCCCAATATTGGTCTAATATTTTTAAAGCTTCCTGCACTATTAGCGCTCGATATGTTTTAAAATAAAATCAGCTCGTTCTTTTACCGTTCCGGTAGGAACTACTAATGGCTTATAACCGTAGTTAATGTAAGTATTCGATAAAAACTGAGATATTTTCTCGGCTTCCTCGAAACTTTCATAGCGTTCGTTATCGCTTTTATAAATTTCTTCCCAAGGAGGTAACATAAACACCTGCTCATATTTCCTTTGTTTACAAGTAGAAATAAAAGGTTCGTCATATTTGGTATTAAAATAATCCATATATGCCACCACGTCATGCACGCCACGATCTATAAAAATAAGATCTTGCTCAGAAGCTTCTGCTTCGCGATATTGCGCATCTCTACCTTCTAGGAGTTTTTCACTAAAGAGCAGAGGTTGCTCCAGGAATAATTGATCTATTCCCTCTTTTTGAGCTTCTAAGGTTACCTGTCTCGAAATTTCGTGCAGGCAAGTGTAGCCTCTTTTTTCCAGTTCGAAAATAATCGAAGATTTTCCCGTTCCTGGTCCGCCGGTTATTACAATTTTCTTTGCTTTCACTTCGCAAATTTCGACATTTGATTTTAATTATAAAAATGGTATAAAGCTTGTATCTTTGTTACCTTAAATTTTTGAATAGAAAATTATGAGTGAATCTAAAAATCCTGACGAATTTTACGCAAAACTGAAAACTCAACTTCAGGATACAGCGATATGGCCTTCAGAATATTTGTACAAATTTATTGTTCCTTCAAAAGAAGAGAAAATAAAAGGAGTTGAGGATATTTTTGACAATATGGGCGCGGTTATTACTACCAAAAAGTCTAAAAAAGGAACCTACACTAGCGTTTCCATAAACGTAACGATGCAAAATCCAGATGCAGTAATTTCCAAATACAAAGAAGTGGGACAAAAAATAGAAGGTGTAATTTCCTTATAGCACTTTTATTGCTAAAAACCCGTTATCTTTTATTCAACTTGGTTAATATTTCTTATTTTGCAGGCAGAATAAACTTCTGCAATTAAATATTACCTAATTTAAATCGAATTTTTTTTGACAAACGCATTAGAATATAACTCTGAGAGGAGTACGTTGATAATTCCTGAATACGGAAGACATCTACAGAAAATGGTAGAGCACGCCGTAAGTATTGAGGATGATGAAGAGAGAAACCGCGTGGCTAATTCTATAATCGCGGTAATGGGGAATATGAATCCGCATCTTCGTGACGTGGCAGATTTTCAACATAAGCTTTGGGATCAACTTTTTATTATCAGTGATTTTAAATTAGATGTAGAATCACCGTTTCCAAAACCTAGCCGTGAACAATTGGAAGAGCGTCCAGATGCTCTAGATTATCCACAAAATTTCCCTAAATATCGTTTCTACGGAAATAATATTAAGAGGATGATCGATGAGGCAAAAAAATACGATGATGGTGAATTTAAAGATGCATTAGTGTTAGCGATTGCCAATCACATGAAGAAATCTTTTCTTAATTGGAATCGTGATACTGTAGATGATAATGTGATTTTTGAGCATTTGAAAGAGTTGAGTGATGGTGATTTGAATCTGAAGAATTCAGATGAGGATTTAAGTGATTCTTCTAATCTTATGCGTGGTGGTGGTAAAAAGAAATACACCAAAACCAACAATAATCCAAAAAGACCTAGTCGTAAAAGCCGTAAACGCTACTAAAATTTAACCAAATTAAATGGGAACTTTTCAGATAGAAGGGGGGCATCAGCTTCAGGGGAAAATTCAGCCTCAGGGAGCAAAAAATGAAGCCTTGCAGATTCTTTGTGCAGTGTTATTAACTTCAGAAGAAGTAATTATCAATAATATACCAGATATTATTGATGTCAATAAATTAATAACCTTATTAGGGAATCTTGGCGTTAAGATTCAGAAATTAGGGAAAGGTCGCTATTCTTTTAAAAGTGATCAATTAGATCTTGAATATTTACAAAGCGAGCAGTTTAAGAAGGACGGAAGTGGCTTAAGAGGTTCTATTATGATCGTTGGCCCACTTTTAGGAAGATTTGGTAAAGGATATATTCCTAAACCAGGAGGTGATAAAATTGGTCGACGTCGTTTAGATACGCATTTTGAAGGTTTTATAAATCTTGGAGCTACTTTTCGATACAATAAAGAAGATCGTTTTTATGGAGTGGAAGCTCCTAACGGACTTAAAGGAAAGTACATGCTTTTAGAAGAAGCATCGGTAACCGGTACTGCTAATATCGTGATGGCTGCTGTAATGGCAGAAGGAACTACGACAATTTACAATGCTGCTTGTGAACCTTATCTACAACAGCTGTGTAAGATGTTGAATTCTATGGGAGCTAACATTAGTGGCGTAGGATCCAACTTATTAATTATTGAAGGAGTAAAAGAATTAGGAGGTTGCGAGCATACTATTTTACCAGATATGGTAGAAATAGGATCTTGGATTGGTCTTGCAGCAATGACGAAAAGTGAGATTACTATTACCAACGTGAATTGGGAGATGCTAGGTTTAATTCCTACTACCTTTAAAAAACTGGGAATTAGAATTGAGCGGCGAGGTGACGATATTTTTATTCCCGCACATACTGAGGGTTACGAGGTACAAAGCTTTATAGATGGCTCTATAATGAATATTAGTGATGCACCCTGGCCTGGTTTTACACCCGATTTGCTGAGTATCATTTTAGTAGTTGCTACGCAGGCTAAAGGCAGTGTGCTTATACACCAGAAAATGTTTGAAAGCAGACTTTTCTTCGTAGATAAGCTTATCGATATGGGCGCGAAAATTATCCTTTGCGATCCGCATCGAGCTACAGTTATTGGCCATGATTTCCAGTCAACATTAAAAGCGACTACAATGACATCGCCAGATATTAGAGCGGGAATTTCCTTATTAATTGCGGCACTTTCTGCAAAAGGAACATCTACGATCCATAATATCGAACAAATCGATAGAGGTTACGAAGATATTGAAGCTCGATTAAAAAGTATAGGTGCTAAAATAGAACGTATAGAATAATTGTCGGAAAATATATAAAGTAATAAAAAAGCCTCGAAAATCATTTTCGAGGCTTTTTTATTTAAAATTATTTCTTCGGAAAACAATAGGTAGCACAATGCCAGATAAATTCGTAATCTTCCCCATTGTAAGTTCCCGGAACTTCTTCATTTTTGGTAGTTTCTACCGTATAGGTTGTATTCCAAGGAAGTTTAAAAGAAATTTCACCTTCAGCATCTGTAGTTAGTGTTTTAGACCATAGATCTGAAATATAAATTTTCACTTCCTGTTCTTTTAAAGGCTGACCTTTGTAGTTTACCTGAAGTATTTTTTCTTCATTTTTATGCGGAAGCTCTTTAATGCTTAGTCCATGTTCAGTAATAGTTGAAGCCGCATCGGTTTTTCCTACCTTAACTTTTGCAAAAGATTGGTAATAGGTTTTAAAAATTCCGAAGTCATATTCAGAATAATCTACAACATCAATATTATCATTCTTTAGCTGAACAGTGTAAACACCATTTGTAGTAGGAGTGAAGCTACCAGAATAATAATCTTCTTTTTTATCTAAATTCAGCTTAGTGGAAGTTCCATCGGGATGAATTACCCAAACTTCAAATTTAGCAACACTTTTAAAGGCTTCTCCGTCGGTTTTTTCAATAACACCATAAGTATACTCGCCGTAGTGAATTTTTACATTTTGCTCTTGATTAAGTTTACCGCTGGGATTTGTTTCTATCCATAAATAATGAGCAAATGATGTGCTGTAGCAAAGTAAGAATAGAAAAATTAGGCTTAGTTTTTTCATTGAATGATAGATTTATAGTGTTTGTTATTAGATTTTTGAATTTAATAATAAGATTTAAAATTTATAGTTAAGGCTTAATCTAAAGTTTCTGCCCGGTTCACTTTGCCAGTAGACGTATGTACCATAATCTGCACCAGAGTATAAATATTCGTTTAGGAGATTATTTAGGTTAACTGACACGCGGAAGTTATCATTTTCCCAACTTAAAGCACCGTCCATTCTAAAATAATCTGGAAGATCTGTCTGTCCATTGGCTCCCCAAACCCAAGAAGAACGATCTATTAAATACTGGTAACCTAGTGAAAGACCCACTCCTTTTAAATTTTGCGTCTGAAACTTATAATCTAACCATCCATTAGTGATGTGTTTAGAAAATCCGGCAATTGGGTTTCCATCGGCATCTTCTACGTTTGTATAGGCATAGTTTAGAATAAGATTTAAGCCTTTGGTAATTTCACCGCGGGTATCAAACTCGAAACCACGAGAAGTAATATCGGTATCGACCTGCACTGAATAGTTGGCATCTTCAGGATCTGCAACCAGAAATTTATCTTTATGAATATCAAAATAAGTAGCGGTAGCATTCCAATTACCGTTGAAGAATTCAAATTTTAAGCCTCCTTCGATATCTTCAGCAGTTACAGGATCAAAGGGTTCACCAATTCTATTGGTTCCCTGTTCTGGCAAGAAAGTTTGGTCGTACATTCCGTAAGCAATTAAATTATCTAAGATCGAAAAGGAAACTGCAACACGAGGTGTAAATACTTTATCATTTGAAGGTACACCGTAAGCACTGCTTTCAAATTCGGTGTATCTTCCTGCAAGTGTCACGCGAAGATCATCATCTAAAAAGCCTACTTGATCCTGAATATAATAAGACAGATAATTGGAAGTTATAATTCCACTGGCGCGTTGTTGTAGTTCCGTACTTCTATCAAATTCTGGCAATATAGCTGCAGGCTGAGGATCATAGATATTAAATGGATTATCCTGTGTATCTAAATTGACGCTTTGTGCCCAATCTGCGATATAGTTTTTATTTCCGTAGTCTAAACCGCCTAAGATCGTATGGGAAATATCACCAGTTAATTCTTTACCATTAATAAATACCTGTCCCAGTTTTTGTTCTTCTTTAGCATCCCATATACTAATACTTCTTAATAAATCACCATTATCCTTAACTCCAAATGAACTGTCTAACCAAAGACTGGAGCCTTCGTGCTCATAATTGATATAACTAAGCTGTGCGGTTAAATTCCAATGCTGATTTAACTGATGTTCAAAATTGATAAAGCCGTAATGCTCTTTCATAACCGCAGGCCCAAGTCTTGGATCAGATAACGTGAAATCTCGATCCACATCGGCATATTCGTTAGGAGCAAAAACATAGGCAGATCCTATAAGTTTTGTTTTGTAATATTGATAAGTATACTGTGCAGTTATTGATGTTTTATCGTTAAAGTTATATTTTATACTCGGTGCGATCGTGTAACGATTTTCTGGCTCGTAATCTCTATGAGCTTCTTTAGTTGACGCGGCACCTACAAATCGATATTGTAGTTTTTTATCTTCAGATAAATTGCCTTCGATATCTGCAGTAGCACGCAATGTACTGTAACTACCGGTAAGAATACCAATTTCGCCGCCAGGGTTTCCTGTTGGTTTTTTGGTAACTACGTTATAAAGTCCGCCAGGCTCACCGCTAGAAAGCATAAAGGCAGATGGCCCTTTAACCACTTCAATCCGATCTACTAAAGCAAGATCTTCAGCCATTGGGCCCCAGGTGGAAAGAACGTTCATTCCATTTCGAAAAGGCGGAATTCTAAACCCACGCATATTGATTCTTGCAAAATTTCCCCAATGTTCGATCATTTGCGCGCCACTTACGTTTCGGGTAACATTTTCCATGATAGAAATTGTGGCTTGATCTTTTAATACATCATTGGTAATGATCTGGATATTCTGAGGAATATTAATGATTTCTTCGTTTAGTTTTAGGGAAGGTGAGACTTTGCGAGTGGTGTATGAAGTTTCTTTTTCTCCTGAAATCAAAACATCAGACAGCGAATTAATTTCTTTTTGAAGCTTGATTTCGATGTTTTCATTGGATTGAATATTGATCTTCAATTCTTTTTTTATAAAGCCAATTTCAGAAATTATAATCGTGTATTCCCCTTTTTTGATGTTATCAAGTTTAAAAGAACCATCTTGATTGGTATAGGTGCCGTAGGTAGAATTCTTTAAATATACGTTGGCGTTGCTAATGGGGTTTTGCTGTTCATCAAAAACATACCCGCTTAGTTCTACATCCTTATTTTGAGAATAACTGACGTAGAATCTACTTAGAATAAGAAGAAGTAAAAGTAGTGTTTTTTTCATTTTTATTTAGATTAATTATAAATAATAAAACAAATGTATAAAAGGAGCGCTAAGAATCACAAAAAAGTGTGGCTTATTTTTAATGATTCTATATAATATTTTGAAAATGAAATTTATTCGGAGATATAATGTTGAATTACAGTATATTGAATCTCACTAATAGAAAGTGAAAAATTTTAAGTAATACATCTTTTGAGATAAACTCTAAAAAAAAGCGATCAGAATTTCTGATCGCTTTTTTATGAATATGATTTAAAGAGTATTAGACTTTTTCAGCCTTCTCTTTATTTTCTTTGTAATGAAATAAGTTTTGTTCTTTAATCATGCTAGTCGTTTTTTCAGGTAGCATATCTTCCCAGCCTTCTTTACCATCGGTTATCATTTGTAACACTTCTCTAGAGTAAATATCAAGAATTTCTGGATTATAATTTTCTATATCTTCTACACGACCATTATACTTAAAGAATTTGTACAATTCTTTCATTCTTGGGTGCACCATTAAATTTTCACTCGTGGTAATTTCACCAGTTTCAGAATCTTTCAGTGGATATAGATAAACTTTTAAATCTTTAAAAAATAATTTACCAAAAGCTTCCAGAATTCCACCGCTTAAATGGCGATAGTATTTTTCATCAAAAACATCGATTAGGTTATTTACTCCCATAGCAAGACCCATTCTCATTTTCGAGTATTTGCTAAAGTATTCTACCACCTTATAATATTCCTGAAAATTAGAGATCATTACTGTTTGTCCCAAAGAGCAAAGAAGCTCTGCGCGATCCATAAAATCTCTTTCATCGATCTCACCTTCAGCTCTTAGATTGGATAGTGTAATTTCAAAAATCACCTCGGTATCTTCTTCAGAAACTCTATTTTCACTAAAGAATAATTCTCTGGATTTTTCAAACATATCCATGTTTACCTTAGTTACAGGTCTAAAACTACCGCGAAGGGCAAGGATATTTTTCTTGTAAAGAATTTTTGCTGGTAAAACATTATTTCCGTTCGGGCTAAACATTACCGCATCGGTCATTCCGTTTTTAACCAACTGTAAGCTCATCAATCGATTATCAACTTTATCGAATCTTGGTCCAGAAAAGTTAATGGTATCAATTTCTAATTGATCTTTGTCGATGTGATCGTATAAATAGCGAAGTAATTTTTTAGGGTTATCGAACTTATAATAAGCGCCGTAAATAAGATTGACACCTAAAATTCCTAAAGTATTTTGTTGATGGCGGGCATCGTTTTCTTTAAATCGAAGGTGAAGACTAATTTCATTATAATCTTCCTCTGGACTTACCTGGTAACGAATTCCAACCCAACCATGACCTTTATATTTTTTTGCAAAATCGATTGTAGCCACCGTATTGGCGTAGCTAAAGAAAAGTTTATTGGGGTGTTTCTCTCTAGAAATTCTTTCTTCGATTAATTTAATCTCGTGAGAAAGCATTTTTTTAAGTCGGGCTTCAGTAACGTATCTTCTGTCATCTTCAACGCCATAAATAGCATCACTAAAATCCTTATCGTAAGCACTCATCGCTTTGGCAATCGTACCCGATGCACCACCGGCTCTAAAAAAATTTCTTACAGTTTCCTGTCCTGCGCCAATTTCAGAGAAGGTACCATAAATATTTTCGTTTAGATTGATGCGTAGCGCTTTACTTTTTATAGAAGGAACATTCTCAAATTCCTTGTCGCCCATTATGGTGATTGGCATATTTTTCCTTTTAGATGAATTCCTTTTTTACGCTGTCAAAGGTACTAAAACACCAAGGTAAACAAAAAATATTAATTAACTTTGTCAGAAATATAACATTCTTGAAAGTTACATTTCTAGGCACAGGCACATCACAAGGAATCCCAATTATTGGAAGTAATCATCCCGTTTGTTTAAGCGAAAATCCTAAGGATAAACGCTTAAGGGTTTCGATTATGGTCGAGTGGAACGATCTAAATATACTTATAGATTGCGGCCCCGATTTTAGAATGCAGATGCTGGCAAATAATTTCAAAAAGTTGGATGCCATCCTTTTTACTCACGAGCATAATGATCATGTTGCTGGTTTAGACGATATACGCCCGTTTTTCTTTAGACAGGGCGATATTCCAATTTACGCACATAATCGTGTTTTAGATGCTTTAAAAAAGCGATTTGACTACATTTTTGTTACTGAAAATAAATATCCGGGAGCACCTGGCGTTAAGCAGCATATCGTTACTAATGATAGTTTTGAGATCGGTGGAAAAGAAATTATTCCGGTAAGCTATTTACATAATCGATTACAGGTCTACGGTTATCGAATGGAAAAGTTTGCGTATTTAACCGATATAAAATCTATTTCTGAAAAAGAAGCCGAAAAACTGAATAATCTTGATGTAGTCGTTGTTAGTGCATTACGTGTAGAGCCTCATCATTCGCATTTCAATTTAGCTGAAGCACTAGAGTTTATCGAAAAAATTCAACCCAAAAAGGCATATTTAACGCATATAAGTCATTTGCTTGGTTTTCACGAAGAGGTAGAGCAATCTTTACCCGAAAATGTACATTTAGCTTATGATAATTTGAAAATAACGATTGATGAAAAATAAGATCCTACTATATTTATTCATATTCGCTGCGCTGTTTGCGATATTTATTTATGTGAACGACAAGAAAATTTTGGACGATCAAACAAGCAGAATCGTAAGTCTCCAAAAGAAATTAGATAAGTTAGAAGCTGAAGAGGAAAATACAGAAACTAATGCACCTGAAGGTTTTTATGATTTTAGTCTGAAAAGAAATGAGCCCGCAATCACCTATTTTGAAAATAATGGATTTCAAGCGGCTGAAGTAGAGCAGAAAGTTCAGGATGCTTTAATTGATATGAATAAAGCGGAAGAGGATAACGAGATGGTTCCTTTTGAAGGCATGAAAGATCCTATGCGTATCAATAAAATCAAATTGCTTAATCACAAATGGGTAATCGCTGAATTCACCGATGGAGAACATTGGGGAGAAGTTTTATTGAAGTATTTTATTAGTGACGATGGAAGCGTTGAATTTGAGCCACTAAACTCTTTTCTATATCCTGCCGAATAATTTTTATACCTAATTACGATTAACAAATCTTTACCTGATTCGTCTTTATAGAAAGACATAAATCATGCAAAGATTATCATCAGTAATTTTAGTGCCGCTTTTATTTATATTTCATGCTGTTTTTGGCCAAAATGAACAAATTTTGGCACAATTAGATTCTATTTGGAACACAGATCAGGGAATAAGGATGAAGTTAGTGAAACTTCAACAGGAAGGGAAAACTAAAACTTCAGAATTCAAAGATCTTATTTCTGAAATGAAAATTCAGGATTCGATCAATCAAAAAAAAGTGGATGAAATTTTACAAAATGGATGGCCAAAAAACCTTAATCTTCAGCAAAATCGTACCTTATTTTTAGTCATTCAGCACGCCGATTTAGAGACACAAAAAATGTATCTTCCTATTATCGAATCTGCGGTTAAAAATGGGCAAACTTTACCTTCAAATCTTGCATTATTAAAAGACAGAGTGGCACTTAGAGGAGGAGGAAAGCAAATTTACGGAAGTCAGGTTTGGATCGATAATACCACTGGTAGAAAATATGTTCGGCCATACAAAATCCTGAAAAAGTTGATAGCATAAGAGCAGAAGTAGGTCTACCTGATATGCAAACTTACCTTCTGCAAGGATTTCAAATGAAATGGAGTCTTGAAAAATATTACGAACAATTACCGAAAGTGAAAGCGCTAACTGGCAAGAAGTAATTCTTCAATTTCAAATTATATAAAAAAAGCCCAGATTATTTAAAATCTAAGCTTTTTTTGTTTTAGAGATAACTAATTTATTTAATCAAATTATATGATTGCTTAGCAATTTCCAACTCTTCGTTAGTAGGAACGATTAAAATTTGTTTCTCTGCTTCAGGCGAATTTATAGGACGAATTGTTTTTCCGCGAACATCATTTTTTCGATGATCCAGATGAAGCCCTAGATATTCCATATCTTCTAAAGCAATCTTTCTAATAACACTGCTATTTTCACCAATTCCGGCTGTAAATACAACGGCATCAACGCCATTTAAAGCAGCGATATAAGAACCAATATATTTTTTAATGCGATACCCGTTCATGTAAAGCGCTAATCGACAGGTTTCATTACCTTCAGCCGATTTCTCTTCAATATCGCGCATATCGCTATAACCGGTAAGTCCTAACATTCCGCTTTCTTTCAGCAAAATATCATTTACTTGTTGCGGAGTGTAACCAAGCTTATCGATTAAATAAAAGATTACAGATTGATCGATATCACCAGCACGAGTTCCCATTATAAGTCCGTTTGCCGGTCCCATTCCCAAAGAATGATCGATAGCAATTCCATCTTTAATAGCACTAATGCTGCATCCATTACCAAGATGTACTGTGATTATTTTTTCTGAAGGAAGGCCTTTTTCATTCAAATATGCAATTGCTTTTTCAGAAACATATTTATGGCTGGTTCCATGAAAACCATAAGATCGTACCGCATTTTCTTCCATAAACTTTTTAGGAATAGCATATTGATATGCTTTTTGCGGCATAGTATGGAAAAAGGCAGTATCAAAAACGACTACTTGTTTCGCATTTGCAAAAACTTTTTCAGCTACTTCAATTCCTCTTAAATTATGAGGATTATGTAAAGGAGCCAACGGAAATACATTTCTAATCTCTTCTTTAACTTCAGCAGTAACTTCAACTGTTTTTGTTAAACTTTTTCCGCCGTGAACCACACGATGTCCAACAATCTGAATATGATTTTCATCCTCTATTACACCAACGTCACTATCCATCAAAAAAGCAGTAATTCTTTTTAGTCCGGTTTCGTGATCTGGGATTTCTACTTCTTTACTAAGTTTGGTTTCACCTGCATTATAATGTATTAAGGCTCCCTCTAAACCTATGCGCTCTACCAGTCCGCTAGCCGCAACAGTTTCTTCTGGCATTTTTATAAGTTGGTATTTTATAGAAGAACTCCCTGAGTTTATAACTAAAATGTTCATATTAAATTCCTTGTGCCTGGATAGCTGTTATAATTACTGTATTAAAAACGTCGTCTACGGTACACCCTCTACTTAAATCGTTAACCGGTTTATTAAGTCCCTGTAACATTGGCCCTATAGCCAAAGCTCCGGTTTCTCTCTGTACTGCTTTGTAAGTGTTGTTACCAGTATTGAGATCTGGGAAAATAAGTACACTGGCTTGTCCTGCAACTTCAGAATCTGGTAATTTACTTTTACCAATTGTAGCATCGACCGCAGCATCGTATTGAATTGGACCTTCCACCTTAAGATCTGGTCGTTTATTTCTAACAATTTCTGTAGCTTCACGAACGCGGTCTACATCTTCACCTTTACCTGAAGTTCCTGAAGAATACGACAGCATTGCAATTTTAGGTTCAATACCAAATGCGAGACTACTTTCTGCGGAAGAAATTGCAATTTCAGCAAGTTCTGCGGCATTAGGATTAGGATTAATCGCACAGTCGCCAAATACTGAAACTCGATCTTCTAAACACATAAAGAATACTGAAGAAACTACTGATACTCCTGATTTAGTTTTAATAAACTGAAGTGCAGGCCTAATGGTGTGTTGGGTAGTATGTGCAGCTCCAGAGACCATTCCGTCGGCATCACCTTTATGGATCATCATGGTTCCGTAGTAAGAAACATCGGCCATCATATCTCGAGCCATATCCATATTTACATTCTTATGTTTTCTTAGTTCATAAAAAGTTTCTGAATACTCGTCGTATTTATCTGAATGCACCGGGTCGATCACATCGATTTTGCTTAAATCGATATTTAGACCAAGATCGGCGATCTTATTTTTAATTTTATCGATACTTCCTAACAGCGTAATGTCTACAATATTCAGTGCAATAAGACGCATTGTGGCAATTAAAATACGCTCGTCTGTACCTTCAGGAAGCACGATTCTTTTTCTAGATTGCTGCGCACGCTTGTAAAGACTATACTGAAACATCTTTGGCGTAAGCGCTTTTGGCTGAAAATTGAAGAGTTTTTCAGTAAGACTATCAAGATTTAAATATTTATCTGAAACAGCCAGAGACGTCATGATCTTCTGTTTACTGTCTTTATAAATTTTGGACTTGATATTACCAATACGGTTAGTCACATTAAAAGTTCCACCTTGTACAGAAACTATAGGAACGATTTGTGAAAGTCCTTCGATTAGTTTTAAGATACTATCCTCGGGGATTAGTCCGCCGGTAAGAATAATTCCTGATATTGGAGGATAATTAGCTGAAATATGTGCTTGCAACGCACCAAGAATAATATCTGCGCGATCTCCCGGAGTAATGACTAGACTATTTTCTTTAAGTTTGGTGAGATAGTTACGCAGTTGCATTGCGCCAACTCCAAAATTCCCGGTTTGATTATTTAAATGCGTTTCTCCAAATATAACTTTACCTTCCAGTTCTTCTACAATCTCTTTGATGGTAGGGTGGAGCAAAGTCTTTACCATGGGTACGATAGAAACTTCTACTTCTTTCGGGAAAAAATTATTGAGATCGGTTCTAACATTTTCAATATTTTCTTCCTGAATTTTATTAGCAACTACGCCAATAACTTTAACATCACGATTCGTGAACGAGCTGTAAACAAAATTCAGTGCGTCAACGAGTTCCTTCTGACTTTTATCCTTACCGCTTGAAATAATTATTGTAGGAAGGCCCAGGTTTTTAGCAATGGTTACATTGGTGTCGAATTCAAAAACATTTCCTTTTACAGAAAAGTCGGTACCTTCAACCAAAACAAAATTGAATTCTTCTTCCAGTTTTTTATACTTCTGGATAATAACATCAATTACCTCGCCTGCTTTACCGTCATTTCTTTTATCAACCAGTTCTTTTCGGGTTACTCCGTAGGCTTCTTCGTAAGGAATTTCTATATCGAATTGCGATAAAACCGTTTCGATATGATTATCTTTTTGACCGTCGGGAAAATCGTCAATAATAGGTCTAAAATATCCTACTTTATCTGTTTTACCTAAAAGCGTTTGCATTAGTCCCAGGGAAATTAAAGACTTTCCACTGTCTTCTTCCATGGTAGCAATGTAGATACCTTTATTCATAGTGCTTATTTTTTCTCTTAATGAGATTTGATGCTATTTCCCAAATTTTGTTGGGATATATAACAGTTAAATTAGTTTCAATCACTTTCTTTTTCTTCTGAAAGTGTTACAAATTTACCAGTAATTTGAAGCATGAAACCTAACAAATGTCATATTAAAAAGTTAAAATAACTTTAAATAAAAAGATCAAAATCGATAAATAAGCTATGTTCTCTTCTCCAACCACTCCTTAAGTTCAAAGAAGTTTTGTGGCGCTACACCATGACCTACGGGAAATTCAGAATAGGTGTTTTTGATATTTAATTCATCTAAAAACGGCTTTGTTTTTCTAGCCCATTCGATAGGAATAACCTGATCTACGCTTCCGTGGGAGCAGTAAAAATCTAAATGTTCAAAATCGTTATTTTCAAAGCCATTTTTAATAATGTCTTTATTTACATAACCACTTAGCGCAATTATATTTTTGATTTTTTCGGGATAGGAGAGTGCCACAGCATAACTTAAAATACTGCCTTGGCTAAATCCTAAAATGCTGACTTTCTTTTTATCTATAGGATAAGCGTCTATGGCTTCATCTATAAAATTAGCTATCAAATCTCTAGATTTTATAGCCTGCTCATCATCACTAAATTTGCCGTTTGCATCGTCAAAATAAATAGTATACCACGCGTTGCCACTAGGCTGCATTGGGTAGGGAGCTTTTACCGAGATCACAAAAAACTCTTCCGGTAATTCGCCGGCAAAACTGAAAAGGTCTTGCTCGTTGCTTCCGTAGCCGTGAAACATAAAAACTACTGGAGCTTTTTCGGTTTGACCTTTGGGTTGCTTTATAACGTGTTCTAAAGAAAGTTGTGCTGTTTGCATTACGTAATTGATTTAAACCATTTTTGAAAATACTCACCGATATACGGAATTAACCTAAACTCACCCTGTATGGCCGCTATTAGTCCGTAGATCGCTAAAACAACATAAACCAAATAAAATGCGGTAGGTATAAAAAAGTTAGTGAATATAGATGCAATAGCGCCCAAAACATAAAATAGTATATGTGTGCCTAGAGCTTGCCGTATATGGAAGCTAGCAAATTTATGTTTGTTTTCCATATTGAAAAAAATGGCAAGTACAAGGCCAAATATTGTAATGTAGGCCGTTATCGCAGCAGTTTTACCATTTGTAGGGGTATTTTGGGTATTCTGATTCATTCTTTTAAAATTCTTCGGAAATAATTAATTGATTGTTATTGAAAATTCCGATCGCTTTTCCTTTTAATTGTTGGCCTAGAAATATACTATTTTGAGAAATAGAAAGAATATCAGATTTTTCAAAAGTGTATTTTTCTTCAGGTAAAAAGAAACTTAATTTAGCTAATTTTTGTTCTGCTAAAGTCGAAATTTCAGCTTTAAAGCGTTCTTTGTCACGCGTTAAGATCGCTACAGTTTCTTCCGTAGAAAAAATAGTTTGTAAAGCACCAAAAGCACTTTCTAAACCAATGCTTCCGTAGTTGGCATTATCGAATTCTACTTTCTTATTTTCAATATCTATAGGATCGTGATCGCTGGTAACAAAATCGATAACACCATCTTTTAAAGCTTTAATAAGCGCTTTAGTATCTTTTTTAGTTCTAAGCGGCGGCATTACTTTGGCGCGAGTATCAAACTCACTGAGCAAATCGTCGGTAAGTACTAAGTTATGGATGGCAACGCTGCATGTTATGTCTAAACCTTTCTTTTTAGCCTCTTTAATTAAGGCAACCGATTTTTCTGTAGAAATTGTAGGAATGTGCAATTTGCCACCAGTATATTCTAACAAATACAAATCTCGTGCAATTTGTAAGTCTTCTGCAAGATTAGGAATTCCTTTTAATCCTAAAAGCGTGCTGTTATGATGCTCGTTTACAATTCCCTTACCGGCAATACGTTTTTCTAACGGAAAGGATTGTACCAATCCGCCAAAATTCTGTGCGTACTGCAATGCAATTTTGAGCAAATTAGGATTGCTAACGGGCTTTTTATAATCTCCAAAGCTAACCGCTCCGGCATTTCCCATATCGTAAAGCTCGGCTAGATCTACACCTTTAGATGCAACTGTTAATGTCCCGGTTGGCAGTAAGTTGACGGCGTTTCCCTGCGCTTTTGCTTTAACTGAATAAATCGTCGAACTATTGTCGATGGTTGGCTTCGATTGCGCATTTAAAACAACATCGGTAAAACCGCTAAAAGCCGCAGTTCTTAATCCATTTTCTATAGTTTCACGCTCTTCGTAACCTGGTTCTCCAAAACTTACGCTGGTATCCAGCCAACCTTGCGAAACATGTAAACCTTTAATATTTATTTCTTTATCGGCTTCAACTTCAATAGCATTTCCGATTTTTTTAATGATGCCGTCCTGAATAAGAATATCGGCTTGTTTTAAATGATAATCGCTTTGTTTATCTACGATTGTGGCTGATTTTATAAGTAGCTTCATTTAAAGAATTTTAAGAGGAGCATCTCTATGGTTAAAAAGATTAGTGCAAAAATAACAAACCATTTCCAAAGCACATCGATTTGTTGCGCTGCTTTTACCGTTTCAAAATAGGTATTTAGATTCGGTTGTTTTTCGATATTTACAAACTCATTTATATCCAGATAATTAAGTTTACTTTCTTGTCTTGGATAATTGTAACTTATAGGTAAAATCTTTTCATCTTGATAGGCTACCATAAAGTTTCCTGCCGTTTCTGGAAGATTTGATGTTGTTACTGTTATTTTATCTGAAGTGTTTTGCTGAAGCGGAATAAAACTATCGCCAGAATTTTGCTGAATCTCTACAACCTGATCGGCATTTCCTGAAATATTTACATCGAACGAATTTTCCTGCCCAACCTCGAAATATAAATCTGGTATTTTTATTGCTGAAATTCCCATATTATAAAACACCGGAACGATTAAAGGTGAATTCTGAAAATTAGAATTCTGCTGATTAATTGCTGCGGAAAACATATAATTTTGACCTGAATTTAGCAAAAATGCATCGTTATTCTGAAAGCTTAAAGCCGCAGTTGCTATTGAAGTGAAGTTGTAAGAAGTTTGAACTTGGGGATACTGAAAATTATCAATTTCTTTCTCGAATGTATTATCAAATATCGGATGCTGAAAAGCAATATCTGTAATTAATAACTCTCGATTTTGTTTTTGCTGAAGTAGCGGTAAATTAAGATTCGATAAAAGCTGATTGTAATTTTCAATAGAAAGTTCAGAAGGTGGGATTATACAAATTGTTACGCCTTTTTTAGATCCTTCAATTAACTGATTCTGCAAAGCGGTATTTAATTGCTTCACTTCATTCAAAATAATAACATCGGCATTGCTAAATACACTGTAATCGACTTCTTCTTCAGTGAAGTTGGTATATTCAAATTGATCTTCAGTAAAAATTCGGTTCAAAAAGTCGGAATCTTGATCTGAAACACTTATAACTTTGATTTTTGGAGATTCCGAAGAACTAAAAAACAGCTCGTTATCATAATACAAACCATTATCTTCAATAGTGATTACACCGTTTTCGATTTCTTCAGCCTGCAATCTAAATTCTATTTCTTGCTTCTTATCTTCTTTAAAATTAATGCTCTTTTTAGCTAATATCTGTTCTCCATTTTTCAGGGTTATAGCAATATCTCGATCTAATTTTTCAGTATTACTAAATGTTGCTTTTAAATTAATATGATTCAGGTTTTTATCAATCACAAAAGCCGAATCGATGCTGATATTTTTAATTTCCTGAGGTTCATTTTTTACAAAATGATATTCTACATTATCGAGCTTATCTAATTTGCCTAAATTTTGCTGAAAATCAGATACCAAAACCAATCGCTGTAGCTCGGCTGGATGGTTTTTGAAAAACTGTTGCGCTTTTAAATTAATGATATCGAAATTAAGCGAATTTGAGCTGTAATCAATATTCTGTATTTCTGCCAGATTTTCTTTGGGAGAAATTATTCCGAAGTCATTTGTGTTGGTGAATAAGCCAAAAGAAGTATCATCTTCAGCATTTTCTAAGAATTGCTGAATATTATAGGCTAACATTGGCCCGTGTTCGCCGCGCAATTGCATGCTAAACGAATTGTCTAGATAGAATAGGGTAGAAGTGGTTTGCTTAGCGGTTTTTCCCGAAGGAAAAAAGGGCTGTGCAAAAGCTAAAATCAATGCACCAAGCGCCAGCGTTCTGGCTGTAAGAATCAGCCACTTTTTAAGCTGATTACTTTTTCGATTTTCCTGAACTACTTTTTTTAGAAACTTGACGTTGGTAAAAGCTTCTTTTTGAAATCGGCGAAATTTAAATAAATGAACGATAAATGGAATAACCAGTAAAATAAGCGCATATAGAACTTCTGGATATTTAAACTGCATACCGGATTTAAAGATTTCTCAAATATAAAGAAATTGTGTGGCAGGCAAACTCGATAATCGAGATTAAATGTAACCAATCTGGTAGCTTTCGGGAAAATTTAAAGTAAATAGGCAGTGTGCTTTCTATATCAATTGATCTGCTCAATTTTTAAAGAGAAAGCGATTTTTTTATACTGAAATCAAAACATGTGCTTTCTCCTAAAACTGATTGAACACTAATTTTTCCACCAAGTGAATTCACTAATTTTTTTACGGTAGAAAGCCCAATACCGTTTCCTTGATTACCCTGCCTATCGGTAATATAAAGTGTTTTGAATAACTGAAAAATATTAGATAGCTGATCTTCAGGAATGCCAATTCCGTTATCTTTTACTGTGAAGTGATAAAAATTTTCATCCTTAAAACTTTCAATATCAATAACAATTTTCTCTTTGTTATTATACTTAATGCTATTGTTTATCAGGTTGATAAAAATCTGTTCTAAGGCAGATCGATTACAATTCAGCATCATATTATCTGATGGAAAATTGATTTCACATTTATCATTAATATTCATTAAATCGATAATATCTTCTAAAAGATGATGGAAATCAAATTCTACAAGATCAGAAGATGCAATGCGATCACTCTCGTAGTGATTCAGTATTCCGTTAATATAATCGCTAAGCTTTAAAGCCGACTTTTTTAAATTAGAAAGATGTTCTTGCCCCTTTTCATCAACATGATCTTTGTATCGAGCTTTAATCAAGTCTGCTGTGATAATCATATTGGCCAAAGGCATTTTCATGTCGTGAGAGACTACTCCGGCAAAATCTTTTAATAAAGAGTTGTGATCGTCTAATTCTTGCTTAATCTTTTCTAGATATAGATTTTTACGTCGCAATTCGAATAATTTCTCTACTTGCTTCGCTAAAGCTTTTAAAGCGCTTTTTTGATCTTCATTTAATTTATTAATCTTAGTATCTAGCACACATAAGGTTCCTAATGCAAAACCATTATTATCAAGTAAAGGCATACCTGCGTAATAAAGAATAGGCGATTCTGGGTTAGAAGTGAAGGGATTATCTTTAAATCGCAAATCTTCTCGTAAATCCTCGACTTCCATTAGATCATCAGGTTCAAGAATAGCATGAGCGCAGTGGGAAAGTCTCCTTTCAGATTCAGCAATCGAAGGGCCGCCATGATTAGATTTGTACCAATTTTTTTCGGTTTCAACTAAAGTAATTAGCGAGATTGGTGTTTTGCAGATGTAGGACGCAAGCTGCGTGATGTTATCGAACTCTTCTTCAGAAACTCCTTTAAGAAGCTCTATGGAATTTAGGGAACTTAAACGTTCCTTTTCATTAAGAGGTGTAGCGGGTTGGATCATGGAATTTTCGCAATTTTCTGATTGAAAAACGGAAATAACGTAAAAACGTTAAGACAAATTTAACAAATTTAAATAGAAATCAATTAAATAGGGCCATCAATATTTTTCGAAGGCTCCAAGTCCAAATAATGCAAAATCATATTTTACCGGATCTTGATGATCTAGTTTACGAAGTGCGGTATCTAATTCAGCTAAAGCTTTAGCATCGTTTTGCTTTCTTTTCAGCAATTTTAATTTTCTTGCAATATTGCCAGAATGCACATCGAGCGGGCAGGAGAGTTGTGAAGAAGAAATCGACTCCCAAATACCAAAATCGACTCCACAATTATCATTTCTTACCATCCAACGTAAAAACATGTTTATACGTTTAGCTGCGGAATTTTTTAGCGGATCGCTAACGTGTTTTTGTGTTCTTTTTTGATGCGGAAGTTCAAAAAAAATCTTTTTAAACTCATGTATTGCTGGCTGAAGCGAGATTGCAGTGGCATGAGTACTGAAAATTTTTTCCAGACCGCCGTGATTCTTATAAATATTTTGAAGGGACCACATAAAATAGCTAAGATCGATACTATTGAAGGTTCGATGTACAAAACCTTCCATGGTTTCTAAATTATTATCGCTAAAATTCAGAATAAAATCATGTGGCGATCGCTCCATGCGCTCCATAAGATCATTCGCATTTTTCAGAATACTTTTTCGATTTCCCCAAGCGATAGTTGCAGCCAAAAAACCTGCAATTTCGATATCTTCTTTTTTACTGAATTGATGCGGAATTTGAATAGGATCTGTACCTATAAAATCTGGAGTGTTATATTGATTAACTTTAAAATCTAGAAATTCTTTTAGTTCGCTTTTCTTCAAAAATATAAACTTTTAGAGGCGATGCTTAGTCGAAAATTACTTAGAAGATTACACAATTTCACCATCAACCATCGTCAATTTTCGATCGGCCATATCGGCAAGCTCTTCGTTGTGTGTTACAATTACGAAAGTTTGTCCAAATTCATCTCGTAGTTTAAAAAAGAGTTTGTGAAGATTTTCAGCAGACTCACTATCCAAATTACCAGACGGTTCATCAGCAAAAATAACTGCGGGGTTATTCATTAATGCTCGCGCTACCGCAATTCGTTGTTGTTCTCCTCCACTTAATGTTGAGGGTTTATGCTTTGCTCTATTTTTTAGTCCTAAAAAGCCTAAAAGCTCCATCGCTCTTTTTTCGGCTTCAGCTTTTGGAGTGTTTTTGATGTACGCCGGAATGCAGATGTTTTCTAACGCAGTAAATTCCGGTAATAATTGATGAAACTGGAATATAAAACCAATATGATCATTCCTGAATTTCGCCAGGCTTTTAGCATTTAGACCATAAATATCAGTTTCGTTGATTATAAGTTTAGATTCCTTATTTTTTTCAGGTAAATCTAATGTTCCCAAAATCTGAAGTAAGGTTGTTTTCCCGGCACCCGAGGCACCAACTACAGAAACAATTTCGCTTTTCGCGATATGAAGATCAACACCTTTTAAAACGTGTAAATCGCCGTAATACTTATGGATATTTTTAATTGTGATCATAACTTCTATAAACAGCTCGAAAATTAGCCAATTTAATCGCGACCCCCAAGTATAAAATCTTTTAATTATTTGCTGAAATACGAAGCGGTAGCTATCCTTTAATTTTTATTAAAATAACGTGAACGGGCTATGCCTTTGCTATTGTAAATCTTACATTTGAGATAAATATTTGCTATTTATGAAAAATGAAGAGTTAGCCACGTTGGCTGCAGGATGTTTTTGGTGTACCGAAGCTGTTTTTCAGCGTCTGGAAGGTGTGAGTGATGTGAAATCTGGATTTACCGGCGGATTCATTAAAAATCCTCCATATCGTGAAGTTGTGACGGGAAGAACGGGACATGCTGAAGGTATTCAGTTTACATTTGATCCTGAGATTATAAGTTTTCAGGAATTATTATTAATCTTCTTTTCTACTCACGATCCCACAACTTTAAATCGCCAACAAAACGATAAAGGAACGCAATATCGTAGTGCTATTTTTTATCACTCAGAAGCACAAAAGCGAATAGCAGAGCAGGTAATTGCTGAATTAGAAAATCAGGAAGTTTTTCAAGATCCTATAGTTACTGAAGTTACAGAAGCATCAGCATTTTATGAAGCGGAAGCCGAACATTATGACTTTTATAATCAGAATCGAGAACAACCTTATTGCCAATATATTATCGATCCTAAAATTAAGAAACTGAATGCTCTTTTTGCAGAAAAACTAAAGCAATAATTATAAAATATTAGTAAGTACCTGAAAACTGGCACTTTATTTGATTTAATTAACTGAATCAATACAAAAAGAAGATGCTAAAAGATAAATTGTTTTTTAAAGGACTATTGCTAGATGGTATTGGTATGCTTACTATGGGAGTTCCTTTAATTGGTCCTTTTTTGGATATTTTGTGGGCACCCTATGCTGCTCGAAAAATGAGAGAAATGTATCCCGGTAAAAAAGGAAAATTAGCTTCGGCTATTGTTTTTATAGAAGAGATTCTCCCATTTACTGATATCGTTCCGACTTTCACGTTAATGTATTTATATACTTACGTGTATAAAAAAGACACTGTTGGTCAAGTACGTACCATCGAAGTTGAAAGCTGGTAATATTATCAAATATTAAATAACAAAAAAGCCTGTTTGAATTCTCAAACAGGCTTTTTTGTTATAATGTAATTCTAAAGTTTAGGATTATAAAAACCACTGAACTGAAACCATAATATTTCTTCCAATATTGGCAATCCCATCGGTTTTAAGTCGGGAAAGATGCGCAATGTATGATTTATCCAGAAGGTTGTTTCCGTTGATAGAGATCTGCACTTCAGATTTTTCTAATTGTACTCGGCCGCCAATTCCTGCTCCTAATAAAGAATAACCTCCAGTTCTAGTTTCAAAAGCGCTGGTGTTCTCTTTATCGAAAACATTCTTTAAGCGAATAAAAGCATACTTATTTTTGATAATCTCACCTTCATTAAATTCTACTCTAAACGTATTGGTAATGCTGTTAGCCGGTATTAGCGGCAAATAAGCATCATCACTTCTTTTACCGGTTACGGTTTCAAAACTGCTTTCTATATGTAACCAATCCCATGGATGCGGGTGGATGTGAATACCTGCTTCACCACCATATAATTCAGCATCATCCTGTACATAATCATACACGGGATTTTCATTCATTGTTTCGCCTGTTGGGCTTAGATAGATGTAATTGTTGATGGTGTTGTGAAAGGCATTAGCAAAAGCTTCAAAATGCTCATTTCTCCATTCAAGAGAAAAATCTATCTGAAAGTTTTGTTCGTTATCCAGATTAGCGTTTCCAACCTCATAACGATTTGCGCCGTGATGCGAACCATTGCTGGTAAGTTCAGCTAAATTAGGAGCTCTAAATCCGCTTGCTAAATTTAGGCGTGCATTTAAATGTTTATTAAACTGATACTTCGCACCAAAGGCACCATTAAAACTATTAAAGTCACGATCGATGGCCTGAATGTATTCAGCATCATCTAAATCACCATACACTTCGCTATCGATATTTCTGGTATCATATCTTAAACCAGCCTGAAAATCCCACTTTGTTAAGTGAAAATGCGTTGTAGCGAATATTCCAAAGTCTACCGTTTCAGCATTAGGGATTAAAACTTCTTCTCCCGTATTTCTATTTTCCTGCCACATTCCCTGTATGCCGGCAATGGTTTCAAAATTACCGAGTTTAGGCAGATTATATTTAATATTATAATTGAAGGTTTCCAACTCCATATCTAAAGCAGGATCTAATGTTTCGCCTTCCTCATCGTGATGATCATGCTCTTCGTGCTCACCTTCGTGATCGTGTTCCTCTTCAGCATGATCTTCATGTTCTTCGCCATGCTCGTGGTGATCTTCAAATTCTTTTCGATTATTAAATTGATAACCAAATTTTGCATCAATACTAGAGTTTGCAAAATAAATTTTATTGTCTAAACTTAGAATATGGTTATCTATTTGTTGGTATGGCAACACAAGAGTTTTCGATGTCGTTTGTTCGCCAATTTCTTCAGGAATTCCTAGCTCGCTACGATTAAAATTGTAACGTAGATCAGATTTAAACTTTTCATTTTGATAAGCAATTCCTGTTTTTAGATCTTTTTCGTTGAATCTCGTATTAGTAACTCGATCACCATTTCCAGCTTTGTAATCTGAATGTTCTGCTAAACTCCCACGAGCGATAAACTTTAGTTTTTCTCCGGAAGTTTTTGCCATGGCACTGGCCTGATAGCCCAAAGTATTACTGAAGTAATCGCCATTTACTTCAGCATTTGTTTCTCCAACCGAAGCATATTGTTCAGGATTCAGATAAAGAACACCGCCCAGCGCATCACTTCCGTAGAGAAGAGAAGCAGGGCCTTTAATTACTTCTACACTACCTATACCTTTAGAGCTAATTCCCAAACCATGTTCACCACCAAACTGCTGATTTTCCATACGAACACCCTGAGTATACGTAAGCACACGATTAGAGCTTAATCCTCTAATTACAGGTTTCCCAATACCGACACCGGTGCTTAAGTTTTCTACTCCGGCTATTTGAGAAATTCCATCAGCAAGGGTTACTGCACCTTTTTTGTTAAGCTCAGAAACACTTTCGCGCTCTACTCGCATCACATTTTCACTTTGTAACTGGTGAAAAGGCGTCGATACAATAACTTCTTCCATTTCTACTGCGGAAGGATTTAAAACAAGCTCAAAGTTAGTTGAAGGGATCGTTACTTCTTGAGAATACGAAGTAAAACCAATCGAAGAAACCACTAATTTGCAATCTCCTGAAGGTAAATTTTTAATTATGAAATTACCATCAATATCTGTAGTAGTACCTTTTTCTAATCTTGGAAAGTAAACGGTAGCACTAAAAACAGGTTCTCCGGTTTCTTGATTCGTTATGTGACCGCTAAATTGATTTTGAGCGTATATAATAGGAGCAATTGCTATAAACAGCAAGGTAATGAGCACTGTTCTCATTGTATTTTATTTAAATGAATTACGAAAAATTTAATTCCGATCTAAGAATATCGAAAAATTGAGATCTTTAATCAAGATAGGCTAGGAGGGCCTCGAAGCTCAAAAGAGAGTTTTTGGTAATCACTTAAAAAATCGTAAAAACTAAAAATATGTTTAACCTGTGAATGAACTATAACAGGTTCGAATGTAAAAACACCGAAATTAAAAGAAGGACTCTGATGAAATTTAGCAAGATCACAATCTAAATCTGACTGATGGATGTGTTGTTTCGCATAATTATCACAAAGACCGTGATGATGACCGCTAAAAATATGTGCGCAATTAGCAATTGCCGGGAATACGATAATAAACGCCGCAAAAACTATGAGGATATTTTTAAGGGTTTTGATCATCTATTATTTAAAAAATTTACCAAGTCCAAATCTGCTTAGCATTTTCTTTTCGAAGGCCCAGAAAAACTCAAATTGGCCAAAAATCCATCCAATTGCTACCAGCAAAACCTGATAAATAGGGAATATCAGCAAGATTCTTGCAGGCCAGTAAATATACCATCCATGCTCTGAAGTAATGCCTAGAAAAGCTGTAACCGGTGTAGCTAATTTTGCAGCCGTAGATCCGGTAATTGCAAAAACTATAAAGATTACAATAAGCTGGCGGTTAGAAGTTAATCCCCAGCGTTCTTTTAATTTCTCCATGTTGCAAAGATATGAAAACCAATGAAGTTATGAAGAGTTCACCACTTAAATGCGAGTCGGGACGCTAAACCTCTGGTTATATTGCCGGCTTAAATAAACAAAATAGTAGTATAGAAGATAATTTACTTCGTATCCATAATCGATCTGAGGATCGTAATTAATTTGCTGCACGTAAAGATTATCGTTATAACGCATCGGTTGGAGCACGCGATTATTATAATCTGTTACTAAAATGCGGTTTTTATTTTCTAAGTAATTTTGAGAATAATAACCTTCAGGGCGTGCAATACTGTTTATAAACAAATTGAAGCCAGGTTCAATTATTATAATTTCATATTCCAGGCTATCATTTGCAATTCGAACGGTATCGTTTTTTGCATTGGCGTTTCTACCGCTTCTACCATTATTCTTGGTTAAACCACAGCCGTATACGAACAGCACCAATAAAACTAAATAAAGTAAATTTTTCATTAGGGCAATTTAGTTAAAAAGATATTTATTTACCACCTGTATATCCTTTTAAAACACCTTCTTCATTATTTTGCTTTCCCAGCACCATTCCAGAAGTTTCATTTATAATATTTGGATCATCCTGCTGGTCTAAAATAGTTTTTAGAAAAGAGTTATTATATTCTGATGTAGAACCTAGCGCGCTATCTATTAGAGATTCTATATCGGTGTCCCTCAAATGCTCTTCTTTCTTTTGTATGCTTAGTATTGCAACGATCACCGGAATAGCAATCTTAGTAATTTGCTGTACAGCAGTTGGAATGATATCTAAAGACACCCCTATAGTTTCTGAAATAATCGAAAGGTTTTCTCCTAAAATTATTTCACTATAATCTTCGCCGTACTCTAAAATTTCTTTTGGTTCCTGATCTGAAATTTTCTTTAAAAATTTATAAGGATCTGGAGCTACTTTTAATAATTCATAGAGACTATCGATACTGCCTTCCTGAATTTTGTTTTTGAAATTACCCAGAATGATGGGCAAAACCATACTAAAAACCGAAGAAACTTTTTCTGAAGATTCTCCGGTTTCAGTTGAAGCTTTTTTTATAATATCTTTTCCAAGATTTGTATTTAAAACATCTAATATCGAGGCCATAACTATTCATTTTTACTGAATGTAATCAATAAAATTTAGCTTGGATGTTAAAGCATTATTATAATCTTGAAAATATTATTTGAAAAAATCCATACCCGATTTTCCATGAAATTTTGAGATGATATCTTTTGCAATCTGTTCTCCGGCATTTTCTGTCGCAACTCCAGTAAGACTACCAATATGTGGCGTAAGCGAAATTCGCTCGTTCATTAAAAGCTTGATGGCTGGCGTAGGTTCGTTCTCAAATGTATCTAAGCCAGCAAATTTTAGTTTGGCTTCCTCTAAAGCTGCTATTAAGGCTTCTTCATCAATTGCTTTTCCGTTAGAAATATTAATGATTCCTGCTTCAGGCTTCATCATAGCAATTTCTTTAGCTCCTAATAATGCTGTTTTCTGAGTTGAAACACTTACACTAACAACATCTGAATTTTTTAGTACTTCTTCCAGAGAAACAGTTTCAAGCTTAATATTTACGGTTTGTTCCTGAATTTCTAATTGAACATTAGATTCAGCTACATTAGGATCTGTAGCAATTACCTTCATTCCAAAACCTAAAGCGATTTTAGCCACTTCGTGACCTACTTTTCCTAGACCAATAATTCCTAAAGTTTTGTCTTTTAGTTCGATTCCGCCGGCATAGAAATTTCTTAAGTCTTTAAAACTCATATCACCTTCTAATGGCATCGTTCTATTGGCATGATGCAGGTAACGACTTCCGCCTAATAAATGAGCAAAAACAAGTTCGGCTACAGATCTACTAGCTGATGCTGAAGCTGTGATCATCTGTATTCCATTCTTTTCGGTACGCGCTACAGAATCTAGGATTTTATGATCACCAATAACCGCAATAAATTTAAGTTGCGGGCACTCATCTACAATCTCATTCTCGATATAAGTAGATCGAGAAATGATCCCTTCAATGTTTTTAGCGTTAATATATTCTTTTAGTTGAGCTTGGGCTACTTTGACCGATAATACATTAAAGCCGGCTTCAGTTAATTGAGAAACTGCGGCTTGTGCAAGCCCATCGGTAACTAAAATATTCATGGATTGATTTAATTTAATTTTTAAGAAATTTTTTCAAAATGCTGCATTACATCGACAAGGACCTGAACACTTTCTATAGGTAAAGCATTGTACATAGAAGCACGATAGCCTCCAACACTTCTGTGGCCATTTAGACCGTTTATGTTCGCTTCTTTCCAAAGCTTATCAAAAGTTGCTTTATCTGCTCCTTCAGCCAGATTAAAAGTAGGATTCATATTAGAACGGTCTTCTTTTTCAGCAAAACCTTTAAATAAAGAATTACGATCTATTTCAGTATAAAGCAATTCTGCCTTTGCATTATTTTGTGCTTCAATTCCTGAAATTCCACCTTTATTTTTCAGCCATCTTAAATTCAGTAAAGAAGTATAAATAGCAAAAACAGATGGAGTATTGAACATGCTATCTTTATCGATATGAACTTTATAATCCATCATCGAAGGGATTTGGCGTTCTACCCTTCCTAAGATGTCTTCTTTAACCACTGCTAGCGTAACTCCCGCAGGTCCCATATTTTTTTGAGCACCAGCATAGATTAAGTCAAATTTTGAAAAATCTAAAGTTCTGGACAATATATCACTACTCATGTCACAAACTAATGGAGCGCTAGTCTCTGGAAAAGATTTCATCTGGGTACCATAAATAGTGTTATTACTGGTACAATGAAAATAGTCTGCATCTTCAGGAATCTGATAATTTTTTGGAATGTAATTGAAGTTTTTATCTTTAGAAGAAGCAACTTCTACAACCTCGCCAAACATTTTAGCTTCCTTTATTGCTTTAGAACTCCAAGTTCCTGTATTGGTATATGCTGCTTTTTTCTGAAGTAGATTGTAAGCCACCATCAAAAATTGCATACTGGCACCACCATGTAAAAATAATGCCTGATATCCTTTATTTTGAAGACCCAAAAGCTCTAGTGATAAAGCGCGCGCTTCTTCTATAACAGAAACAAATGCTTCACTACGATGCGAAATTTCTAAGATGGAAAGTCCGCTGTTATTAAAATCTAGTACTGCATGTGAAGCTTTTTCAAAAACTTCCTGTGGCAGGATGCAAGGGCCGGCACTAAAATTATGTTTTTTCATATAAACTTCAAGATTTGAAACTTTTTCAAGGATTATGGCTTCTGAAATAGATAAATATTCTATTCCAAAATCTGCCAGATATACGTTAGTTTAGGTTAATTAAGAACTGAATGGTATCTACACCATCGGCATAATCCCATAATTTGGGATGTTGTGTTTCTCCGAATTTCACTTCATTTTTCACAGAAGCTTCTTTTCTTACAACACACTGTAACTTTTCAGCTTCTTCTTCTAAATGTTGCTGAAGTTGATTTTGGTCGTCATAATATTCATAAAATAACACCGAGATAGGGGAGCCGTAGTTTTCATCTTCTTTCAGCATTAAAAATCCGTTATCAAGAATATTAAACTGACTCATTAAGTAAACCGCTTTATTGTAATCGTAATTATTCGCGTATTTGTTTTGATTGATAATGTCATTCCAATGAAAAATTCCTTTAAAGAAATGATCAAAATCGTAATTTCTAGGCAAAAATAATTTTGAGACGTTGCGACACCCTAAACCATAGTATCTAAAAATATCTTCGGAAAGTAATTTTAATTCTTCTTTGGATTCCTCACCAGTAATTATAGCGACTGAATTTCGATTCTTACGAATGATATTGGGCTTATTTTTGAAGTAATATTCAAAATATCTCGCGGTATTGTTGCTACCTGTCGCAATCACTGCATCAAAGTCTTCCAGGCGATCTTTGGTAATTCTGATCTTAGATTCAAATTCTGAATTTAATTCAGTTAAATAAGCGCAAATTAAGGGTAAAAGTTGCTTATCATTATCAGACTGTTTAATAAGCACATTATTACCGCTAATGAGAACGCTTAAAAAGTCGTGAAATCCTACCAAAGGGATGTTACCCGCCATAATTATGGCGATCGTTTTAGGAGTTTGTTCCTCTGGGAAGTCATACGGAGATAACCAGCGTTCAAGATTTCCTGAAGATAATGCTTTGCTCCATTGATCTAGAGAGAATAAGACATTTTCTTTTGTAAACCAGCCATTATGATGTACTGCTGAATTGACTTTTTTTTCAAGTTGGTCAAAATATTTCCGGTCTATTTCTGATAGATTTAAAGCAGAAGTGTCCTCAGCTTTAAAATTATTAAGAAAATCGCCTAATTTGGAAAAATATGAAATCCGTTCTTTTATTGTCATTCCTAGATTTGGTTATGAAAAGGCTTCACGTTAAATTTGTAAAAGCGAAATTAAAACTTCCTAGCTGGAAAAACTATAAAATTTCCTAAAAGCTGGCGTAGAAAATAAGATTCGCTTTATTTTTACAACTTAAAAAAACAGCTATGGCAATCATTATAACAGATGAATGTATAAACTGCGGCGCTTGTGAGCCAGAATGTCCTAATACTGCGATTTATGAAGGAGCAGATGATTGGCGCTATGCAGATGGTACCGATCTTTCTGGTGATATCGTTTTACCATCGGGTACCGAGGCAAATGCAGAAGAAGCACAGGAACCGGTAAGCGATGAATACTATTATATCGTACCAGATAAGTGTACAGAATGTAAAGGTTTTCATGAAGAGCCACAATGTGCGGCGGTATGTCCTGTAGATTGTTGTGTGCCCGATGACGATCACGTAGAGAGTGAAGAAATATTGCTAGAAAAGCAAAAGTTTATGCACGATTAAGGAATTTTTTATTCTGAAAAATATAAAGTCCGCTATTTGGCGGACTTTTTTTATGAAATTTGCACGCGTAATTCGTTTCTATATATAGAAGGAGATTTTCCAGTAAATTTTTTGAACTGTTTATTGAAGTGACTAAAATTATTAAAACCACATTCATAACAGATATCAGTAATACTCATTTGTTCTTCGTGTAAAAGTTTAGCTGCATGTGAAAGTCGATATTCGTTTACAAATTGAGTAAAAGTTTTTCCTGTAATTTTTTTGAAAAACCTACAAAACGCCGGTACCGTCATGCTGGTTAATTCTGCTACCTCTTCTAAAGCTATAGAACGCTTAAATTCTTCTTTTACAAAATTGAAAATTTGATTAATACGATTATTATCCTGTAGTTCGGTTTCTAATACAAAACCTTTAGCATTTAAGATAGTGTAATTTTTCGCTTCTTCTAAATGATTAAAAATCTCCAATAAAGCGATAAGTCGGCTAAAAGGTGAACGATACTTAAGTTCTTCAATTTTTTCACCTATATATCTTTTGTCTTCACCATGAAATACAATTCCTTTTTTAGCGGTTTCTAAAAGCGTTACAATATTTTTTGTTTCGGGAATATTGAAAAAAGTATCTCCTAAAAACTCAGGATGAATTTGAATTACGGTTTCTCGCTCGTATTTGTTCAGTTTTTCAGTAAAACCACAATGCGGCAAATTAGATCCTATTAGAATAAGATCCCCTTGGCGGTAATAGGAAACGTGACTCCCAATTTGTCGTTTACCAGATCCACTGCTTATATATACTAATTCAATTTCAGGGTGATAATGCCAAAAGTTATTAGTTTGATTTTGATGAAGATAATCGAAGGTTTCGTATTTAAAAGAACTACCAAATTGAGGTTCTATCTTTTGAAAAGCTGCTCTTTGTGATTTTATCATATCGATAACGTTTTAGTGGATTTTGGGGTGTCTTTTATGAATAATTAATTCTGTCTAAAATTACCCCATATGTGTTAAATTTGCAATATAATAGATTTACGATAATATTTTCGGTTAATATAGCACATGTTTTAGTATATTTTCTACCTAGCTGCGGCTAAGTTTCGCTTTATATTTGCTGAACAATAATTAGAGAATTAACAAAAATCCCGAAAATTATGAAAAATCTATCTAGAATAGCAGTTTTGGTTTTAGCATTAGTATTAACTAATACTTTGAGCGCTAAAGATATAGAAGTTAAAATAAACGATGACAAATTAGTAGTTGAATTAGATCATAGTCAAAAAGGATCTACTTTGGTTCTTACAGATACTAACGGAGAAGTTCTTTTTAGAGATGCACTTATGGAGACCTCTTATAAAAAAGCCTTAGATCTTCACACGATTCCAACTGGAACATATTTCTTAGACTTTGAAAAAGACGATAGTATACTTACTACTGTAATTACTAAAAATGCAGACGGTGTAACGGTAAATAGAAGTGCTTCTAAAATTTTCTTCAAACCATTTTACAAAACAGTAGAAGATAAAGTTTTGGTTTCTTTTACAAACCCAGGGTATGATAATGCAACTTTCAAAGTATACGATCAGTCAGGAAATTTAATGTCTTCTTCTACAAATAACGACTTAGTAGTTAAAAAGACTTTTGATTTTTCTGAAGTTCCTGCTGGAAAGTATGTAATCGCTCTTAAGGTAGCTGGACATACTATCACTAAGACAATAACACTAGGATAAGAAATTCCCAAACAAATTTTGAGAAAAGCCAGACTGAGAAGTTTGGTTTTTTTTATTTTATGAAATAAGACTCGTCTAACTAGTAAAATTTTAAAGTCCAAAACGCGTTTCGCTAAAATGCGCCGTGGGTTTGTTAAGGAGAAAGTTTCTATAGTTTGAAAGAAAAGCCATCATCAGCTTTTCTTTTGTATTTTTCCTGATCGAATTTGTATAAAAAAGAACCTTTTCTTGATGAACTCATGTCTTTTTCTTCCAGTTTGACCAAAATGTCAAACGAATTTATCTTATTAATAAAATTTCTTTTATCCAGTTTTTCGCCTAAAATTGCTTCATAAAGTTTTTGTAATTGGCGCATTGTGAATTTTTCAGGTAAAAGTTCAAATCCTACTGGTCCATTAGATGCTCTATAGCGAAGTCGGCTAATCGCGCGCTTTACCATTTTAGTATGGTCGAATATTAACGAAGGTGCTTCAGATAACGAAAACCATTTGGCTGAATAATTCTCTGTTAGTTCGGTGTCGTGCTCAGTAATATTAATAAGTGCAAAATAGGAAACAGATAGAGTTCGCTCCACTGGATCTCTATCTACCTTACTAAAATTATATAGTTGTTCTAGATATACATTATTTAAACCGGTGAGGTGATGGAGAATTCGATTTGCTGCATGATCTAAATTTTCATGTTTTTTTAGAAAGCCTCCCATAAGCGACCACTTTCCCTTTTCTGGTTCGAAATCTCTTTTAATAAGTAAAATCTTCAGCTCCTCGTCGTCGAAGCCGAAAATAATACAGTCCACAGCAAGTAGAATTTTATCCTCAGAACTATAACTATGAATCATTGGTTGAAATTAGTTGGGCAATTTAGGTTTTTTCAAAAATAAATCATAATTACATTAACTTTTTTGATATATTCGAAATTTTAACAATTAAAGCATGATACCACAGGATACTGCATGTTTGAGGGGATGGAATTATCAAATTCATTTATTTTAAGACCTAAAGTTAAAAATATGTAAAAAATTATTTGCAAATTTAAGTAAACTTTAATTACATTTGGAAATGTAAAATTCACACTTATAAACTAAAGTTTAACTTATGCTAATTTTAAATTTACTTTTAAGAGCATTTAGCACAACTCGAAAACCTTTTCGTGTCTTAGCCTTTTTCATTTTGATAGGCTTTTCTGCTAATGCGCAAGATGGCCAGTTGATTACTGGTACTGTAACTTCTGAAAGCGATGGTCTGCCATTGCCCGGGGTTAATGTTATTATTAAGGGTACAAACAATGGTGCAGTTACCGATATCGATGGTAATTACTCTATTGAGGCTAACGCAAACGATGTAATTGTTTATTCCTTTATTGGATTTAAGCCGCAGGAGGTTTCAGTTGGTGCCCAAACTGAAATTAATGTTGCATTATCTGATGATTTGAATGCCTTAGACGATGTCGTTGTAGTTGGATATGGTACGCAACGTAAGGAAGATCTTACGGGATCGGTTAGTGTAATAGACGCCGACGAAATCCAGAAAGTTTCTAACAGTGATGTTTCTCAAATGCTACAAGGTAGAACAGCCGGTGTTACGGTTACTGCTGATGGACAGCCGGGAGCTGGAGCAAATGTTAGAATTCGTGGAGTAGCTACTTTTGGTAATAGCCAGCCACTTTATGTTGTAGACGGTGTGCCAGTTGGAACATCGATCAGGGATTTTAATCCAAATGACATTGAAAGTATTCAGGTTCTTAAAGATGCTTCCGCAGGTGCAATCTACGGATCTAGAGCAGCCAATGGAGTTGTAATTATTACTACAAAACAAGGTAGAAAAAATTCGCCATTAAAAATTCAATACAGTGGATATTACGGTATTGATGAAGTGGCTCAAAGAATTCCTGTTTTAGGTAGAGAAGATTACCAGATGATCTCTAATGAGAAGAGATTGAATGCTGGACAGCCTCTAATACCAGGAAACGATCCTAATTCTGATTTATTTGTCGATGATATTAATACAGACTGGCAATCAGTTGGTTTAAAGAATGGACACCGACAAAATCATAACATTGGCTTATCTGGTGGTGGTGAAAATATAACTTATAATGCCTCTATCGATTATTTTGAAAATGAAGGGATTTTTGTAGGTAATGGACCAGATTATGAAAGATATTCTGGAAGAATTAATACCGTAATGGAGAAAGGAAGATTTAAGATATCTCCATCGCTTTATTACACACATAGTTTTGAAAATTCATTGACGTTTAGAGACGATGTATTAACTGGGGGACGTCCTCCTTTAATTAATGATTTAATTAATTCTATTCCAACGTTAGGAATTTACGATGAAAATAATGAAGGTGGTTATGCTGGAACGTCATCTGAAATTCACCAGGAAATTATTTTAAACGTACCGGGTATAAATAGTCTTTTTACAAATAATGTTGAAGTAGATAGAATTTTTGCGATCGTTAATCCAGAATTTAAAATTATTGATAACGACAATCACGAATTAACCTACAAGTTAAACACGAGTTATGACAAAACTCATGTGAGAAGTTTTTCTTTTGTTCCTGAATTTGAGATGGGTTATTTCTTTGGATCTGGGATATCTCGTTTAGATGACAATTCTACTATATATACTGTAGGACTTATAGAAAATACGCTGAACTATAAAACTACCTTAGGTAAAAATACTTTTGATCTTATTTTGGGGCAAACTTATCAGGAAAATAAGACTGTCATAAGAACTGCACATTCTGAAGACTTACCTAAGCCGTATTATCCTATACTTTCTAATGGTGTTAATCAAACAGTAGGAGGTCAGCAAATTGAAAGCTCAATTGCGTCATATTTTGGTAGACTTAACTATAATTTTGACGATAGATATCTTTTAACAGCGACGTTAAGAAGAGATGGTTCTTCTAGGTTTAAGGAAGAAAATAGATGGGGAACTTTTCCATCTGTAGCTTTAGGATGGAGAATAAATAACGAAGAGTTTTTTAATGTTTCTGATGATCTAGTAAGTAATCTAAAATTAAGAGTAAGTTATGGTGAACTTGGTAATCAAAACATAGGTGATTATCTTTATCAGGCAGTTATCAATAGAACTATTCCGTATAACTTCAATCTAAATAGAGTTTTAGGTGGCTTGCAAACTAGTGTTATTAACGAAGATATAATTTGGGAGACTACAAAATCGCTAGATATAGGATTGGAAACTAGCTTGTTTAATAACAGGATTGATGTAACTCTGGACTATTATAGAAGAGAGACGGAAGATATACTAGTAGGAGTTCCAATTCCGTGGTCAACAGGTTCTGTTAATGTAAATCCTTTAGTAAATGCTGGTAGTATTAGAAATTCTGGTTTCGAGGGAGAAGTAACTTATCATTATACTAGTGAAGATTTTAATTTTGATATTTCTGCAAATGCGAGTACTATAGATAATGAAGTATTAGCATTAGGAGGAAATCAAGAGCCGATTAATGGAACTGGATCTAGGACCCAGATCGGAAGAGAAGTAGGCGAACATTTCGGATTTGTGTATGACGGTATTTTTCAAACTCAGGCAGAAGTGGATGATCATGCGCTTCAACCTGGAGCTGCGCCCGGGGATGTAAGATTTGAAGACCTAAATGGTGACGGCGAAATCAATGCTGATGATAGAACATTTTTAGGTAGCGCGCTTCCAAGTGTTACTTTTGGATTAAATTTCACAGCTAATTATAAAAGATTTGATTTTACTATGTTTACTTCAGGTGCAGCAGGTTACTATATAAATAGTAGATTATATAGATCGCTAATGCTTTCTACTGGATACATTAATGCTCATGAAGATATTTTGGATCGATGGACACCGGATAATACAGATACGAATATTCCTCGTGTTGTTGCCGATGATCCTAATAACAATGCACGTGATTCCAACAGGCCAGGTTGGTTGCAAAAAGGAGATTATCTACGAATCAATACCTTGTCTTTAGGATATACTTTACCAGAAGATGTTTTTGATAGTGCTATAAACTCTTTGAGAGTGTATGGAACAGTTCAAAATTTACACACTTTTCAGCACTATAAAGGATACAATCCTGATTTTAATTCGGGAATCTTGAATCCAGGTTTTGATAATGGAACTTATCCAAGACCTAGGACTTTTATGCTAGGTGTTGATTTATCATTTTAAAAAAGAATATTATGAAAGTTAGAAATATATTAATGCTATCTATAGGCATGCTAGCAATTACTGGTTGTGAAGATGAACTAAACTTAGAAAATCCAAACAGCATGACCGCTTCTCTGTATTGGGCAGATGAAGATCAAGCTTTAGCTGGAATCAATGCTGTATATACTCCTCTTATTAACGACGGATATTATATGAGGATGACTCCTGCTTTGACGGATGGCCGTGCAGATGATTTTAAGGCAGATAGTCCATGGCCAGATTTGGGCCAAATCTCGAATTTTACTATTTTGCCTACTTCAGATCCAATAAGATGGATGTGGGAAGCTTATTATCAACAGGTTTTTAGAGCCAATCAAGTGTTACAAAATGCTCCAGATATTGAAATGGATGAGGATCTAAAGCAAAGAATTCTAGGTCAGGCATATTTTTTAAGAGGTTTGGCTTATTTTCATTTGGCCATCAATTTTGAAAAAGTACCTATTCCCCTAACTCCTGCTCAAGTTCAAGAGGATTATTATCAACCAACAGGTACAGAAGAAGAATTATGGACGCAAATAAAATCTGATTTTGCTCAAGCTCAGCAAATGCTACCGGTCGATTATGAAAATGTAAACGGACCCGATCGAGCTCAGTTAGGAAGAGCAACCAAAGGTGCAGCTACAGGTTTTTTAGGTAAAGCACATTTATATCAAGAAGAATGGAGCGATGCAGCTGCTGAGTTTAGAAAATTGATTGATGGCCCAGAAGTAAATATCTATTCATTAATGGATGATTATAGAGATAATTTTAGTCCATTTAGTGAAAATAATGCAGAATCTTTATTTGAAGTTCAATTTGCTAATCCAGATCAAGTAGGAGGTTCTGTCAAAAATTACGGTGGAGAGCCACAGAATGCTTGGCAGCAAGTTTCTTCAACTGGTCATACTTATGCACAAGACGGGTTTGGATACTCAGATTTTCTGCCTACAAGATGGATTTATAATAAATACAAAGAAGAAGAAACCGTAGATGACAATATAGATCCTAGATTGTTAGTAACTATTGCTTCTAACGAACCAGAAGCAAATTCAACCACAGTATACGGAGGAGTAGAATGGCCACATGCTCCCGATGCTATTTATCCAAGAAAGTACACACATGATGGTTTAGGTTTTGATTCTGAAAGTGAGGGAGGTAACGAACTTTCTGAAATTAACTATCGCTTAATGAGATATGCTGATGTTTTACTAATGTATGCAGAGGCTTTAAATGAATTGGGGCAGACGCAAGAGGCGTATCAGTATATAAATCAAGTTAGAAATAGAGCAAATCTTGCAGATCTTGAGGATATTGCGCCAAGTCTTTCTCAAGAAGATATGAGAGATCAATTGGCAGAAGAAAGAGCACTAGAGTTCGCAATTGAAAGTATAAGATGGCATGATATTAGACGATGGGGATGGTTATATGATGCTGATAAATTAGCTGAACTTAGATCGCGCGATAATGAATTTGACTCTTGGAGAGCCGGAAAAGAGTATTTGCCTATTCCACAATCTGAGTTAGATGTAAATCCTAACGCTGAACCAAATTCAGCTAATTAATAAACCATTTTTAATTGACTATGAAGAAAAACAGCTTAACAAGATTATCAATAGTTTTATTTCTATTAGGATTTTCAGGACTTAGTGCTCAAACTAAGGTTGATATTGAGGATCAAGATTCCTTATTGATCAATAGAAATATCTACGGTCATTTCGCAGAACATTTAGGACGTAGTATTTACGATGGTTTATATGTAGGAGAGGCTAGTGATATTCCAAATACCGATGGGGTAAGGAATGATCTTATCGAAGCCTTAAAAAATCTTCAAATTCCGATCTTAAGATGGCCGGGAGGATGTTTTGCTGATACTTACCATTGGATGGACGGGATCGGTCCCAAAGAGGATCGCCCGACAATAGTGAATCAATGGTGGGGTGGAGTTACCGAGGATAATAGCTTTGGTACGCATAACTTTCTTAACCTTTGTGAAGAGCTTGGAGCCGAGCCTTATTTAGCGGCGAATATTGGTAGTGGTACCGTAAAAGAATTTGCAGATTGGATTCAATATGTAAATCATGATGGTACTAGTCCTATGGCAGATCTTCGTAAAGAAAATGGAAGAGAAAAATCATGGGGAGTCAAATATTGGGGTGTAGGTAACGAGATGTGGGGCTGTGGTGGAAACATGACACCAGAATATTACGCAAATCTTTACCGTCAGTATGCTACATTTATGACCAGCTGGGATAATGAAACTGGTTTATATCGTATCGCTTCTGGTGCTAATGTGGATGATTATCACTGGACAGAAGTTTTGATGCGTGATGTTCCTCATAATCTAATTGAAGGTGTGGCTTTACATTCTTATTCTTTTGTAGAGTGGGGTAATAAAGGAGACGCTGTAGATTTTAACGAGGCACAGTATTTTTCTACTATGCATACAGCTTTAAGAATGGAAGAGTTGGTAACTAAGCATAGTGCGATAATGGATAAATATGATCCTAAAGGAAATATTGAGCTTATCGTAGATGAGTGGGGAGGATGGTATGACGTTCAGGAAGATACAAATCCTGGGTTTTTATATCAACAAAATACGATGCGTGATGCAATGATTGCGGGAGTTTCCTTAAACATCTTCAACAATCATAGTAAACGTGTGAAAATGGCAAATCTTGCTCAAACTGTTAACGTATTACAAGCAGTAGCGCTAACTGATGGAGCTAAGATGTTATTGACACCTACGTATCATGTAATGGAAATGTATAAAGTTCATCAAGATGCTAAGTTACTTCCGGTTTCTTTTGATTCACCTCAATATTCTTATGAAGGAGAATCTCTACCTGCAGTATCAGTATCTGCGTCTAAAGACGATAAGAATGTTATTCATATTTCCGCGGTGAATATAGATTCTGAAAAAGAGAACGAAGTTGAGTTCGATCTTTCAGGATTTGATATCGATGATTTTGATGCAGAAATATTGGTTTCTGATAAACTTCAGGATCACAATACTTTTGATATTCCAGAAAAAATAATTCCGAAACAATTCAAAGATTTTAAATTCAAAAGAGGGAACTTGAAGATTACTTTACCTCCTTTTTCTGTAGTTGTTTTGGAGAGTAAATAAAAATTATGATAACAATAAATGAAAAATCATATATTAAAAGATTAATAGCAATATTAATCATCATCGGAGCATATTCTTGCTCCGATGATGATTCTGGAGGTTTCGTAGAGGAATCTGAAGAAGAGGAAGAAGAAACTATAGATGAGGAATCAGATTTTGATGGACCTACTTATGATGATGATTATACATCAATTGCATCATGGGAAAATCGATCTTCCTGGAACTTAGCAAATGTTCACGATCCAAGTATAACTAAAGATGGTGACTACTTTTATATGTACCAAACAGATGCATCTTACGGGAATGCACACGAGGGAAATGGTCATTTTCCATACAGAAGATCATCAAATTTGGTAGATTGGGATTTTCAGGGAATGGTATTTTCAGAAGTGCCATCCTGGATCAAAGATTCATTAAATAGTATGCGATCAAATATGGACCCGCCTTTGCCGGCTATAGAAAACCCAACTTATGGTTTTTGGGCTCCTGAAATTGCTGAGGTTGACGGTAAATATAGATTTTATTATAGTGTAGTCGTTACTAATCCTATCGTAGGAAATGACGATAGTGCTTCTTGGACAGAGCGTGCATTTATAGGTTTAGCAGAAACCGACGATCTTGCTTCGAATAACTGGGAAGATAAAGGAATGGTTGTAAGCTCGATTTCGGATGGTTTAGAAACTTATACCAGAACTGGTAGTGGAGATTGGAGTGGCTATTTTAAATATAACGCTATCGACCCCTCTTTTATTAAGGCTGCTAATGGTGATCATTGGTTAATTTATGGTTCTTGGCATTCTGGGATTGCTGCAGTTAAAGTTGACCCATCTACTGGGAAACCATATCAATTAAGTTCTTTAGAGGATTATGGTACGCGCGTTGCCGGTAGAGGTAGCGTAGACCAAAATCGTTGGCAGGCTTTAGAAGGTCCAGAGATTATTTATAATGAGGAGACTGGCTTTTATTATTTATTTCTGGCTTATGATGAATTATCTGTAGCGTACAATACACGTGTTGCAAGATCAGAAAATATTGAAGGTCCATATTTTGGAATTGACGGTGGAAATGTAACCAATGGCGCAGAAGCGTTTCCTGTATTAACACATCCATATCAATTTGATAATCACCCGGGATGGGTTGGTATTGCACATTGTACTGTATTTAAAGATGAAGATACCGGAAAATGGTTTTATTCTTCACAGGGCAGGTTGCCTGAAGGTGTAGAAGGAATCAATGCTTCTAATGCAGTAATGATGGGACAAATTCGAGAAATTTACTGGACTGAAGAAGGTTGGCCGGTAGTAGCACCAGAGAGATATGCAGCGGTTCCAGAGGAAAAAATAGTTAAAGAAGACTTGATCGGAACATGGGAGCAAATCACCTTGCAGTATCAATATAGAACCATGCAAACTTCTGTTGACGTCATTCTTAATGAAGATAACACGCTGGGAGGCGCAATTAGTGGCTCATGGTCTTTTAATGAAGATGCCCAGATATTAAGTATTAACGGAAATAGTTTTATCTTAGATAATGCATGGGATTGGGAGGCATCTCCTAGAAAAACAACAATGACTTATGCAGGTATAGCAAATAACGGCTATTCTGTTTGGGGTAAGAAATCCAGATAATAAAACATCAATGAAATTTAGAATTCTTAGTTTAAAAAGAACAGGTTTAGCATTAGGAGTTATGTTTCTAACTTCAGTAACATTTGCTCAGCAAAGCAAGTTATCACATTTTAAACTTAAGGATGTAAAACTTCAAAATAGCTTATTTGAAGAAGCTATGCATACCGATTTGGAGTATATTATGGAAATGGATCCAGATCGGTTGCTAGCTCCTTTTTTGCGTGAAGCGGGTCTAAGCCCTAAAGCAGAAAGTTATCCCAATTGGGAAAATACCGGGCTCGATGGCCATATTGGAGGTCATTATTTGACAGCTCTTGCTCAGATGTATGCTTCAGCAGGTAGTGAAGAAGCTTTAGAGCGTCTTAATAACATGATTACGGAGCTAAAAAAAGCTCAGGATGCGAATGGCAATGGATACATTGGCGGAATTCCTGAAAGTAACCGAATTTGGAAAGAAATTTCAGAAGGGAACATTAAAGCTGGTGGTTTTAGTCTTAACGATGGCTGGGTACCACTTTATAATATTCATAAAACCTATTCTGGTTTAAGAGATGCTTATCTTATTGCTGGTAATAAGGAAGCAAAACAAATGCTTATAGATCTAACCGATTGGATGATCGATATTACTTCAGATCTTTCTGAAAATCAAATTCAGGAAATGCTTATTTCAGAGCATGGTGGATTAAACGAAACTTTCGCAGACGTTTACAAAATTACAGGAGAAAAAAAGTATTTAGATTTAGCTTATGCTTTTACCCAAAAAGAAATACTTCAGCCCTTAGCGAATAATAAGGACATGCTAAACGGAATGCATGCCAATACACAGATTCCAAAAGTAATAGGTTTTGAAACTATTGCTGCGCTCGATGATAATCAACAATATCATAACGCAGCTTCTTATTTTTGGAAAAATGTAGTCAATAAAAGAACAGTGTCCATCGGCGGAAATAGTGTAAGAGAGCATTTTCATCCCTCAGATGATTTTTCTAGCATGATAAATAGCGTTCAGGGACCAGAAACCTGCAATACTTATAACATGCTAAAGCTGAGTGAAAAGTTGTTTTTAGCGAATCCTGAAGAAAAATATATAAATTTTTATGAGCAGGGATTGTACAATCATATTTTATCTTCCCAGCATCCGGAAGGCGGCTTCGTGTATTTTACACCTATGCGCCCCGATCATTACCGCGTGTATTCCCAACCTGAAACCAGTATGTGGTGTTGCGTAGGTTCTGGTTTAGAAAATCATGGAAAGTACAATCAAATGATTTATACGCATAGCGAGAATGAGCTATACGTAAACCTTTTTATCCCTTCGGAAGTAAATTGGGAAGACAAAAACTTTAAATTAATTCAGACAACTGAATTTCCGAATTCTGAAGAGACTTCATTTAAAATTGAAACCCAAAAACCACAAAAATTAATTATAAATCTTCGTTATCCTTCTTGGGCTGGTAACGGTTTTAAGGTGGAGGTAAACGGAAAAAAAGTGAAATTCGATAAAAAGCCGGGTTCTTATATATCGATCAATAGAAAATGGAAAAATGGAGATCAAATTTCCATGAAATTACCAATGACTATTTCTTCGGAAAGATTACCTGATGGATCCAATTATGAATCTTTAAAATATGGTCCTATTGTACTTGCCGCCAAAACGGGTAAGGAAGATCTAAAAGGCTTATTTGCCGATGCAAGTAGGGGAGGGCATATTGCAGAAGGCGAAAAAATTGCACTTTCAGAAGCACCAATGTTTGTTTTGAATGATATAGAAGATCTAACTTCTAAGGTTACCTCAAATTCAACTGAAAATTTAAGATTTTCAGTTAAGGATGTTTTATACCCTTCAACTTATAGCGATCTAGAATTTGTGCCTTTTTACGAAGTTCACGATTCACGTTACGCCATTTATTTTCCAGTAGAAACTCATAAAAGTCTGGAAGCGATTCAGCAAAAAAGAAAACAGCAGGAAATTGCCGAACGTGAGCTAGAAGAAGCAACGATAGATCTTGTGAATCCTGGTGAGCAACAACCCGAATCTGATCATTTTATTAAATCTGAAAATTCTAATGCTGGCGTAAATAAAGATCGTCACTGGAGAGATGCTTCAGGCTGGTTTAGTTATGAACTTCAGGATGAAAATAATGAAGCCGCTCGAGTGCAAATCACTTATTTTGGTTTGGATGCTAACCGTAAATTTTCAATTTTAGTCAATGGCGAAGTAATTATAAAAGAATCCTTAAAAGGTGAAAAAGGAGAAGATTTTTTCACTAGAGATTATCAACTACCCAAGAAAATTATAGAACAAAAAAACAAAACCCTAACCATTCGCTTTGAAGCAGAAGCAGGCTCTCGTACTGCTGGTATTTACGGCGTAAGATTAATGAAAAAACAATGATGAAAATTTCTAAACTCGTATTATCTGGATTTTTAATAGCTTCTTCAACATTAGCTATCTCACAAGAAGAAAATTTCAATAATCCAATAATTACTGAGAAATATACTGCAGATCCGGCAGCGCTGGTTTATAAAGATTCGGTATACATATATGCTGGGCACGATGAGGCACCGCTAGATCGTAATTTTTATAAGATGGATGAGTGGCTGGTGTATAGCTCTGCAGATATGGTGAACTGGAAAGAACATAAAGTACCTTTAAAAGCGACAGATTTTAAATGGGCTAAAGGATCTGCCTGGGCTGCTCAGGTGATTGAAAGAGATGGTAAGTTTTATTGGTATGTTACTGTAGAACATGATGATAGTCATCCAGGAAAAGCCATTGGTGTTGCGGTTTCAGATTCTCCCGTGGGGCCTTTTAAGGATGCTCGTGGTAGTGCTATAATCACTAACGATATGACTACTGAATATACAGATATTTCTTGGGATGATATCGATCCTACCGTTTGGATCGAAGACAATGGTGATGCTTATTTATATTGGGGGAATACGCAGTTATATTGGGTGAAATTAAAAGATAATATGATTGAATTTGAAGGAGAAATTCAAACTGTAGATCTTCCTCATTTTACCGAAGCGCCATGGATTCATAAAAAGGACGACTGGTATTATTTATCGTATGCCTATAAATTTCCTGAGAAAACAGCGTATGCCATGAGTAAATCTATAGAAGGACCATGGGAGTACAAAGGTATTTTAAATGAAGTTGCTGGAAATTCAAATACCAACCATCAAGCAGTTATAGAATTTAAAGATAAGTGGTATTTTGTTTACCATAACGGAAGTATTCCAACTCACGGCGGAAGTTTCCGAAGATCAGTATGCATCGATAGGCTTTACTATAACGATGATAACACGATTAAAAGAATAATTATGACCTCTGAGGGAATACAGAAATAATATGAAAAATATAAAATATTGCTTATTAGGGATTGTGCTAAACAGCTTTTTTGTTTCGGCACAAATGGTGACACCAACCAACGAAACTATGGTTCACGATCCGGTAGCCATAGAGGCAGAAGGGAAGTATTATATGTTTTGTACCGGTAGAGGAATTTCAATGTTTTCTTCGGAAGATTTAAAAGAATGGAAACATGAAGCTCCGGTTTTTGCTGAAAAGCCATCCTGGACAGATAGTGTGGTGCCAGAGTTTAGAAATCATATTTGGGCCCCAGATGTTGTAGCGCATAATGGTAAATTCTATTTATACTATTCGGTTTCCGCTTTTGCCAAAAACACTTCTGCCATCGGTCTTACAATCAATACTACTTTAGATCCAGAAAGCCCAGATTATAAATGGGAAGATCAGGGAATAATCGTTCAATCTGTTCCTAATCGCGATATGTGGAATGCTATAGATCCTAATATTGTTTTTGATGAAGAGGGAACGGCCTGGATGAATTTTGGGTCATTTTGGGACGGACTCAAATTGGTTAAATTGAGCGAAGATTTAAAATCAATTGCTCACCCAGAAGAATGGTATACAATCGCGAGAAGAGAGCGTTCTTTCGATATCGAGGATAAAAATCCTGGTGATGCAGCGCTAGAAGCACCTTTCATCTTTAAAAAGAATGAATGGTATTATCTTTTTATTTCCTGGGATCTATGTTGCCGGGGTGAAGAAAGTACGTACAAGGTAGTTGTTGGACGCTCTAAATCTGTAAAAGGACCATATTTAGATAAATCTGGTAAATCTCTAGCCATGGGCGGTGGTACTTTAGTAGTCGAAGGGAACGAAAAGTGGTATGGTGCTGGTCACAATAGTGTTTATACTTTTGATGATAAAGATTATATGTTTTTCCATGCTTATGATGCTCAGGATGGTGCAAAACCAAAACTCAGGATTAAAGAATTAAGTTGGGAAAATGAATGGCCAAAGCAGCTAAAACTGAATTAAAAACTCACACGAAAAACAATGAATATGAAGTTTAAATCATTTTTAAATATGTTTTTGATGGTCTTCTCAATTTTTGGAATGACCAGCTACTCACAATTAAATGCACAGCAAACATCTAAAGATAAAAATTATGTAAAATCTAATGATCCTATAGTGCTACAGCGGGCAGATCCCTTTATTTATAAGCATACAGATGGTTATTATTATTTTACTGGTTCTGTACCTACCTACGATGCTATCGAAATAAGAAGAGCAAAAACAATCAAAGGATTACAAGATGCCAAACCATTTAAAGTTTGGAAAAAGCATGAAAGCGGACCCATGAGTCGGCATATTTGGGCACCAGAAATTCATTATTTAGATGGAAAGTGGTACGTTCATTTTGCTGCAAGTGAAGAAGACGATATTTGGAAACTAAGACCTTACGTTTTAGAATGTAAAGGTCAGGATCCACTAAAAGATGAATGGGTTGAACTTGGACAAATGCAGGCAGCAGATGACGATCCTATGAGTTTTACCGATTTTTCTTTAGACGGAACTGTTTTTGAGCATAACGGAAAACGTTACTACTGTTGGGCAGAAAAAACCGGCGGACAGTTCGCAGCTTCTAATTTGTATTTAGCTGAAATGGAATCTCCTATAAAACTGAAAACAGTTCAGTTTATGTTGACCACACCAGATTACGATTGGGAACGTATAGATTTTTGGGTGAATGAAGGTCCTGCAGTCATTAAGAATGCGGGTAAAATTTTCATTACTTTTTCAGCAAGTGCGACGGGAGCTTCTTATAGTATGGGAATGATGGAAGCAGATGAAGATGCAGACTTATTGGATAGAAATTCCTGGAAAAAATCAAGAAATCCAGTATTAGAAACAAACGAAGATAAAGACATCTATGGTCCTGGTCACAATTCTTTTACAGTAGATGAAAACGGAGATCCTTTAATGATTTATCATGCAAGAGATTACGAAAAGGCTGTTGGAGATCCTAAAATGGTGCCAGACTCAGACAAACGATCTTTAGAAGAAATTAAAGCAGATCCATTGTATGATCCTAATCGTCATGCACGGGTAATGGAAGTGAAATTCGATGAAAATGGCAGACCTGTTTTTGAATTATACTAGAGAATTTAACAATATCGAGTTAAATTAGGAGTCGATTAAATTTTAGTAAATTATGATTTAATCGTCAATATTCTTTAGATGCTTCAGTAAAAATAAAATCAATTGAGAATAAGGTGAATTTGGAATATAAAATTCATTTAAAGAGTAGCCTTATTCTTTTGATCTTTTAAGATTAAAGAAATCTTAAAATTATAAGTGTTTTGATTACACTTAATAAAAGTAAAATTATATATTTGTTTCAGACTAAAAGTTAAAATACATGGAAAGTTATGTAATAGGACTTGATTACGGGACAGATTCTGTAAGAGCTGTTTTAGTAGATAGCAAAAGTGGAAAGGAGCTTGCTTCAGACACGTTTTGGTATCCGCGATGGAAAAAACAACTTTTTTGTGATGCAAGTCTCAATCGATTTCGGCAACATCCTTTAGATCATATTGAAGGTCTGGAGAAAACAATAAAAGGAGTCATTGAAAAAAGCGGCGTAAAAGGCGAAGCTGTAAAAGGTATCTGTATTGATACCACAGGTTCTTCTCCTGTACCGGTTACAGAAGATGGAACTCCTTTAGCATTAGTAGATGGATTTACTGATAATCCAAATGCAATGATGATCCTTTGGAAAGATCACACATCTATTAAAGAAGCTAACGAAATTAACGAGTTAGCGGAAAATTGGGGTGGAGAAGATTATACAAAATATGAAGGAGGTATTTATTCTTCTGAGTGGTTTTGGGCAAAAATCACACATATTGTTCGAGAAGATGAAGCCGTTAAAGATGCTGCATATTCTTGGATGGAACATTGTGATATTATGACATATCTTCTTATTGAAGATACCGATCTAGCTTCTTTTAAAAGAAGTAGATGTGGAGCAGGGCATAAAGCAATGTGGCACGAGAGCTGGGGAGGTTTACCTTCAGAAGAATTTTTAGGAAAATTACATCCTTATTGTGCTGCTTTACGATCGAGATTGTATACTGAAACTTATACTTCAGATGAAGTTGCTGGTAATATTAGCAAAGAATGGGCTAAAAAATTAGGACTTTCAGAAGATACTGTAATCGCAGTAGGTACTTTCGATGCACATTCAGGAGCAGTTGGAGCCAAGGTAGAAGAACATGCACTAGTTCGTGTAATGGGAACTTCAACTTGTGACATTATAGTTTCTCCATACGATGTAGTAGGAGATAAAACTGTTAAAGGAATTTGCGGACAAGTAGATGGATCTGTGATACCAGGAATGGTTGGTTTAGAAGCTGGACAATCTGCTTTTGGCGATGTGTTAGCATGGTTCAAAAATGTTTTGTCATGGCCTTTACATCATTTAGTATATAATTCTGAAGTTCTTTCAGAAGATCAAATTAAGGCTTTAAAAGAGGAAGTAGATAAGAACTTTATTAAAGAGTTATCTGCTGAAGCGGAAGCTATAGATATTAATGACAGCATTCCAGTTGCTTTAGATTGGATTAACGGTCGCCGTACTCCAGATGCAAATCAGGAATTAACAAGTGCCATTAGCAATCTTTCTCTAGGAAGTAAAGCTCCTCATATTTTTAAAGCATTAGTAAATTCTATTTGCTTTGGTGCGAAAGAAATAGTTGATCGTTTTAAAGACGAAGGAGTAGAGATTAAATCTGTGATTGGTATTGGCGGCGTAGCGAGAAAATCTCCGTATATCATGCAGACTTTAGCAAATACTTTAAATATGCCAATTAAGATAGCCTCTTCAGATGAAGCGCCGGCTTTAGGATCTGCGGTTTATGCTGCAGTGGCTGCTGGTTTATACGACGATGTTATTACAGCTAGTAAAACTTTAGGAAGCGATTTCGAAGCGGAGTATTATCCTGAACCAGAAATGCTTGTTGAATACGAGAAACAAATGGCAGCTTATAAAGAGTTAAGTCATTTTGTTGAAGAAAGTATCACAAAAAAATAATAGATAATGAGTTCTAAATATCAATCACTAAAGGAGGAATGTTACGAGGCGAATATGCAATTAGATGCATTAAATCTGGTAATTTATACTTTTGGGAACGTTAGTGCAGTAGATCGCAAAGAAAAAGTTTTTGCTATCAAACCTAGCGGTGTACCGTACGCAGAGCTTAAGCCTGAAGATATTGTAATTCTAGATTTCGATAATAACGTTATCGAAGGAGAGATGCGACCATCTTCTGATACTAAAACCCACGCATATTTATATAAGCATTGGGAAAATATAGGGGGAATTGCTCACACCCATGCAACATATTCTGTAGCATGGGCTCAATCCCAGTTAGATATTCCAATTTTTGGAACTACTCATGCAGATCATTTAACTGCAGATATTCCTTGTGCTCCACCAATGAAGGATGAGTTGATTGCTGGTAATTATGAATATAATACCGGTATTCAGATTCTGGATTGCTTCAAGGATAAAGGTTTATCTTATGAGGAAGTTCAAATGGTTTTATTAGGAAACCATGGTCCTTTTACATGGGGACCAACTGCGGCGAAGGCAGTATATAATAGTAAAGTATTGGAAGAAGTTGGTAAAATGGCTTATCTAACTTTACAAATTAATCCTAATGCCCCAAGATTAAAAGATTCTTTAATTAAAAAACATTACGAGCGTAAGCATGGTAAAAATGCCTATTACGGTCAAAACTAATAACCCTAACAAAATAATCAATGGTTGCTATAGAAAGTAAAGAAATCTGGTTTATAACAGGAAGCCAGCATTTGTACGGACCTGAAACTTTAGAGCAGGTAGCAAAAAACTCAAAAGAAATCGTAGAAGGATTAGATACTTCTTCAGAAATTCCGGTTAAAATTGTTTATAAGGACACCGTAAAAACTGAAGATGAAATCGCAGCAGTTATGCGCGATGCTAATAATTCAGAAAAATGTATCGGCTTAGTAGCCTGGATGCATACGTTTTCTCCTTCAAAAATGTGGATTAAAGGTTTAACTTTATTAAGTAAGCCAATTTGCCATTTACATACGCAATTTAATGCTGAAGTGCCGTGGAGTGATATCGACATGGACTTTATGAATCTGAACCAATCTGCTCACGGTGATCGTGAATTTGGTTTTATGATGTCTAGAATGCGTAAAAAACGTAAAGTAGTAGTAGGACACTGGAAATCGGATAGAGTACAAAAGAAACTTGGTATTTGGTCTCGCGTAGCTTTAGGATGGGACGAAATGCAAAATTTAAAAGTTGCTCGTATTGGAGACAATATGCGTAATGTAGCCGTAACTGAAGGTGATAAAGTGGAAGCGCAGTTGAAATTTGGAGTTGCTGTAAATGCATACGATTCTTCTGACGTTGTAGCCAAGATTAATGAAATTACCGATGAGGAACTAAATCAACTTTTAGATACTTACGCTAAGGATTATAATCTTACTGATAGTCTTAAGGAAGGTGGCGATCAAAGACAATCTTTAGTCGACGCTGCTAAAATTGAACTAGGTTTACGTAAATTTTTAGATGAAGGCGGTTTTAAAGCATTTACTGATACTTTCGAAAATCTTGGAGAATTAAAACAATTACCAGGTCTTGCTGTGCAACGTCTTATGGCAGATGGTTATGGCTTTGGTGGAGAAGGAGACTGGAAAACAGCTGCTCTAACCAGAGTAATGAAGGTTATGGCTTATGGCCTAGAAGGTGGAACTTCTTTTATGGAAGATTATACTTACCATTTCACTCCAGAGAAATCTTTAGTAATGGGATCTCACATGTTAGAGATTTGCCCAAGTATAGCAGATGCAAAACCTTCTTGTGAAGTTCATCCATTAGGAATTGGAGGAAAAGAAGATCCTGTACGTTTGGTGTTTAATTCTCCAGCAGGAGACGCAATCAACGCTACTTGGATCGATATGGGAAATCGCTTTAGACTTATAGTAAATGAAGTTGAAGCAGTTGCTCCTGAGCAGGAATTGCCAAAATTACCTGTAGCTAGAGTTCTTTGGGATTGTAAACCAGATCTTGAAGTAGCTGCGACAGCTTGGATTTTAGCTGGTGGTGCACACCATACAGTTTATTCTCAGGCCTTAACTACAGAATATATGGAAGATTTTGCAGATATTGCCGGAGTAGAACTTTTGGTAATAGATGATAATACCAGAATAAGAGAATTTAAAGATACGTTGAATGCAAATGAAGCGTATTACCATCTCTTTCAACATAAAATGTAACTGTTTTAAATTATGAGAAAAATAAAGCATACGGTTTACTTCCTATGTTTATTCAGTTTTCTGTTTTCCCTTACCAATTGTAAGGGAGACGGAAAGTCTGAAAAAACAGAAGAAGAGGTAACCACAACCGAATCCGAAATCGATTTCTTATCTAAAGAAGATTACGGTACAACTGCTGAAGGTGAAAAGGTAGAGCAATATACCTTAACAAATGAGGCTGGGATGGAAGTGAAAATAATCACTTACGGTGGTCGTATAACGTCACTTAAAGTTCCAGATAAAAATGACGAATTTGAAGATGTAATTTTAGGCTTCGATTCATTAAGTCAGTACACTTCAGAGCACCCTTATTTTGGTGCTTTAATTGGTCGATATGGGAATAGAATTGCAGATGGCAAATTCAGCCTGGATGGTGAAGAATATCAACTTCCGCAGAATAACGGAAAAAACTCTCTTCACGGTGGTGATCAAGGTTTTGATAAAGTAATGTGGACAGCAGAAGTTCCATCCGATAGTACTTCTTTAGTACTTAAATATGCTAGTAAAGACGGAGAAATGGGATATCCAGGAAACCTTGATGTTACTGTTACTTATACTCTGAATGAAGATAATTCTCTTGATGTAGCGTATGAAGCTGAAACTGATAAGAAAACTGTTGTTAATCTTACACAACATTCTTATTTCAATTTGACCGGTAATTTTGACGAAACGATTTTAGATCATGAAGTGACTATAGCTGCAGATGAGTTTTTACCTGTAGACGAAACTTTAATTCCTACCGGAGAGTTTAAAATGGTTGAAGGTACTCCTTTCGATTTTACTGAAGCTAAGAAAGTAGGTAAGGAGATTGAAGCTGAAAATAAACAATTAGAATTAGGACAAGGTTATGATCATTGTTGGGTTTTGAATGATCAATCTGAAAGCATGCATTTTGCTGCTTCAGCTTATGATCCAGAAAGTGGTCGTTTTCTAGAAGTTTCTACTACCGAGCCGGGAATTCAATTTTACACAGGTAATTTTCTTGACGGGACTTTACCACGCCAGGGTGGAGAAGGTACTTATGCAAAACGTTCAGGTTTTTGTTTAGAAACACAGCATTATCCGGATTCACCAAATCAGGAAAAATTTCCTTCAGTAGTTCTAAATCCTGGAGAGAAATACAATTCGAAAACAACATTTAAATTTTCTGTAAAATAGTAATATGCAAACATTCGAATTTTTAGACTGGGTCGTTATTGGTGTTTTTTGTCTGCTACTTATAGGAGTTATTGTCTATGTTGTGAGCCAAAAATCTAATAATTCTGAAGACTATTTTTTAGGAGGAAAGGACGCTGGTTGGATCGCAATCGGAACATCGATATTTGCTTCGAACATTGGTTCTGAACATTTAATCGGTCTTGCCGGGGCTGGAGCTTCCAGTGGTATGGCAATGGCACACTGGGAAATCCAGGGATGGATGATACTTATATTAGGATGGGTTTTTGTTCCTTTTTATAGTCGAAGTATGGTATATACTATGCCAGAATTCTTAGAACGTAGATATAATAAAGAGTCACGTACGATTCTTTCAGTTATATCTTTAATTAGTTATGTACTTACCAAAGTAGCCGTAACAGTTTATGCTGGAGGATTAGTTTTTCAGGAAGTTTTTGGTATTGAAACGCTTTGGGGAATTGATTTCTTTTGGATTGCTGCAATTGGATTAGTATTAATTACTGCTTTATATACCATATTTGGTGGAATGAAGTCGGTGTTATATACTTCAATTTTACAGACACCAATCTTACTTTTAGGTTCAGCTATAATTGTTGTATTAGGACTTAAAGAATTAGGAGGCTGGGATGAAATGATAGCCATTACTAGTGCTGTAGAAGTTAATGACTACGGAGATTCTATGGTGAATCTAATAAGAAGCAATAAAGACGAGAACTTCCCATGGTTAGGTGCATTAATTGGATCTTCTATAATTGGATTTTGGTACTGGTGTACAGATCAATATATCGTTCAAAGAGTGCTTTCAGGTAAAAACCTAAAAGAATCTCGACGTGGAACTATATTTGGTGCTTATTTAAAATTATTACCTGTTTTTCTATTCTTAATTCCAGGTATGATAGCATTTTCACTTCACTATCAAAGTGTATCTACAGGAGGAGAAGGTTTCTTACCATTTTTAGATAACGGTGTAGCGAATGCCGATGCGGCTTTCCCTAATTTGGTCGCCAAATTATTGCCTGCCGGAGTAAAAGGATTGGTAGTTTGTGGAATTTTAGCAGCCTTGATGAGTTCTTTAGCTTCTTTATTCAACTCTTCTGCAATGCTATTTACCATAGATTTCTATAAAAAACTGAAACCTGAAACACCAGAAAATAAGTTAGTAAGAATAGGACAAATTGCCACCTTAGTAATCGTGGTTTTAGGTATTCTTTGGATTCCTATTATGCGAAGTGTTGGTGATGTATTGTATACCTATTTACAAGACGTACAATCTGTATTGGCACCAGGTATCGCAGCTGCTTTCCTATTAGGAATTACATGGAAGCGTACCAGCGCGAAAGGCGGTATGTGGGGATTAATTTCAGGTTTGATTATTGGATTAACTCGTTTAGGCGCAAAAGTATATTATAGTAATCTAGAGGTATCTGATGATACAATATTCAAATACCTTTTCTACGACTTAAACTGGCTTTATTTCTGTGGTTGGATGTTCTTATTCTGTATACTAGTAGTGGTAGTCGTTAGTTTATTAACGGAAGCACCAGATACTGCTAAAATAAAAGGTTTAGTATTTGGAACTACCAGTAAAGAGGATGATGATGAAGATCGTAAAAGTTGGAATAAATGGGATGTTATACATTCTGTAGTTATTCTAGGACTAACAGGAGCATTCTACTGGTATTTTTGGTAGAATTGTTTTGATATTTTTAAAAACCGGTAATGTACATTACCGGTTTTTTTATGAGCTATTTCATTGAAATTGAATAAATTGTTTTATTTGCTAAAAGGTTTTATGTATATTTGATTATTACTTTGAATATACAATACACTTAGAGTTTGTAAGTGTGAATTTTACATAAAGGGGAGAGAGGGTAGTGTCTCTCTCCCTATTCTAAGAGCTTCTTCGTACTGTGTCAAAATCGTATTTTCTCAATCTTTTCATTTTTTGAATTTTATTTCCAAAAGCAGTAATTTATTCATATTATAAATTATGTGTTCCGACGGTTAAATAGCTGTATTTATTCAAAAAATTAAGGGTCAAATGAAATAATTTTCGTTTCTTTTAATAAAATTCTATGGATATTTAGGTGTTGTTTATTTCTGTCAAATAGTAAAATTCAGCCGTTTAAATCTAAGAATTTCTAAATGTTACTGGATTGATTATGTCAATATATTAATCTGTTTTCAGAAAATGAAAATCGAATAAACAAACTATAATTTTACGTACTATAACTCTCTATTAAAATGAAAAATAAGCGCTACTCCATTAAAGATATTGCTGCAGCTTTAAATGTATCTGTGACTACAGTTTCGTTTGTGCTGAATGGAAAAGCTAAGGAAAAACGTATTTCAGATCAGGTAGCAAAGAAAATTATCGAATATGCGAAATCAATAAACTATAAACCCAATTTGCTTGCTCAAAGTTTACGTACTGGACGCAGTAAAATTATAGTGGTAATGGTTGAAGATATTTCAAATTACTTTTTCTCTAAAGTAGCGCGTATTATTGAAGATATTGCATACGAAAAGGGGTATAAGGTATTATTTTGTAGCAGTGAGAATGATGATGAGAGATCAAAGGAATTGATTAATTTGTTTAGAGAACGCCAAGTGGATGGCTATATAATAGTGCCTTCTCCCGGCATAGAAAGTGAAATTCAGGATTTAGTAGAAGATGATATTCCTGTAGTTTTATTTGATCGTTACTTTCCCGATTTAGAAACGAACTATGTGATTGTAAATAATGCTGAAGCAGTTCAACATGCAACCAATCGTCTAATTGAAAATTCGTTTAAGAAAATAGCATTTGTAACCATCGCATCAGAGCAAACGCAAATGCAGGATAGAAAAAACGGATATAAAATCGCGTTAGAAGATAACAATCTTAAAGAATTCATTTTAGAAGTTCCTTTTTATGAAAATAATAAGTCAAAAATTAAAGCACTGATTCAAAATTTTCTGAATAAAGAAGACGTAGATGCGCTATTTTTCGCAACCAATTATCTAACTCAAATTGGGTTAGAGGTGATCACGGAATCTTTTCCTGATCTGATGAATAAAATAGGAATAAGTACTTTTGATGATAACGACTTTTTTGAAATTTATTCGCCTTCTATTACCGCCGTATCTCAACCTATGGAAAAAATAGGGCAGGAAGTGATGAATATTATGCTAAAAATGTTGAAAGATCCTAGCGGAAAACCCATTACCAGTCAAAAAGTTCTTTCTACAACCTTAAACGAACGGGATTCATCTACTGGGCGTTAGTAGAGTTTATATATCTAATTTAATGGTTCTTAAATAGACTTTAGAAGCTTGATGACATTATAAAATAGAGATATATTTCACCGATTATAAATTTAAGTTAAAGCGGATCAATGAATGTACTCGTGTGAAACAATGATTTTATATTTGCAAGGATTGTTATTGCCTTTCCAATATGAACTTCCATGATTTACCAAAACAGCCCACAATTTTAAAATCTTATTGGAATGTAGGGAAACTGTTATACGGTGCACTTCTATTATTTATTATAGAAACTCTTTTCTATTATTCTGAATTCCATAAATCCTTAGATTCTGAAGATCTACTGATTATTAGCTTTTGGTTGTGGTGTTTGATGTTCTCTTTTATCCACATGTTTTTGGTACTGGCAGATGTTTGGTCCAGATTTCAAAATTATAAAAGGGTAAAAGATCAATTATTTCGACATGGATTTACTTCAAAAATCGCCAAAAATTATATGGGAAGTAAGTGCCAGCGAATGGCATTTTTGGCAGCCGCAAAAGAGCTTGGCTTAGATAACGATGTCAAACGATATTATCAAAAAAGTGGCGTAGCCTGGTATCATTTTATTCCTATATTTATGCTTAAAGATCCCTTATTTCTCTTCCGAAGATATTTTTGGTCGCGTACATTTTTGGAGCGTTATTATTCCCCTAAATTTGATTTTAGAAACCATCAAAATCTACTTTATTGATTTTAGAGGTAACCAATTTAACCAAAAGATACAAATCTGGTAATGCAGTAGATAACATTTCTATTCAGCTAAAGTCAGGAGGAATTTACGGTTTGCTAGGTAAGAATGGTGCTGGTAAAACCACATTATTTAAACTATTAACGAACTTGATTACGCCAGATGAAGGGTCTCTTAAAATTAATTCGGCTAAATTGAAGCCTATTGGAGCGATTATCGAAAATCCCGGCTTGTATGGTTATCTAAATGCTTACGAGAATCTTAAGATTTTTGCTGAAATTCAAAATGCTCCAAGAAATAATGTAAGTCTTCAAGAATATTTAAAAAATGTCGGACTCCCACTAGATAGAAAAGATGCAGTACGTAATTTTTCTATGGGAATGAAACAACGGTTAGCAATTGCGATAGCGCTTCTAAATGATCCCGAAATTATCATTTTAGACGAACCTTTTTCAGGATTGGATCCTACCGGAGTTTCGTCTTTGATTCAGCTTATCAAATCACTTGCTGCAAATAATAAAGCAGTGCTTATCTCTTCTCATTTAATGAATGAATTACAGAATTGCTGTAATTATTTATACGTAATCGATAATGGGAAAATCGTTAATCAAGGAGACACCAATATATTATTTGAAAATTGTGTTTCAAAATATGTAATTAAAGGAGATGGAATAGAAAAAGCGGAAAATTTGTTACCAAATCTAATTTCTTCAGAAAAAAATAGAATAACGATTGCATGCGCAACTTCTGAAATTTCTGAGGTTTTACAAAAGCTACTTGAAAATGGATTCTTAATTGCAAGCTGCACCCCTCAGGTAACCTTAGATGAGCTTTTAAATCCCATCCGCAATGTTGTATAGGATGTTAAAGATAGAGCTATTTAAGCTCTTCAAAGAAGCAAAAACCTGGTATGCCATTGCTGCGGTATTAATCATAGAATTCATCATCTTTTTTGCGGCCTATTATCAGGGAAGAACTGTTTTAGAACTCTTATTAGATAATTTGAGGCAATCTTTTTATTTTGAAGGGAACCTGCTTAACGGTAACCTTTTACTTTATATAGTATTAAATTCACTTTGGTTTAATCTTCCCTTAATTTTGATGATCGTGAGTTCAGCATTAATTACTGAGGAATATAAAACCGGAACGCTTAAAACGCTTATGCTACAGGCAGTGAGCAAAAAAAAGCTAATTATAGCCAAGTATATTACCTCTCTTATATTTACAATTTTGATGTTGGGAATCTTAATGCTCACAAGTTTTTTACTGGCTTACAGCATTTTTGGTGATGGGGATTTAGTAGTTTATCTGGGAACTTTAAATTTTTTCTCTTCGGAAGAAGCCTTTTTTCGAATCATTTGTGCTTTTGCTTCAGGAACATTAAGTATGATTTTCTTCACTACCGTAAGCATAACTTTGGGAATTTTCCTGAAGGAGCCAACTAAAACCTGGATAGCATCTGCGCTATTCTTAATTCTGTGCTCTATTATTTTAAAAGCAGATTTTGGAATGATGAATGATCTATTATTTCCGAAATTAACTAATTCCTGGCAGCAGTTTTTCAATTACGACTTGGATATAAAGAAAATCGCCTTTAATAATTTACTTCTTTTTATCTATACGTTGTTGTTTGCTGGTTTTGGGATTTATAAATTTAGTAAAAGCGATATTGGATGAAATTGAACATATTTTTCTGCATTTTACTTAGTGTTACTTCAGCTTTAAAAGCTCAGGAAATAGATGAGGATCTATTAGCGATTAAAAAACAAATGGATCAGATTTCTCATTTTACCGCTGATATTGTAATTGATGTGGAAGCCCCTTTTATAAATATGCCATCAAAGAGTGCTACTATGAATTACAATCGTGGTGAGAAAGTAAAGTTTTCTAGCAATGACTTTCTAATCTTTCCTAAACGTGGATTGGATTTTACGTTTTCAGAACTTTTTGAGCATCCATTTATTAGCGTAGATCGAGGCTTCCAAACGGTCGACAATAAAGAATTAAAAGTTTTAAGTATTATTCCGAAAGATGATAAGGCCGATATGGCGATGGCAACTCTTTATCTGGATACTGAAAATAAACATATCATTATTTCAGAAATTACAACAAAAAAACAGGGAAGTTATCGTCTGGATATGAATTACACTTCCGAAGAAATATTACCTAGTTATGTTGAAGTTTCTTTTGCTATCGAGAATCTTAAGATTCCGCTTAATTTTATGGGGAGTGATACCAAAATCGATCGTAAAACCATGCGAAACTCAGATACCAATACAGGTAAGGTAAAACTACAGATAAAAAACTATAAGATTTCAAGAGATTTTAGATAATCTGAAAATGAAATTTTTGGGATTAGTTTTCAATTCTATTTCAAGAATAAAATTGCTACTGACTAATCTTGAATTGAATTACTTTATTCCAAATCGATTATTCACCAAGTCAATAACTATCGTATTATTCATAAAAAGGTCATTCCCAATAACACCTTTTGCATTTTCAGATTCTAAAGTTTTTACTGCAGTTTTTGCTTCCGTAAAAAAGGCTTTTTTGTTGTTTATCGGTAGGTTTAAATCGGCAATTTTAACTGCAGTAGTTATATCGCTTCCTGTAAAGCTTATTTTTTCTCCGAAGGATCTGAGTTGCTTATTTTGTTTAAAGCTTTTATTGGTTAATTTATCAAACAAATTTTTATCTACAGTGGTTAGCGGAAATAGACTAGCCTGAGTACTATACATAAAACGATGGCTATTGCCGCCTGCGATTAGATCTAAATACAGCTGGTTATTTTGGAATTTTAAGGGTGTAAAACTAAAATTCTGTTCTTCCCAGGTTTCAAGTTTATCGGTAATAACTAGGTTTTGAGATTTAAAGTTGATTATAAGAATTTTGCCTTTAATTTCATTGGCACCAATTGTACCAATAAGATCTAGATCATTAAGATCTCCATTATCGCCAAAATTCTGCTGAATAAATAGATTGTCAGATTTTAATTTTTGATCATTTCTGAAAGCTAGTTTGTTGTAAAATACATTATAACCATCTCGATGCTGAATATTCTGACTTAGTTTAGGATATGCTGATGTAATTACTTCTAACGAATCGCCATAAATTACGTTGTGATTAATCCCAAGATCCAATTGCATCTTGAAAGTTTTGTCGATACCTTCAAATTTAACAGGTAAAAGAATAGCGCCGTGATTTATAGTGATGCCATCTTGTTTCAGTTTGAGCCATTGAAAATTGACGGTGTCTGAAGCTATTTGATAATCATCTTCTGAAATTTTCACGTCTTTCTTACAAGCAAAAGCTAAGGAAACGATGATGCTGTAAGCAAAGATTTTAATAGCTGATTGGCGAAACATAGTAACTGAGTTTGATTGATGGCGTTAATTGAAAACTAATATAATATATTTTACATATCAATTATAGCGGGATGAAGAAGAATGGTATATTTTTTACTTACGAAGTATTTTAACGATTCTGTTATATACTATTTCGTTTAAATTCCATTCGTAGCCGTCAAAGTTTGTAGTATTTGTAAATTGAACAACGACCGCATCGATATCATCATGATATTTAGCAATGGTTTGATAACCGGGTATTAAACCGGTGTGGTTATATCGATAAATTGAAGAATAAATGTCTTTTTCTTTTTGATCTTTAAAAACACTACCATCGTTAAGAGCCCTAATAAATTTTCCTACATCTTCTGCGGTAGAGACCATTGAATCTACTTTGTCCGTTTTTAAATCCTGCTCGTAACCAATATAATAACCGCTCATTACATTATTGATATCTACATCTTCAATCGATCCATGAGTATTATTAAGATCTAGCGGATCTAATATATTTTCTTGAATGTAAATAAATGAATCGTACCCTAGCACTCGATTGATAATACGATCAATTAGTAGGTAATTGGTATTAGAATATTCATAATCGTCTCCCGGATCGAACTTAGCAGGTAAATCTAAAACCAACGCCAAGTTTTCATCTGCCGTTTCTTTTGGGGCAGCCCAATACATATAAGTATCGGTATAATTAGGAATACCACTTCGATGCTCTACCATCATTCTCAAAGTAATTTTATCAGCATTTTCTATTCTGTTTTTTAATTCAGGCAAATAATCACTCAATGTTTTATCTAAAGATAGTTTTCGTTCTCGTACTAATTTTGCTACAGTCACTGCTTTATACAATTTGCTTACACTTGCTATTTTGAATAGTGTATTAGGATCGGCCGGAACTTTAGTTGCTCTATTTTTATATCCGGCAGTGTAAAATTCAGATTCGCTATCTTTCTTATCTACATATATAATGATTCCATCAAAACCAAGTTTAATAGCTTCATTCGCCTGTTCCTGAATAGTAGTGGGTAAAGGCATCAACCAGGCTTTTAATAGTATCCACGGAACAAAAAATAAGGAAATAATTGTACCTAAAGCTAAGCCAATGCGCAGTATGTTTTTGGAAGTTTTACGAGACAATTTTAGAAATAAAGATTTTAAAAAGGTTATGAAATTTTAGAGTGATTAAATGTAATAAAAATAATAATTTGAAATGCTAACGAATTTGAGACGGTGCTTGTATTTTTATTAATATAAGTGTTTTAAAAAACTGAAAATTAATAGGTTAGTGGTTTGGTTACTTCATTTTATTCATTAATTATTTCAAAAATAAACCGCAACTTGAAAGTCTCAAGTCGCGGTTTTAAAATGCTTGAGAATTTTTTATTACTTCAATCTTTGAGCTAAAATTTCAGCAACTTTTTCTGAAGATGCAGGGTTTTGTCCGGTAATCAATAAACCATCTTCTACAGCATACGGAGTCCAGGCTTCCTTTTTAGAATAAACACCACCATTCTTCTTCAGCATATCTTCTACTAAGAATGGAACTACATTGGTAAGTTGAACCGCTTCTTCCTCTTCATTTGTAAATCCGGTTACTTTTTTTCCTTCAACTAAAGAAGATCCGTCAGCATTTTTAGTGTTTTTAAACACACCTGGCGCGTGGCAAACTGCGGCAACCGGTTTGTTATGATTATAAAAATCTTCAATTAGGGCGATAGAATTTTTATCTTCAGCTAAATCCCATAACGGTCCGTGGCCACCAGGATAAAATACCGCATCGAAATCTTCCTGATCTACAGTTGCTAACTTCAATGTTTCAGCTAGCACATTTTGTGTAGCTTCATCTTTATAGAAACGTTTTGTAGCAGTGGTTTGAGCGTCTGGAGATTCACTTTTAGGGTCTAATGGCGGTTGCCCACCTTTTGGTGATGCTAAAGTAATCTGAAACCCCTTATCTTTTAGAAGATAGTAAGGAGCTGCAAATTCTTCAATCCAAAATCCGGTTTTTTCTCCGGTTTCTCCTAAATCTTCGTGACTAGTTAATACAAATAATACCTTTTTCATTTCAGTGTTTTTTTTAGGATGTTCGCTTTTACTTTGTGTATTCGAATTTTCTTTTTTTGTGTTTTGACCACAAGAAGAAAATAAAGCAATAGCGAATATCGCTGTTAATACTCGTTTCATTTATTGTTTCAATTGTTTAACAAGTACAAAGCTAAGGGAGAAGTAGAATTTAAAAATTGATGTATGATAAGAAATTACTTTGCGTGGCTTTCTTTTCGTATTCGACTTAAACTTTCTGTAGTTATGCCCAGATACGAAGCGATATGGTAATTTTTTACATTTTGCTCTATATCTGGATAAGACTTTATAAATGCAGAATATCGTTCTTTTGCAGGTTGTGCTAAACTGGCTAATATTCTCTTCTGAAAACTTGCAAAAGCGCCTTCCATTTTTTTTCTGAAGAACGTCTCCAGTTGCGGGATCTCTGCAAATAGGCTTTCCATACTCGCTTTAGAAATTCTATAAAGTATCGCATCCTGAATACACTCAATATTCATAATAGCTGGAGTAGAGGAGAAGAAGGCCGTGTAATCGCTAATCCACCAGTCTTTAATAGCAAATTGTAAGGTATGTTCTTTCCCAGCTTGGTCTATAAAATAGGTTCTCAGACAACCCTCATTTACATAATATTGAAAATGAACTATTTCTTGGACTTTTAATAAAGTATCGCCTTTTTTTAAAGTAATTTTTTCAATTTGATTTTCAATGAGATCAATTTGATGAGGAGAAAAGGATACTCCTTTAAAAATTTCGAATACAATTGAATTTTCGGGTTGCATATAGATTAGTAGAAAACTTTATAATTCAATATTAATAAATTAAATATTGAATTACGGAAATTTAAAAATCCTATTGAGGTAGAATTTTAAATATTTATCTACTTGCAATAATAAAATTGACAGTGTAGTACTAAAGGGTTTAATTTTTAGTCAATTTATTTCGGGAAAAGTACAGTAGCGGAAGATGGGACGCGGACTTGTCAGCTTAACTTTTACTTACTTGTTTTATAAAATTACCTTTTTTTAAATAAAAACTGCTACTTGGGATTAATCGTTGTTGCCTGCAGTTTTACTCGTTAATTAAGTTTTGAATATCCTTTTCTATATCCTCTGAGTAAACAACATATTCTTTTTTTACTTTACCTTCTTTATCAATAAGAAAATATCTAGGAAAACTATCAACTCTATATTTTTCATGAATAGTTTGATCACCAAGTAAATTTGGAAACGTTATACCTTTTTCCTGTATTAGTTTTATAGCATTTTCTTTGTTTTCTGTTACTACTCCAATTACTGAAAGGTCTTCATTATATCTTGTTTTTAATTCCTGTACTTTAGGAAACGATTTTATACATGGACTGCACCAGACTTCCCAAAAGTCTATTAGGGTAACTTTTCCATTTTCAAGAATGAGGTTTTTATTATCATTCTGTAAATAAGGTAAATCAATTTTTGGAAATTGTTTATTTAAAATTGGATTAGGAGTTTGTTTCTTTTCACCAATATATTGAAAATTAGAAATTTTGTTTTTAATATCTGAAACAGAATTTTTAACTTCTTGATTAATTTTTACATTGTTTAATTCGTATTGATACATAGAATTGTTTCCTAGCGATTTTTTGCGGTTTATAATCTTAATAGGAAAGAAATCTTTCTTTCTTAATTCGATTATTTTTTCTCTATCGGTTATTTCATATACTGTATCAGCCTCAAATGAATATTTAAGAATATACTTGTTTTCTTTCTCTAATAATTCCAAGTTTTCATATATAGAGTCGAGTTGAAAGATGTTTTCTACAACCATTTGACCACCAGGACTTCCTAAAACTCCTTTGTGGTAAATAGATTTAAAGCTGTTTTCTTGATCTTTGATTTCAAATGCCTTGCTATTTTCATATAAATTAGCTTTGTCCAAATCGTTTCTTTTACCGTAGAATGAAAAGCCAAACATCTTATCTTGAGGTCTTTTTTCAATGAGTGCATATCCTGTGTTATTCCAAACAAAGCCGTCTGAAAAAGTATCAATTCTTTGCACTTTATACTCTACTTTATCAATGTTTTCTACATGCCGATGGAATTCAGCTATTACATCCTCTAAATTTTTCTTTTTCTCCTTTTGACAGCTACAAAATGTAATAACTGCTAGAAGCATTAATAATATTCTTTTCATTGAATTCTTATAAAAATGTCTAGTCCTAAAATATGGCTACAGGTTAAAATTGATTTACGCTGTTAATTTATACACCATATTTGGTGTTTGATAGTCTAAAGATAAATGTAATCTTATTTCATTATACAAATTAATTGCATTTTTTGTAGCCCTCTTAGCATGTTGTAGGCTATCAAAGGTCTGGTCGAGATAGAATTCGTCTTTTAATATGCCATTTACCCGTTCTGCGATTGCATTTTCGTAGCAATGATTTTCTTCAGTCATACTGATTTCTATGCTATTTCTTTTAAGGATTTGAGTGTATACATTGCTACAATACTGAATACCTCTGTCGGAATGGTGTATTAGCCCGGTAGTATCTTCAGCTTGATATAAAGCTTTGTTAAAAGCTCTCTGACAGCCTTTAAGTTCTAGGCTATTGCTTATATCATAACCAACTATTTTACGACTGTGCATATCTGTAATTAGCGCCAGATAACAAAAGCCCTTTATGGTCCTTATATAAGTAATATCACTTACCCAGACTTGGTTGGGTTTTGTTACTTTGAGGTATTTGATGATATTTTTGTATTTGCGGAACCTGTGCAATGAGTTGGTGGTTCTGGAACTGTATTTTTTTCTAAGTGTAAGCATATTATGTTTTCTAAGAATGTTGAATAAGGTATCCCTACCTATTTTTAAATCGGCATTTGTAAACTCTTTGTCGAGTGATCTGGTCAGTTTTCTAACACCTTCCCTAGGAAGGGATCTGCGCCTTTTCTTGACTATGGCAACAACCTTATTTTCTACTTCTGAACGTTGGTCTTCTCTATGTTTGTATTTATAGTAGGCGTCACGTTTAAGGCCAAAATAGGCTGTTATGGCTGAAAGGGATGCAGATCCTCTGGATTTATGCTTGGCCTTGATCAAGGCTTGATACTTAGTTTTTTTTTAAGTTCAAGCACTGATTTATAGCCCAGCTGTTCTGCTGCCACTTCAAGATAAGAATCTTCTATAAGGGCGTCCATATCCTTTTTCAAAAGAAGTTTCTTCAGCTGTTCAATTTCTTTTTGAAGCTGTTTGATGCGTGTAATCTCATCTTTTGTTTTCACAGTCACTCTGGTGTTCATAAGGTCTTTACGGTTATATTTTTTGATCCACTCGTTGATGGTTGTTGGAGCAATACCGTAAGCTTTACCTAGTTGATACTTGTTTAATTTTCCTGCCGTAAGTTCGTCTAAAATTTTTAGTTTGAACGATTCGGAATACCGTCTGATTACTCTGTCATTTTTATACATAATGTTTGAAATTATGTAGCCTTTATTCAGGACGAGTCAATATTACCGCTAACGTGTTTGTGTATGGTTAGTTGCGTGGTTAAGCAACTAATTTAGTAAACAAAAACGAACGTGAGAAAATTCCGAAGGAATTTTCCAAATAGGCAACGACCAAAGCAATTAATTATACACGTTGTTGTGCGTAGGCTTTTGTTTCATTCAGTTCCACGGCTTTCATTAATATATTGTCAATATGTCGAGTCGATATTTTTCTATTAAATTCGTTTTTCAATTTGTTTTTTTGAGCAAAACATTTATAAAAAAAGGATGCGTATTCTTTATCAGCATTTTCCGAATTAATTTGTTCTTTGTATTTATATTGAAATTTCGTCTTTAAAAGTCCAATTGCTTTTACAGCTCTTGTATCATAAATAAAAAATAAGTGAGGAAGATGGAAATGTAAATATTTTGAAGAAAAAGATCTTTTGTTTTGCTCTGTTAATTCCTTAATCAAACTAGTTAAATAAAAATGAACTTTTAAAATTTCGGGAATATTTTTTTCGTCCAGTTCTGTTTCAGATTTCAGTTTTTCTAAATAAAAATCCAATTTTGATTTTTTAAATTCAGGTGCAACTTTGTCAATATAAAAATTATCGTTTTGTTCCTCTTTGGTTTTATTTTTTCTTCTTTCAATTGCAGCTGCATAAGTTCGACCAATTAAAACGGTTTTTCCAATAATTTTGTCCGTTTGTGTATGAGTGAAATTTTCTCTGCACATTGAGTAAAGAATTTCGTTGCTAAAATCCCATTCAGAACGTTCGGTTTTGTCAATAAATTCTTTGTCAATCATCATAATTTAGTCGAATTACCTGTTGTGAAATTTGCTGTTTTTAGCTTACGCACAACGGTTTGGGTTATGATTATGTTGCGTGAAAATCCGCTAGGATTTTCAATTGTGTAACTAAATTTAGCAAAAAGTCTTGAATTTTCGATAGAAAATTCAGTAGCAATTAATTATAACCATTGTTGCCAGCTTTGCCGACACGTTCTGCATAGTACAATTCAATAATTTTTTCCATTTCTACATTTTAAAAATAATTAATAAATCTATCAAATTTCAATTATTAATTTTTATCAAATAGGGCAGAAAAAAACTTTATAAATATTGATTTTATTATTTATATTTTCTCGGGTTCTGCTTTCTTGCTTTTTGTATTTTTTCAAAGAGTTATTGGTTCATCGCTTCGTTTTTAGAACTGAGTAAGTTTTTCTTTTGTTCTGAATATTTTCTTTAAAAACCAATCTTAAAATATAGATTTTCGATTGTTTTATATTCGTCAATTTTAGATTGTCAGTACTGACAAAAATTTAAGGAAATGAATCTCAATTTTATAGATTTTGAATCCTATTAACCTTCAATTCTTTTAAATAATATTCGGTTTGACTGAGTTTCGGAGGCATTTCTGGCAACGTGTTTATATATGACAAGTAGCGAGCAAAAATGAGTTAATTTTCGATTTGTCACAAGCCAAAACTTTTGCGTTTTGATTTTTAATTTTAGTTCAAAAAGCCAAATCAAAAGATTTGGCGACTAACCAAATATACTGAAATTTCCGGTTTAGAAAAGACTTAGCTATTTGTTATATATGTTGTTGGCAACTGGCTTTTATTTCATTTCATTAATTTTTCCTGGATCTTGCCTTGTGTCAAAAATATTAGCAATTTCGATCCGATTAAAATCAAGATTAATCCAATAAACTATTTTGTAATTCTTAAATACTAAATATCGAAATTCTTGTTTTCTATGCTGCAAGCTGGTTTCAACTTGTCCAATTTCTGGTTGCTTTTCAATCCCTATAGTCGAGTCAACGATTCCATTAACTAAATTTTCAGCGACTCTTTTACTTGCTTTAATTAAATAATAGCTGTAAATATCCTCAAGTTTATTTTCCGCAAGCTCTAACCAATAAACTTCTAACTCCATTTTTGGATTTTAGCTTTTAAATCCGTTGCTTTTATTATTCTTCCATTTTTAGAGTCTTCCATTGCTTGGTCAATTTCTGCGTTATATTGCTCCATTGTCATTGGCTTGAAGTTCTTTTCAGTTAATTCAGCTTTCCTTTTGCGTAATAATTTTTCAAGTCCGCTAACGATTTCCTCATTTTGAAGTCTTAAAAACTCTTGAACAAATGATATTTTTCTTGCTTCTAAATCCATTTCCTTTTATCTTTTTATCAAAGATACAAAAATATCGATTTTGGTTGTTTTTTATGATTGTCTAATTTTTTTTAGCTTGTTGCCAACGGCTCCGGTTATGATTTGTTGCGGAAAAGTCCGCTAGGACTTTTCGGTTACGGCTGTAATTTAGCAAATATTCCTGGAATTTTCGGTAGAAAATTCCGCCGCAATGAATTATAACCGTTGTTACCCAATGTAGCGACACGCTTTGATTTATTTTTTGTTCTTATCCTTTTTTAAAATGTTGTCAGATTTATCGAATATCGGTTTAGATGTGATTTTACTTCTTAAATTTTTTAAAGTGGGAGAGAGGTTTTTGAGCGTCCAAATTGAAAAGAGAGTTTTACAAATTGAAGTTTCTCCAGCGTTGCGATTAAATTTTAAGTTGAATTTTTCTAATTTAATTCTCAGAGAGATTGGTTCCGCGCAGCATTAGCTTTTTAAGTTTGAATTTTAAATTGAAGTTATTTTAATTATTAGTTTTCCGTAGTGCGTTAAATCCCAAAAATTGCCGGCCAAATTTTACAATTTCACCAATATTTTTTAATTCCTTATCCACTTTGTTGCTTAGCTTTTTAAATTAGAATTTTCATATAAATGAATTTCAGCGCACGATTTGATTGGTAGATTATTTCTTGAATTTCTAAAATAATTTACTCTGAATTTAACGAATTTTGATTCTAAATTTTCTTCGGTCATTTTTGTCAGGAGCTATTTTGGGTAACGGTATTGTATACCCGTCAGTTGCGGTGTTTAGAAAACTAAGATAGAAAAAATCCCTGAATTTTACGCTTTCGATATTGTGTCCGCAGGACACAAACCCGCAATTGCTGGTATACGTTGTTGGTTACTTTAGCGACACGTCTTGCTGAGAACGTTCTGCTTAGCGATCCCACTTTATCGTTCCTGCTTTTAAAATTAAATAAGCCTGAAATATTAGCTTTAAAACGAATTTTAATGCAGGTTAAATGCGTAACGATTCAGAAAAATAGAGTAGTGCTGAGAGAACTTTATCCGCAACAGATTATCCATCAAAATTTATCCGTCTGAGTAAGTTTGTCAGTTAACTTTGAATTTTATTTCCGCTCAGAATAGCCATCCAGATTATCGTTTCTGCTTTTGCCTTATGTTTGATAAGTTTCAGTGAGTTTGATGATAAAATACTCTGATTTCGTTTTCGGAGCTATTGTTACCAACGGTTTTGTATAACAATCAGTTGCGGATTGATTAAACACTAAGATAGCTAAAATTCCCGATTTTGTGCTTGCGTGGTCGTATCCGCAAGAGACAAAGCCGCAATTGTTGTTATACGGTGTTAGCACCAGTTTTATTCACATTCAACTTCAATAAAATCTTTTTGCTTTTCATCATAATCAAGGCATTCTTCTTCTATTAAAACCATTTCATTATTGACCACTTTATAAGTAGCGTTCCTATGACTTCTACCAGCACAACATTGATTATGTTCGTAAATGAGTTTTGATTCATTATCAAATTCTAAAGAAGTTCCGCTAAAATTACTTTTTATATACCGGTTTGAATTTGGGTCCCTTAAGATGTAAATACTCGAGGTATTTGGTCCAGCATAACTGGCCTCAAAAACGGAAAAATCTTCAATACCGTCAAAGTTGTAATCTCCAACACTCACGTTATCAATTCCGAACAGTTGGCAATCTAATTCTATAGTTTGTATTAGTTTGTCTGATTTTTTTTCAAATATTTTCACACCAGAAATTCTTCCATAGAGTTGTCCTTTTTCTTTTGTGATTATCGTTTTGAAATAATGTTCCTCTGTAGTGTTTGATTGAATAAGTTCCCTAGTTTTCCATTCAACATTATTACCATAATCAATTTCAAAATCTTTTTTTAATGAAATTGGATAAGTTTTAGATCCATCAATACTAATCCATTTTCCTTTAATAGTTTTATCACTTTCTTTGAAATCTTTAAAAATCAAAATGGCAGATTTTTTTTCGGAATTATCTTTTTCAAAAAGTTTTAATTCTCCATCTTCTAATCTACCATTAATTGTAATTGGAGTATCAAATTTGTCATAAACATAGTAAGCACGTGAATCGCCATCTTTGTAATGATACATTATTAATGTTATGTTATACTTTCCTAAATTACCAGAATAGTTAGATTGACTATTTCCAGAAATTGAAGTTAGTATCATTAATAATAAAAGTTGTATTTTCATTTTTTGTCAAATTGGTGCTAACGGTTTCGATTATCGCAAGTCACGGGAGTAAGGATGCGGAGTTGTCGGCTTACCGTTTTATTTATTGGTTTTCTAAATTACACTTTTTCGGCAATACCCGTTATTTGCGATGAATCGTTGTTACCCAAAGTTATAATATTTAGATTTTCTCCAAAGTTCCCCATTCAGTCCAGGAACCATCGTATAAAGACTTTTTGTTTTCTAGTACTAATTCACTCGCTAAATAAACGATGCAAGTTGTTACTCCTGATCCACAACTAAAGATCAATTTCGTAGAAGTTGCATTAATGTTTTTAAATACTAATTTCAAATTCTCTGGTTCTTTAAATTTCCCATAATTTAGAACTTTTTCAAATGGAATATTTATTGAATTTGGTATGTTTCCACTTCTAAGGTTTTTTCCCGGCTCTGGTTCTAAACTATTAAATCGTTTAGAATTTCTTGCGTCAATTACTAATATTTCATCATTTTCTAAATTCTGTTTTATAAAATTTAGATCTGAAATCATATTATACTGGAAGTCGGATTTAAAATTTCCTTCATTAAATTCCAAATCATATTCTTGTTGAGTTGGAAATTTTCTTTTAATCCATTCTGGTAATCCTCCATTAAGAACCGAAACATCTTTATGACCCATAATTTTAAACATCCACCAAACTCTTGGACTATGGTAAACACCTAAATTATCATACAATATTATTTTGCTTGAGTCATTAATACCTAATTTCCTGCTGTTAATTTGAAATTGCTCAGGATTAGGTAGCGTGTTGGGAAAAATGGATTCAGAGTCTCTAAAATCATTTTTAAGGTCAAAATATCTCGCTCCTTTGATCTTAATTTTTTCAAAATCTGATTGAAGTCCTGCTTTATTAGATTCCGTGCTACAATCTAATATTATAATATTTTCATTTGCTAAAATTTCATTTAATTCATCAACGCTTAAAATCGGATATTTCATTAACAACGAAAACTTGGTTTATAATTTTGGGTAACGGCTCCGGTTATGATTTGTTGCAGAAAAGTCCGCCAGGACTTTTCGGTTACCGCTGTAATTTAGCAAATATTCCTGGAATTTTTGGTATAAAATTCCGCCGCAATGAATTATAACCGTTGTTAGCCAATGTAACGACACGCCAAATTTTGTTTTTAGTTCTTATTCTTTAAAAATGTTATCAGATTTATCGAATATCAGCTTAGATTGGATTTTAGATTTTAATGTTTTTCAGAGTGGGAGAGGAGTATAAAACTCTAAAATTTAAAGCGAAATTTTACAATTTGAAGTTTTTTCAGTGTTGCTTTTTAATTGTTAGCTGAATTTTCAATTCATATTTAGGGAGAGATTTGTTTTGCTTGATGATTTCCACATCACTGATGATTCTAGAGTATAGATTTCATTTAAAAGTTCAAATTTTCAGTATTTTTTCTCGTGCTTGCCCACTTAAAGTCAGTTTTAGCTTCTAAAAATAGCCGTCAATTTTATCCAATATTGGATTTCATTTATTTGTTTTTTTTATTCTTTAAGTCTTTAAAATAGAGTTCGATTTTATCGAATTTTGATTATAATTTTTTGCGATTAGATCGTTTTTTCCGCGAGTTTTTTCCGCTTTTCTTTTTAAAAATGTTCTTCGTTTTTATGGAATTTCGAGTGTTGATTTTTCTGCGGTCAGTTCGGTTTTCAGAAAGTATTTTTGTCAGAAGCTATTTTGGGTAACGTCTTCGTATAATCGTCAGTTGCGGATTTGTTGAAAACTAAGATAGCTAAAATTCCTGACTTTTATGCTTACAAGATTTTGTCCGCAGCACGAAATGCCGCAATTGCTATTATACGTTGTTAGCCAATGTAACGACAGCTCTGATTTGTTTTATTGTTCTTATTTTTTAAAAATTTTGGTCAGATTTATTCATTATCAGCTTTTTTATAATATAATTTTTTAAGTTTTCCAGAGTGGGAGTGTGGTGTTTTTTGTTTTTAATTTTTTGTTTAAAATCTCCAATTTGATCATTATCGGTCAGGAATGTTATTTTTTATTTTCTTGATGAATTTCAATTAAAATTTTCCGAGAGATTGATTCTCCGTGGTGTTTTTCCGCGTTCCTGATTATTCAAGTATTCGGATTTCTTTAAATGTTGAAATTCAGTGATTTTTGCTGTCATTTTTTGTCCGTTTAGATTTCTAAAAATCACAGTCAATTTTATATATATAGGATTCCATTTAATTAATTTTCTATTTTAGAAACTGTAAAATAGTGTCCGATTTTATCGAATTTGGATTAAAATTTTTTCTGCGGTCAGATCTTTTTTAAAAGCGTGTTTTTCCGTTTTTCTCTATAAAATAATCTTTGTTTTTATCGAATCTCGAGTGTTGATTGTTCTATGGTCAGTTCAGTTTTCAAGAAGTGTTTTTGTCAGGAGTTATTTTGGCTAACGGCTCCGGTTATGATTTGTTGCGAAAAAGTCCGCCAGGACTTTTCGGTTACGGCTGTAATTTAGCAAATATTCCTGGAATTTTCGGTAGAAAATTCCGCCGCAATGAATTATAACCGATGTTACCCAATTTAGCGATACGCTTTGATTGGTTTTTTTTTATCCTTTTTTAAAATGTTGTCAGATTTATCGAATATAGGTTTAGTTGCGATTTGACTTTTTAAATTTTTCAGAGTGGGAGAGAGGCTTTTGAGCGTCCAAATTGATAATAGAATTTTACAATTTGAAGTTTCTCCAGCGTTGGGATTAAATTTTAAGTTGAATTTTTCTAATTTAATTCTGAGAGAGATTGGTTGCGCGCATCATTAGCTTTTTAAGTTTGAATTTTAAATTGAAGTTATTTTAATTATTAGTTTTCCGTAGTGCTTTAAATCCCAAAAATTACCGGCCAAATTTTACAATTTCACTAATATTTTTTAACTACTTGTACGCGGTGTTGCTTAGCTTTTTAAATTAGAATTTTCATTTAAATGAATTTCAGCGCACGATTTGATTGCTTGATTATTTCTTGAGTTTCTAAAATATTTTACTCTGAATTTAACGAATTTTGGATCTAAATTTTTTTCGGTCAGTTTTGTCAGGAGCTATTTTGGGTAACGGTCTCGGCTATGAGTAGTTGCGTGGTTTAGTACTTAACTTTGCAAGTCACACCAATACGGAAATTTCTCGATAATTTCCAAAGTAGACGAGAATAAGCAATTACTTATAGCCATTGTTGTGCATAGTTTTTACTTCTTTTTTTTTAATTCAGGTTTTCCAACCTTCTCCAGTTTTATATTCAATTCTTTTCTTCTTCTTTCAAGTTTTATTGGCTGTATGAAAGTAAAATCAAAAAGAGCTTCTATAACTTCAATTAACCATTCAGCTTCACCATTTTCGACAGTAACTATTTCACCAGTATTTTTATCTTTCGTAGGGTGTGCTGCGAAATTCCCAACATTTCTAATCGCGTCTACCGCATCAGTTAAATGTGTAGGAATTCCATCTAATGTTATGAATTTTTGAATTTCCTGAGCAAGACTTCTTTCATTGATGTTGTATTTTTCTCGTAAAATGTTTTGTAATAATCTTCTACTCAAAGCAGCCGAAGCTTTTGGGCTTGCAGACAATACTTTTAAAGCTTCTTCATAATCCTCAACAAATAATTTCGGGATATCTTCTGAATTTTCAACTTTCGAATTATTAGGATAAATTAAAGTTTGTGTGAATTCTTCTTCTTCATTCACACCATTTCCGCTTTCCTCTCCTTCAACTAAATAAGCAACTACTTTTTTACAATTTGGACACGTACTATACTTAATTTCTACAGAATACCCTTCTTCTTTATCTGCTCTCATAGATTGGGAATATTCCCATCTGTATTTAACAGCTGTACTGCAATGCGGACAAATCATAACTTAATTTATTGGATTTGTGTAAATTTTTAAATAATTATAATCATTGTTTCTAAAAATCTCTAAATAACCGATTATTATTCCAGATTTTAAAACTCTGTGTTTTTCAAAAACTCCAGTGTAATTATTAAATTTTTTGTTTATTATACTTTCCTCAAATTCAATTTCGACTTCGTTTTTTCCATTATCTAGAATCACATTGTTAATAGCATCATTGATATGATTTTTCAAGTCCTTTTTATCAAAATCATCATTTATTTCAAAATTGTAATGTTCCATAGTTATTTTTATAAATGTCTAGTCCTGAAATATAGCTACAGTTTAAAATTGATTTAAGCTGTTAATTTATAAACCATATTTGGTGTTTTATAGTCTAAAGATAAATGTAATCTTATTTCATTATACAAATTAATTGCATTTTTTGTAGCTCTCTTAGCGTGTTGTAGGCTATCAAAGGTCTGGTCGAGATAGAACTCGTCTTTTAATATGCCATTTACACGTTCTGCCATCGCGTTTTCGTAGCAATGGTTCTCTTCGGTCATACTGATTCTTATGTCATTTCTTTTAAGGATCTGTGTGTATACATTGCTGCAATACTGAATACCTCGGTCTGAATGGTGTATAAGTGCGTCAATATCTTTAGCTTGATATAAAGCTTTATTCAAAGCTCTTACACATCCTTTGAGTTCCAAGCTGTCGCTGATGTCATAGCCAACAATTTTGCGACTATGCATATCTGTAATGAGTGCTAGGTAACAAAAGCCTTTTATAGTTCTGATGTAAGTGATATCGCTCACCCATACTTGGTTTGGTCTAGTTGTTTCTACATCTTTAATGATATTCTTATACTTGTAGAACCTGTGTAATGAGTTCGTTGTTCTAGAGCTGTATTTTTTTCTAAGTGTCAGCATATTGTGTTTTCTAAGAATGTTGAATAAGGTATCCCTGCCTATTTTTAAATCGGCATTTGTAAACTCTTTGCTCAGTGATCTGGCAAGTTTTCTAACCCCTTCTCTGGGAAGTGATCTGCGCTTTTTCTTGACTATATCAATAACTTTTTTCTCTATTTTCAAACGTTTGTCCTCTCTACTTTTGTATTTGTAGTATGCATCCCGTTTAAGGCCAAAACAAGCTGTTATAGCTGAAAGAGTAGCAGATCCTTTAGCGTTCTCTTTTGCTTTGATCAAGGCTTGATACTTAGTTTTTTTTTAAGTTCAAGCACTGATTTATAGCCCAGCTGTTCTGCTGCCACTTCAAGATAAGAATCTTCTATAAGGGCGTCTATATCCTTTTTCAAAAGAAGTTTCTTCAGCTGTTCAATTTCTTTTTGAAGCTGTTTGATGCGTGTAATCTCATCTTTTGTTTTCACAGTCACTCTGGTGTTCATAAGGTCTTTACGGTTATATTTCCTGATCCACTCGTTTATGGTTGTTGGAGCAATACCGTAAGCTTTACCTAGTTGATACTTGTTTAATTTTCCTGCCGTAAGTTCGTCTAAAATTTTTAGTTTGAACGATTCGGAATACCGTCTGATTACTCTGTCATTTTTATACATAATGTTTGAAATTATGTAGCCTTTATTCAGGACGAGTCAACCTTGTTGCCAACGTGATTGTGTATGGTTAGTTGCGTGGTTAAGCAACTAAGTTAGTAAACATTTACGAACCCGTGAAAATTCCGCAGGAATTTTCGCAAGTAGGCTAGAACCAAGCAATTAATTATACACGGTGTTGCCCACAGTTTTTATTCCACGTCGTAATTTCCATTCGCCCACTTTATTGTCGGTTCAATCCATTCATTTAATGGTTTAAATAAAAATCCGTGTCCCATTCCTGTATTCAGTTCGATTTCTTTAAAGTGTTTTATTTCGCAATTCGAGATTTTCTTGCGTTCCAATGAAGAAACTCCAAATGGGTCGGACTTTTCGTAAATCGTTAAAATATTTCCGCAAAAATTGATTTCAGGTATATTTTGAATATCACTATTCCTAAAACTTGCAATAAATACAAAATTCAAATCTTGATTATTTGCTAAAGTCGAAACGTATTGAGCGATATATCCGCCTTTTGAAGTTCCAACCACAGTTATTTTTCTCGGTTCTATTCCGTTCTTTATTAAACTGTCAATTTGGGTTACGATTCCGATTGCGTATTCTCTTGCGTTAACATTTCCATTCCGTTTTTCGGATATTACTTTAAGTCCTCCTTTTTTAAATTCAGCAATAATTTCGTTGTATTCAGTCCGCCCAAATTCGGGATGCAACTCATTCAATTCTTGTTCTTCTAAAAATCGATTATGAAGGAAGAAAACAAATCTGTCATCATTTTTGTTTCCGCACGCAAATAAAGTTGAGCAAAAAAGAATTCCAATTAATATTCTTATTTTCATTGATTTACGATTTTTCTCAAATTGTGGGCAACGGTCTCGGTTATCGCCAGTTGGCGGAGTATGGGACTCGGATTTGTCGGCTTAGTGCTGGTTTGTTGGTCAAGTTAATTATTTTCTTAGTAACGGTGCCGCTTATTGGCGATGAACCGTTGTTGTGATTAGTTTTTTTCTTCTATAATGAATTGAAATTGCAACTATTGTAATCAGTATAGCAATTAAAGATATTATTGATCCTCCAAAACCAAAAGCACCGCCATTCAAAAGATTTTTTTCTGGTATACTTAATTTAAAGACTGAATAAGTATTTTGGCCACTTACATTAAAACCTAAAATGGTTTGAAAAAAATTCCAGCTAAAATGTAGGGCAATTGGGAACCATAGATTTTTTGTGTGGATATAACTTATTCCTAATAAAATCCCAGCAAGAAAATGTTTATAGAACCTATAAGATCAATGTTAGGATTGAGTCCATGCATCAATGAGAATAAAATTGCTGATATAATGAGAGCAATATATTTATTAAAAGAATACATAAGGTTTCTCAAAATATAACCTCGAAATAGAATTTCCTCGGTAAAAGATACCAGAACAAATATCACTATTGAAGTTAATATTTGATCAAAGTCTAAATCGATGTTTTGAATTTTTATTTCTCCTAGAATTTTTAATAATCCAAATCCTAAGAACATTATTATAGCGCCAATTGAAAATCCAGCCCAAAAGCTTTTTATTTCATTTCTAAACCTCAATCCTACATCTATAAACTTCTCTTTATCTATAAGTTTTACAAATATCCAAACGACTAGCATGGTTCCTAGAAAAGATGCGAATTGAATGGCTAATCTTTGCTCTGGAGTTTTCTCAATTTCTAAATCACTATATGAAAAACCTACTAAAATTCTTGTTACGATTTGGAAAACTCCCACAATAAAAATATGTGGAAGAATGATAAATAGAATTCTTAACCATCCCTGGTATTTTGATTGTTCACTCATAATAAAAAATTAATCACAACGAGTTTGTATATGAAAAGTAGCGTAAAAATAAGCGCAATTTTTTCGCTTTAACACAAGCCAAAACTTTTGCATTTTGATTTTATTTTTACTTTTCAAAAGCCAAATCAAGAGATTTGGCGACTTACCAAATATACCAAAATTTACGATTAAGAAAAGATGTAGCTATTTTTTATATACGTTGTTGCCTAAAGTGCTTTTCCGCACAGCTTTTCATTTGTACTTTATCGTTCTTTAGCTTTTTGGTTGACTGAATTCAAATTAAAAATTTTAACCAGATTTGTAATTTGCCTTTATCCGCAAGTATTAGAAAATAGAGTAGTGCTGAAAAATTTTCATCCGCGATTATTTATCGAGCTTGAGTAAGTTCAAGTCTACTGAGTTGTAATTTTATCCGCAACAATTTCTCCATTTCAATTTATCAATCCGAGTAAGTTTAAATCCGCTGAGTTCTAGTTTTTTTATTCAAATTTAAGTTTCTCCGCGCAAATATTTCTAGTCAGTTTCATCCGTCCCAATTTTTTCGTTTTGAGTAAGAAATATCCATACGGATTTTCAAATAGCTTAGGTTCAAATTTAGAAAAAAGACTAAAAAATAAGGAAAGTTTCAGTTTAACTCGCTGAAAATTACGCATTTTTGGCAACGGTGTTGTATAACAATCAGTTGCGGATTGGTTAAAACTAAGATAGCTAAAATTACCGACTTTTATGCTTGCTCGTTTGTGAGCTTAGGACACAAAGCCGCAATTGTTGTTATACGGTGTTGTAGCCAGTGTTTTATTGTTCTACTGGAATTTTTTTATCGGAGCAGTATTTTTCAATTTCAGAATCATTTTTAAAATAATCGTCGCAAAATTCATTTAGCTCTTTTTCTGTTGATTTATAATACCTATCCGTTGCAGTCATTAATTTATCCACTTGTTCAATAAATGTTGCAAATTCTGTATTTATTTTACAAAGTTTATCAATTGTTTTAAAATCTAAATCACGGTAAGTTGCTGGAAATAATATTTTACTTTTGTAAGGATTAGCGTTTAATTCAATTATTCCGATACCAAAAGATTGATTCAATCTTTCCATTTCTTCTGATAAGCTATCGCTAAACTCAAATGCTACCAAATAACCATAATTTGCCCAACTGAAATTTGAAACAGCTTGAAAAAATGCCTTTTTTAAATCTGAATCACTATTTATTTCTTTTTTTACTTCGTAAGAGCTTAGTTTAAACGTATCAACTCTATTTATTGATTTTAAGAAATTTTGACTTGCTTTAGTCTGTAAATACAAAAATTTAATTCCAACCATATCTGGATGAGTCCAAATTTGGTTATTATCTTTTCCGTTTTTTGATTGTTCGTGGAAAATAGTTTTGGAATATATTTTTGTATTTTTAAGATAACTACTTAACAATTTATGTAAATCTCTTTCTAAATAACTTTTTGATAGTTTTGCTTTTGGTTTGACTTCTTCAGGGATGCCGGCTAAAATTTCTAAATCAATTTCAGTTTCATTTTTTGTTAGATAATAAGAGTAACTACCATTTTCTTGCTTTATCCTTTTGACTCTGCTATCCTCATTTCTTATGAAATCTCCAACAAGAGCCGATACAGTGGAAGCTGGTGTTTTAGCAGGACCAAAATCATAATATTTATTTTCAATTATATGGTTATAAATTTCCATATAGTTTGCTAGTCCTTTTATCTCTTCTAAACTTTTTAATATAGCTTCTTTAATTGTCATTTATAATAGTTAAGATTTTTGTGAACATTGGCTACAACGATTTTGTATATGGCTCGTAGCGTGAAAATTATAAATTATTTTCGGTTGAGCACGAGCCATATTTTTAATTTTTGCTATTTATCTTTTTTATTGGAAATCTTCAAATTTAAAAATTTGGCGACTTTCCAAATATGTCTTAACTTTGATTAAGCAAGTGATTAGCTATGAGCTATATACGTTGTTGTAAACAGTTATTTTTTCCGCAATGTATTTCTCAATTAGTTCTTTGTCCGTTTTATTTTTTAATATTAATAATTCGTTGTTTTTATGTGTCCGATAATTCATTAAGAACTTCGTTTTTCCACTCCGAGTTAATTCCGAGTATTCAAATCGGTTTGGGTCAAACTTTTCAGTTATCAATTCCGTTTTTTGAGTTCGGTAGAGTATTTTTTTCAGTCGAGTTAATTTTCCGCTTTTCTCGTCTATTTTTAATTCCGAGTAGTAAATCCAAGAAGCAAATCGGTAAATAGTGTATCCTATTAAGGTTAAAATCGCAACAAATATTCCGACTCCAATTCCGATAAACCAAATCAGGAATATGAATGAAGTAGAAGTCCAAATCAATAGTTCTTTCCATTTAAATTGAGTTCGGTCACTCAAAGTGTGAATGTTCCCATTTTTAGAAATTATGAAATAGTCTTCGTTTTCGTTCATTTAAAATGAGTCATAAATTAGTCTTATTCCAATTGCAAAAAGAATGAAAGCTCCTAAAATGAATTCAATAGTGAATGACATTCGCATATAATCTTCATTTTTTCTTTGAGCAACAAATTTCTTTCTTTCGTAATCATACCAAATAATTCCAAGTGCTATTAGTAAAGCTCCAAGTATAAATGTTAGCACGTTTTCCATAATTGTTTACAACTGTTTAGTGTATGATTTCGTTGCGTATTTAAACACAAAAGTTAGCAAATAAATCACAGATATAAAGTCCGCGAGGACTTTCGTAAGTAGACTATAACTTGCAATGAATTATACACATTGTTGTAAAATGTTTATTTCGCAATCAGATTATTAGTTGGAAGTGAAATATTCTTTACAAAGATTAATCCGTCGTACATTTCTGAAAACTTTTTGTTATACAAATTATTTTTTTTAGGATTGAAACCACCACCACCTGCAACTATTTGTTTCCTTTTCTTTTTGAAGAAATACGAGGAATTACCATCTAAAGCTATTGACATATCAATAAAATAAATTTTGTCCTTTGCCAAATTAAGTGTTTCGGCATAAGTTTTAGCGAATGGTTCTTTTATTTCAACTTTTTTCCAACTAGGTTTTTCATCTTTAGTCGAAAAATAACCAGCTTGTGTACCTGTACCAAAGTCAAACCCTACACTATAATAATTATTTTTATAATATTCTTTTAAATGCCTGCCTAAATTATAAATATTTCGTCTGCTATAATTCCCAGCTTTTTTATTATTAATATGTTCATTATGAGCCCATATAAAAGCTTTACCGTTATTAGATTTATTTTCAACTATCCATTTAACATTTTCAAACATTTTTAAATCTCTATCTTGACTGTAGTTATTTTGTACGTAATATGTGTATTTAGTTAGATAATCTAAGGCTCTTATTCCAGAAATAACCTCTTCGATATTCTTCTGATTCTTTATCTTGCTCTTAAAATCCAGTAAAATGCTTTTAATTTCATTTAGCTTTGGTATTTGAATATCCGCCCAATCAGTTGACTTATTGTAAACAACTTTTTTTTCTGCGCACTTGTCGGCTACTAAAAGTAGTTCTTCACTCACAGAGATTTCAAATTTTTTGACCAAATCTCGTATTTCTTTGTTTATATCCTTTACATTTTGAATGTCCATACCATAAAAACGAATTTGCTCTTCCTCTGGTTTATTAAGATTATAATCTCTCATCCATTCTAATAAATCGACCACTTCTTTGCAATACCAAAATCCAGTGCTAAAATTTTTCGCAATAGTTTCTGCGTTTCCCTTTCCTCCGCTTATCCATTCGTTAATTCCAGCTTCTGAGGTATATGAATCTTCCATAATAAACGTTTTTACACCTTGATTTTTAACTAAATATTTGAAGAATTTGGCCTTTATATTAAAAAATTCTTTTCCTTGATGAGTAGCTTCTCCAAACCCAAATAACTTAGCATCGGCAAATTTTTTCGGGATGCTATTGTTGAATATAGTAATGTTCGTATCAGGATTTGCATCTTCAATTTTAATTGCATTTTCATTAATCCAGTTTACTACTTTATAATTTTGGGCGTATGATTGAAATAATACAAAAAATGTAATGACAGAAATATAAGTTCTTAAGTGCACAGTGTTTTTTTTAAATGTCTAGTCCTGAAATATAGCTACAGTTTAAAATTGATTTAAGCTGTTAATTTATAAACCATATTTGGTGTTTTATAGTCTAAAGATAAATGTAATCTTATTTCATTATACAAATTAATTGCATTTTTTGTAGCTCTCTTAGCGTGTTGTAGGCTATCAAAGGTCTGGTCGAGATAGAACTCGTCTTTTAATATGCCATTTACCCGTTCTGCGATTGCGTTTTCGTAGCAATGGTTCTCTTCGGTCATACTGATTCTTATGTCATTTCTTTTAAGGATCTGTGTGTATACATTGCTGCAATACTGAATACCTCGGTCTGAATGGTGTATAAGTGCGTCAATATCTTTAGCTTGATATAAAGCTTTATTCAAAGCTCTTACACATCCTTTGAGTTCCAAGCTGTCGCTGATGTCATAGCCAACAATTTTGCGACTATGCATATCTGTAATGAGTGCTAGGTAACAAAAGCCTTTTATAGTTCTGATGTAAGTGATATCGCTCACCCATACTTGGTTTGGTCTAGTTGTTTCTACATCTTTAATGATATTCTTATACTTGTAGAACCTGTGTAATGAGTTCGTTGTTCTAGAGCTGTATTTTTTTCTAAGTGTCAGCATATTGTGTTTTCTAAGAATGTTGAATAAGGTATCCCTGCCTATTTTTAAATCGGCATTTGTAAACTCTTTGCTCAGTGATCTGGCAAGTTTTCTAACCCCTTCTCTGGGAAGTGATCTGCGCTTTTTCTTGACTATATCAATAACTTTTTTCTCTATTTTCAAACGTTTGTCCTCTCTACTTTTGTATTTGTAGTATGCATCCCGTTTAAGGCCAAAACAAGCTGTTATAGCTGAAAGAGTAGCAGATCCTTTAGCGTTCTCTTTTGCTTTGATCAAGGCTTGATACTTAGTTTTTTTTTAAGTTCAAGCACTGATTTATAGCCCAGCTGTTCTGCTGCCACTTCAAGATAAGAATCTTCTATAAGGGCGTCTATATCCTTTTTCAAAAGAAGTTTCTTCAGCTGTTCAATTTCTTTTTGAAGCTGTTTGATGCGTGTAATCTCATCTTTTGTTTTCACAGTCACTCTGGTGTTCATAAGGTCTTTACGGTTATATTTCCTGATCCACTCGTTTATGGTTGTTGGAGCAATACCGTAAGCTTTACCTAGTTGATACTTGTTTAATTTTCCTGCCGTAAGTTCATCTAAAATTTTTAGTTTGAACGATTCGGAATACCGTCTGATTACTCTGTCATTTTTATACATAATGTTTGAAATTATGTAGCCTTTATTCAGGACGGGTCACTATTTAAATTAGAATTTTCATTTAAATGAATTTGAGTGCAGGATTTGATTGCTTGATTATTTCTTGAGTTTCTAAAATAATTTACTCTGGATTTAACGAATTTTGATTCTAAATTTTCTTCGGTCAATTTTGTCAGGAGCTATTTTGGGTAACGGATTAGGTTATGATTTCGTTGCGGAAAAGTACGCCAGTGCTTTTCAGTTACGGCTGTAATTTAGCAAATATTCGTGGAATTTTCGGTAGAAAAATTCCGCCGCAATGAATTATAACCATTGTTGCCTTTCTGTTGCGACACGTTCTGCTTTTTATTTTAGTGATATTTCTATAGAGTTTTGTTCAGATTTATCCAATATCAGCTTTTTTAAAATTTATTTTTTTAAGTTTTCTAGAGTGGGAGCGTGGTGTTTTTTACTTTCAATTTTTTGTTTAAAATTTTCAATTTGATTTTTTTGGGTTTTAAAGTTTGTGAGAGATTTTTCCGAAATATTGCTCATTTTCTTAAGTCGGATTTTGATTTTAAGTTTTTATTTCTGCGGTTTGATATTGCGCTAAGATTGATTTTAATCTTTAATCCGTTTTTTTTGAACTTTTATTCACTAAAAATAGTTTTCAAATTTAGCGAATTTCGACTTTAATTGTTTTTCGGTCAGTTCAGTTTTTGCGCTCTTTCTACGGAACATTTTCCACTTCCTTGCTTATTTTCTTTAGTTCGCATTTTTAATTTGAATTCGATTTTAGAGTGCCATTTTTAGCTTTCGTTTTTTATTTCAAAAAAATAGTGGCTAATTTTATCGAATTTCGAGTAATATTTTTTGTGTTCTGTTCTGCTTTCGGGTGAGATTGGGTCAGGAGCAATGTCTAGTCCTAAAATATGGCTACAGGTTAAAATTGATTTAAGCTGTTAATTTATAAACCATATTTGGTGTTTGATAGTCTAAAGATAAATGTAATCTTATTTCATTATACAAATTAATTGCATTTTCTGTAGCCCTCTTAGCGTGTTGTAGACTATCAAAGGTCTGGTCGAGATAGAACTGTCTTTTAATATGCCATTTACACGTTCTGCCATCGCGTTTTCGTAGCAATGGTTCTCTTCGGTCATACTGATTCCTATATTATTTCTTTTAAGGATCTGTGTGTATACATTGCTGCAATACTGGATACCTCTGTCAGAATGGTGTATAAGTGCGTCAATATCTTTAGCTTGATATAAGGCTTTGTTCAAAGCTCTTACACAGCCTTTTAGTTCTAGGCTATTGCTGATGTCATAGCCGACAATTTTGCGACTATGCATATCTGTAATGAGTGCTAGGTAACAAAAGCCTTTTATAGTTCTGATATAAGTGATATCGCTCACCCAGATTTGGTTTGATCTAGTTGTTTCTACATCTTTAATGATATTCTTATACTTGTAGAACCTGTGTAATGAGTTCGTTGTTCTAGAGCTGTATTTTTTTCTAAGTGTCAGCATATTGTGTTTTCTAAGAATGTTGAATAAGGTATCCCTGCCTATTTTTAAATCGGCATTTGTAAACTCTTTGCTCAGTGATCTGGCAAGTTTTCTAACCCCTTCTCTGGGAAGTGATCTGCGCTTTTTCTTGACTATATCAATAACTTTTTTCTCTATTTTCAAACGTTTGTCCTCTCTACTTTTGTATTTGTAGTATGCATCCCGTTTAAGGCCAAAACAAGCTGTTATAGCTGAAAGAGTAGCAGATCCTTTAGCGTTCTCTTTTGCTTTGATCAAGGCTTGATACTTAGTTTTTTTTTAAGTTCAAGCACTGATTTATAGCCCAGCTGTTCTGCTGCCACTTCAAGATAAGAATCTTCTATAAGGGCGTCTATATCCTTTTTCAAAAGAAGTTTCTTCAGCTGTTCAATTTCTTTTTGAAGCTGTTTGATGCGTGTAATCTCATCTTTTGTTTTCACAGTCACTCTGGTGTTCATAAGGTCTTTACGGTTATATTTCCTGATCCACTCGTTTATGGTTGTTGGAGCAATACCGTAAGCTTTACCTAGTTGATACTTGTTTAATTTTCCTGCCGTAAGTTCGTCTAAAATTTTTAGTTTGAACGATTCGGAATACCGTCTGATTACTCTGTCATTTTTATACATAATGTTTGAAATTATGTAGCCTTTATTCAGGACGAGTCACAATTGAAGGCAACGAGTTTGTATATGAAAAGTAGCGTAAAAACAAGCACAATTTTTTCGGTTTAACACAAGCCAAAACTTTTATGTTTTGATTTTATCTTTATTTTTCAAAAGCCAAATCAAAAGATTTGGCGACTTACCAAATATACCGAAAATTTTGGGTTAGGGCAGAAGAAGCTATTTTTTATATACGTTGTTGCCAGTAGGCTTTTATTTATACTAGACCTTCTATTTCTTCCTTAAGTTTAATCAGATGACGATTTATTATAGCCCAAACTATTGAATTATCAATGCTATCATAAGCGTGAACTAATCTATTTCTAAATCCAATAATTTGTCTATCGTTTTCAATTTCTAAATTTGGATTTATTTTTCTAAGTTGATTTAAAGCTTCTCCAATTATAGCTAATTGTCTTTCTACTGCACTTTGAGTTTTTAAATCTTCTTAGTAAATATTAAAATCTGAAATATCAACAGTAAATTTTTCTATTAAGTCGATGGCTATTAAAATATCAGATAGATATTTCTTGCTTTTGTCCGTCATAGATTAAAATTTTTGTTGAATCAATACTTTGTTTTAGAATAGGATTTTTAATGGAGGTGCTGGTCAATAAATCAACTTTTCTTTGAAAAAACTGTTCGAATTTATCCCAAACGTTCATTAGATTTTCTCCACGTTCAATAGGATCATCATTATCGATTTCTATTAATAAGTCAATATCACTAAATTCTTCATTAAAGTCATTTGTAATTGAAGAGCCAAATGCATATAAATTCTTCACATTATGAGTTTTGCATAATGATAAAAAATCAGTCATTTTATATTTTATAGATTCTTTCAAATTCATATTGCTAATATAAGCTATTTTTCCGAATTCTTATTTTTGTTTAGCTTACTGGCAACGGTTTGGATTATGATTATGTTGCGTGAAAATCCGCTAGGATTTTCATTTTAAAACTAAATTTAGCAAAAAAGCTTGAATTTTCTACCGAAAATTCATTAGCAATTAATTATAACCATTGTTGCCAGCTTTGCCGACACGTTTTGGTTAGTTGAGTCTGATATTTTTTCCGTTTCTACATTTTAAAAATAATTAATCTATCTATCGAATTTCAACTATAAATTTTTATAAAATAGGGCAGAAGTCAACTTTAGAAATATTGATTTTATTATTTATATTTTCTCGGGTTCTGTTTTTTTGCTTTTTGTATTTTTTTCAGAGAGTGATTGATTCAGCGCTGCATTTTTAGAATTGAGTAAGTTTTTCTTTTGTTCTGAATTTATTATTTTGATTTCAAATCTTTCTTCTTTTTATTTCGGTCAGAATATTTTCTTTAAAAAACAATCTAAGAATATGTATTTTCGATTATTTTATATTCGTCAACTTTTGGATTTCAGTACTGACTAAAATTTAAATAAATCAAACTCAATTTTATAGATTTTGAATGCTATTAACCTTCAATTCTTTTAAATTGTCATCGGTTTGAGTAAGTTTTTCGGAGGCATTGCTGGCAACGGCTTCGAGTATGGACTGTTGCGGGATGTTTTGCAAGTTTGTTCATGCTTAAAATAAATATAGCTAAAAACATCGAATATCGATTAGATATTTAGCCGCAATTGTCTATACGCATTGTTGTGCTTAGTTTTTATTGTTCTAATTGTATTTGTTTGTTATAGTTTTTAGCTTTTCGATCTTTTAATATTCCTATAGTCAGTCCAATTGACATCCCCAATGGTAATCCTAAAGCAATAAAAACGGGATTTTTTGTTACGACATAACATATAACACCAATAGGTAGTCCAAATACTCCTATTCCTATAGATAACCAATTATTCTCGTGATAATTTATTGTAGTTATTCCTAATCTTTTATTTAACATTTTTAAAATTTCAGAGCAACTATTTTCAATAAATTTCACTAATTTTCTATCATTTCCTTCAAAATCATTTATTTTTTCAATTTTATGATTGATTTGATTTAAAATATCATCAGGGATTTCTTTTTTTTCTATTTCTTTTTTCAATGATTCTAGTTTGTCGTATGCTTTTCGAAGTTTCTTATTAATATTTGGACGGCGGTCTATTTTTTTTACCATTATATTCTATTTTCTGTGCGATACATTAATTTTAATTTAATTAGCTTTTCGGGTGATTATTTAAAAATTATGCACAACGTCTCGTATAAAAACTGTGCGAGCTGGTGCGCGTGATTGTCCGAAAGACAATCTGCTGAGCAAGCGAGCAGGGAGTTTCGATTTGAGAACAAATTAAGCATTGTTTTTATATGTTGTTACCCACCGTTATTCTGTTATATTCATCCTTCTATTAACTTCCCTTTTAAGGCTATCATTTTTAATGGCAATATCATAACCATACTCATCAAGCCAATTCCTTTTCGTTAGTTGATATTCCTTCATAACGTCTGGCAAAGCTCCCAAATAAACTAGCGTTAAATATTTCAATTTTGGCAAGCTCATTAAACCTTCAGTGTCAGTTATAGCAGATTCGATTATGGAGTTGTCAAATCCCTCTATAATAGATTGTGCGTAGTAAATATTGGTTAATGACTTTGCTAATTCGAAATCAACATTATCGATTATATTGGAGTTGAGATAGGTTTGATATGCTGTGGAACGGAGCATAGGCGTTTGTAAACCTTCCCAGTTTCTTAAGTCACTACCGTCTAATTGCATCCAATTTGAATCGTTTTGTCCTTCTAAGCTATCAATTTCTGTAAGCAAATTCGAATGATATTCATAAATATATTCAATTCTATTGTGATTATACTGTATTTCGGAAGCAATATATCTAATAGAAACCTCTAGGGTTTTAGAATCTTTTTGCGTTTCTCTATATTCTGTAAGCCAGAAAGCAAAAAAGACACTTAGAAAAATCAAGAAGCCTTGAATCAAATGATCACTAATTCTCTGGCTTATCTTCAATTTAATCTTATTATTTTTTGCCATAAATTAATTTTCTCTTGTCTGTCTTAAACATTCTATGTATTATACTGAAATAGGTTGACCATTTTTAGTTCAATTTTCGACATTTTAAATGGTCAATACTTCTAAATTTTGTTTGTTTCTTTTGTAGGAATGATAGTCTACATTTTTATTCAAATGAACAAAGTTAGGGGTGTTCAATTTGAGACTAAAATGTGGTCGCTTGTTATTATAAATTTCCACGGCTCGTTTGACTATCTTCTTTGCTAATTTAGTATTTTTTATGGTACGTTTTAAATCGTATTCATATTTGAGTGTTCTGTTGATGCGTTCAGCTATCGCATTTTCATAAGGATCATACTTTTCGGTCATACTCATAAGTATTCCGTTTTGCTCAGCGAATCCGGTATATAGCGGATTACAATACTGAATTCCTCGATCGGAATGATGGATGAGTTTCTGATTTTTGTATTTTCTATTTTTAAGCGCCATTTTAAGTGCATCTATACAAAGAGAGGTTTTCATATGGCTTGCCAGTTTATACCCCATAATTTGCTTTGAATAGGCGTCTGTGACCAGAGCCAGGTAACTATGGCCACTCTGTGTTTTGATATAGGTGATATCGCTTACCCAAAGTTGTTCAGGTCTACTAGGTACTTTATTCTTTATCAGGTTTTTGTATTTAAAGAGTCGATGTTTTGAATCGGTTGTGATATGGAATCGCTTTGTTTTAGGTACTAAAAGATTGTTGATACGCATTACTCGATAGAATTTATCCCTTCCTATTTTAATACCAAGTTGATTCATATCACCCTTTAATTCTTTATAGAGTTTAATCCCACCGGTACGCATTCCATACTTACTTCGGTAGTCTTTTATAAGCCTAATGATCAGCTGTTGCTGAACTCGTCTGGTCTTTTGAGATCTTAATCGTTTATAAAAAGCTTGTTTAGAAATCCCAAAACATTGGATCAACCATTTTCTTTTGAACGGTTTAGTTTCTTTTTTTCGATCTCTTCTGCTAATGTTTTGGGCAATGACTTTTTTGCCATATCAACTCCTGTAATAAGCTCCATGTCAGCAATAATGTCTTGCTGGAAGTCTTTTACAAACTCTAGTTCCTCTATTTTTTCTTTTAGTTTCTTGATTTCATCTTTTTTGCTCATCCCTTGCTTCTTTTGTTCTAAAGTACTGTATTTTTTTAACCAGTAATAGATGGAAGCTCTGGAAACTTGATATTTAAGAGCAGCATGATTGATGGAAATCTGCGCATTCTGTATCTGATCAATGATGACCAGTTTAAGATCGTAGCCCACTTTTTTGTAGGAATTTTTTCGACAGTGTTGATTCTGTTCTTTCATTAGGTATAGTACTAAAAGGTTTAATTTTTAGTCAACCTATTTCAGGAAAATACGTGTTTTCAGCTTGTTGCCAACGGTTTTGTATATGGTTTGTTGCATGTTTTAAGCACTTAATTTAGCAAATAAAAACCGAATAGAAAATCCGCGAGGATTTTCGTAAGTAGGCTAGAACTAGCAATAAATTATATACGGTGTTAGCGGTAGTTTTTTAAAACCAATGTGTTGTTGTGTTAGGTAATTCGATATTATTTTTTTCTTCAATCTTTTCAATTTCATTAATTATTTTTTGGTAGTCATCATAGTTTTTCATTCGGGAAAAGTTCGATATTAACATATCCTTATTCAATGTGTTAATATAAGGTGTGATGATTCTTATTTTTTGTTCAAAAGATTGGATATAAGTGTGTTTTATATAAGAAAGTGAAATGAAAAACAATGTAGATAAGAAAAATACTCCATAGAAAACTTTTCTCAAAGTCAAGTTCTTTCTATTTTTCGCTTCATTTTTTTCTCCTTGTTGCTTTTTCTTTTTTCCTTTTATTTCCTCTTTTTTTATTTTTCTAGGAATTACTGTTGCGATAAATGCACCTAATGCAAAACTTAAAACTATTCCATTGAACAATAGTATTATTATGAAATCATAGTCAGGTTTTCCAAAAGCCATCTCTTCAAAAACTCTATTATATAAACTTTGAGAAATTGATTTATAGAAAATGACAATCGAATTTCCAACAAATTCCAAAATCGGCTGAAGAAAATATATAAACAATATCGTCCCAATAATTCCTGCTAAAAGCGAGTTTCTATTTATTTTCTCAAAAAAGTTTTTCATATTAAAAAAGTTTCAATGCGTTTTGCTGAGTAATTACCGCTAACGAGTTTGTATATGGAAAGTAGCGTAAAAACAAGCGCAATTTTTTCGGATTAGACCAAGCCAAAACTTTTGCATTTTGATTTTATCTTTACTTTTCAAAAATTAAATCAAAAGATTTGGCAACTTACCAAATATACCAAAATTTACGGTTTAGAAAAGACGCAGCTATTTTTTATATACGTTGTTGCCATTAGTACTTTTTTCGGCACCAAACTTCGACTTTAATCCACAAAAGTTTCTTTTATAATATTTTTACAACTTTGAATTTCAGATTTCGACAATTTATCAAAACTTTTCAATATTCTCGATTTGTCAATTGTCCTTATTTGATCGATTGCAATCATCCCTTTCTTTCCATTATGCTTAACTTTAATTCTGGTCGGATAGTTTTTTAGGTTTGTTGTCATTGGGGCAACTACGATTGTTCTTAAATACTTATTAATCTCATTCGGTGAAATAATCACAGAAGGTCTTGTTTTTTTAATTTCACTTCCGATTGTAGGGTCCAGATTTACCAATACAATTGAATATTGCTTTAACTCCATTCTTCAAAATTTTCATCTTCAAAGACATCATTGAATAACAATCGATCGTCATTATTCTCACGCATTTCTTCAAAAGCTTTTTCCCAGTTTTTTCTCGGGCTACTAATTGGTTTCAGGATTATTTGTCCTTTATCCAAAATCATCTCTACTTTATCTTTTATATTATATTTTTCTAAAATAGTTTTGCTTAAACGTAGACCTTTAGAGTTTCCAATTTTTATAATAGCTGTTTCCATAATTTTATTAATGTATATACAAAGTTATTACAAATTATTAGACCCGCAAAGTTTTTTTTCGTATTAATGGCAACGTGTTTGTATATGGTTTGTTGCGTGTTTCAAGCAACTAATTTAGCAAATAAATCACAGATAGAAAGTCCACGAGGACTTTCGCAAGTAGGCAAAAAGCCAGCAATAAATTATATACGGTGTTGGCATTTCGTTGTTTTTTTAAGAGTTCAAATTATGTTAAAGATTTAGAAAATATTGCTTGTTAATTAGTATAAGTATGTATTTTGTTAATTCCTTTATTAATTTTTTTTCCAAATGAAGTAATTTGAATTTCAGAATTATCTTTAATATTTATTCCTCCAGCATTTCTCATATTATTTCCATCTAAAAAAATACTTCCGAAAAGATTAAAATCGGTTATTTTACTGTTATTCATTGAAAAAGTATAAACATCCAATGCATCTTTATTGGTCCCAGCATTTCTAGATCCTATTAAATAATAGATATCGTCTTCTTTAAAAATATTAATATTTTGCGTTTTCCCAAAAGTTTCATTATTAGAGAATTTGATCCAGTTTTCTGTTAAAGAAACCCAAGTATTACTTTCTTTATTTAAAAGTTTATATTCCATATCCATAGCTTGAGTTGTAATTACAATGATCAATCTTTCAGTTGTATTTATATCAATATAGCCAGCAGCTTGCGCGTCACTTGAGGTAAACTCAAAATCTGTTATGTTAGAAAGGTTATTTTCAAAAAACCTAATTATTTTTTTAGAACTTCCACTTGGTGATGCTTTTTCAGCAAGAGCGACAACTAATGTATTTTCGTTGAATTGAATACCACCTGCATGTCCATATCCATCTGTTACTTTAACGTTATTTGCCTCAACGATTCCATTTTTAATAGGGACAATTAACCCTTTTTTAGTACTATTGTTATAATTACTTGATGAAAGTATGAATGAATTATTGTTAACAGATTGAATTCCTTGGATATGCTCGTCAGCATCACCTAAATAAGGATATTCTTTAGTGCTTGAGAAGACAACGTCTTGAGAAATGGGTGATATAGAAAGTAAATTTGATAAAAATGGTTTTAAATAAAAATAATTTAATGATAATCTAGGACTACTGTTTGTTTGTATTCCATGTATTTTATAATCGCCAGTCCATGTTTGGCCATCGAAAGATGCGTAGTATATATCATTTGAACGACCAGCTTTATAATTAGTATAAAGTTTATTTTCGAATACTGTACAAGAGGGAGATTCACTGGTTTGTATGTTATTGCCATTAACTTTTATTTTATTATTTCCAGTCCATGTTTGGCCATCGAAAGAAGCGTAATATACATTGTTTGAACGACCAGCTTTGTAAACAACATATAATTTATTATTAAATACGGCACAAGAGGGAGATTTACTCGTTTGGATACTACTACCATTAATTTTTATTTTATTATCTCCAGTCCATGCTTGGCCATTAAAATAAGAATAATATGTATTGTTTGAACGACCAGCTTTGTAAACAATGTAAAGTTTATTATTGAATACAACAGAAGAAGGTGTTTTACTTGTTTGAATACTATTGCCATTAATTTTTATTTTATTATCTCCAGTCCATGTTTGGCCATCGAAAGAAGCATAATATACATTATTCGAACGACCACCTTTGTAAGTAATATATAATTTATTATTAAATACAGTACAAGAGGGAGATTCACTGGTTTGTATGTTATTACCATTAATTTTTATTCTATTATTTCCAGTCCATGTTTGGCCATCGAAAGAAGCGTAGTATATATCATTTGAACGACCAGCTTTGTAAACAACATATAATTTATTATTAAAAAATACTTGACTAGGACTTTTACTTGATTGAATATCTACATTATTAATAGTTATTTTTTTTTCTATAGCAACACATTTTTCTGTTTTTGGTATAAAATGAGAATAGTAAATATCATTTGAATTACCAGCTTTGTAAAGAGAAATAAGGTGGTAATTCAAATATTGTTTACTAGAAATGACTTTGTTTTTTGAAGTTGTAGAAGGAATATACTCTTCAGTAGAAGGAATATACTCTTCATTTGTACATCCAACGAATGTTATTAAGGTAATTAATGTGAAAAATAAGTTTTTCATGATATTTAATATTTATGAATAAGTTTATGTAATAGAGGTTCTTTTCTAATACGTTTATTTTTTATAATTTTGTTGTTCGCAATGTGTATTAAAATGAATGCCAACGGGGTGTATAAGATTAGTTGCGTGTTTTAAACACTAAAGCTATAAAATAAAACACAAATTTATTATCGATGAAAACTTTCGTAAATAAACTAAAACCAGCAATTAATTTTATACGTTGTTATATATAGTTTTATTCAAATTTTAAATATTTTGTTTCTTGAACTTTTTTTAATTGAGGTTTCGTTTTATTTAATTTATCTCCTTTAAGAACAATATGATATTTATCTAAATAATTTAAAGCCATTATTTTACTATTAAAGGTTTCATAAGCGTATTCGCTACAGGTTTTTGGGTTAAAATCATAAGAATTTATGATGGAATTAACGATTTCATCTTTTTTGTTGCTTAAATATCCTACATCATTTATGACTAATTCGCTTAAAGAGCCATATGGGGTGCCAAAAACAGGACAGCCATAAAATAAACTTTCTATTATTGCTAAACCAAAAGGTTCATGCCATAATACTGGAAATATTAATCCTCTTGAAATGTTTAGGTATCGTTCTTTTTCTTTTCCTCCAATCATCCCTTTAAAATTAACCTTACTAGAAAAAGTGTAATTCAATCCCATTTTTAGAACTCTTTCATCGAATCTATTTCCTCCTAGAATATTTAACTTTTCATGTTCTATTTTTTTTATTATTTGAATTGCTCCTTTTAAGTTTTTTACACCCCATGAAGCTTTACCAAGAAAATGAAATCCATTTTTTTTTAAATTTAAATCAGGTTTAGAATACTCATTAAAACATAATCCGTTGTAAACAAAAGAGTTAGAGTTGTGTCTTTCAGCGTGATTTCTAGACACAAACACAGTGTTCTTATCAAAAGAATAATCATTGTTAGTATTTCCATGTATTGTAATTAGATATGGTTTTTTTATTAATTCTAAATTTTTTGGTATAAAATTAAAATGTATTATATCTATATCTTTAGGGATCTGTTTATATAGTGGAATGTTATTATCAATACTAATAATATTAGCAAATTCACATTTAGAACCCTTTTTGACCAAATAATTAATTTTATGTCCAAATTTTACAAGTTCTTTTCCAAGAGACCATATAACTCTTTGAGTACCTCCATAAAGTAGAGCTGGTATTATAGAATTATCTACTATTAATATATTCATATTTTTAATTATATATAACGTCTGCGGATATCGAAAGTAGCCATTTAATTACTGGCTAGTTTGATATCACTGTTTAGAGTAAAAATACTAAAACTTTTCTAATAGCAATCAATTTGGCTATTTTCGATGATTCGCTGTTGTGTGCAGTAATTTTTTGAACCGGCCTTAGCTGTAGCCTTTTAAAGATCATTATGTTATTCTATTTCAATTATTCAAAAAATTACGGAGTAAGCGCGGCGCAATCATTTAAAGGGTATGTTTTTGACAATAATTGCTCTCATCAAGGTCGGGACTGATATGCGCAGTTATTGACAAAATTCTAGGATCAAAGTAAGATAGGGGAGTCCGTATCCTTGCTCCATTGTGATTAAGGTACTTGATTTTGTCAAAAAAATCCACTACTTTAACTCAGGCTTTTATACGAGTTCGCTCGTCTTTGAAAGTGCAATTTCATACGATCTCATCGAAAAGCCTGGGTTGAGGAGTTGTCATTCCCCAACTATCACACTTGCGCAAGGCTACGTCCTTTATTGAGATAAGAAAAATTACTTTTTTCATATTCTATATTTTATATAAGATGCGCTTCTGAATCAATGGTTGCGTGAAAAAATTGCTCACAACGTCTTCGTATAATCGTCAGTTGCGGATTATTAAAACCTAAGATAGCTAAAATTACCGACTTTTATGCTTGCGCGATTTTGTCCGCAGGACAAAAAGCCGCAATTGCTATTATACGTTGTTGTAAAATGTAGCGACACGTTCTGATAAACAATATTACCTTTTTTCTACATTTTTAAATTCTTATTTTTCTAATGAATATGAATTTCTATCAGATCTTATCTTTTTTAAATTTATAGAGTGGGAGAGAAGCTTCTGAGCGTTAAAATCGATGGTGAATTTCTATAATTTAAAGTTTACCCAGTGTTGTTTTTTAAATTTTTAAGTTGAATTTTCAAATTTAATTCTAGGAGAGATTGGCTCCGCGCAATGATTGTCCTTTCTAATTTTATATCTTTTTTAATTTTCGTTTTCCAGCTAGATTAGATATCCGTTTTGTTAAAAGCAAGAAAATTAGTGTCCAAATTATGTAATTTCGTACATAATTTCTTATCCGCGGTGTTGCTAATCTTTTAAGTTATAATTTTATTTTTATGAATTTGAGAGCGTGATTTTGTCAGTTTAAATTTTAAATAATTTGTTCTGATTTTATCGAATATTGAATATAATTTTCTTTACTCAGATCAGTTTTTAAACAACAAAATTGTCGGTTTTCTTTTAAGAATATTATCCGATTTATCTAATTTTACTCATTTTCGATCAATTTGGTTTTCGATAGCGATCTTCTCGGGAGCTATTTTTTACAACTCGTTTGTATATGGAAAGTAGCGTAAAAATAAACGCAATTTTTTAGTTTTAGAACAGTGCTAAAACTTTTGCATTTTGTTTTTAACGTTACTTTTCAAAAGCCAAATCAAAAGATTTGGCTACTTACCAAATATACCAAAATTTCCAGTTTAGAAAAGACATAGCTATTTTTTATATACGTTGTTACCTGTAGGCTTTTCAATTGCCTTTATCAGTTTATTTTCGTTCTGTTTATTTCTTCCCATCGATACAACTGAACTTCTTTTATCCGGGTCGCAAATACTATTCACTAATAATTTTCTTTTATCAAATATTATAGTTATTTGTTCTCCCCAACTTCCCGAAAAAAAACTTGGATGAGTTTTAGCAACAATTCGATTTGAATTTTTTGAGATAATTTGCCATTCTAATTTATCCGCAACTTGTTCAATTATTTTATTAAGTTCAGCTCTATTAAGTGAGGTATTAACTTCTTTAAATTTCAGACGTTTTCTTTATATAAAAAAATAGAATACCGATTAAAGTTGGAATAATAAAAACCAAATTTCTTCAGATTTTATCGGTTTAAGCGTATTCTCAAAATAGACTTTCAGATGCAAGAACGTAAATGTCAATGGAATTATGAAACAAAAGCCAACTACTTCATAATGAGAAAACTATTTCCAATTACTCAATTTCAACTCTTTATTCGCTATAGAATATTTTATTTCCTCATTATTCATCCAGATTTGATGTGCTTGGTTTTTTAATTAATAACTAAATTTCAAAATGTTGACGATTTTTTCAGCTTACAGGTAACGGTCTTGTATATGGCTCGTATCGTGTAAAATAGCGATTATTTTCGGTTGAGCACAAGCCAGATTTTTAAATTTTACTGTTTACTTTTTTTATTGGAAATCGTCAAATTTAAAAATTTGGCGACTTTCCAAATATTCCTTAACTTCTTTTAAGCAACTACCAAGCTATGAGCTATATACGTTGTTGGCGTTAGTTTTTAATTTTCAATTCAGCGTATTTTTCTTTCCGACAAAGTATTTCCGCTTTCATTTCAGTCAGGTTAATTTTTCCAAGTTTTAGGTCGGTCAAAATCGTTCCATCTTGTCTACAATCATTCTTATATTCCATTTCCGTAAACTTGCTCAAGTCCGATGAATTTGTCATTCGTAATTTATCTCCGTTATCGGTTTCGGCAATGAATAAAATCAGAGAGTCTTTTCTTTTAGTATTTAATTCCGTTAAATTTTTAATTTCCACAATACTTGGCCAAACGTCTAAATTCTGTTTTTTAATTATTGCTTTTCTCAAATTATACATTTCAATCGGTTCATATTCTACAAATTCTCCGTCTTTTTCCTGTCCAAAAATTGTGAATGGAATAAACATTAAAAATAGCAATATGTTTGTCTTTATGTACTTCATTTCAAATTAACGCCAACGTCTCCGTATATGAAACGTAGCATGTAAGAAGACGCTATCGTTTCGGATTATACACGAGCCGAATTTTTAAATTTTTCTTTTATCTTTATTTTACTAAAAGCCAAATTTAAAAATTTGGCGGTCTTTGCAAGTACACACAGACCTTTCGGAAAGCCTATAATAGCTATGTTTTATATACATTGTTGGCATTAGTTTTTTTTCCGTTTCTATTAAGTCTCTATCTATAATTCCAGCTAAATGTTTCATAATTTTATTAACGCTCAAAAGTTCCCGAGAACCATTGGTGAGAAAAATAATTGTAAGTTTCTTTTCAATGTATTTTTTATAGCCTGTAGAAAAACTTCCAGTATAATAATAGGAAATATTATTATTTGTTTTGTCCATATACCAACCATTGGTATAAAGTCTTCCATCTTTATAATCAAAAGGCTCAAATAGTCTTGATTTGGAACTCTTCTTGATTATTTGGTTATTGTCGAATTTTTTGTCCCAATCAATAAATCCGTTTAGAGTTATATTAAAACCGGATGCTCCATATAAATATTCGGGATTATTATAGTCTGTTTCTCTCAAATATCCTTTTGTGGGATAATCGCTGTAAGAAGTTGCTCGGTTTTTTTAGTACGGCCAAACTGTTCCCTTCAAAAATTGCAGAACTATCAGAAGCTGAAAATTGAGTTTCCATAATGTGGTCAGCAAGACTTTTGTTACTCACTTTTTTAGAAATAAGGTTTAACAGCCAAAAATTTGTTTGATTATAGTCGAATTTATTACCTGCATCAAATTTTATGGTGTCTTTATATACTTTTGATTTGGCAACGTCTTCAGATTCTCTTTCGTAAACTGCAATTTCGGGTAATCCTGATGAGTGCGATAAAAGATTTTTTATTTGAACATTTTTCCAATCTTCTGGAAGGTCATCTAAATATTGTGCAATTTCATCTTCAAGCTTAAACTTATTTTGTTCAATTAATTTATGGACTGCAACACTTGCAAATATTTTAGATGTTGAAAACAAGGGGAATTTTGTTTTATCGTTTACTGGAATTTCGTAGTCCAAATTTGAAAATCCGTAATATTTTTTGTGAATTATACTGCCATTTTTGATTATTGCTAATGCTAATCCAGGAATGTCATTTTTAGTCGAAATTTCGTTTATATAATTGTCAACTTTTTTGTTCAGTAAACTATCTGTTTCCTGTCCATATGATATTGTTGCAATTGTAATAAATATTGACAAAATTATTTTCTTCAAATCTGCTCTTTTTTAAGTTCTGTGTTTTTTAAATTAATGCCAACGTCTCTGTATATGAAAAGTAGCGCTGAAAATAGGCTGTTACTTTTCGGATGAAACACAAGCCGAATTTTTAAATTTTACTATTTATCTTTTTACTTGGAAATCGTCAAATTTAAAAATTTGGCGACTTTCTAAAAATACCCAAACCTCAGTGTTAACAATGACTTACGCTATTTTTTATATACAATGTTAGGGTTAGTTTTTTATCCACTCAATTGCATTTTCAGACATTTTTTTGTAGTCGTGACCTACATTTTTTATAGTGTCTATTTCCCAATTAAATGTCCAATTATTTTTGTTCTTCAATTTCTTATTAGTATTAAAAAAAGCTGTTCCACGCTCCAATCTATGTGCTCCTTGTTCCATTGCCAATTCAGTTGTTCTAAAAGTTCCTAAACTTGGGTTATTATCTAATTCGCCCAATAGAATAACCAATCTCTTATTGTAAGATTTTTGCAAATCTATTCCTGTATTTTGAATACCGTACGGAAATTCAAATTTATCGTTTGGTAGACTATAAAAGCCAGAATTTGCAGAGATAGCCGTTCCAATTCTCGATTCGGGCATTAACATTACCATTCTATGCACAAATTGTCCGCCAGCAGAATGTCCAAAAATGTCGTATTGTTCGTTTGTAATATTGTTAACCGATTTAATATGGTCAAATATGTTTTCAACCACTGTGTATGCCCATTCGCTTTTTGGGTTTTTAGTTCGGAAAAAGGTAAATAGATTTCCCTCTTGATAGTCGTTAGTTGTGTATTTTGAGAACTTATTTTCGAATTCAGGCGCAATAATTAAAAGGTTATTTTCATCAGCTAATTCAATCCAAGCGTTTAGATAGTCATCTGCATTTCGTCCACCACCGTGCATAACGAAAACTACTTTGTCTTTATCATTCCAACTTTCAGGTTTGTAAGTCCATACCTTAATCGATTTTCTCTCACTATCTTTATAAGCGTAGATAACAAAAGAGTCTATTCCGCTGTTAATTTTTTTGATTTCAGTTATTTCAGGTCCTTTTGGAAGTACATAGAGGTAAATGTAACCTGCAACTGAAAGAAGCAAAAGGATAGAGAAAGTATATAAAATTATCTTTTTTAAAATTCTAAAAGTCTTGTTCATTTGGGTTGGTTTGTTTGTGAACTCAAATTTAGTTTTAGATAATATCTCTTTTAATTTTTTCTTTCCGAATTGTTGATTTTCGAAGACGAAATGTTTTTTAATTAACCCTAACGTTTAGTATATGAAAAGTAGGCGATTTCGAAGTACAGAACTTTCGGTTAAGCACCAAGTTTTATATGAGCCAAAACCCTTGATTTTACCATTATTTCGCCTATTTTTTATATACATTGTTGTATGCCGTATTTCTTTATTCTTTCTCCATTTGTGAGCCAATAAAAGGAATTCTTGGGGCTAAAAAATAGCCTGTTAAACTTGCAAATAAGATTGGGATAAAATGTCCAAACCCTGTCAATGTTGCAAGTAAAATAGTTGTACTCATTGGTGTTCGAGTTACACAAGCGTTAATTGCAGCCATACAGCTAACTATCGCTAATGTCAAATTTATTGTCGGGAATAGTTGATGGATAATTAGTCCTAACGTAGCTCCTACGAAAAATAGCGGAATAATAAATCCACCTCTCCAACCTGATGTTACCGTTATTGAGATGGCGATAATTTTAAAAATTAAAATTGCAAACAATATAGTCAATGGAAAGTTCCCTGAAAGTAGTTCGTTAAGTTCGTGATGTCCAAAATATCGGGTTAATGGAAAGTAAAATGCTATGATGCCAAGTATAATTCCTCCAATTAGCGTTTTGATGTAAATTGGTATGGGTTTTTTCTCGAAAATTGATTTGAAAAATTTGGTACAAAAAATAAAAGCCCAACCAAAGGCTGCTCCGATTATTGCAAAGAGAACTGCATAGCCAAAATCAAAAATCCCTGAATATTCATAAGCAGATAAATCCCAAATAGGACCAAGTCCCAAATGAATGATTAAGGCGAAAACTAAATAGCTAAAGCAACTTGCAACAAATGCAGGAATAATTGCTTTGTAATACTCAACTGCGTGTTTGTGATGAAGAATTTCTAATGAAAAAAGGCTACCACCCAAAGGCGCACCAAATAAAGCTGTAAATCCTGAAGCCATTCCTGCGATACTTAATGACCTTAATTCTTCTCCTTTTAGTCGAAACAGTTTTCCTATCCAAGTTCCTGTTGAGCCTGTTACTTGAACCAATGATGCTTCGGGTCCGAGACTTCCACCTGACGCAACGCATAGTAATGAAGAGAGAACCATTGAAGGATTATTTTTAGGGTCAAGTTTTCCTTTATTAAATCGGATATTGTTTACAATCAAATGTATTTCTCCTGGGTCTCCAATGAAATGAATTATCAAACCTGCTAAAAGTCCACAAATAGCCATTACAGGAATTACTTGCCAACCACTAAAAAAGGCTAATTGATGAGTTAGAAACTCAAGTCCAATCCAATAAGCTCCTGCAATAATTCCACCTATTAATCCAAGTAAAGCCCATAACAAAAAAGTCCGACTGAAAACGAAAGGGTTAAACCGGACAGGTTGGTCTAAAATGTTTAAATACGTTACTAATTTTCTTCTTCGTTTTAATTTCACTGTTTCGTTTCTATGTATTATACTGAAATAGGTTGACCATTTTTAGTTCAATTTTCGACATTTTAAATGGTCAATACTTCTAAATTTTGTTTGTTTCTTTTGTAGGAATGATAGTCTACATTTTTATTCAAATGAACAAAGTTAGGGGTGTTCAATTTGAGACTAAAATGTGGTCGCTTGTTATTATAAATTTCCACGGCTCGTTTGACTATCTTCTTAGCTAATTTAGTATTTTTTATGGTACGTTTTAAATCGTATTCATATTTGAGTGTTCTGTTAATGCGTTCTGCTATCGCATTTTCATAAGGATCATACTTTTCGGTCATACTCATAAGTATTCCTTCTTGCTCAGCGAAGCCGGTATATAGTGGATTACAATACTGAATTCCGCGATCGGAATGATGGATGAGTTTCTGATTTTTGTATTTTCTATTTTTAAGCGCCATTTTAAGTGCATCTATACAAAGAGAGGTTTTCATATGGCTTGCCAGTTTATACCCCATAATTTGCTTTGAATAGGCGTCTGTGACCAGAGCCAGGTAACTATGGCCACTCTGTGTTTTGATATAGGTGATATCGCTTACCCAAAGTTGTTCAGGTCTACTAGGTACTTTATTCTTTATCAGGTTTTTGTATTTAAAGAGTCGATGTTTTGAATCGGTTGTGATATGGAATCGCTTTGTTTTAGGTACTAAAAGATTGTTGATACGCATTACTCGATAGAATTTATCCCTTCCTATTTTAATACCGAGTCGGTTCATATCATTCTTTAATTCCTTATAGAGTTTAATCCCACCGGTACGCATTCCATACTTACTTCGGTACTCTTTTATAAGCCGAATGATCAGCTGTTGCTGAACTTGTCTGGTCTTTTGAGATCTTAATCGTTTATAAAAAGCTTGTTTAGAAATCCCAAAACATTGGATCAACCATTTTCTTTTGAACGGTTTAGTTTCTTTTTTTCGATCTCTTCTGCTAATGTTTTGGGCAATGACTTTTTTGCCATATCAACTCCTGTAATAAGCTCCATGTCAGCAATAATGTCTTGCTGGAAGTCTTTTACAAACTCTAGTTCCTCTATTTTTTCTTTTAGTTTCTTGATTTCATCTTTTTTGCTCATCCCTTGCTTCTTTTGTTCTAAAGTACTGTATTTTTTTAACCAGTAATAGATGGAAGCTCTGGAAACTTGATATTTAAGAGCAGCATGATTGATGGAAATCTGCGCATTCTGTATCTGATCAATGATGACCAGTTTAAGATCGTAGCCCACTTTTTTGTAGGAATTTTTTCGACAGTGTTGATTCTGTTCTTTCATTAGGTATAGTACTAAAAGGTTTAATTTTTAGTCAACCTATTTCAGGAAAATACGGCCGCTTATTGCTCACAACGGCTTCGGTTATGATTTGTTGCGGAAAAGTCCGCTAGGACTTTTCGGTTACGACTGTAATTTAGCAAATATTCCTGGAATTTTCGGTAGAAAATTCCGCCGCAATGAATTATAACCGTTGTTACCCAATGTAGCGACACGCTTTGATTTATTTTTTGTTCTTATCCTTTTTTAAAATGTTGTCAGATTTATCGAATATCAATTTAGATGTGATTCTACTTCTTAAATTTTTTAAAGTGGGAGAGAGGTTTTTGAGCGTCCAAATTGAAAAGAGAGTTTTACAAATTGAAGTTTCTCCAGCGTTGCGATTAAATTTTAAGTTGAATTTTTCTAATTTAATCCTGAGAGAGATTGGTTCCGCGCAGCATTAGCTTTTTAAGTTTGAATTTTAAATTGAAGTTATTTTAATTATTAGTTTTCCGTAGTGCGTTAAATCCCAAAAATTGCCGGCCAAATTTTACAATTTCACCAATATTTTTTAATTCCTTATCCACTTTGTTGCTTAGCTTTTTAAATTAGAATTTTCATATAAATGAATTTCAGCGCACGATTTGATTGATAGATTATTTCTTGAATTTCTAAAATAATTTACTCTGAATTTAACGAATTTTGATTCTAAATTTTCTTCGGTCAGTTTTGTCAGGAGCTATTTTGGGTAACGGTCTCGGCTATGAGTAGTTGCGTGCTTTAGCACTTAACTTTGAGCAAGTACGCACTAAGCTGAAAGTCCTGGCGGATTTTCAGAAGAAGGCGAGAACAAGCAATTACTTATAGCCATTGTTGTACACAGTTATTTTATTAATTCAACATTTTTCCATTTTCATTAAATAATTTAAAGCTTTTATATGATGTTGATAGAAATGATTTTTCTTCTTTAGTCATTAAATCTTCGAATTTATAACTTGGTAATTCAATGTCTTTAGGTATTCCTAACATCAATAAGTTTCCATTATTTAATAAAACAAAGCGGACATATTTTCTTTTCGGAAATGACACATATAGAGAAATTGCATTTTCAAAGTCTAATTCGCTTACTAATTCCTTTGGCATATCTTCGGTCACTTTGTTTCTGTAATTAACAAATGACTTGTCGGTTGTGAATTTTATGTAAACCTTATTTTCTTTATTATCGTTGATGATTTTTTGTAAGAATAAATGTTCCTCAACACGAGATTTCAATTCGCTTTTTTTGTTAATAAAATTTTGAAGTGGCGTTATTTCTTCTCCAATTGCCATTGTCAAGTCGTAAATAATCTTTCTGTCAGAGTTTTTGTCAAAAAGTTTTGCTTGCCAACAGTCTCCGTCAAAACTGTAAGAATAAATATTTGCGATTATTGAGGATTTGATTTCAAAGTTATCCAACGCTTGTTTTTCCCGAAAAAGCAAATCGTATAATTGCTTATTAGGGTTTTCAATTCTTGATTTTATCTCTTTTGGTAGAAATGGAATTAGATTTTCTATGTATTTTTCTAATTGATTTTTTTTGATACTGTCCTTAACAAAGTATTGGTAATTTTTAAGCGTATTATAAAAATGAAGCTTATTGAAGGCATCAATTTCTTTGTCTCTAATTATTTTGAAAGTTGTATTCTCAAAATATCCTTGTTTGTCAGAATTTAAATTAGCATATGCTTTTGCGATTTTACTACCATCTGAAAAATAGTGGGTTTGGATTGTATCCTTAATTCTAACGTTAGAACCCAATAAGATTTTATCAATATCTATATCGAGTTGTGCAAGTTCTTCTATATAAGTTTTTCTTGCGTTAGAAGCAATATTGCTATTTGCATTTCTAGAAACATTGTCATTCATTATGTTCAAGAACGATTTTATAAAAACATTCCAATTTTGAGTTTTAGAAGCCAAACTTGCAATTCTTTTTTGTTGAACTATCGGTCCGTTATCAAAACTACAAGACCCCACTTGTCTGTTTTGTCTCATTAATTCTAAGGCTCTTTTTTTCGAAATAAGTTGAGTAGTAAAATCCTCTAAATCTCCGTTTGAGACTTTGTTTTTTTCTGCGTAATCTAAAGCTCCTAATAAGAGATTTTTAAAATTACTATCATTTGTATAAAGGCTATCTGCAAATTTATCTTTTTTAGATAGCCATTCATTTAGTTCGTTTCTACGAGCTATATAATCTTGTTCTTTCCTATAAGGTGGTTTGTTGGTTTTTAGTTCATAATAGCTCACTAATGAGTCAATAATAGTTCTTTTATATGGTCTAAATTCATTTGACTTATCATCATTATCATAAAAAATAGCTGTTTCCGGTTTTACTATTAGGTCAGTGTAATTTATCCAATCTGAAAGTCTTTTAGGAATAGCGACTGAATTGAATTCATCATTTAAGTAGAAACCTTTTATTATAGTTGATTCTTTATGTTCACTCCATTTTTCTTGGTAAGAAGAGAAATATATTCTATTATTTTGCTTTTTATTTAAAAAGATTTCAATTCTATAATTTTGGTTATCTATAATGTGTCTTTGACTTTTACCAATTTCAAATGACTTTATCTGTAGATTCTTTTCATTTTTGTAATTTAAATAGTCATTTTTTATAATTAATAAATCTTTATCAATTTGTAACCCTTTGAATTTATTTTGCAATTGTTCAATATTCTCTGATTTTTTTAATTCAGATAGAAAATTGTTTGGCTCTTTTGTAATTATTTTAAAATAAGTAGCTGTTGTTTGTGGTAGAGAGTAAAAATTAGGTGTATAACTTTGATTATAATTCCCTTCCAAGTCATTTATAATTGAATCCAGTTTTGGAATATCACTTTTGTTAATTATCGAATTTTGACAGAAAATATTTCCTGAAATCAATAAGGTTAGTAATATGTAAAATGATTTTCTCATAATTGTGTACAACGTCTTCGTATAATCGTCAGTTGCGGATTGGTTGAAAACTAAGATAGCTAAAATTCCTGACTTTTATGCTTGCGCGGTTGTGTCCGCAGGACACAAAGCCGCAATTGCTATTATACGTTGTTGTAAAATGTAGCGACACGTTCTGCTTGTTACGTTCTACTATTTTGTCCGTTTAAATTTTTGCTTAAAATTATCGAATATTAGATTTCTATAGAATGTTTTTTAAATTTTGAGAGTGGGAGAGAATCACTTGATTTTATAAGTTTTTCGTATATTTTTTTCATTTTGGTTTTCGGAATTTTTAATTTTCAATTACAACTTTCCAATTTTAAATCGCAGAGATTGGTTAAGCGTACTTCTTTTACACACAGTTTTCTAATTACTTAAATTCTTTTTTAATTTTAAGTTTCTATTTCTGCGTTCTGTTTTGCGCTGATATTTTTTCTAATTTTTGTCCGCTTTGCTGCTCAAATTTAATTTTACATTAAAAATAAAAAACGAGAGAGCGATTTGATCTGTTTATTATCACTTAAAATTCTAAAATAATTAAGTCTGATTTTATCCAATTTTGATTATTATTTTTTCGGTCAGTTCTGCATTTAAGAATTTGAGTTGGTTTGGAGCTATTTTTTACAACGGTATTGTATATGAAAAGTAGCGTAGAAATTAGAGATTAATTCTCCGCCATAAGACAAGCCAAAACTTTTGCATTTTGTTTTTATCTTTACTTTTCAAAAGCCAAATCAAAAGATTTGGCGACTTATCAAATATACCGAATTTTTCGTTTTAAAACTATATAGCTATTTTTTATATACGTTGTTAGCACCAGTTATTTATCTGTTCTTTTCATCATAAAAGTGTTCTAAGTGATATCTTAAATAATCCTTATTAATTAGATGACCTTTCATTATTTTTAATTTCCCTTCAATTCCAATTAATTCAAAGTTTTTAAGAATTCCAAAACCACCATAGTCGAACATCACGTGATGATTAGGACATAAACAAAGCAAATTGTCTTCTGAATCAGGTCCATTATGTGGCGCTCCTAATGGTTTAATATGAGCTGCCTCTGCATAATAACCTGAAGAAGTTTCAATTTGTGTGTCACATACTTGACAAGTGTATTTATATTTTTCTTTTATTTTTTTGGAAAGGATAGTATCTCGAACAATTCTTTGTACTCTAGTTTCTATCCTTTTTGTTTGTTTATCCTCTTTTGAATTGTATTCAGCTTGCTCTTCTTGTAAAACATTTGATTGCTTTTTTAATTCTCCCTCAATTTTTCTAAGCCTAAAACGCCAAACAATAAAATTGCTTTTACCCTTTTCTTTCCAGTAATCTTCTACTCGAAAAAGTCCATCATATCTATAATTGTCTTCTGGTGCAAAGTTTGATTTTCTATGAGCTCCTCTAATTACTCGTACAGGAAGTCCATTTTTACAACTTTCAGCAAGAGCTAAATTACCTCTTACTAATTCTTGGTTTGTTACTTGTTTTCCTGTTGATAAATCTCTTCCTCCGTGCCCTGTATAAATTATTATATCTCCATAGTCTTCATCATCCTCATAACCTCCTGATACAATTATTGAATCAGCTCCCTCATTTTGACCTCCACTAATCCCAGCTTGAGTAGGTTTATGAACACCACTTTGCGAAAGTTCTAGTCTGTTTCTAAAACTATCACCTTCATAAAGTCCTGGAAGTTCTCCAAATATTCTCATTTTTTATTCTAATTGGTGCTAACGAGTTTGTATATGGAAAGTAGCGTTAAAAAAGCACAATTTTTTCAATTTAGAACAAGCCAAAACTTTTGCATTTTGTTTTTAACTTTACTTTTCAAAATCCAAATCAAAAGATTTGGCGACTTACCAAATATACCAAAATTTACAGTTTAGAAAAGACGCAGCTATTTTTTATATACGTTGTTGGCAACTGGCTTTTTATCAATTTTATTTAGAATCTGTTTTAGAACGCTAAAATTAATTTCATCACTCTTTATATAGGAATAAGTTTGTGGAGGCATAAAATTTGGGAACGCTTTCTTTAAATCTTTCAACTCAATAGAATATTTAGAAAAATTTTTTATTTCTTTCAATTCTATTCCAAATGCATTTTCATTGGTTTTACAATATTCATTGAACTGATATTTTGTTATTCCTGTTTTAGAGCCATACTTGTTCCAAAAAGTTTTTTTATCCTCTTTGATTAAATTATTTATTTTACATATAGCCCATAGTTCTTTAATTGGTGATGTAACATAAATCAAAATGTAATTTTCCTTATTTACCTTTTTAGGGGTAGACTTTCTTAATTCTATAGTTTTTTTTCCAATCAATATTTTCTCAGCAAATTCTGGCTTTACTGATATTAATAATATACTCTCTACCGAAATATCACTTTTCATTTTTCCATACCTCTTTTATAAATTGCAAGATACGTTTCAGTTTTAATTTTAATTGGAGATAAAACCATAAAATTTTTACTTTCTTTTTCTTTAAATAAATTTCTAAGAAATTTTAAATCTACTGGCCTATTTAGAAGCTCAGTGTCAGAAAAAACAACCACCATTATTTTATTATTTTTGTCAGATGTTTTTTCAATATCTTTCCATTTATAGATGCCTAATTGTTCAAATTGCTTAAATAGTTTTTTTGAATTGTCAATAAAGATTTCATCAATATATGAGACTGCTTTGATTTGCCCTTTTTCTTTAGTAATGGGATTTTCACTGGTATACCATAATATTCTTGCAGGAGCTGATAATGATCGCTTAGATGGTGATCTGTAATAAACATTTTCTCTATTTAATAAAAGTTCATTTTTAGATTCAAATAAACGTAATTTTTCATTAGACCGATCATCAAATAATTGTTCTGCCCATACAGGTTTAATCGGTATGATAAATGTTGCAATATCTAAATCCTTAATTTTTATAGGGGATAGGTGCCTTTCAAAATTATATTTTTTTAAAAAAGCGTAATTTTCTCTATTTTCTTCTAAATCAATTTGATTTATAAATTCTTTGAAATAATCTTTTGAGATCAAATTTTTGATTTCGTCGAATGGTACAATTTTTTTTAAATTTATTTTTTCCCAATTCTTACCTTTTTTTATAAATTTAGCTTCCGTAATCGAATTTAAAATATCTTCTTCAAGATAATTTTCTGAAATTTCAATTAAAGATCTATTTTCATTTGTTGAAGCTAAAATAGCTTTAAACAGAAGATGCTTAGACAAAGTGATTTTTAAACTACTATTTAAAAATCTAAAGACGGGTATGGACAACTTTAAATTTGAACTACGATCAAAAATTATAAAAGCTAAAATTTGATCTCCTTTTGAAATTGTTATTAATTCATACAAATTTGGAGATGAAAGTGCAGTTCTAATTATTCTTTGAAATTTATTTTTTCTTTCGTTTGCTTTTAGAAACTAATTTGTGAAATAATCAATGTTTTCACTGGTCACTCTTTTAGAATTTATATTAGTTCCAATTAATCTTTGAGGTTTGTATTTAGAAATTTGAATATTTTCATCTAGTTGGGTAATGAATTCACTTGGACGGCAAATATTTAGTTCGTATTTCTTGAAAAAGAGTTTATTTTGTAATAAAATTTGATCTCTTGTAATAAAAAATTGCGCTCCTCCAATTATAAATAGTCAAGAACAGGTTGAATTTTCAAAGCTTTTCTTCTTTCTTTCTATTTCTTGATCAATTCCATATTGTGGTAAAGTTTCTGTTGTATAGTTGGAGGAATAAAACTCTGGAATGTTGTCCAAAAATCGGATGAGAAATTTGTATTTGTATCGTGGCTTATATCAACGGTTGCTAATTTAAATTTTTCTCTATTCATATATTGAATACTATTGACAAAGAAATCTTGTTCTAATTCATAATTAATTTTTTCATCTTTTTTTTCCCTTTCACTACTGAAGTATTTAGTAACCCGTTTTATACTGGCAATTTTGGTTTCATTTGAACTAAATTCTTCCTGTATTAAATGATGATTAATCACAGTTTTTAGACCCAATAACGAAATTTTTCTTGGATTTTCAGGCGTATAGTATTCAATCGTTAAAACCGAACCATCATTTTCATTTTCAATATTGCCAACCCAATCCTCATTTAACATTTCTGAAAAAGTTTCATCTCTATTCTTCCACTCGCTTAATAAAATTTCTTCTTCGAAAGTGAAAGGCAGTAAATTAGATCCTAACATACTCACAGCCTTTGGTTTTGCTTTCTTTAATTCACTTATGTAGCTTTTATCTTTAAAAATTCTGGACTCTTTAATGTTGTAATCTTTTACTTTAGATTTCTTTGTATCGATAAAGTACTCTATTATTCCATCAGAAAAAGATTGAGGTTTATTATCAATAAGTTGGTAGCTTATGTAATAACCTGTAATCTTTAGATATCGTGGATTCTTGGAAGTTATAACTACCTCTTGTAAATTTTCATAATCAGAAGGGGACAATAAGAATCTGTCTTTTTTTAATAAATCTTTATATGGCAAGTATTTAATTTCAAAATTTGAATGAAAAATATTAACAGTATCATTTTTTAAAAGTTCATTTTTTTTAAATCGACTTATTCCATTAGAGTTACTGACAGACAATATTTTTCCATCTTTATTAAAGACTTTTACATTTGGAATAGGTTCGCTGGATGTCTTATTTACAAATTGAATCTGCGAATAACCAGAGAGTGCTATTAATAGCATAGCGATAATAATAAATTTACTCTTCATATTATATTTTGGCTGAATTTGTCTGTTTCTATTGGTTTGATAAGTTTAGAGCTATTGTTCGGTTTTCGTATTTTATAGCTAATTATTTAATAGATATTAATTCTCCTTCTTCCGGTTTGGTTGACCAGTGAACTTGCCAAAGATTACCGTTTATTTTATCAAGAAGTAAGTAATTCCAATTATTTTTAGTCGGATAGAGAATAAACCTATTGTCGATTGTATTTTGCTTCTCAATGAGAGAAAAGCTGTTTAGAGAGGTAATCCTATTTTTTTCAGGTCTCGTATCCCAATTAAGTTGCCATATTTTACCATTTATTTGGTCTAGAAGTAAGTAATTGGAATTATTTTTAGTTGGATATAGTATGAACCTATTATCCACTTCATATTCTTTCTTTATTAATGATAAAGTATTCAAAGGTATATCTAATTGTTTTGTTTCTTTTTGATCAAATTTAATTTGCCACATTTGTCCAGTTCGTGTATTCAATTTGATAAAATACCACATGTTTACGGTTGGAAAAATTCTATATGTTTTAATGAAATTTTCATTTTTCTGATGTAAATCATTTTGGTTTTTTTCTATTTTCATTTGAGCCAACAAATTCATATTCAACAGAATTGTGATTGCTAAAATTGTATACTTTTTCATTGTATTGAAATTTTTAAAGTTTTGATTTTTTCTGAAAATAATTGGCTACAGATCTCTATTTTCGAATAATCAAAATTGATATTTTTTACTTATTAAAATTTAAATCGCTTTTTTAATGTTGGTGGCAACGTGTTTGTGTATGGTTAGTTGCGTGTTTAAGCAACTAATTTAGTAAACAAAAACGAACGCGAGAAAATTCCGAAGGAATTTTCCAAATAAGCACTTGCCAAAGCAATTAATTATACACGGTGTTACCCAACGTTTTTATTATTTTATTTTTCCGACCTGTTTCAAAATCAGAAGTGTAATTGTGAGTAAAATTCCAATTCCGCAAAGAAAATAACCACCATACTTATCTTTATTCCCGCGAATAAAATATGCTTCTCCATCTTTGTCAATAAATTGGACTGTTTTATTTAATCTTAAATCTCTATTCCGTTGTAAAGGTGTTTTGTCAGCGAGATAAATAGTTATTTTATCTCCAACTTTAAGTTTGTCCAATTGTTCAAATTTTGGGCTGAAATCTCCAGTTTCTTTTCCAACAAATATGTCAAACACAAGAGGAAAATCAGCGATATGTATAAATCGATGGTTTCCTTTATTTCTATAATTTATTTCTTGAAATGTTTTGTCGAAATAATCTATTTTTCCAGTAACATTTTCAAATTCAGTTTTCTCTTTACTTCCTCTAATTGATAAATAAATTCCAAATCCGATAATGGCAATACATGCAATAAGTGATTTGTAAAATATTTCTTTAGGTTCTTTTTTAGTCAATTTCGGTCGGTTTTGTATTATACTGAAATAGGTTGACGATTTTTGGTTCAATTTTTCGACATTTTAAATGGTCAATACTTCTAAATTCTGTTTGTTTTTTTTGTAGGAATGATAGTCTACATTTTTATTCAAATGAACAAAGTTAGGGGTGTTCAATTTGAGACTAAAATGTGGTCGCTTGTTATTATAAATTTCCACGGCTCGTTTGACTATCTTCTTAGCTAATTTAGTATTTTTTATGGTACGTTTTAAATCGTATTCATATTTGAGTGTTCTGTTAATGCGTTCTGCTATCGCATTTTCATAAGGATCATACTTTTCGGTCATACTCATAAGTATTCCTTCTTGCTCAGCGAAGCCGGTATATAGTGGATTACAATACTGAATTCCGCGATCGGAATGATGGATGAGTTTCTGATTCTTGTATTTTCTATTTTTAAGCGCCATTTTAAGTGCATCGATACAAAGTGAGGTTTTCATATGGCTTGCTAGTTTGTACCCCATAATTTGCTTTGAATAGGCGTCTGTGACCAGAGCCAGGTAACTATGGCCGCTCTGTGTTTTGATATAGGTGATATCACTTACCCAAAGTTGTTCAGGTCTACTAGGTACTTTATTCTTTATCATGTTTCTGTATTTAAAGAATCGATGTTTTGAATCGGTTGTGATATGGAACCGCTTTGTTTTAGGTACTAAAAGATTGTTGATACGCATTACTCGATAGAATTTATCCCTTCCTATTTTAATACCGAGTCGGTTCATATCATTCTTTAATTCCTTATAGAGTTTAATCCCACCGGTACGCATTCCATACTTACTTCGGTACTCTTTTATAAGCCGAATGATCAGCTGTTGCTGAACTTGTCTGGTCTTTTGAGATCTTAATCGTTTATAAAAAGCTTGTTTAGAAATCCCAAAACATTGGATCAACCATTTTCTTTTGAACGGTTTAGTTTCTTTTTTTCGATCTCGTCTGCTAATGTTTTGGGTAATGACTTTTTTGCCATATCAACTCCTGTAATAAGCTCCATGTCAGCAATAATGTCTTGCTGGAAGTCTTTTACAAACTCGAGTTCCTCTATTTTTTCCTTTAGTTTCTTGATTTCATATTTTTTGCTCATCCCTTGTTTCTTTTGTTCTAAAGTACTGTATTTTTTTAACCAGTAATAGATGGAAGCTCTGGAAACTTGATATTTAAGAGCAGCATGATTAATAGAAATCTGCGCATTCTGTATCTGATCAATGATGACCAGTTTAAGATCGTATCCCACTTTTTTGTAGGAATTTTTTCGACAGTGTTGATTTCGTTCTTTCATTAGGTATAGTACTAAAAGGTTTAATTTTTAGTCAACCTATTTCAGGAAAGTACAGTCCTCATAATTGTGTATAACGGTTTCGAGTATGGACAGTTGCGGGCTGGTTTGCCAAGTTTTGTCCGCTTAAAATAAATATAGCTAAAAACATCGAATATCGATTAAGTATTTAGCCGCAATTGTCTATACGCGTTGTTGGCAATTGTTTATTTAGTTCGATTTAAAATGATTTATAATATAGTCAATATGCGTTAGCATTGAAATGATTTTTAAAGAATTTAATTCAGTACCATAACTAGTGTCTAGTCCTAAAATATGGCTACAGGTTAAAATTGATTTAAGCTGTTAATTTATAAACCATATTTGGTGTTTGATAGTCTAAAGATAAATGTAATCTTATTTCATTATACAAATTAATTGCATTTTCTGTAGCCCTCTTAGCGTGTTGTAGACTATCAAAGGTCTGGTCGAGATAGAACTCGTCTTTTAATATGCCATTTACACGTTCTGCCATCGCGTTTTCGTAGCAATGGTTCTCTTCGGTCATACTGATTCCTATATTATTTCTTTTAAGGATCTGTGTGTATACATTGCTGCAATACTGGATACCTCTGTCAGAATGGTGTATAAGTGCGTCAATATCTTTAGCTTGATATAAGGCTTTGTTCAAAGCTCTTACACAGCCTTTTAGTTCTAGGCTATTGCTGATGTCATAGCCGACAATTTTGCGACTATGCATATCTGTAATGAGTGCTAGGTAACAAAAGCCTTTTATAGTTCTGATATAAGTGATATCGCTCACCCAGATTTGGTTTGATCTAGTTGTTTCTACATCTTTAATGATATTCTTATACTTGTAGAACCTGTGTAATGAGTTCGTTGTTCTAGAGCTGTATTTTTTTCTAAGTGTCAGCATATTGTGTTTTCTAAGAATGTTGAATAAGGTATCCCTGCCTATTTTTAAATCGGCATTTGTAAACTCTTTGCTCAGTGATCTGGCAAGTTTTCTAACCCCTTCTCTGGGAAGTGATCTGCGCTTTTTCTTGACTATATCAATAACTTTTTTCTCTATTTTCAAACGTTTGTCCTCTCTACTTTTGTATTTGTAGTATGCATCCCGTTTAAGGCCAAAACAAGCTGTTATAGCTGAAAGAGTAGCAGATCCTTTAGCGTTCTCTTTTGCTTTGATCAAGGCTTGATACTTAGTTTTTTTTTAAGTTCAAGCACTGATTTATAGCCCAGCTGTTCTGCTGCCACTTCAAGATAAGAATCTTCTATAAGGGCGTCTATATCCTTTTTCAAAAGAAGTTTCTTCAGCTGTTCAATTTCTTTTTGAAGCTGTTTGATGCGTGTAATCTCATCTTTTGTTTTCACAGTCACTCTGGTGTTCATAAGGTCTTTACGGTTATATTTCCTGATCCACTCGTTTATGGTTGTTGGAGCAATACCGTAAGCTTTACCTAGTTGATACTTGTTTAATTTTCCTGCCGTAAGTTCGTCTAAAATTTTTAGTTTGAACGATTCGGAATACCGTCTGATTACTCTGTCATTTTTATACATAATGTTTGAAATTATGTAGCCTTTATTCAGGACGAGTCAGCATTGCTGGCAACGGTATTGAATACCCGTCAGTTGCGGTGTTTGGAAAACTAAGATAGAAAAAATCCCCGAATTTCACGCTTTCGATATTGTGTCCGCAGGACACAAAACCCGCAATTGCTGGTATACGTTGTTGCCTAATGTAGCGACACGTTCTGCTGAGTACGAACTGCTAAGCGATTCCTGTTTATCGTCCCTGAGCTTTTTAGTCCGTTTAGATTAAATTATCATTTTGAAAATGAATTATAAATTGAATTTTTATCCGCAAAGATTAGAAAATAGAGCAGTGCTGATAAAATTTTATCCGCAACAATTTATCTTTTTTCTTTTCTTTTCTATTCGAGTGAGTTTAAGTCCACGTATTGCTAACGTCACTTTTAGCCATTCCGTTTTTTCATTTCTGCTTTTCCCGAAAAATTGATAAGTTTCAGTGAATTCAATGATTTAAACTTCTGATTTGGTTTCGGAGCTATTTTTGGCAACGTTTATGTATAACAATAGTTGCGAGTTTGCATGCGAGAATTTTCCGAGGGAAAATCAGACGTTACAAACACGCAATGACCTTTGATTAAGCACTAAACCGCAATTGTTGTTATACGGTGTTAGCCACAGTTATTATTCTTTGTTCAATTCCAATTGTAGCTGTTTGAACTGTTCGGCAAATTCTTCTGCTACTTTTCTATCATCAACAACTTCAACAGTTTCTTTATTATATTCAGCTCTTCTTGACCAATTATAAGAGCCGTGTATAACTTTCTGTAAATCAATGACACAAAATTTATTGTGCATTAAATTATCATTAAATGCTCCAAACTTTGGATAGCCTTTTATATTTAGTTTGTCCTTGTATTTATCATATTTTTTCTTATTTATTTCGTCTTTACTCACAATAATGCGAATATCAATTCCCTCATTACTTTTTTCAACAAGTAAATCATAAATTTCATCTAATGTAAACCAAGCAACAGCAATCCAAATCGTAAATTTTGCTTGATTTATAACGTCAATTATTTTATTTTTTTGTTTTTCAAATACGACTTCTACATCAGCAGGTTGTTCAACAGGGTGTTGAACTATTTGAGGCACGAAATTTATTTCTTTAATTAAAAAACCACAGTTTGTCGGAAGTAATTGGTCACAATATTCCTTGAGTATAGTATGTGTTCTTTGATTTATGTTCGGAAGTTCTGAAATAGGAAGTGAAAAAATGATTGAACACCAATATGTATTCCATATCTTATGTGTGAAATTACTGGTTTCTTGAAATGACATAGTACATTTTTTTAATAATTCAGCTATGTCATTTTGCTGTTTGTGTTCTACATATTCAATTAAGGCCTTAAAGAAGTCTTGTTCAGGTGGTAATTCATATGTGAAATCGCTCATTAGTGTTGTTTTTTTAATTGTGGCTAACGGTCTCGGCTATGAGTAGTTGCGTGGGTTAGCGCTTAATTTAGCAAGTACACATCAAACTGAAAATCCGCGAGGATTTTCAGAAGTGGGCGAGGACAAGCAATTACTTATAGCCATTGTTGTGCGTTCGTTTTTTATTTTTCTTTCTTCTTTTTTTCGTATTTTCTAAGAGGTGAATCTGTCTTATATAATACCTTTCCAGATGGAACTACTTTACTAGAGCCATCCAAATGAGTTTCTTGGTCATCAAAGAAAATATGTGCTCCAAATGCTTTTAGAACTTTATCTTTTGATAAACCACCCATAAAATAAGCTTCATCAACATAAACACCCCAATGACGAAGAGTTTTGATTACTCGCATATGACTTGGTGCATTTCTAGCTGTTACAATTGCTATCCTTAAAGGTGTTAATTCTATAGTGGTAGGCAAGAATTCTTGAATTTTAGATAGTTTTCTTAATAATTCAGCGAATGGTCCGTCATTGAGTGTCACGTCTTCATTTTCGGATTCGTGTTTATGAAAAGCTTCTATTCCTTGTTCTTTATAAATCTGTTCCGATTCTTCTGAGAAAACTACAGCATCTGCATCAAATGCAAATTTTACTCTGTCAATTTCGGGAACATAATCTGTTGGTGGTTCATAAATTAAAGCTGTGGCACAATTTGACGTATCACTTATTTTCTGAACATCTTCTTCATCTTTTGATAAAAACAAATCAATATCAAACGCGTCAATAAATGGCGAAAGTGGTTCTCCTCCAGAAAACGCCCATCTTGTAATTGGAAGATTAAAATGTTTGATAGATTTTAAAACTCTAACTCCAGTTTCCGGACTATTTCTAGACATTACGACAACTTCTACAATTTGTTTTGAAGCGATATCATTTAGTTTTAATAAACTCTTAATTAGAGGAAAAGCAGTTCCTTCTGTTAATAGTTCATCTTCGTGTTCTAACTGATATCGTCTGAAGCCCTCAATGTTTTCTTTTTTGAAGATTTCATTTTCTTTTTCTAAGTTGAAAAGTGCCCTGGAAGAAACTCCTACTACTAATATTTTTGAAATGTCTAATGCCATATTTTTTAATGTTTCGGTTTTCTTAAATGACGCACAACGTGTTTGTATATGGTTTGTTGCGTGTTTTAAGCAACTCATTTAGTAAATAATTACCGGCCAAGAAAGTCCGCGAGGACTTTCGTAAGTAGGCGGGAAGCCAGCAATAAATTATATACGGTGTTGCCAGTAGTCTTTTATTCAGATGCCTCTATTTTATCTTCCTCTTCCTCTTCCTCTTCCTTAAAGATGTCAGAAATTTTACCTAACATATCTTCTAGATTTTTCTTTTCGTCTTCTGTTAAATTACCAAAATCAGTATCATCAATGGTATGTATGCGGCCCACCAACCACATCTACTAACTTAGCATAATTTTATTTACCGGATTCCCTTCTTGTAAACTTGATCTAAACTTGCTGTAATTTCTTGTAATTCTGTGGGTAGAGATTTCGGATGTTCTTATGGTTGATGGACATAATATTCTCTAGGGTATATTTAAGCCACTCAAATGGATTCACCTCGTGCTTTTTGCAGATGGCAAAGAAGGAATAGATTCCTGCGGCTCTTTCTGCTGCTGAATGAGAACCTGCAAACAGGTAATTTTTTCTGCCCAGTGCCAATGGCCTGATGGCATTTTCCACTAAATTATTATCGATCTCCAGAATACCATCAAAAAGATAGGCGCTAAGTTGGTCCCAACGATCCATAGAATACTTGAAGGCCTTTCCGATAGGACTTTTGGGAAGGATTAGCCGATGCTTCATCTGATCGAACATCCATTTGCCAAATTCATTGATGACAGGCAGTGCTTTTTCCAATCGCAGGGACTTACGCTGCTCCGGGCTTAAGTTTTGCTCTCGTGCCTGGGCTTCTACCGCGTATAGTTTCTGGATAAAGCCCAATGCTTTTTCAGCGCGCTCCCTATCATTATCTTTTGCCTTGTCAAATTCCCTTCTGGCGTGGGCCCAGCAGTTCAGGTGGGTAACCCCTTCACGCTTGCCGATTTTATCATAAGCGGCATAGCCATCACTTTGAAGGTAGCCTTTAAACCCGGCCAATACATGATCGGCAGCCTCACGGCTACGCCCGGGCCTGTAATCAAAGAGTACGCTGCCATCCATGGGACAATGATGTACCCAATAATACCCTTGATGTGTTTTTCCTTTTTTAGCGGGATCCATTACCCTTATGGGGGTTTCGTCACTTTGCAGATATCCTTTGGAGCGAATATCCTCCAGTAGGTGTTGGTAAAGGATATCGATGATTTTAAGGCTTTGCCTGGTCCAGCCTTCCAGTGTGGAGGAGGCTATGGGGATATCCGCCCTTTTAAAGCGTTGCAGCTGTCGGTAGAGCGGGAGATGGTCCTGGTACTTATCGACCAAGATCGAAGCTAGGAGTCCGGCCCCGGGATTCCCTTTTCGATCACCCGCTCGGGAAGTTCCCCGATGATTACTCCTTCTTTATTGGTTGGAGCATACTTATAGCGGATGTAGCGTTTAATATAGTATCTGGCAGGCTCGTATTCCAGCTCGTCGGTCACTTCCTTGCCAATACAAACCATATCGGTAATATCTTCTTCAGGATAGATCTCGATCTCTTTGACCTCAAGATGCTCCGGAAGGGCCATTCTTCCTTTGTGGTTGGAAGTTTTTTTGCGACGCTGGCCACTGAGCTTTTCTTTTAACCCGGATTCTTGTGCCGCTGCCTTTTGGGGCTCCATTTCAAAGGGAAGGCCCAACTGGTTCTTATCCCCTTCGAAACGTTCCCTTTTTTGGCCAAAGGCCAGACGTTTGTAGTACTCCACCTGGAATTTCAGGTCAGCAATCTCATGCTGTGCTTTTTTAACTTCTTGCTCCCTTTTGGAAACACTTTTTTCAGCTTTTCCCCTCTTTTTCGTCTCCTTCTTCAGGAGGACCAAAAGCTGATCTTTAGTAAGGTTTTCTAAGGGTTCTTGCATGGGTTAAAGATACAAAAACAGACCTGTTAAACCTACCGTGAACCCCTGTTTTTACTAATAAAACACGATTATTTTCTAGTGGGAGTAGCGCAGTTTCTGAACACTTTTTTCAACCGTAATACCCTCTATCATCAGTACCAATTGCGGCCAGGTAAAACTGGTCTGATCTTCTTTAATTACAGGCGGAGTAAAGCTTCCGCGCTCCAGACGTTTGTAGTATAAAACAAAGCCGCCCCGCTCCCAGTGAAGCAGCTTGAGATGGGTGCGGTTACGGTTAAGAAAAACGAACACATCACCGCTGGTAGGCTTCCGGTTGAGCTCATTTCTCACCAGCCCGCTCAAGCCATTAAATGATTTTCGCATATCACAAGACTTACGATAAAAGTGATAATTATGGGAGGAACCTAAGGAGAACATTAATACAACTTAACTAACCGGGCAATAAGTCCCAGGTCCGCAGCATTCATTTGGAGTTTGACCCCGTTGGGATAAATAAGTTCCAGCTCACCCGATGACGACTTTAATCCCTTGGTAACTTCTACAAATCCCCGGGCCGATCTTCATCTTTCTTTTTGCGGATCCAGTAACAAAAGGTGGAAGGACTGATTCCTTTTTCTTTGCTAAAAGCTTTTGCCGAAAGACCGCTATTACGATAGTCATTAACTAAAGTGTACATTTCTCCCTGTTTGCTCATAATAAATATTATTTTAGAGCAAAGCTATCGGTAGAAAGTTAACTAATCAAGATGCAGTTGGTGGGGTGGATACAATGGTATTATTTTCGAGAAGTTGTTTTATCATTTCAGTATATGTAAACTGAACTGGAATAGTTCCTTGCTGTATTTTTACAGTTATATCGTTATTATCTTCTTTATTAAATATTAATTTCATTATTCGCTGAATTTTTTGAGGTTATATTTTTTTACTCTTTTTTTAATTGAAGATTTACCTCCGTCTGTAATTTTTGCAATTAAATCAACAACACTTGTTCCTTCAATTTCGCCTTCTAAAGGACTTGATTTTATTATTAATTTATTATTTTCATTTTTGCACAGAATTATATTTTGTGCATCTGCTAACATTGGGATTGTTGCGTTATGAGAAACTAAAATTATTTGTTTTTTATTTTTTATTTTTTTTACAGCAGTAACTAATCCTTTATTTATGTAATCAGTTGCTAAATTATCCTCTGGTTGGTCTATTATTATTGGTGCACTATCTTTATCATACCCTAGTATTATATCAAGAATTACAGATGTTTTCCAACCAGGACTAAGTTTATCAAATTCACGACCATCATTAGTAATGATTTTGTATTTTTTCTTATTTAACTCTTCGAAACTGTTGTAAATTCTGTTTTCGAAGTCATCATAATCTTGAACTTTAGGTTTTTGTTTTTTGAAATTACTTTCAAATAATAATTCAGGTGTAATATTTTCAAAACCGCTTATTTTATTTTTTAGAAAATGGTTAACTACTTCGATAAACTTATCTGTACTTAATATAAAATCATTCTCTATATATAATTTGTGTCCCATTGATTCTATTTCCTCTGAATCAAAATTGAGAGTATAGCTTGAAATTGAATTTATAGTTCTATGAAATTTTCTATAGGCTCTCACATATTTTTTTAAAGACTCTAAAAGCTTGATGAAATTTTGACTCTTTGTTTGTTCTTCAGAGTTTGAATGTCTCAACACTTGATTGTATGACTCTTGCTCTTGCACAAGTAAAGTTCTAACTTGTTTTTCCTTATTTGATATAGTTAAAACATTTGATAATTCATCTTTAAGTTTAGTTACCAAATCTGAATCGTGTTCAACAAATGGGTATTTAGATAAAAAGTCATCTATAGAATCCAAAGATTGTACATATTCATCATAAGTGCCTTGTGAAAATCTTAATTTCTCATTCTCTAATTCATTTGATTGAAGATTGTCATAAATATTGGTTTCTAAATTATCTCTTGTAATTAATCTTGAAATAATAGGTGTGGTTTGTAATGTTTGGCTCTCGGCTTCAAGAATTTTTACACTTTCAATTAATGATATTATATTCTTTTTAAATTCTCGCAAGCCATTATTGATACTTGTTTTAATTTCTTCGTCTCCTGGAAATGCTCTTTTTATTATATCTATATTTTCAATTTTATCGTCACTAATATTATTTACAACTCCCATAATATAATTTTGAGAGAGGTAATGAGGTTTCATACCTGATGGATTTACAATATTAATTTTATCAATTTCATATTGTTTATAAATAGAATCTTGAACAGTCTTATTTATACCTCTAACAATAGAATCTACTAATAATGTTTTGCCACTAGAAGAGCCTCCAATTATTACATTTAATCCAGAAGTTAGTTCTACATCTATATCTAGGTTTTTTTCTTTATGAGAAACTGATTTAATATTCTCGGAATAAAATTTAGGTTTATTTTCTGAATAAATTAATCTGGATTGTTCGGATAAAGAAAGTCTTAATCCATTGAAAGTTGGTTTTGCAAGCATCCAAGTTGGATTAAATGGATTTTTGTCTTTACCATTAGGATAAGTTGAAGGTGTATAATTATCACTACAAGTGATAAGATTTACGAATTCATTTATTCCAAGTTTTTTAAAATATGCTTGAGTTTTTTCAAGGCCTTTGTCTCCTCTTGCAGTAAATCCTTCGAAATGATTGTAATAAACATTTCTTTCTAAAGTACTATCTAATCTTGTATCTTTTGGAATTGAAGTATTAAAAGTAGCGTGCGATTGTCCTCCGTGAGGAAGTAGCATAAATTCGTAAGAATCAAATTTATTAATTATCTCCTGTATTGTAGGAATCTTTGGGTCTTTTTTGACAACTTCCTTATTAGAGTATAATTCATCTAATTTTTTGTTTATATCGTCAAGAATAACTTCTGTAATTTCTATAAGGTCAAAATAAATATGACAATGATAAGCTGGACAATCATCATAATTTTTTATGTGTAATTCTACACCAAGAATTATATTTAAATTTAATTCCACCGCTTTCAGATAGGCACTTTTATTAACCATATTATGGTCTGTTAGCGAAATCAAAAATTCAGAATTACCATTAAATTCTTTAATTTTAGCGACTAATAAATCAATATCATAATCTTCATTTACCTGATTAGGATTTGCAGAAGTATGAATGTGTGTATCTAAGTAAATTGGATTCAATGAGTATGTTTTTTAGATTACTGGCAACGAGTTTGTATATGGAAAGTAGCGTAAAAACAAGCACAATCTTTTCAGTCTCACCATAAGCCAAAGCTTTTGCATTTTGATTTTATCTTTACTTTTCAAAAGCCAAATCAAAAGATTTGGCGACTTACCAAATATACCAAAATTTACGTTTTAGAAATAACATAGCTATTTTTTATATACGTTGTTACCCACCGTTTTTTTTCGCAATCTTTGTTTTCGGTCGTAATTATATTTCCATATTTGATACCGTAATTTACCCAAAAATTTATTCCATTCTTGCCTAATTCCACCTAATTCCCAATTCACATCGAATTTTTTTTGAATCTCATCAGAGTTGGGTTTTTTCGCAACGTAAGGTGGAATCGATACTTTACAATGCAACATCGGTTCATTATCTATTATTGTTGAATAAAATTCCGCTGTGTGAGCTGTTTTGAGAAAATATCTTATTTCGACTATGGTTTTGTTATTTAGAGATTTATAAATATAAAGATTTATGTCGTAAAGATTCTCAAATAATTTATTCAATTCCGCCACAATTTCACTTACCGATTTGGGCGTTTTTTTGTCGTTAATTTTCTTTCTTATTTTCGCTTGTTCATAAAGATTTCCTCCGATTGAATTGTCAATTTCGGACATAATATAATCACACTTTCTCGAGATTTTATTCCAACACATATCAGTTGCCATATCAAGTAAACTTGAAGTCGCGTCTATGATTTTATTTTCGAGATTTGCTTTTTTCAAAATGGTGGGTAACGGTTTTGTATATGGCTCGTAGCGTGTAAATTAGCTTTTAATTTTCGGTTGAGTACAAGCCAGATTTTTAAATTTTACTATTTATCTTTTTAATTGGAAATCGTCAAATTTAAAAATTTGGCGACTTTCCAAATATGCCTTAACTTTGTTTAAACAACTGATTAGCTATGAGTTATATACGTTGTTAGGGCACGTTATTATCTACCATTCTGCTATTATTTCTTTCACTAATTCCGAAATATATTCAGATTCACTATTTTCAAATGATAATATATATTTCTTCGCTTTTTCTCCTTTTATTTTTGATAATGCTCTCAAGTAAGCTTGACAATTTCCATCACTTCCTTCTCTTTCTTTTTCGCTTATCTCAATAATTCGGTCAATTGAACTTTTATCATTTAGGTTTGCAAGTCCAATTGATGCATTTCGGTTCATTGAAAATCCCGAATCTTTATTGTAGATAACATCTTTTAAAATTCCTTTATGTTCTTCTTTTGGGAATTTAGATAAATACTCAATCGCTGTTCTTTTCCATTCCGAACTTTCATAAGTATTATAAATATTTGTATAAACGTTTTGAAGTGTATCTATCTCATTATTAATTAGGATATGTGTAATTGGTGAAACTCGCTTTCCGGGGTTTTTTAGTAGCTCAACAAGTTTTTCAATTACTATTTTTGATTTAGTATTTTTTAGAGCGTCCACAGTCCAATATCGAACTGATGAATCGTCATTGTCTATATAGTTCAAAAGTATTTCTTCAGATACGGAATCTTCTCGTCCTTCAAGAACCTTAATCAACGTTTTTTGAATCGTTAGATGTTTTGTTGTTTTTAAAGTTGTTTGAACATCATTTAACAATTCGTCAGAGAATAGAAGCGGTTTTCTTAAAGTATTGAAATAGTACTTTTCAGGGATTTCTCGGCTTGAAACAAGTTCAAGCCAATATTTGACACTTTCTGGATTTTTTGATTCTAAAAAGCCGTTTAAAATGTCTTTAGAAACAACTTTTTCTGAATTAGCAAGTTGTTTTAAATAACCCACATCTTCTTTTGTTGGACTATTTGCCAACGCTTCAATAGCAATAGGACGAGTTTTTATACTGTCTAATAAAGGAACAAAAGTCTCTTTTAGATTCCCCATTTCTAATTCTTTCACAGAATATATTGCATAACCTTTTATGTTATAATCCCAATTCTTTACCGCATCAAGTAATAGCTTTTCAGTTTTTTCATTCTTTCCGGTTTTTGAAAGTAATTGTGCAGAAAGAATTTTAGCTTTTAGGTTTGTGCTATTAATTCTGTTGTAAGCGGTATTTTGAAGTGAGTCTTTGTTTAGTTGGAAATACATCGGAATCATATGACTATCTCCAAAATTCTCGTTCTCAATTAAAAAGTCAAAAAGAGGTGTTGTATGGCTTGTTTGTAAATACATTAATGCCATTCCAGACCAAATTAAGTTTCCTTTAGTTTCCTCTGTTTTTAGTTTTTCTAAAAGTGTCTTTTCATAATTCTTATCTCCAGCTCCAGCAATTACTAAATAAGAAAGTAGTCTTTGGTTTGGGTTTTCTGAATTTAGTAGACTTTGGATATTGTATTTATAATCGTCTGTTTCTTTAAATTCGGAAAGTGGATATTGAACTATTCGTTCATTTTTGAAACTTGCAGTAAGTTGAGTTATGTCACTATGAGGTGTTAGTAAATTTGAATATGTTCTGAACATTTCATTCAATTCGGATTCGCTAAATTCAGTTTCGGTGGCTTTTTTAAAATCCTTTTTAAATTCGTCAATATTCTGTCCGAATGAAGCGATTGAAATTAAAAATGTTCCTAAAATTATGATGTATTTCTTCATTTCGTTCTAATGTGCCCTAACGGTATTGTATATGGCTCGTAGCGTGTAAATTAACGATTATTTTTCGGTTAAGCACGAGCCGAATTTTTTAATTTTCTTATCACCTTTTCCTTTCAATAAGCCAAATTAAAAAAATTGGCGGACTTCGCAAATATGCCATAACTTTGATTAATCAACTAATTAGCTATGAGCTATATACGGTGTTAGCACCAGTTTTTGTTTTCCTCACACAGTTTCTGCATATTCAACGACTTTTTTTATGGTTTTATTAAGTTCGTTTTTTCTCCAATTTACATACAAATCAATTTTTTCATCAAATTTGATAAATCGTAAATTTTGAACCTTAGCAGATTTAAATGAAAGTGGTAGAATTGAAATCCCTATTTCTTTAGAAACTAGACTTAATATCATACCGCCAAAATCTGACTCAATTGTTGTTTTTGGTTCAAATCCATATTTATCAAACAAGCTTCTCAGCAAAGAAGCAAAAAATGTTGTCTGATGTAATCCTGAAATAATAAATTTTTCATTTTGTAGATCAGCTATGTTATTAAACGTCTTTTCCTTTATCCAATGATTATTTGGAACAACCAAACAAATGGGTTCTGAATATAATTTTAAAGTATCAATATTTCCATTTTTAATTTTATCCCTACTAAAAGCTATATCCGTACGATAGTCCAATAATAATTTTTCGTGATTTTCATCTGTAGGTTCTGTCAGCTCTAATTTAAGGTCAGGTAAATTAGTATTTAAAATCTTTAAAAAGTTAGGTAAAAATTCAAATGTTATAGAACCGGGATACGTTATGGAAACAGTTCCTAAATTACCCGCATCAATCTTTTTAGCTTGCCTTAATATTTGGTCAAATTCATTTATTTTATCTGTCCAATGCTCTTGAAGAAATTTGCCCGCATTTGTTAATTTCACATTCCTTTTATCCCGTTCAAAAAGCTTTATTCCCACTTCATCTTCTAAAGCTTGAATTTGTCGGCTTAATGAAGATTGAGAGATAAAAACTTTTTCCGCTGTTTTCCAAAAATGGAGTTCTTTAGCAAGTTCTAAAAAATATTTAATTTGTTGAATCGTCATAAGTAATGCAATTTACGCATTAGTCAATCAAAAATATGTATTTTTAGATTGAATCCCAAGTAGTTTCTTTGCTGAAAGTTTTAGTTTAATTCGAAAAGAACAGAAATGATTGGAATCGAAAACTTATTCGCTTTTATGGTAACGGCTTTATTTTTCATAATGACGCCAGGAATTGATACGATATTTGTTTTGAACAAGTCTATCGCTCAAGGTCGGAAATCAGGGGTTTATGCCACTTTGGGCGTGAATGCAGGTGTTTTAACTCACACTTTATTTGCCGCATTGGGATTGTCTGTCATTATTGCCAATTCAGCATACGCATTTACTATAATTAAATATGTAGGTGTTTTTTATTTAACCTACTTGGGATTTTTGAAGTTTAAAAATAGAAAGGATTTTTTGCCTACAAATGATGAAAAGAAAGTACAAGAAAAGGGGAAAAATGATTTTTGGTCTGGATTTTTAACAAATACATTAAATCCGAAAGTTGCATTATTCTTCTTGGCATTTTTTCCTCAATTTATCAATCCAACTCAAATGGAAAACCCTGTTCCGTTTATTATATTGGGTCTTGCTTATGCATTAATTGGAATTGTTTGGTTTTTTATTTTGACGGTATTTGCCAGTGTTTTTTCTCAAAAAATCAAGAACAATCCAAATGCTGGTCTATGGTTAAATAAATTAAGTGGATTTGTATTTATTCTAATGGGAATAAAAATTGCATTAAGTGAAAATTAAATTCTACAACCGTCTTTTGTTTAGTCGGGTGCTTTTTTTCAAATGTCTAGTCCTGAAATATAGCTACAGTTTAAAATTGATTTAAGCTGTTAATTTATAAACCATATTTGGTGTTTTATAGTCTAAAGATAAATGTAATCTTATTTCATTATACAAATTAATTGCATTTTTTGTAGCTCTCTTAGCGTGTTGTAGGCTATCAAAGGTCTGGTCGAGATAGAACTCGTCTTTTAATATGCCATTTACACGTTCTGCCATCGCGTTTTCGTAGCAATGGTTCTCTTCGGTCATACTGATTCTTATGTCATTTCTTTTAAGGATCTGTGTGTATACATTGCTGCAATACTGAATACCTCGGTCTGAATGGTGTATAAGTGCGTCAATATCTTTAGCTTGATATAAAGCTTTATTCAAAGCTCTTACACATCCTTTGAGTTCCAAGCTGTCGCTGATGTCATAGCCAACAATTTTGCGACTATGCATATCTGTAATGAGTGCTAGGTAACAAAAGCCTTTTATAGTTCTGATGTAAGTGATATCGCTCACCCATACTTGGTTTGGTCTAGTTGTTTCTACATCTTTAATGATATTCTTATACTTGTAGAACCTGTGTAATGAGTTCGTTGTTCTAGAGCTGTATTTTTTTCTAAGTGTCAGCATATTGTGTTTTCTAAGAATGTTGAATAAGGTATCCCTGCCTATTTTTAAATCGGCATTTGTAAACTCTTTGCTCAGTGATCTGGCAAGTTTTCTAACCCCTTCTCTGGGAAGTGATCTGCGCTTTTTCTTGACTATATCAATAACTTTTTTCTCTATTTTCAAACGTTTGTCCTCTCTACTTTTGTATTTGTAGTATGCATCCCGTTTAAGGCCAAAACAAGCTGTTATAGCTGAAAGAGTAGCAGATCCTTTAGCGTTCTCTTTTGCTTTGATCAAGGCTTGATACTTAGTTTTTTTTTAAGTTCAAGCACTGATTTATAGCCCAGCTGTTCTGCTGCCACTTCAAGATAAGAATCTTCTATAAGGGCGTCTATATCCTTTTTCAAAAGAAGTTTCTTCAGCTGTTCAATTTCTTTTTGAAGCTGTTTGATGCGTGTAATCTCATCTTTTGTTTTCACAGTCACTCTGGTGTTCATAAGGTCTTTACGGTTATATTTCCTGATCCACTCGTTTATGGTTGTTGGAGCAATACCGTAAGCTTTACCTAGTTGATACTTGTTTAATTTTCCTGCCGTAAGTTCGTCTAAAATTTTTAGTTTGAACGATTCGGAATACCGTCTGATTACTCTGTCATTTTTATACATAATGTTTGAAATTATGTAGCCTTTATTCAGGACGAGTCAAAATTGGTGCTAACGGTCTTGTGTATGGTTAGTTGCGTGTTTAAGCAACTAATTTAGTAAACAAAAACTAACGCGAGAAGGTTCTGAAGGAATTTTCCAAATAAGCAACGACCAAAGCAATTAATTATACACTTTGTTGACAACCGTTATTTTTTTATTTTTTCATATAAGTACTTATTCGACAATAAGTTTAATTCCATACGTAGAGTATCTTTTTTTTCAAGAAAAGAAACAAAATATCCGCCACCTTCATTGTCTGTAAAATAGCAATCTTTAGTTAGTGGAATAAGGTTTAGCTGAAACTCCTTATTTCTATAAAACAGTATTGAATCATTTGCGAATTTAATAGCTATTGTATCTTTTAGAGTTTTACTTGAGTATAAACCTTTATATTGAGAAATAAGAGAATCTTTTTTCAATAAGTTTTTACTATCAAGGTTGTATTCATTTGTCATTTTTGAACGCAAACTATACGCTTTTTTAAGAAAGTCCTGATTATGTTTAAGTTGATTTTTAATTGCAATTATTGCATATTGACTGACATATGATTTATATTCTAGCGAAGTAATAAAAAAATCAACAACGTCTTTTTTTATTTCTCCTTTATATGTCAAATCTCCAAAAGTTTTAGTGTTTTTAGCTAACATTGGTAAACTTTTGTCATAAACAAAAGTTGACATTCTTTGGTTAACTTCTTTTATATTTTCATTTATAGAATACAGTTCTTTTAAACTTGAAAGTAATTCTTCCTTATACTTATTATCAGCTACATTTATTGATATTAAGTTTTGAAATGCCTTGTCTTCAATATTTAAATTATAAAAGAATAATATCAAATAGGCTAAATTTATATCTTTGTAATACGCTTCAGGTTCAATCAAATCATTCATCACTAAATAAATTAAAGAGTCTTTTTCTTTAATTTTCAAAATGGTTTCTTGAGCTTCTTCTATGTTCCCTTCTAATTCCGAATACGCACGCAATAAATTATTATCAATTTGCTTTTTGTATTGATTATTAGCATTCCTGTTATTAATATATAAAGCCACAAGAATTCCCAAAACGATTAGGCATAACTCTCCTATTGCATAAAAAAGATATCGTTTCAGTTTGTTGTCTATTATTGATTTCAACTTAATTAATTTCAATGTTCCTTTTTAATGATGAATTCTGTTTAATGGTTGTCAACGTTGTTGTATATGGTTTGTTGCGTGTTTTAAGCAACTAATTTAGTAAATAATTACCGACAAAGAAAGTCCGCGAGGACTTTCGTAAGTAGACGAGAAGCCAGCAATAAATTATATACGGTGTTACCACCTGGCTTTATCTTTTAAATTCATCTTCTAATTTTACAAACTCAATCGGAAGAATTGGTTTTGTGAATTTTTTCTTTTTTTCTTCTAAATTGATTCCTAACGATAGATAAATCATACTTGCTCGGATTAGCTTAAATAAATTTAATGTCTTTCTTTCAAACTCTTCTCTTTCTATTACATAAGTCAGTCCATTATCAAAAAGTCCATTTTTTCCAAATTCCACAATTTTAAAAGATTTGTGTTCTATGAAATTTCTAATTTGTGCTAATTCTTTCGCTTCTGGTTCTATAGGGTCAGAAAAGGATGAATTTTTGACATATAAATCTTTGCTTAACCAATAAAGACCTCTAAAAGCCCAATTTTGAGTTGCAACAATTTTTTCATTCATTTTTTTTGTTTTTGTTTTCTTGTCATAATAAGACCAAATACCTCTAAATGAAACTTGTTCTGGTTTAAATCCAAGTTTTAAATAGTCATTTATTAAGTAGCCAATTTTATCTAAAATCGAATAACATAACCTAAAAGATGTTTTTACTTTTTCGCTACTATAAGAATAAACCGCATAATCTAATATGTCAATTTGTAAATTATCTTTATCTGAAAAATGAAGTTCCTTATGATTTAAACCTTCAAATAATAAATGCCTTGCTGAAACAAACTCTTGTTTGATTTGATTGAAAATAGTTTGATAAACTGGTGGTTCATCAAATTTTAATGTTATTGATGGAAGAAGTAGGCAATCGTGTCCTGCAATATTTTCGATTACAATATCATTAAGTGGATTTAAGAAAAGATGATTTGTTAAACACCAAGTTCTGTATTCTTTTTCAAGTTTTGAATCTCCAATTGAATAATCGTTTAAGTTTGGAATATTTGTTAGGCTTTCTTTGTTAAATCTAGATTCTAATAAATTAATAATATCTTGAAAACCTTTTTTAGCATCTTCGTAAATATCTGATTTTAATGCATTTTTCAAATGTTTGTAGCCAAATTTGTAGAACAAAGATTGATGCCCATTATCATATAAGATCTTGGAATAATGAACTAAACCAAAACCAATATTTCCAATTGCCATTGCAAATTTTGGGTCTATTTTTAATGCTGAATTCCAATATAATTGAGCTTCTGAAAAACGACCAATATGACTAAATAGATTTCCCAAGTTTGTTAGAATTTCACATTTCTTAAAACTATTAGTACTATCTTTTGAAAACAAATGAGCTAATCTTAAATTTATTATTTGCTCTTCAAGCTCTTCTAATTCAAAACTCCAAAATTCATCTGAATTTAAGTTTTGTGTCAATTGTTGAAAATATGACCATCCATTTGCAAGATTATAATGAAAAATCATTTTATTCTCATTTGAAAAGTCAATAGGGTTCTGTTCGTTTGCTAAATTTATTCCAAATTTAATATCACTAACACTTTGTTGTTCTCTGCCATTTTCAAATATTATTCCAAGCAAAGAAACAATCTGTTCAGGGTCAAAACCATTAAAGTCCTTAAGGTTTAATATTTCTTCGTATGTTAAATTCACGTAGGATTTTTTTTAGCTTGGTGGTAACGTGTTTGTATATGGCAAGTAGCGTGCAAATTAGCGATTAACTTTCCGCTGAAAAACAAGCCAATTTTTTTGTTTAAGTTTTTACCTTTAAAATTCTAAAATGCCAAATAAAAAAATTGGCGACTTTCCAAATATAGCAAAATTTTCGATTTATAAATGACTTAGCTATTTGTTATATACGGTGTTGTAAAACGTTTTTTATAATTTGTTATTGCAAAACTTGTATTAAAATCAAAGCACAAGTAATACAGAATAATATTTTTTCGTTGACTTTATTATTTTTAATATTCCATATTCCGATTATCAGTAGAATTGTAAAAATTGACCCATAAACTAGAGTTACGTTAGAGTAAAGATCAGCAGTTTTATAATAGAATGGGACTGGTCCTTCTCCTCCAAAAGGGTAATTTTTGGTTTCTTGTAAAATACCAACTTTATAAAATTCGGATAAACAGAGTAAAGAAAAAATACCGTTAACAACAATATTAAATCCGCCTAATATTTTATGTGAAGTGTTTTTTTCTAACACCATTCAATTAATTTTTTCTCAAAATCAATTATTGGAATAGCGGTACATCCTCCAATTTTATCGGCTTTTATTTCTTCATAATTTTCCGCTAAAATCCATTTTCCGCTTTTGTGTTTTAAAACCATTCCGTTAAAAATAGTTTTTTCTCCAGTTAGATTAGTAGTTAAATCTTGAGTTATAATTATTTTGTTTCCTTTTATTTCTATATCACAAGTTCTATTTTGAATCCTATCTCCAAATTCGGCAAAATAAATTTCATATTTAAATTTACCTTGAGGAATTGTGTCAGTATTTTTCACTATAAATCTTTGCTTATTATCGGGTGATTCTTTTTCGAGATTATATTCATTAAAACCTAAATTATCAGAAGTTTCTCCGAAAAATTGAGTTCCAATAATTCCAAATCCAAGGATTAATAGCCAAATAAGTGCAAAAATTTTAAATGATATGTTCAGAATTTTTTTCAAATGTTTTACAACGGACCAGTATAACCGTCAGTTACGGATTAAGTTAGCGATTATTTTCGGTTTGACACAGGTTTTAGCAATTCCGAGTGGATTCGGACGTAGTCGAATCCGCCGTAATTGCGGTTATACATTGTTACCTGTTGTTGCGACACGTTCAGCTTTTTAGTTCATATTTAATTATATTCTAATTTATCAAATTTCGATTATTTCTATCAAGACTTTTATTTATTATTTATCAGAGTAGGATGAAAGTGAGTTTTTCAGCTATTTTTGTCCGATATTCTTTAAATTGTGGTCTTTTTTATCGAATTTTTCTATGAAATTAACCGATTCTGATTTTGTCATTTTCGAATTCAGTTTGATTTTATAAAAGACCTTTCAATTTTTTTCAAGTCTTTTCTGCGTTTGAGTGATCAAATCTTTTGTTCTAAATACTTCTTTTAAGTCTGTAAGTTCTCTTATTTTTTCTTTTCTCAGAATTCTGAGTTTTGTCTTAAAATTAAGCTTCGAAAATTTGATTTTCGATTAATCGATTTTCTTTTTTTGCATTCTAATTTTCTTCTTTTTCAGCTGAGTTATTATTCATTAGAATCAGATCTTATTTTATCAATTTTGAGTTTGAATTTCGTCAACTCTTTTCATCATCACCGGCTCGAGTGAGTTTTTGGAGCAATTACAGGTAACGTGATTGTATATGAAAATTAGCGTTGAAATTAGCGATTAATTCTCCGCCATAAAACAAGCCAAAATTTTTGCATTTTGTTTTTAATTTTACCTTTCAAAAGCCAAATCAAAAAATTTGGCGACTTACCAAATATACCAAAATTTACGATTTAGAAAAAAAGCAGCTATTTTTTATATACGTTGTTAGCAATAGTGATTTACGCGAACTGTTTTTCCATTTCACTTCTCTGCGTTTCAACTATCCAACTGTCAAATTTATTTAGATTTTCTTTCAAATCAGAAACTTCATCGCTAAACATTAAACAACCTCTATCGTCATACATCCAAAACCATTTTTTGGATTTTGGTTGAAAAAAGTAAACTAATTGATGAACTGTGGGTTCAAATCCCATTTCGGTATTCGCAATTCCATTAAATATCTTTGAATAGGGAATATCATTTCTATCTGCTAAATATATTGTCAATTTCCCTTTCGTCCATTCAATCTCCGTTTCGTGGTCAAAATAACGTAGTGCTAATTTTTCATTATAATCTTCGTGCTTAATTTGTTCCGTATTTAAAATTCCGTGTATGTAATTTGGTGTTCGAGCAAACATTTCGTCATTTAAGTCATAAATCAGGATATACAATTTAGAGCTTTCTTCGATATGGTTTTCAAACAATTCAATCGCACGTTTTGTGGCTTGTTTTACACGCTTTTTTGTTCCGTTTTCAAATGGGTCGCCTAATTCAAAACGCAAATGATATTTTAGTCCACGTTCAATGGTATTAAAATCAGTCAGTTTAATTGACGAACCTAAATAGTTTAATTTTTGTTCGAGTTTTTTTTTCATCATTATTGCTAACGGTTTCGGCTATGAGTAGTTGCGTGGGTTAGCACTTAATTTTGCAAGTACGCACCAAGCTGAAAATCCGCGAGGATTTTCAGAAGTAGGTGAGAACAAGCAATTACTTATAGCCATTGTTGTGTACAGTACTTAATTACTAGCTATTGAAATTATCATTGCTATAAAAAATATATCTATAGCAATAAAAAGTGCACCAAAAGTATAATCTAATATATTATGTTCAAAATCTTCCATACTGACTATGCTTTTCAATAAAGAGAGTAAAAAGAAAATAATGAAGATTGTTATGGCTATCCATTTAGCTCCCAAAAATTTAATCAAATATTCTCCCAACATTAAAAAGTTCGACTTTTCTACCTTTTCATATTGTTTTATAATATTAAAATTCCCATCAGCTATATTACCTTTTAGTGAAATTGTTAAATTATTTATATTGCTTATTAATGCATCTAATTCTACAGATTCATTAGGGTTGATTAGACTTGGTAGATAATTGAAATTAGTGTTTCCATCTCTAGACGTGATATTAATCACATCGTTCCTTTGTCCTGCATTTTTGATTTTGACAACATCCAACAACAAAGGTATTTTCTTTAAACTGTCATTTTCAATTTTACTATAATTTGACTTTATACTAAACTCAATTGGACCATCTACAAAATCACTTTTTTTAATAGCTTTAGTTCCGTTGTTTGTTAAAACAAATTTTATTTTTCCAATATTTTCTGTCTTTGAATTATTAAATAAGACAGAAATATTATTTGCTAAATTAGGGCTTATGTTTGTGAACGGTTCAGCCTCAGAATAAGTGCAAACTAATTCTAGTTTTTCTTCATTGGAAATAAAAGAAAAGATGGCAATAGAAATCGTCAGAATAATAGTGATTACTCCAATAATATTAGTTGCTTGAGTGTACCAAGGTCTTTTACTTTGAAGTATATGTTTTCTTTTTTTTAATTCTTCCTCTTTTTTTCTTATTTCAAGTATATTATTTAGGATTTCATCTTTGCTAGGTTTTTTATCTTCTTCCATTCAGTTTTTTTTGTATTGTACACAACGGTTTCGCTTATCGCAAGTTGCGGGAGTAGGGATGCGGACTTGTCGGCTTAACCGTTTTCCTTCCTGGTTTCTAAAATTACGCTTTTTCGGCAATACCCGTTATTTGCGATGAAGCGGTGTTGTGTGTAGTGCGAAAACTATTTTAATTACCTTTTATTATTTCGATTATTTTTTCCATATAGTTCCATTTTTTCTGGGTTTGCATTGTTATTGGATGTGGAACTCTGTAAGTATGGAAAGGAAAGTTCTTACTAGAAATTCTTGCTAGTTCTGCTTTATCAAAATTTTCACTTACTGCATTAAATGTCAATTGATCTTCTAATTGATATTGAATTTTTTCATCCCAATCTGATCCCGTAAAAAATATAATTACATCTGGATTTGTAATTTTAATTTCATTTTTTAAAACTTTAAAATTGTTAGAAAATAACTTGAAATCCTCAAGAGAAATAGCCGTACCCTCCTTGGCTTTAGAAAATTTTGAAGTATTTGACCATAAAAAATTCTTTTGACCAATAGTTTCAGGCATAAGAATATTTTTAAAATCGTAAATGTATTGCCAGAATACTGTGTAATTTCCATTTTCACAAAGTTCAAATTCTTTATATCTATGAATTGGATAAGATATTTCGTGATATAAATCTCCTAACCATCCATTAGGTTCTCTACCTAAAAATAGAATCTTATATTTAGAATTAAAATATTCTTCTTCCCAACAATGCATTAATAAAGGACCATCGATATTCTCTGCCTTTATATCAGCACTTGTTAATTTTTTAATTTCAGAACTATAGAGGTCTAAAAGTTTGTCATTAATATCCATTATAACTTCGACCATTTATGGAATGTTGCTTTTGGACATCCTGAAGAAGACGGTAAATTTTTGCTCTTTACGACTGTTGAGCAATTTTTACATTGATAATTTGTATTTCCTACTTCTCCTAGGTTTTGCCAATTATGAAAAGTTGCAGATGGGCAGTTTGAGGCACTTGGAAGGGAATTACTTTGCAATAATGTTGCGCAATTTTTACATTGATAATTTTTCATTTAATATAATTGTGTTAGTTAATATTATTTTGATTTAATTCTGATGAGCATTACACACAACGGCTCCGGTTATGATTTGTTGCGGAAAAGTCCGCCAGGACTTTTCGGTTACGGATGTAATTTAGCAAATATTCCTGGAATTTTCAGTAGAAAATTCCGCCGCAATGAATTATAACCGATGTTACCCAATGTAGCGACACGCTTTGATTGGTTTTTTGTTCTTATCCTTTTTTAAAATGTTGTCAGATTATCGAATATCGGTTTAGATGTGATTTGACTTTTTAAATTTTTCAGAGTGGGAGAGAGGGTTTTGAGCGTCCAAATTGATAATACAGTTTTACAATTTGAAGTTTCTCCAGCATTGGGATTAAATTTTAAATTGAATTCTCAGAGAGATTGGTTCCGCGCAGCGTTAGCTTTTTAAATTGAAACTATTTTGATTATTAGTTTTCTGTAGTGCTTTAGATCCCAAAAATTAACGGCCAGATTTACAATTTCACTAATACCTTTTAAATACTTATCCGCGGTGTTGCTTAGCCTTTTAAATTAGAATTTTCATTTAACTGAATTTCAGCACATGATTTGATTGCTTGATTATTTCTTGAGTTTCTAAAATAATTTACTCTGAATTTAACGAATTTTGATTATAAATTTTCTTCGGTCAGTTTTGTCAGGAGCTATTTTGGGTAACGGTTACGGTTATCGCAAGTTGCGGGAGTAGGGACGCGGACTTGTCGGATTAACCATTTTCTTTCCTGGTTTCTAAAATTACACATTTTCGATAAAACCCGTTATTTGCGATTAACCGATGTTGTACGCTGGGCAATTATACCTCTTTAGTTTCTGTGATTTTAGCACTAGCTCCTTTACCGACTATTTTTGAGACATATTTGTTTTCTAATTTATCTTGGTAAACAACATCAATCTCATATTCACAATCCTTTATATGTATATTGCCGCTCTGTCTTCCAAAAATATATCTTCTTTGTCCTTTTTCAAGATCATAAGGTAATGACTCGCTATGTAGAATAATGTCATTTGAATTAAGTCGAAACTCAAGTAGTCGAGCCTCTTCACCCTTATTATTTAAATCAATCTTTAATTCGCCATCTATTCCAGAATACCCTGCACCGTTTAACCACAAATTTGGCTTTACACTTAATTTTAGTTTCTTTTCCTCGATAGCTTTTAGCTCAGAAAGAGCTTTGTCATCTTGTTCCTTTAATATTGAAGTATTTCTAAAAATTTCAACTTGTTGAGATATTAATTCATTTTGATCTTTCATCGTCTCATTTTGAGCTTCTAAAAAAGTTGCAATTCCAGTCAATTTGTCTATTTGAGTTTGTTTGTCTTTGTCTCTTCTAAACAAAAATAAAAATGCTCCGAATGTAGCTAAGGAACCTATTGCTCCAAAAATATTGAATATTAAATCTAAATTTTGTTGTGTCATAGAATTTCGTTTTGCCTTGCGTACAACGAGTTTGTATATGGAAAGTAGCGTAAAAACAAGCGCAATTCTTTTGGTTTAACACAAGCCAAAACTTTTGTATTTTGTTTTTAACTTTACTTTTGAAAAGCCAAATCAAAAGATTTGGCGACTTACCAAATATACCAAAATTTACGATTAAGAAAAGACGTAGCTATTTTTTATATACGTTGTTGTGCGTAGGCTTTTATCATTTCGTTCATTTTTTCTTTAGGATATTTCAAGTTCAACATTTTATTTGGTGAACTATTTAATCTATTGTTTAAATCTCTAAATGGCATATTCTCAAAAGTTCCATAATCATATTTCCAGTCATCCATCTGAAATAGACAATTGTTCAGAGAGCCATTAGTGCTTCTGTCGTTGTTCGTTTCGCACAAATTTATTTCTCCAATTATTTTCTCAACTAATTTATAATCTGTTATAATTCCATCGTAAGTCAACTGGGAATATAGGGTTTCTTTGAAAATAGTTGATATGTTTTTTAAATCAGGTTTTTTTAAATTTGGTAAAATCAGAAGGTATTTTGTCAATTTATTAATAATTAACCAACATTTTTTATTACTAACATAAAATAGAGTAGCAGTCCAATTTCCTAAATATTCATTTTCTTTATTTTCAGTTTGAGAAATGAATTCATTCGTTACTTTTTCAAGTTTTCGAGTAGTATATATGTTTGTTCCAATCATCAAATTTATATTTCACGTTGCCCTCGTATTTCTGTGTGAAAAACCGCCGGGATTTTAATTTTATGAATTTATAAATTTCTATTTCAAAATCTAAAAAATCTCCAATTTAAATTCCTGCATAATATTCTTCAAACTCAAAATCGAGCGTAAAATTTTTTAAGTTATGATTTGTTTTTAGTTCGTAAATATCCCAAAGATTTTAATTTTAGACTGATTTTGGTTGTTTTCTCAGCTTACGCACAACGTCTTCGTATAATCGTCAGTTGCGGATTGGTTGAAAACTAAGATAGCTAAAATTCCTGATTTTTATGCTTGCTTGAATTTCTCCGCAGGACGAAATGCCGCAATTGCTATTATACGTTGTTAGCAAAAGTTATTTTCAAAATATATAATATCCGATACTAACTTGAATTAACGTATTTGTTCCTTTTACTAACTCACCATCATAATTTGGTTTGTCAATTGCCTTTGTTAATCCTTGATATAAATTTAGTTCTAGAAAAAAGTCTTTAATTTTTTGTCCAATCCCTAGGTTTATTCCTAAATCAAAAGTTTCTCCCTCGATAAAAGGGGTATATTTTTCTTCAGATACTAAAATACCAATTTGAGGTCCAGCAAGAATATATGTTGATTCATAGAATTTAAAATTTAGAGGAATATTAAAATAATTAGATTTATAATCGATATGTTCAATACTACTAGAACCTCCATCACGATTTCCTTGCTGAGAATACACCAATTTAGGTCTAAACTTTATCTTTTCATTTAAGTCAAATTCATAAAATCCACCTAAATGAAATCCCATTTTATCTGTTATTGAAACTTGCCCTAAAACTCCCTCTGATATAGATGAATTATTTAATCCAATTAAAACTCCCATCTTTTTTTGAGAATAAGAAATAATAGGTAATAAAATCAATAATGAAATAGGAATAATTTTTCTCATTTAGTTCGATTTTAATTTTTGCTAACGTTCTCGAGTATGGCCAGTTGCGGGTTGGTTTGCCAGGTTTTATCCGTTTAAAATAAATATAGCTGAAAACATCGAATATCGATTAACTATTTAGCCGCAATTGACCATACGCGTTGTTGTACACCGTTTTATAGTTACGCATATCCGTTAATTTGTAAATCGTAATAAGTATTTTTTGTTAGGTTAATTTTGATATTAAAAAAGCAGTTTCCTCCATCTAACATCATTATAATTCGATCTTTTGGAATTGGATTTTCATCCTTACAGAAGAAATTTATCCAGATGACTTTCTCTCCTTTATCATTTATTATTGGCAGATATTGTCTTTTAAATTTTTTAAGATTTAATTCATAACCAGTTTTATTCCATTTGTCTTTTGGATTTTCTTCATTATGTTTTTTTAGATACGTTTTCTGTCTTTTGTTATTTTCTTCTACAGCTTTTTCTAAAATATCTTCAATTTGTAATAATTCTGAGTTATTTAAGTCTGTTGCTCTACCTTTTCCTACGATCCATTCATATTTTGGTTCAAACTTTATTAAAACATAATCTGAAGAATCTAATTTAAACTCTTGAATAGAGTTATTTTTTAAATCTTCAGTACTTTTTCTATCAAATTTATTGTTTTGATTAAAAGTAATAATAAGGGGCAGAATTATTAAAATTAGATTTTTCATCGTTTCAAATAAAATGGTTTACAACGGTCCCGGTTACCGCAAGTTGCGGGAATAAGGAAGCGGATTTGTCGGATTAGTTGTTTTAATAATTGGTCTCTAAAATAACAATTTTCATCTAGCTACCCGTTATTTGCGGTGAACCGTTGTTAGGTGCTGGCGGCTTCGTCAGATTTTTTATTGTATTTAAAGTTGTCATTATTACAATTGCAGCTTTTCCCGTTTCAATTTGAAAAGTTTCATTTCTGTTTTTATAGTCAATAGTTCTAAACTTTTTTAATTCAGGATTTTCAATTTCACCTTTAAAATTCCCAAAATCATAACGTACAATGTCTTGGAATTTTACAGTTCTTTTTATCGAATTATTTACTTCTATAATTCTTCTTGTTGTAATTATCGTTTTTGAGTTTTTGTCAGCAATCTCAATTATTGGAATTTCTTTTTTGAACAAATCAAAGTCAGTTTTAATTTTTTCCGGATCTTCATTATTGAGTTTGGTGAATTTCCAATCCGTTTCTTTTGGCTGTAAACGATTTATAGCTGCTTTAGTATTGTTATATATTGATTTGTCTGATTTCATTTTTTGTTACGATCGCCATCCGCTTGCACCTAACGGTCCAGTATAAGAATAGTAGCGGATTTTATGCTTTTACTTTTCGGTTTTTTACTGTCGTTTGATTTATGTATTTCATTTTCGTTTTAGCGACTAAACCGCTATTATTTTTATACAATGTTGGCAACTGCTATTTTATTACAATTTCCAATTCAGCACATTATCTAACGGATGTTTCATATCTGATGCAGAAAAAACTCGACTTTCATTAATCAAAGATTTTTCAATTCGGTTAGTTATTTTTGATATATAAATATTTAAACTTTTAGTTCCTCTTATTATATTTCCAACTTGCATATAATCTGGAAGACTTTTTTCGGAAATGTCTTTTAATGTCAAAATCGACAATTTTATTCTATCTGGTTTTTCGTCTTTTTTCAATCCTTTGTCTAAAATTGCTGAATGTCCATATCCAACTTCAAATGGCACCCATTGAGATTTATACGTCTTCTCGGAAACAACAACTAACATATGTGAACTGTTTCTAATTCCTTCTTTGATACTTTCTGTAATTTTTATGGGATTTTTTTCTCTTGCAGCAATTTGAAGTTCATTATCTAACTCATCTAAATAGTAATCGATTTCTGCTTGTTTTAAATATTCTGCAATTTTTCTGCATTCCGCTTTATCTTCTTTTTTATGGCTCAAAAAAACGCAAGGACGATCTCTGAAAGCAGGTTTATTATATGCCTCTAAAACCCATTCTATGCTTTCGTAAAGCTCAGCTTTATTTAAACCTTTCTTCATATTATTTACGTCTTTGTGCCAACCAAAGAGTATGCTCTCTTGAAATAGCATTTTCAGAATCAAGAATGAATTCCGATAGTTCTTCTTCAGAGCTTACATTGTAAGATAGCTCCTTTATAAAATTTAGTTCTTCGGATGCTGTTGTATAGGCTTGTTTTTGTTCTTGGTGTTGTTTTATTTGTAGCCAACTAATAGCAGAAGAAGCAATTGTAGTTAATAATCCTACTACATTCCAATTGCTTTCTGGATTGTTCATAAGTATGACAACAGATATTAATGCAAAAAATTGAGAAGCTATTATTACCCAAAACCAAAAATTGTACCTGCTCTTATTCCATTCTGCTTTTTTTGAGTACCAATTTTGCTGGTCCTGAATTCTATTTTTAATATAGTAGCTTTTCCTCTCGTCCATTGAAAGATTGCGTAATTCCATCATTTTAGAAGTAACAATTTCTTGATTCAATATTTTCGAATCCATTGTTTTTGACAAATCCTTAAATTCGTTCGCAACTTCTCTAATTCTTTCAATAAATCTTTCTTTTGCAGTATTTATATCTAAATTATGCTCAAAATATTCAGCACAGGTTACAAACCTCCAAGTAAGGGTCTTACTTGATTCTGCTAGAGCTCTTCCTTGATACCAAATGTCCTCATATTTTTTACTTTTTAAGATTATAGTTAAGATTAAACCAATAAGCAGAAATAATCCGGTAAAACTATAAATCCAAAATTTTTGTGAAACATCTTGAAAACTATATATAGCGAGTAATGAAGCAATAATCATTGAAATTAAATCTATACGAATAATATTCAAATATGATTTTTGAGACTTTATGGATGTGCTGTCAGCAGCTTGATAGTAATTTGGAAAGTCTTTTAATTCCATTATGGTTTCACTTTAGTTTTATTTGCAACTGGTTCGCTTCTTTTGTTAAAAGCCTTATCTATATAAAATTCTGGATTTTGTATGAAATCACTCCATTTTACTAATACGCAAAACCTGTCATCTTCACTCCAAGAGCATTTTCCATATGCTGGAATGTAATAATTGTGGTGAAATTCTTTTATAACGGTTGAGTCGTTTATTCCAACATAATTATGAGAGCCACCACAGGTTGGACAATTATATGAACCTTGATAAACAGTATCGTACATTGATGGTAGAACTATTCCTAAAATTCCACTTTTCGAGTTATTTTGTCCATTATAAAGTGATGCTTGCAATTCTTTTTTAATATATAGTTGTTCGTGAGAACCAAGATTTTCAGAGCTTCGTGTTCCGATTAAGAAAATTGTTACAGTTGAATCAGAAAGGTAGTCTTCTCGAATTTTTCGCATAATATATTCATCATTAAACGAAATTATTGGTTCGTTCAATGATTTGTCTATCATATCGATATTCATTTCATCTCGGATATGATTTTTATATGCAATATCCTCTGTTTTAAAGCTTACAAAACATTTATGTGCCATATGTTTGTTTATAGTTGTTGCCAACGGTTTCGAGTATGGACAGTTGCGGGTTGGTTAGCCAGGTTTTGTCCGCTTGAAATAAATATAGCTAAAAACATCGAATATCGATAAAGTATTTAGCCGCAATTGGCTATACGCATTGTTGGCAACTGGCTTTATTCTAATTATCTTTAATTGCTATTCTTTTTCTTAAGCATTAAAACAAAACAGGCAATAAATCCAACTAAGTAAATAATACCCAAAATTGTTTTTTTAAATGCAAAGGTGTGGAAATCAAAATTACGAAGCATTGCCATTCCTATTGGCAAAGCCAAAATCGCAAAAATTATATTGAAACCTATTTTATTCTTCATTTTTTATTTTTAAGATTATCATCAAATTATTGGCAGAACATAAAGTCGCAATTGTTGTTATACGTTCTTGGGAACTGGCTTTATTCCGTATCAATCTCTTCCAATAATTTTTTGTAATTCTCTATTAGTCTCTTTTCTTGAGTTACAATATCTGTCATTGTTACAGCTAAAAAACCGTAAAATTTTCTATCACCATTATCGTTTTCTTTAAAATCAATTTTCATCATCAAACTTGACAGTATGAGTTGAGTAAAATCTTTATATGCTGATTGCATAGTGTAGATCTCGTTAATATCCTGAATTTCTTCAAATTTTAAATTGTTGATAAGCCCAGTTTGAATTCCTGTGTCAAAAGCACCATTACCTAAAATAACGGTCCGAGTTCCCTTAAAAAACGGCGGCAATGATACCATTTCAATATTATCTGAATTTTGAATAATTCTTGAACTATCTCTAACCATTATATGATAATCTAATACCTCGGAAATTTTTGATTTGTTTGATTTTATTTCAGTTATAATATTTTTTCTTAAGAGTTCTGTTTGAGATTTCCTTTTATTCGTTTCCGACCAATTTGATAAAACGAACCCCAAATAAACGCCAATCATAACGGGTATTATTTGTACTAAAATTTCTCCAATTTTCTTTCTCATCTATTAAGTTTTAGCTTGTTGCCAACGGTTTTGTATATGGCTCGTAGCGTGCAAATTAGCGATAACTATTCGGTTAAGCACGAGCCGAATTTTTTAATTTTCTTATTACCTTTTTTTCTCAATAAGCCAAATTAAGAAATTTGGCAGACTTGCAAATATGCCTTAACTTCGATTAAGCAACTGATTAGCTATGAGCTATATACGGTGTTGTGGCACGTTTTTCTGTACCCAGTTTTTTTTGTTATCAATTATTTTCGCTGGTAAAGGTTCAATTTCGTTTTTCATTATACATTCCAAACAAGCATTAATTATTGTTTCCGTTCCGCTCAAATTCAGTATTTCATCCTGCTTAGGTTTTCCGTATTCTATTGCAATCATTGATGCCCAAACTGATATTCGATATTGAGATTCCATCAAATAACCTAAAAAGTTTTGGATTCCTCTTTGAGCCAAAAGTTCTTTTCCTAATTCAACTATTTGTTTGTATTCATTGAGGTTTCTTTTATCAAAGTCAAAAGGATGAATTGATGCCAAATAAAGGTTTTTGCAACTAAATAGAAAGTCAGTTCCTTTTTGATTAGTCGGCAACTTAACCGGTTCAATATTCATTCTATCCGCAACTTTATCCATTCGGTTTTTCCGCTCAACACTTAATTCCATTTCGCATTCAGTTATGATGTATGCAAGATGTTTATAGGCTATTCCGTATTCTCGATTTTCCAAATATTCCGCAATGATTTGTTTTCCATTTTTTATTCCGAGACTTTCTATATTTGATTGTTCAATTCTATTCGACCAAACAGAATTCAGAATCTCATTGCTCAATTCGGCAATCTCTTTCTTTAATGATTTCTGAAATGTTTTAATCAAATCTCGATGTTTTTTAAATGTGCCACAACGGGCTTGTATATGGCTCGTAGCGTGAAAATTAGCGATTATTTTCGGATTAAGCACAAGCCAGATTTTTAAATTTTACTATTTATCTTTTTTATTGGAAATCGTCAAATTTAAAAATTTGGCGAATTAGCAAATATGCCTTAACTTCGACTAAGCAACTATTTAGATATGAGTTATATATGTTGTTGTACGCAGTTTTTTATTCGCTGTAAATTGTTAGTTCAACATCTCTCTGGCTATATTCCAAAACAACAATTTTATTGTCTTTTGTCCATTTTTGTTCAACGCCATTTTTTTCCGATTTAGAACTATCAGGTTCTCCCAATTTTCTTTTTAGATAGTTTGATATGTAATCGAATTTCTCTTTATATATTCTTTCTACTTTTTCTTTATTGGACATTGAAGCAACAACATCTTCTATGCTTTGATTTTTGTTTCTGTTTTTTCCCCACTCAAAATTTATTAGCTGTATTATTTTGTCATTTTCCGAATAGTAGTACATCGTTACAAGACTCAATTTTTCATTTTCAATTTTTCTGTAAATTCTTGGTGTCGCAACATTTCGACCATCAAGACGATAGGTTGAAATTTTATGTTTTTGAGTAATATCCGTTGCATTTATCTCCTGCTCAATTTTATCTATTTGGCTTAAAGTCAATGAGCTAAAATTTGAATAATAATTGTCAAAGGTATTTTCAAGCCATTCATTCATTTTCTTTTCGCCAAATACTGGTTCTATATAAATGTTGTTGAATTGGGTAACTTTAAAATCATTTTTGTTAATCTCTATAATTCCGTAAACAGAATCCTTGTCTGTCCGGAATTGAATAGATTGAAAGTTATTGTTTTGAATAGGGTTTCTTGTGTCGTAATACCATTGAAAAGGTCTGATTTCAGATTTAAATTCGTAAAATGGAACCAACTTTTTATTTTCTATAGTGCCAATTTTGGTTGAAATACTGTCTTTGTATAAATGGTAAAGTTTTTCATTAGAAATGAATGATGTTGCTAATGAAAATGTCGGATTGAAATAATCGTCATTTTCATATTCAAATACTGTTTCTGCTCCGTTTGTAGAATAATTACCTTCTCTATGGTATCTTTCATCAATTACCGCTTTTTGATAGTTGTAAGGCTCTTCGCTTTTATCCAACTTTTTAGGATTGTCAATTTTTAAAACAGATTTTCCTGTTGTTAAATAATATGAATCTTCTAATTTATTTATAACTGGTGTAGTAGCACCAATCTCAAACTGTTGTCCCGTTTGTTTGTCTTTGAACCAAGTTACACCACCCCATTCTTCAAAATCGAGAGAATAAACTGAATATTCTTTATCATCGTAATATAAATCAATTCCTTTTTTTGTTTCTATCCAAATGTTGTTTGATTGGTCAAGATAAAAAGTGTTATGGCCATAATATTCAGTTGTAAATATTGTATCGTTTTTAATATATAAATCGTAATAGACGGTTTGAAGTTTTTTAGGAACATCAATTTGAGATTTGATTTTACCGTCTTTATCAAGAACGTAAAATTGATGATTAGAACCTGAACTAAACTTGTCATTGTCAGTTTTAAAATAACAATAAAAATTTTCGTTGTGTTTTAACCAAGGTCCTGGACTTCCCGGAATATTAATTTCAATATTTTCATAACTCACATTCAGTTCTTGAGATTGGCAAGAAGCTGTTGTAAATAACAAAATTATTATGTGAATTACGTTTTTCATAAATTGCGTACAACGAGTTTGTATATGGAAAGTAGCGTAAAAACAAGCGCAATTTTTTCGGTTTAGAACAAGCCAAAACTTTTGTATTTTGATTTTATCTTTACTTTTCAAAAGCCAAATCAAAAGATTTGGCGACTTATCAAATATACCGAAAATTTTGGGTTAGGGCAGAAGAAGCTATTTTTTATATACGTTGTTGTAGGCAGTGCTTATTCTGTGCTAAATTTACTTTTTATGAAATTCAAAAATGCGCTGTTTCTCGCATTAGCATCTTCAACAATAGCATCAATATCCCACATAAATATTCCTACAGGTACTGTTCTTTTTGGTTTCAAAGAGATAGTTACATCTTTTTCATTATAATAGAGTTTACCAGATGAATAAAGCTCTGTGAAATCACTCGATAAGGCAAGTTCAGTTTCCTCGTTGAATTCAATAATCCCATAATACCAGATTCTTTGAATCTTATTATCATAGTATTTCATTAAATTTCTAGCTCTTGTTTCAAGTTGAAGAACAGCTTTTAAATTGTCATAATGATTTAATCCTCGTTTTTTTAGTTCAACAATTACAACATCAAAAGGTTTATTCTCCTTAGGATTGTTTGAAAAAATAAATGCAAAATCAGGTCGGTCAGTATCTTTTTGCACTTCTTCTCCGTCAACTACAAATTCAACTAATTCAGACATTTCACGGTCACTAAGTGTGACTTCATAAGTCATAAACTTGTCATCTAGCAACCAAGAATTATTTTTATAAATATCATTAACAAAATTTGATTTCTCAAATCTACCTTCTTTACCCTTAGATGCAATTAGATTGTGAAGGTCTGCTTCACTTTCTGCATTAGTTGATGCTTTTAGCCTTTCTATTGTTAGTTGTCTAAATAAAATATATTCTGTTAAAGCTCTTGCGGAAATTTCCAGCGATTTATTAAATTGTTCATCAGTTAGATGATTTGCTTCTAATATTTCTTTTTGAGCTTTAAAAAACTGCTCTTGTGCATTTCTTAAAATCTCATTTCTTTTGATATAACCAATTTTATCTGTATCAAAATATCCATTGAGATGAGGATAGAGATTAATTAGACCTTCTTTTATTTTAGAGTTATTCTTTTTTATTTTAGGTATGCGTTCTTCAATTAGTTCAATAACTTTTTTTCTGAAAATTTGCTGAACATCCTGTAGTTCTTTATTTGATAAAGTTAAGTTTTGTCTAGAAGCATCAACCTTACCTGTAAAGTAGTCTGAAAACAGTAAGAAAACCAATTCATATCCTAATGGAATGTTTTCGTTTGCTATCAAATCGACTTTATGTGTTCTATTATCTACAGAAATTGCCGAGATTAAAGAGGTTTTATTTACATCAATCTCTTTTATTGAATAGTACAACTGAAATTTATCAATTAAATTTAAAGTACTGTCTAATTCTACGAATGCTAATTTTGGAATTTCATTGCTAGAAAGGCTCTCTGATTGTTCCTTTCCATCAATTGTAGTTTTTATATTTATTTCAACATTAGATTTCTTTTGCTTGAGCTTAAATAAGCGTGAATAAAACTCTTCTAGAATTCTTTTCTTAATTTCTTTGGGTTGAAGATATTCTGTTTTCGCAATCCTTTGTAGAGCATAATTTCGCATCGTAAACGTTGTTCCATTGTCTCTTTTTGAAACTTCGTTAATTACGAAGTCGTCTTCTTTAAATTCTTGCGAAAATTTGAATACCCTGTTTTTTGTGTTTGAAAAAGTGCTGTCAACTTCAATATTATCGAAATAGCATAAATACACCAATCTTCCCAGTCCTTTGTGAGAGCTTTCTTCTACATCAAAAAGATTCGAGAATTTTTTATATCGCTTTTCATCAAAACCTACACCGTTATCTTGAATAACTAGTTTTAAAGTTTCTGGTTTATTAAAGGCCTCAATGAAAATATTAATACCAATCTTAGTGGCTTCAGCATCAAATGAGTTACTTAACGCTTCGAAAAATAACATTTCGAATGAGGAGTTTCCGAAAAACATTTTAACTGCTTGCCCTAATTTTACTTTCATTTTTTATTATAGGTATTTCATTTTGTTTTAAAAAATTTTAAAGATAACTAAAAGCAGCTTTTTTTAGTTCGTTATGTGATTTTTTTCAGTATGTTTTTGCATTGCCTACAACGGTTTCGGCTATGAGTAGTTGCGTGGGTTAACACTTAATTTAGCAAGTACACACCAAACTGAAAATCCGCGAGGATTTTCAGAAGTAGGCGAGAACAAGCAATTACTTATAGCCATTGTTGGGCATTCGTTTTTTTAAGTATTCTTTTTTTTCGTTATCCAAAATTCGTGTTCTTTATCTAAAAAGACAATATGAAATATATTGTCTTCTATATGTCCAATTATACACTCTTTACCTTGAATATGCATTGTACACCAAGTTACATCGGGTAAAACGTGTTTTGGATGTGTAAAAGCAGATTCTGGGGGAAAAGTTACTTTTGTATATGGTTTAATTATTTGTTGAGCAGTAGCTTGAGCCATTGTCATTTGACAGATGCCTCTTAATTTATTTATCATTAAAGCGAGAAGTTTTTCTTCTTCCCATTCTTCAAAGTCTTGACCTTGATTTATGTCGAAATCTTTAAAACTCAAAACAATAAAAGATTCCCTCTTATTGTTTCTAGTTTCTAATGTTTTTGATTTTCTATTTAATGAGGCTTTACTTCTTGATTTGAATTTATTTCCCTTTCCCATAAAGCAATTGATTTAATTTTTCATCAATGTCAAAATAAGGGATAGCACCATATTTGCCATCTAAGTAATTTTTGTCAAATGCAGACTTATTACGGACTTTATCAGTTTTAAAATCTCCTAAAGAAACTAATTCTGATGCCCCAAATTGATTCTTTTCAACAAACCAGATTTGGTCTCTTCTAAAGTTTTCTTTATTTAAAAGCGATATGTCGTGAACAGCACATATTAATTGAGCGTGATTTGTATTGAACTTGTGAAAGAAGTCAATTAATCTTAATGTCAGATGGCTGTGAAGTCTTGAATCTAGTTCATCCACTAAAAGAACTTTACCGTTTTGCAATGTATCAAACCAAGGACCTAATAAATACAATAGTTTTTTAGTTCCTTCTGATTCTTGCTTATCAAAATTGAAAGGAACAGAATCAATTAAAATATTGTTTTCATCATATTTTCTATGATATGTAATAAGTTGGTCTCTCTTTGGTTGTTTAGATTGTATTTTATGAATACTAGTTAAGAGGTTTATTATTTCTTCATCCTTCTCTTTTTCTTTTAATACTTCTAAATCAATATCATTAACATCTTCTTCAGTGGTTGATAAACTTGAAATTTCAAGATATTTTATGAAGTGAAGAACCCAATTAAAAAAGTTTTTATCTGATTTTAATTTATCTATTGTATATCTCTTGTGTCCTCTATCGTGAATACCATTAACAAAGTTAAATTTCTTAAACCATTCAACTATGCTAGATGAAGTTTCTTTTCCTAAAGTGGCTAACAGCGAAAGGAATAATACATTTTCCTTTACGTCTGTTTCTTTGCCTAATGCTTCTTCAAAGGATGATTTGTTTATTTTAATATCCTGTAAATCTCTTTTGAAAAGATAAACTTCTTTAGAAGTTGTATGAAATAACCATTCGGCAATAATTTTATTGTCATCTATCTCAAATCCATATCTATATTTTACATTGTTATTTATAAATACTATTTCGAAATAGCTGGATTCATTTTCACTTTTAGAACTTAAAATAAACTTTTCCAATGGAAATTTTCTTTCGTTATTATCCATAAGTGCATCACGAAAAGAATTTATTACTGTTCCTTTCATAAACCCCATAGCTTCCAATAAATTACTTTTTCCACTAGCATTATTTCCATAAATAATAGCAGATTTCAGTAAGCTTAATTTTGGATCTATTTGAAAAGTATGTGTTTCGTTATGTTCCTTAAATGATTTGGCTTTTACCATTGAAAGAGTAGTCAAATCTTTAAAAGACAAGAAATTTTCTACACTAAATTCTATTATCATTTCTATTTGTTTTTTATCAGTGCAAATATATAACAAAAATAAAAATATGCAAATAAATTGCAAAAAATGAATTTTGATAGTTTTTTTTAAATGATGCCCAACGGGATTGTATATGAAAAGTAGCGTAGAAATTAGCGCTTAATTCTCCGCCATAAAACAAGCCAAAACTTTTGCATTTTGATTTTACCTTTACCTTTCAAAAGCCAAATCAAAAGATTTGGCGACTTACCAAATATACCAAAATTTACGATTTAGAAAAGAAGCAGCTATTTTTTATATACGTTGTTGCCAAACGTTTTTTTATATACCTACTTAATTATTTGTGTAAATTAATTAAAAACTATTTCTAGATTAGATGTCACAATTTTCCACAATTCAATTCTAGGGTTTTCTGGATTTTTGTTTTTCCCTAAATGTTGTCCAAATATGAATTCTTCCAGTTTAGATGAAGTACATCCTATTTCATTAGCCCATTTATCGAAATCATTTATGTAGGATTCATAGCATTCTCCGTAGAGTTTATTGTCTATCTCAACCAATCCTGGCGAATTAGAAAAGTTTAATTTTATGGCTTTAAAGTATTTTTTCACTTTATCAATCTCCTTGTTTTGAAGTAATAATGCTAAATACGCATTTTGAGTCCATTTATCAAAGATTAAAGGTTTGATAGGTATATTATCGTTTTCTACTCCTATGAAATAAAATAATTTTGTAAAATAAGCTGGACCAATTCCTTTGATTTTAGCTTCATTTCTATAATATTCAAAAGCTTTATTAAATTCCTTTTTTTCTAAATTGTTGGTTACAATATCGATGTCTTTTAAAATTTTATCTTTAGGATGCTTCAAAAATTTAGAGTAAAATGTATTTGATTTATTTTCAGATCTAGTAGCATTTATCCCTCCCCAAAGCATTGCACAAGTAAATGCTAAATATTTATCATTTTTTCTGAATAATCCTATAACTTCTTTTTTATCTATATTGTTTTTGTCAAAGTAATAATCTAATTTTTTCTTTAAAAAAGAGTTGGAACTTTCATAGAAAATTGGGTTTTTGTAAATACTTAAGTTGTTGTTAGCCAATGACTCTTCGGGCGGAGATTTAAATATTCTAATTTTATTATCTAATAAATATTTTGGAGTCATTTTTAAATGTTTGGCAACGTGATTGTGTATGATTTCGTTGCGTATTTAAGCACTAAAGTTAGCGAATAAATCACAGATAGAAAGTCCGCGAGAACTTTCGTAAGTAGGCTATAACTAGCAATGAATTATACACGGTGTTGGCAATAGTATTTTAATTGTTAAAAAATAATAATGTTCCTAAAAGAGAAAAAAATGTACAAATAAATAATCCATAAATTCCAATTTTTAAGGATTTGTTTAAATCTTTTGTCTTTAAATAATTAATTAATACCAAAAGGAACATTGAAATAAGTCCTATTGACGCGACTGAAACTGCTCTTTTCAGAACATTTATTACTAAATCAGTTTTTAAAAAATCAAAATCCTCCTCTGACCCAAGAAATAAAAACCTGGAAAGGAATAAAATAAAGAAAGAACTGATTCCTAACCAAGTATAGTTGAATAATTTAATCATTAATCGACTTTGTATTTACTTGGTTCTAGTGTTTCAATTTTCGGCATTACAGTAATTTCAGATTCTCCGTCTATTGAGTAAAATTCCAATTCAGTCGGCATTTGGTCAGTTCCGAATACAGATATTCCAATTAATTCTCCATTTTTGCCTTTTCCAGAGTAATCTATTATTAAATTGCCCTTTTGAATTTCCGAATCAAATGTTTTTCCAAATATTATAGTCGGACATTTTCCACATCCACATCTGGCAATAACTTTTAGATTTCCGATTAAATTAGTCCATTCCGATTTTTCTTTTTCAAACAAATGAGTCAGAAATTCAATTTCGGATCTGGTCAATTCTCTTTTATCAGGAATGCTATATTTCATTTAGTTATTCATCTGTTTTTTGTATGCTGCTATATTATTGCCAACGGTTTTGAGTATGGCCAGTTGTGGTTTGGTAGGCCAGGTTTTTTCCGCTTAAAATAAATATAGCTAAAAACATCGAATATCAATTAAGGATTTAGCCGCAATTGGCTATACGCATTGTTGGCAGCCGTGGTTTTACTTTATTATTTTCTTCCAAACTTCTACAATTTTATCCAAGCTGTATCTGGCATTTGCAGGGCTTGTACTTGGAAGAGAATAGTATTTAAAATTCTCTTTTCTTATAAAATATTTATCAAATAGGGATTCTGTTTTTTTACCATTAAAAACAATAGTTTTTAAATTCGGATGAATTTTTATAAATCTATTTAAATCATTTGGTTCTTCTTTAAAAATTGCAGTATCTAAACTTCCTTTTCTATCTGCTTTATGTGCAACATCCCGTACTGCAATTTTTGACTTAGCTAATAATATTTTCTTTTCATCATAATTCTCAGGTAATTGGCTATTTGTTATTCTTGAAATAATTTTCCAAAATCTATTTCTTGAATGTGCATAGTATTCTTGAAGTTCAATAGATTTATCGCCTGGTAAAGTTCCTAATATCAGAATCTCGATGTTCTTATTCGTTATTGGCTCAAAGGAACTTTTAGTAAAAGTATCGGTCTCTATTTTTCTAGATTTCTTTTTGTCCGTTTTTTGTTCTTTAGAAAGACTTACTAAAGATCCATTTCTTTCAAAAAGGTGTGAATACTTTCTTGTTCTACCGTGGACTTGGAAAGCTGTAATTTCTGATTTGTCTTTTTTTTGGTACAATCCTTTTTTATTTAAATCATCCGCAATTTCTTGTGTAGTCATTGCTTTATTCTTTTTCTTAAGAACCAATTCAATTGCGGAATGTAACGTCATATTAAATTTGAATTTTTCTAAACCATTGCTGCCAACGGTTTTGAGTATGGCCTGTTGCGGGTTGATTTGCTAGATTTTGTCCGCTTAAAATAAATATAGCTAAAAACATTGAATATCGATTAAGTATTTAGCCGCAATTGGCTATACGCATTGTTAGGCAAAGTTGATTACTCTATATATTCTTTTTGCTCAGTCCATTCATTTAAAGCTTCATACCTCACAGCCTGCCAATTGTTACAGTGAAAAGCTCCACTTAAGATTGTATCATTTTTAGAATACCCGAAATCTTCTGGTAAAATTATTTCATAAGTTCCCCAAACATTCTGGGCGATATTATAATTGAATGTGTTTATATAAATCTTGTAATTGCTGATAGAAAGGGAATCTATTTTTTCATTGTTAAATTGTCTTTCTTTTGAAGCTTTTAATAGTCCAACCTTTTGAACAATTGAATCTTTTATGTAAATAGTTGGAAATCTATATTGTCTTGGTGGACCTGGCAAAAAATACGTTGACATTTTATTTCCTTTCTTTAATTCGCTTTTGCTTGGAAATTCAATCCGAGGTTGAATAATTAGACTATTTTCTTTAATATTTTTCTCACAATTGCAAAAAGCGATAAGTGTATCAGATTTACTATTTTTCAGATATGCTAGATCAACTTTTCTTTTTTTAAGACTTGTATCCTTTTTAAGGAAAGATTCGTATTTATTTTTTTTATAAGAAGTAGAATCAATCTTAGAAATCGACTTTGTCTGATCCCTTATATCAATATTGCTTCCTCGTCTCTTACAAGAATATATGCTCAGAAATAATATGATTAGCAGGATTTTTCTCATCAATTTTGCCTAACGGTTGTGTATAAGAACAGTAGGGCGGGAAAACGCGCGAACCATTCGGTTGAGCACAAGCCGAATTTTTAATTTTTCTTATTATATTTTCTTTGTTAATAAGCCAAATTTAAAAATTTGGCGACCTCGCAAAAGCGCCCGAACCGTTCGGTTTTGCTACAATTGCCCTATTGTTTTTATACGTTGTTATGTGTAGGCTTTATGCGCAATCTTTTAATCTATGCCAACAATTCTTTGATATAATTTGATGTTCCATTTTCATAATCTTTTATGTCTCTACCAAAAAATTGTTCGAAATCCTTAATCAAATTATCGTACAACTCTGGTTTCGTTTTATCTTTCCAGTTTACGACTTCAATTTCAGTTTCTACATCTACCATTCTTGATAATAATTGTCTCATTTCAAAGTCAGCTTGTGGTAAAGAATAACCAACAAATACTATTTTCTTGGCTTCCGACAATTCAATTCCAGCATTTTGCCAAATTATTTTGTATTGCGGATTAGACAAGTCTTTTAAGAAAGTTGGCATAATCAAATTTGAATTTAGATTATGTGCTTTGTATTTGCCAAAATTATTATTACAATGTTTACAAGATGGTTTGTCAATTGTTGAATATGGATTCATTGCAATTTTCTGATTGAACTTTACATAAATTCTATGGCATTTTGGACATTGAAGCCAGTTCATCGAACCGTGTAATTTTAAAAGCTTGACATTAAAACCTCCTTTACCCAAAATTTCGAGACCTGGCTTAACAGTTTCATCGGTTTCGTCGTAAGAGCTAACATAACAGCAATAATCTACAACTGCAAGTTCGCCAGAGTCCTTAATCGTATTGTATATTGAATTATCGAGAAGAATATCCCAATTTGTACTAATTACGGAAACTGGGTCAAGCCTTCTGTAGTTATCGTTTTTTCTTGATTTCGCTTGCTCAACTAAATATTCAGCAAAATCGTCAATATAACCTTTTGGAGAATGCTCTAATAAGTGTTGTAGTGTCATTCCGATTAATTCGAATATAAGATTTCGTTTTCTTTTCAATTCATCTACAGACAGATTTCTAAAAGAAACATTATTAGCTATACAACTATCTAAAGGTGTAAAAATATCTTCTAATGGAATTGTCTCTTGTAATCTTTTTGGAATGCCTAAAGTTTTATTCAAAAACTTGATAAACTCATCAATTTTATTATCATTAAAAATATGAGGTAATGTCTTATGAATTCTAAAGATTTCGCTAACCAATTTTTCTTGAGAAGGTGCGCGAGCTTCTACAGAAAATCCTGCTCCAAGAATATAAACTGTTTTAGTCTTTTTTATTTTTGCCATAGTTTTTTTTCAAGCTTACACATAACGTCTTCGTATAATCGTCAGTTGCGGATTGGTTGAAAACTAAGATAGCTAAAATTCCTGACTTTTATGCTTGCGCGGTTGTGTCCGCAGGACATAAAGCCGCAATTGCTATTATACGTTGTTGTAAAATGTAGCGACACGTTCTGCTTGGTACGTTCTACTAGTTTGTCCGTTTAAATTAGTGGTCAAAATTAACGAATATTAGATTTCTATAGAATGTTTTTAAATCTTGAGAGTGTGAGGGAAGTCATTCTATTTTATAAGTTTTTCGGTTATTTTTTCATTTTTGGCTTTAAGGCGTTTTTATTTAAGTTAGAATTTCCAATTTCAGATCGGAAAGATTGGTTCAGAGTGTTGCTTTTCCACACAGTTTTTTAATTACTTTGATTCTTTTTTTAGTTTAAAGTTCTTATTTCTGCGTCCTGATTTGCGCAGATATATTTTTCCGCTATTTTTCTCCGCATTGCTGTTCAAATTCAAGGTCAATTTTCTTTTAGAATAAAAACGAGAGAGCGATTTGATCAGTTTATTTTTACTTAAAGTTCTAAAATAATTAAGTCTGATTTTATTGAATTTTGATTATTATTTTTTCGGTCAGTATTGCATTTAAGAATTTGAGTTGGTTCGGAGCTATTTTTTACAACTCGTTATATCATCATAAAAATACACTTTTATCCGGTTCAGTTTCCGGATATCAACACTTTTTCGTCTCCATTTGCGATATTTGTTATACGCTCTACAGCTAGATCTAAGGGGTTTTTAATTTTGTTTAAATCCTTTTGGGCTACATGAGTATAGATCATGGTGGTCTCTGGTTTAGAATGGCCTAGTAGTTCCTGAATATATCTAATATCGACTCCGTTTTCTAGCATGTGAGTAGCATAACTATGTCTTAGGGTATGTGGTGTTACTCGTTTCGAAATTCCAGCTTGCTTGCAACTTATTTTTAAGAAATTTCTAACCGAGCTAGGAGTATACGATTTGTAATCTCTGCCTTCAATTAAAAAATTCCGGGGTTCATAAGTCATCAAATAATTATTCAATAATGGTTTTACCGTTTCACTTAAGTTAACCACACGGTCTTTTCTATTTTTCCCCTGTTTTACATGTATGACATTTCTCGAAAAATCAATATCACTTCTTTTAAGATTAAGTAATTCTCCAATTCTTAAACCAGCCGAATATAACAATGCAATAATAGCTCTATGTTTCAGATTTCGAGTAACCTGTATTAATTTTAGTACTTCACGATCAGACAAAACTATGGGTAGATATCGACTTTTTTTAGGTCGCTCATACTCACTAGCGTCAAATTCTTCGAATCCACAAAGTTCAGTAAGATATTTAAAAGCACTAATACCCTGGCGATGGCTGCTAATACTATAATTTTCTTCAGCCATAACTTTGGTCATAAAGTAATCTAAATCACGATTAGTATATTCATTAACGGGTTTAAATTTAAATAAATCTAAGAAGCGCAATACGAAGAAACCATAGCTTTTTATTGTGCTTTCACTTAACCTTTTTCCGCGTAAATATCCTACATAATCTTTCAATAGAAATTGATGATTTTTGGGTAAATATTGATAAAGTATCTTCATGGTTGGTTTACGACCAGAATGTCTTTTTATAGGATTTGGAATATATTCAGGTATTTCATCATTTCTAAACGCATCTCTATTCAGTATAAATCCAGCCTTTCGACAGTAAAGCTTTAAGTCGATAAATTGAAATGGAGAATAACCAATATAATAAGTAGCTTGAGATTGAGACCATTTGATATCTTTATAAGACTTAACAAAAACTCGAGTTTTCTGATCATTATCAAATTTTATAGCAATTTGTTTTGTACCTCGATGGATAAGCGGAGTAAGTGTTATCGATTTATTCATAATCCTAAAAATATAAAGTAATGATTATCAAATCATAAAGTTAAGTAATTACTGTTTTCTTTAGAAGTAATTAGAATGTTAAAAATTACTTTTGAGGAAAGTATGGGAAAGAAAATTGTTCGCTAGAAGGAAGTGAATGGTCTAAAAACAACAAAACCCCGCGAATAGCGAGGTTTGATGTTGTGATTGCGCCAGGATTCGAACCTGGGACCGCCTGCTTAGAAGGCAGGTGCTCTATCCAGCTGAGCTACGCAACCAATTTGCGGTTGCAAATATAATCTCTTTTTGTTTTAAAACAAGCCTTTTTTTAAGAAAAATCAGCTTTTTATTTCGTCTGAAAGTTTTAATACTGAAAAACAAATAGTTAGTGTTTCTATTTTTAACAAACTAAAATTTCAAAATATAATCCCTCAAGGTATTCTTAAAGTTTTTCCTTATTTTTAGCCTCAACTTAATTCTAACAATACATTACAATGCTTAATTACCCGATAAAATTTACGCCAATTCTTAAAGAGAAAATTTGGGGAGGCGAAAAATTGGCCACCATTCTTAATAAAGAATCAGATGCAAAAAATCTTGGTGAAAGCTGGGAAATTTCAGGAGTAAAAGGTGATATCTCTGTGGTAGAAAATGGAGCGCTTAAAGGAAAAACCTTAAAAGAGCTTCTAGAAGAATATAAAGGAAAATTTTTGGGTGAAAAGGTTTTTGCTGATTTTGGAGCAGAATTTCCTTTGCTTATCAAATATATCGATGCAAAAACTGCTTTATCTGTTCAACTTCATCCCCATGATGATCTTGCAAAAGAACGCCACAATAGCTTTGGAAAGACAGAAATGTGGTTTATCATGCAAGCCGATCAAAATGCCGATATCAATGTAGGTTTTAAAGAAACAATTACTAAGGAAGACTATATAAAACATCTCGATGAAGGTAAAATAACTGAAGTTTTAAATTTCGAACAGGTTGAAAAAGGAGATAGCTTTTTCATCAATACCGGGAAGGTTCATGCAATTGGAGCAGGAGTGCTTCTAGCTGAAATTCAGCAAACATCAGATATTACTTATAGGATCTATGATTGGGATCGAGTAGACGATGAGGGTAACTCAAGAGAATTGCATACAGCTTTGGCTATAGATGCTATTGATTTTGAGAAGAAAGATGATTTTAAAATGGAGTACAGTAAAACTCCAAATGAATCCTCGAATATTGCTGATTGCGAATATTTTACAACAAATTACTTACCTGTAAAAGGAAGTATTAAGAAAGATTATTCAGCTTTAGATAGTTTTGTTATTTATATGGCGGTAAGCGGAAAAGCTACTGTTAGTGTAGAAGGAAACGCTGAAGCAATAGAGCAGGGGCAAACGTTATTAATTCCTGCGGAAAGTAAAAATGTTGAAATTACTTCGGATGATTGCGAATTGCTGGAAGTATCAGTAACTAGATAGATTTTACAACCAACATAAAACCGAAAAAGCTAATCTGAAGATTGGCTTTTTCAGTTTTTGAATATTTTTAATGCTTTAGTAAAAATCCAAATAATGCTATTCGATAGTCACACGTAAGGAATCCTTATCTCTTAAATGAATATTATCATACTCCCACACGTCATTAATTCGATGTGCTTCAATATCCATAACCCCGTTAGCTTTCGTTCCATTAACCTTAAAAATAAGTTTAACCGAATTTTGATTGTCTGAATATTGAACGTCACCATTCAGCAGTGAGAGGTTATCTTTAAGTGCTATTTCTCCAAAGTTCTTTAGCACTTCTTCATCATCATTAGCAATATTTATTGCGTTTTCGTGGAGTGCTTCATCTGCATAAACTTCAGTAAAATTAGAAATATGAGTACCTAAATTTGTGTTGGAAAAGGCTAATATTAGCAATACGATAACAAGACTGATACTTACGATAAGCCATTTTTTCATAATCTTATTCTTTAAATTTATTGTTTTCAAAAAGTGCTCTTACTTCAGGTTTTTGTATTTCGATAATGGTCAGAATTCCAAGTATAATTCCTAAAATACCGGTTAAACAATTTACCACGGAAACAACAATTATAAAACTCCAATTTCTATGTTCCTTTAGGTATTTAGCAGCTAAAAAGGTAAGCACTGATAATAAGATAGAAATTAAGATGAATACACCACCAATTAAAAAAAATACAGCATGAAATAAGCTGAAAAAATGATCGGGCATGCCTTGCGATGGGATCACAAATCCAAGAATAACATAAATTAATCCGAATAACGAAAGTGCTAAATTGAAAACAGCTTTTATTATAAAAAGAATTCTGTAAGTTTCTAAATTCCTAGCTGGATTGGATTGATAGGTTTCCATATTTTGAATGAATAATGTCTAAAAGCAATTTACGCTATAAAAGTATTTGATTGGCAATTTCAGTTTAGATATTTTAAAAATTTATAGTATTTTGAAATCTCTAGCACAGAAACGGTAGACAATGGACAGCAAAAAAGAAGAACTTTTAATAGATTTTAATAAGGCATTCGCTAGCGGAAATGACCAATTTATGCTAGATCATGTTACAGATGATTTTCATTGGATCATGATTGGTAAGAAAGAAGTAAAAGGAAAAGAAAACTTTTCTAAGACCTTAAAAGAGATGCAAGACCATACTACAGATGATCTTGAATTTGTAGATGTGATTATTCATGGTAACAAAGGCTGCGTTAATGGTAATATGAAAATTAAAACTCCCAATGGGGCTGCTTTAAGTTTTTCTTTTTGCGATGTTTACGAATTTAATTCGGATGAAAATAAGATTCAAAAAATGACTACTTACGTGATAGACAGATGATAAATTAAAAACGACTCAACTTTCTTTAAAATAGATCCTATAAGCTAAAGAATACTTACTAAAAAAAGTTCTTAAAAAGTTCAAATATGGTTTTTTAGAAGTTCTTAAATATGAAATTCTTCAGGATAGACTACAATACCAAAAATATGTTTTGCTGCATCGGGGACTAATTCCTTCAGCATAAAATTCTTTTTTGGAACTTCAAATGGTGCCTGTATATCAAAATTAATAGCAGGTTCGTAATCAAATCTAGGATAATACTCTTCGTGACCTAAAACCAATACTAATTCGTATTCAAGTTCCTTAGCTTTATCGTGCGCACTTTGTAACAATTTAGAGCCAATCCCATTGTGCTGCATCTCGGGAAGTACCGCAACAGGAGCCAGTGCAAGCGCTGGAAATTTATTTTTATTGTTCTGGATCGTTATTTCACTAAGCATAATGTAGCCAACAATTTTTTTATCAACTTCGGCTACCAAAGATAGTTCTGGAACAAAGGCGTACGATTTGCGTATACGATTCACAAGAAATTGCTCCTGGTGATCGCTATTGGATTCGTTTAAAAAAGACGCTTTAATTACTTCAAAGACATCATTGTAATCCGCTGGTTTCTCCTGCCTAATTGTTACTTCCATATTGCTGAAAAATTAAAAGCAATGTAGCTAATTTTAAGCTTAACTTCTCACTATTCGAGGTTAATTATTAGCAAGTATTCTTCTTCATTTAAAAATTCTATTTTTTCAGCATTTTCATTAAAAGCAAAACTCTTTCCGCAGCAAATCATTCCATCTGCTTTTCCGATAGCATTTACTAATAGCGTCGGAATTTTATTTTTTTCTGAAATCATTTTCAATTCATTTTTAGCTTTTTTCATTCCTATTTGAGGTTTTGCTACACTTGCCAAAAAGAAATCAATATTTTCTGAAGCAATGTCTTCTCGTTGCTCTTGAACAAAAAATTCATAACAAATAGCCAGCTTTATTCTTTTCTGCTGAAGTTCAATCACGGAAGAATTTGATTTAGGCTGAAAGAAATGTATTTCATCTGAATGCAAAAATTGTTTATAATAGAAGCGATTTTCCATATTCGGTTCAAAAATAGCCATCGCAATATGAAGCTTAGTATCTAATTTTATCGGTAAACCTAAAGCTATAGAAATATCGTTTTTAGTACTGAATTCTTTAAAAATGTTCAATCTTTTATCATCTCGATGAAAAGCTAATGATTTCGCCATACTTGGCTCATAATTAGTCAAAGACAATTCAGGAAAAACAATAAGGTCTACTTTTTGCTTGCTCGCTTTTTTGGCGAAATCGAGATGCTTTTTGATATTATCATCAATATTCCCAATTCTCGACCTAATTTGTGCTAAAGCAATTTTCACAGGCTTCTAATTATTAAACCGATTCAAGTTCGAATACGGTAATTTCAGGTCGAACATTAAAACGAATTTGGCGCAAACAGCCCAGAGCACGATTTATATAAAGCATTCTGCCATCATAAAGATCGATTACCCCGGCATCGTAACGCTTATTTTCTACAGGTAAAATAGGTGCTTTTAAAAACGGAGGTTTGCATTGCCCGCCATGAGTATGCCCGCTTAAGATCCAGCCTTTGTAGTCATTCCAAACATCTAAATCACAAACATCGGGATTATGGCAAAGCGTAATATTCGCGATTTCAGGATTATATTTTAAAGTAGCTTTTTCTGGATGAAAATTAGAGCCCCAAAAATCATCGATCCCGATAAAATTAATGCCATTCAAATTTAAAGCTTCATTTCTTAAGATCTGAATATTTCTAGAAGCCAATTGATCTATAATATTTTTAGCAACATGTTCTTCCTCGTAATCAATTCCATAATCATGATTACCCAAAATACCTAGGCTTCCCAGACTGCCGGTAGGAAAATACGGGATAACTTCAGCAAGCTGTTCCAGATTTTTAGGTTCATTATAAGTTACAAAATCGCCCGTATAAACAACAAAATCAGGTTTTAGCTGTTGAGCTTCGTTGAATGAATCAATTATATATTGATAGTCGAAAAAATCACCAATATGAATATCACTAATTTGCATTAGTGTTTTCCCTCTTAATGCTGAAGGAAGATTTTTAACGGGCATTTTTTGATGAACAAATTCTAACCAGAATGGCTCTACCTTCCAGGCATAAAAACTTGGAATGGCAGCTAAGCCGGAAATGATAGCAAGATTTTTTAAAAAGTTTTTTCGATTCATTTAAAATAGAAGAATTGAAACGTTCCGATTTTTGTTTGAAAAATAACTCAATTACTTGAGTATAGCGTAGCACTTTTATAAAAAATTGCAATAATCCTTGTATTGGAAAGAACAGTTAAGAGCTAAACTCACTTGAATTGAATATATAATTATGAAAACTATATTTTGTCTAATTCTAGTTTTAACGCTTTTTGGCTGCATTCATGATGCTCAAAATGAAGATAATTGTAAACCTGAAAATTTTAGTAGTTTTTATGAAGTTTGTAGAACGATTGCTTTATTAGAACTTTCGCCTTTGCAATACAATATAATTGAAGGAGAAAATCTTGTTTTCACTTGTGCTCGTATGTGGGCGTAGTGTGATGAGATTGCTGATGATGAGATTGTGGAAGGAATTATAATTTGAAATATCATCAGATCTAGCGCCCTTCGACTTTGAAATACAGAATTAAAAAATGTAAAGATGCATTACCGAAGAACAGGTGCTTAGACCGAAGGCTAGGCTTATGCTTTCGAAAGAAAAATTTTAACCGGAAGCAGAGTTAGCACTTCGCGATATAGCACTAAAGTGGACTTGGAAGCTGTAATTTGAAATAAAACAATCAAGGTCCAATTTTATAGTGATTTTGTAGTGCTGACAATAGACTAACACTCAGAATTGGGATTTTAAATCAAGAGTCTAATAACCTCTATTTTAAATATTTATAACGAATTATTTGTGTGATCGAATTATATATTTTAAATTGCTTCATAATTAAGCATTAAGAGCCCTAATCCTGAATGCTTAATTTATAAGAGTAAAATTTAAGCTATCCCAAAATGTCTTAGACAACGAAAGCGCCCTGAAAATTTTCAGGGCGCTTTTTAGTTTATTATTTACTGAGAATTTTTATTCTCTAAGCATATCATCCAAAATTAATCAATAGAATTGTGGAATATTGATTATTTATATGGGTCTCCACTAGCTGCAGTAACGATGCAAATTAGGTGTAGTATAATTCCTGGAAAAATGAATAAAATATAGCCTATAGTCACAAATATGAGCCATAATATACCAGCGGCAACCTGCCCTTTGTAAATATGGCCAATTCCGGGGAAAAAGATACTAAGTAAAATTGCTAATCCCGAATTCCATTTTGGATACTTATTGATAACGGTTACAGGTGCTTGGTTATGTGAATAATGCTGTTGGCTTCCTTTATCTAAACGCTCCCCGCAATGCCAGCATTTAATAGCTTCTAATTTAATAGTCTCGGCACAATACGGGCATTTTTTAGTGTTATATTCCATAATTCATTGATCGATTACAAATTAGACTAGCATCATGAATAATTGTTACACCTTTATATCAAAAAGATCTACTACGAATTATTTGTATAATGTGGATATTTTAAATCTACTATGTCTTTATTTTGAGGTATTTACTAATTTATAAATTAAAAATAATGGGATAAGCGTTGCAAGACCCATCGTATTATTAAATATGCTATAGACGATTATTCCTATACAAACTCCAATAAGCATGGCGTTTATTATTTTTGAATTCGATGCTTTTTTCTTACCAGCAGCTGCATCGACCTCGGTTAATTTATTTTTAGTCATTGATTGAATTATTAGATAATATTAAAACTAGCTATTCTTGTAATATTTTATGGATAATAATGTAAAATTCTTAAATCTTTTTAATTAGTCTTTAGTTTAGTGAATGATTGTTTACTTTCTAATTATTCAATTATAAACTTTGAAATCACAGTGATTATTTCAGCGTATTTTAACTTTAATTGATACTATATTACCTATAAAAGTGATATTCGTTGCTTATTGAACAAATATTTTACAACTTTACGGGAAACTATCTTCTAAAATTTATGCTTAGATATAATTCCCTACTACTTTTATTGCTACTGCCATTATTTTCACTTCAGGCTCAAGAAACCCAATTTACTCATGCCGATACGCTTAGAGGAAGTATAACTCCAGAAAGAGCGTGGTGGGATGTTATGCGTTATGATATTTCAGTAACGCCAGATTTCAATAAAAAATATACTTCAGGATTCAACAATATCACTTATAAAGTGGTGCAAAACGAGCATCCAAATCTAATGCAAATCGATCTTCAGCAACCATTGGTGATCGATAGTATTATTCAGGATAAAAAAGAATCACTGAGTTTTACAAGAGAAGGGGATGTGTATTTTGTAAAAACTTCGTCTCAAAACATCGATTCTGAGCATGAAGTAAAGATATATTTTAGCGGAAAACCCCACGAAGCCATTCGCGCACCCTGGGATGGTGGCTGGACATTTACTAAAGATGAAAAAGGCAGACCTTGGATGACGGTTACCTGCCAGGGACTTGGTGCTTCTATTTGGTATCCTAATAAAGATCACCAAAGCGATGAGCCAGATCGTGGCGCTTCGCTAACCATGCGTGTGCCCAAAGATTTAATGGCCGTTGCCAATGGGCGTATGCTAGATAAAAAAGAGCATAACGATGGTACTATTTCTTATAAGTGGGGCGTGGAAAATCCGATTAGTAATTATACAATAATTCCGTATATCGGACATTACAAAAATTTTTCTGAAGTGTATACCGGTATAAAGGGCGATTTAGACCTTAATTATTGGGTAATGGATTATAATTTAGAAAAAGCTAAGGATTATATGCCTACTGAAGTTCATAATCTTTTGGACGCATTTGAATATTGGTTTGGTCCTTATCCTTTTTACGAAGATGGTTACAAACTTGTAGAAACGGAACATACGGGGATGGAGCACCAATCTAATGTTTCCTACGGAAATTATTACGCCGGCGGTTATCGTGGTAGAGATGGCTCGGGAACTGGTTTAGGTTTAACCTGGGATTTTATTATTATTCACGAAAGTGGTCACGAATGGTTTGGTAATAATATAACCACTAACGATCTGGCCGATATGTACGTTCACGAAAGCTTTACTAATTATAGCGAAACCTTGTTTTTAGATTATGTCTACGGAGAAGAAGCGGCCAACGATTATAATTATGGAACCAGAAGCGGAATTCAAAATAAAAAACCAATAATTCCTGCTTACGGAGTAAATGCACAGGGAAGCGGCGACATGTATCCAAAAGGCGGAAATATGTTACACAGTATTCGCCATAGTTTAGATGATGATAAGTTGTTCAAGAATATTCTAACCGGCTTAAATATGACATTTCATAACAAAACGGTAGACGGTACAGAAATTCAGGAATATATTTCAGATAAAGCGGGGTATGATTATTCGAAAGTTTTCGAACAATATCTAACCACTACAAAAATCCCAAAACTTCAGTTATATGTAGATGCTCCTAATAGCCAGATGTATTATAGATATACTAATGTAATCGATGGTTTTAATTTGCCACTGGTTTTAAAAGGAAATGAAGAGAGAATAAAAATAATTCCAAATTCAGACTGGCAAAGTGTAGGAATTCAGCATAAAAATCAGTATTTATTTACACCTTGGCGCATAGAGCATCAGTATTATGTAAATGTAGAATTACTCGATAATCGAGATTAATTTTTCAAATTCTGATATTGATTGTTCGAACCAAGAAATAATTTATAATAATTGCTTCATGGGTTTGTCCTATGGTAGTTAACTAAAAAATGGAAGAATAGATGTTTTCAAAAGAAACTTATGTAGAAAGGCGTGAAAGCTTAAAGAGAAAAATGAAATCCGGAATTCTGATTTTCCCTGGAAATAAGGAAACAGGAATGAATTATAAAGATAACTGGTATCCGTTTCGACAGGATAGTAGCTTTTTATATTACTTCGGAATAAACCTTCCCGATCTTTATGTACTTATCGATTTAGATAATGATAAAGAGATTTTATTCGGAGATGATCTTACACCTGAAGATTTTGTCTGGGTTGGAGCGGTAGAACCACTATCAACTTATGCAGAAAAATGCGGTCTTTCTGAAGTGCAACCTATGGCAAAACTGGAAGATTATATTAAAAATGCGCAGCAAAAAGGACAAAGCTTGCATTATTTACCGCCTTATAGAAATAAAGTAACTATTGAAATTAGCAATCTTACCGGAATTCCGGTAAACGAAGTTGATGCTCATAAATCGGAAGCTTTTACCAAAGCCGTGATTGCACAGCGTTCTATAAAATCTGCTGAAGAAATTACTGAATTGCATAAAGCGGTAAATATTACTGCAGCCATGCACCGCCATGCCATTAAATGGACAAAGCACGGAGTAACCGAAAAGCAAATTGCAGGTGAATTACAAGCGATCGCTGTTGCCGGTGGTGGGAATATTTCGTTCCCAATAATTCTAACCAAAAACGGCCAATATCTTCATAATCATGCCACGCAGGCGGTAGTAGAGAATGGCGATATTGTTTTATGTGATTGTGGTGCAGAAACCGCCATGAATTATGCTGGTGATATGACGCGTACATTTCCGGTAGCCGAGCGATTTACCGATATTCAACGAGAAATTTATTCGATTGTATTAGATGCGCACGAATCTTCTTCGGCGGCACTAAAACCGGGATATCGTTTTAAAGATGCTCATTTATTAGCCTGTAGCCGAATCGTAGATGGTTTAAAAGGTCTTGGCTTAATGAAGGGGAATACGCAGGATGCGGTAAATGCCGGAGCGCACACCTTGTTTTTCCAATGTGGTTTAGGTCACTTTATGGGAATGGATGTGCACGACATGGAAAATTTCGGAGAACAGTTAGTGGGTTATACCGATGACGTTAAAAAAAGTACTGAATTTGGACTGAAATCTTTGCGCTTAGGTAAAGCACTTGAAGAAGGAAATGTACTTACGGTAGAACCGGGAATTTACTTTAATCCGTTTTTAATTGATTCCTGGAAAGCACAAGGAAAATATACCGATTTTGTGAATTATGATGAAGTCGAGAAGTTTAAAACTTTTGGTGGAATGCGAGTGGAAGAAGATTTCCTAATCACCGCAAACGGCAAAGAATTGCTGGGAGATCCATTAGCTAAAACTATAGATGAAATAGAAGCACTTAAAAATTCTTAATTAGTAAAGTACAATACAACTGTTTATTGAATAATTGCCGTCACCCTGAACTTGATTCAGGGTCTCATCCGTTGAAGGATTGTTTTGGACAAACAAATACGGAGGCAGATAAAAGGAAGATTAAAACTTTATTTATAATCATCAACATGATTTTATTATAATTAAAAACTGAAAATTGCTATGAACAAATCAAGATTACTTAAAACCGCTTATTTTTTTAATTTTTTGTTCATAGCATTTTCTCTTTCCCTCAAAGCTCAGGAAAATCCGGAATGGCAGCGCCTGAATGTTTTATCGGTAAATACCGAGCAACCTCGTGCTAATTCCTACTATTTCGAGTCTGAAGAAGCTGCATTAGCTGGGGAGTATAAAAAATCAGCTAACTACAAAAGTCTAAACGGAACCTGGAAATTTCACTTTGCTGAAGTTCCCGAAAAAAGACCGGTAGATTTTTACAAAAACGATTTTAAAGTAAATAAATGGGACGATATCAAAGTACCTGGCGATTGGCAATTAGAGGGATACGATTTTCCGCTATATGTAAGTGCTGGTTTTACTTTCGAAATTAATCCGCCATTTGTTGATTCAACTTATAATCCAGTAGGTTCTTATAAACGTTCTTTTACATTATCAAAAGATGAATTATCAAATGAAAAAGACTTTTTTCTTCATTTTGGAGCGGTAAACAGTGCTTTTTATGTTTGGATAAATGGAGAGAAAGTTGGTTATAAAGAAGGCACCAAAACTCCGGCTGAATTTAAAATTACCAAATATTTAAATAGCGGTGAAAATGATATTTCGGTAGAGGTATATCGATGGTCTTCTGCCAGTTATCTGGAAGATCAGGATTTTTGGCGATTAAGCGGCATCGAGCGTGATGTGTATATCTACAAAACTCCAAAATCTCGAATTAAAGACTTCTTTTTAACGCCGAATTTAGATGAAAATTACGATAAGGGAATTCTTAATGGATATGCGGTAATTAATGCTGAAAAAAACAGAAAAAATCTTCAGTTACATCTGAAGCTTTGGGATGGCGATCAACTAATTTCAGAAGTAATAAAACCAACTTCAGATTCTAAAAATGATACGCTAAACTTTCAAATTTCAGAATTAGATATCAAACACTGGTCGGCAGAAAAACCTAATCTTTATTCGGTAAGCTTAAGTCTTAAAGATGCAGAGAAAGAATTGATGGCTACTTCAGCAAAAATAGGTTTCAGAACTTCAGAAATTAAAAACGGCCAACTTTTAGTCAACGGAAAACCAATTTTACTGAAAGGTGTGAACAGGCATGAACACGATCAAAACACAGGTCATGTGATCTCGCATGAATCTATGCTTCAAGACATCAAACTATTCAAAAAATACAATATAAATGCGGTTCGAAATTCGCATTATCCTGCAGATCCTTATTGGTATGAGTTATGTGATAAGTACGGCATTTACATGATCGACGAAGCGAATCTAGAAAGTCATGGTTTTGGTTACGACGAAGATAAAACACCTGCCAATAAACCCGAATTTGAGAAAATGCATCACGATCGTATTGCGCGAATGATGCAAACCAATAAAAATCATCCTTCGATTATTATTTGGTCGATGGGGAATGAAGCTGGCGATGGCCCGGCATTTATAAAAAATTATCACTGGTTAAAGAACAACGATCCTAGCCGCCCGGTGCAGTATGAGCGTGCAGAACGTGGTGAAAATTTTCAGGACCCGCATACCGATATTATACCCTGGATGTATGCTAGCGTAGATTATGTAAAAGATAATTATTTGGGCAACTATCCCGATCGCCCATTTATTTGGTGCGAGTACGCGCATGCTATGGGAAACAGTACCGGCGATCTGGTAGATCTTTGGAATTTTGTATACGAAAATCCACAAATTCAGGGTGGATTTATTTGGGATTGGGTAGACCAGGGATTTGTGAAAACCGATGAAAGCGGTGAAGAATATTGGGCGTATGGTGGTGATTTTGGACCCGATCGCTATCGGGATGATGCTAATTTTGTGATTAACGGACTCGTAAATCCAGATAGAACGCCGCATCCTGCGCTTTACGAAGTTAAAGATGTTTACCAGAATGTAGATATCAGCTTAAAAAATGAAAATTCAGATACTTTTACTTTTGAGATTGAAAATCGATTCTTTTTCACCAATTTAAATGACTACGAAATTTCTTATGAGCTATTGAAAAATGGCGAAGTAATAGAAACTGAAATTCTTGATAAAATTGAATTGAAACCCCAAGAAATAACTAGTTGGAATAAGAATTTTGAGTTTGAAAAGAAAGCCGAATACTTTATAAATTTCTATGTGAAAACAACGAATTCGGCTAATTTAATTCCTAAAGATCATATCCTTGCGAAGAAGCAAATTCAACTTCAAAAAGCCAGCGAGTTCAGCTTATCCAAAATTGCTTCCGGAAAATTAAAAACTAAAAATAAAGGCCAGGATCTTATAATTTCGAATAAAGAATTTCAGGTAGTTTTCGATAAAGAAAGTGGGCAGCTTTCAGCTTATACTTTTCAGGGAAAAGAACTAATTAAACAAGGGCCGAAACCAGATTTTTGGAGAGCGCCGACGGATAATGACTTCGGAAATAGCTTTCAGAAACGCGCAAAAGCCTGGAAAGAGGCAACGAATAATCCAAAATTAATAAATTTTAAAACGGAAAAAGAAAAAGATTTTGTTGAGGTTGTTACCCATTATCAGTTAGATTCGGTTTCTTCTAATTTAAAGATTTCGTATAAAATTTACCATAACGGAAGTATTGAAGTCAGCAATAATTTTGAGTTTAATGGAGATCCAGATAAACTAACTTCTTTGCCAAGATTTGGCAACGCGATGGTAATTCCGCTGCAATACGATAAAGTAGAATGGTATGGTCGCGGGCCGTATGAGAATTACTGGGATAGGAAAACTTCTGCTTTCGTAGGAATTTATAAGTCAAAAGTAGATGATTTATATGTGCCTTATATACGACCACAGGAAAATGGCTATAGAACCGACAATCGTTGGGTGAAATTAAGCGATAATGAAGGAAACGGAATCAAATTTACCGGAATGCCATTAGTTTCGTTTAGTGCCTTACGGAATCCTACTTCAGATTTTGATCCTGGTTTAGAAAAAGCCCAACGACATACTAAGGATATTAAACCTAGAGATGCGATTTATTTAAACATCGATTATAAACAAATGGGTGTTGGTGGCGATAATAGTTGGGGTGCAAAAACCTGGAAAAAGTATCAATTGCAACCTAAGAATTATAATTATACCTATTGGATGGAGCCGATTTTAAACTGAGTAGTTACAATTTAGTATTGAAAAGTTAGATCGCTTCGCTGTTAGAAATTAGAAAATAGACTTGAGTTAATTTGATAATGTGCCGATTTGAAAATGGATTTTAAGCTATTGAGAGAGGATCAATTTTAAATTATATATGCTGAATTTTGAATAGTTTGCAGTCAGAATGCTTTTTTGACCGTCATGCTGAACTTTATTCAGCCAGAAATTAGGACTTATTGTATCAACTTGATAATTTGAAGATGCATTATGCTTAGCAAAATCGTAATTGACGGTATTTGAAATGAATTTTATAAGTACTAAAAATGGATGATTATTTACTGTGCTAATTGTAAATTGAACCCGGCCTATCGAAAATTGCTCGTAAAATTGGATGTGAAAGAAGCGTAAAAATTTTAGGTTGTTTGAGCGTAGCGAGTTCCTAAAATTTAGCTTCCGAACGTACAATTTAGAGCAAGGTTAGTAAGCCTAGACTTTTTTGGTTCTTTTTTCGGTGATGGAAAAAAGAAAGAACATGATTAGAAGTCAGAAGTTATCGCTTCGTTGTTTGAAATTAGAAGATAGACTTGATTTAATTTGATAATGTACCGATTTGAAAATGAATTTTAAGCTATTGAGAGTGGATCAATTTTAAATTATATATGCTGAATTTTGAATAGTTTGCAGTAAGAATGCTTCTTTGATCGTCATGCTGAACTTGATTCAGCATCCCATCATGCTTCGCAGATTCTGAATAGCAGAATGAGATTCCGTGTCAAGCACAGAATGACGTAACGAAGTCGAGAAGTCTAATTTGAAGGTACAGAAAAGAATCAAGATACAGGATTTGATGATTTGAAAATAATTTTTGAATTTAAATACTAAACTTAAAAGCTGAAAGCTAAGCGCTAATAGCTAAAAAACTGTAAACTAATATCAAATGGCCATAAAATATTTTTTAAGAATATCGCTAGTGCTTTTCTTTTCTGCTTCTGTAATTGCACAAGAAAATGATTCCTTATTAACCTTAGAACGGATTTATTCATCTTCTGAATTTAGAAGCGATTATCAACGACCAATTTTTTGGATTGAAGAGGGAGATGCCTTTGTAAGTATAGAAAAAGATAAAGCAGGTAACGACGAACTTATTCGTTACGAGAGTAAAAATTACAAGAGCAGTACATATTTATCTGCTGAAAATCTAAAAGTACATGGCCACAATTTAGCTATTGAAGATTTTTCGTTATCACCCGATGCAAGTAAGGTATTAATTTTTACAAACTCCAGCCGAGTTTGGCGATCGAATACAAAAGGAGACTTTTGGGTTTATGATTTTGATACCAAAGAATTAAAACAATTAGGTAAAGATTTCCCATCATCTTCTTTAATGTTTGCTAAGTTTTCAGAAGATAATCAGTTTGTGGCTTATGTTCAAGATTTCAATATTTATAAAGAAAATTTTAAAACGGGAGCCATCACCCAACTGACTAAAGATGGTACCGGCGATATTATTAACGGAACTTTCGATTGGGTATACGAAGAAGAATTCGGAATGCGAGATGGTTTTATGTGGAGTCCAGATGCAACCAAAATTGCGTTTTGGCAATTAGATGCTTCAGAGATTGGCACATTTTATATGATTAATAATACAGATTCTGTGTATTCGGAACCAATTCCACTTCAATATCCCAAAGCAGGTTTTAATCCTTCTTCAGCAAAAGTTGGAATTGTAGACGCTGAAACTTCCGAAGTGAACTGGATTCCCATGCCCGGCGATCCTGTTCAGCATTATTTACCGGCAATGCAATGGCTTAACGAAGATTTAGTATTGATTCAGCAAATGAATAGAAAGCAAAACGAACTGAATATTTTTACCTATCAGCCATCGACCAATCGATTAAAAAAAGTATATACCGAAACTGAAGATACATGGGTAGATTTGCGCTATCCTGATATTTCTTCTAACCAATGGGGAAATAACGATCAATTACTAGTAGATAACGGAAAGTCATTTTTGCGAATGACGGAGAATGATGGATGGCGCCATATTTACAAAGTGAATTTAGAATCTGGAAAACAGACATTGCTTACGCCTGGAGATTACGATGTAGCAACGTATTACCAAACCGATAATAAGAATTTGTATATCGTAGCTTCACCAGATAATGCGACTCAGCGTTATTTATATAGCGTTCCATTAAACGGAAAAGAAAAATTAACTAAAGTTACCCCAAATCAATTCGAAGGAGTAAATACCTATAATGTGTCGCCTAACGGAAAATATGCGATTCATAAATTTACTAACTTAAATACACCAATTTCGATTAATTTAGTAAGTCTTCCCAAGCATAAGTCGATTAAAAATTTAGTCGATAATCAGCATTTGAAAAATAAATTAAATACGCTTAATCTTCCTGAAACCTCTTTCTTTAAGGTAACTACTGAAAACGGAATTGAAATGGATGCAAGAATCACGAAGCCATTAAATTTTGATGCTGAAAAAAAATATCCGGTCTTGTTTCATGTGTATGGTGAACCTTGGGGTGTCGTAGCAACCGATCAGTGGATTGGGATGTACGAAATTTTTATGGCACAGCAGGGTTTTGTGGTAATAAGTATGGATAACCGTGGTACGCCAACTTTAAAAGGGAGTAAGTGGCGAAAAAGTATTTACCAAAACATGGGAGTAATAAATACTAACGATCAGGCACAGGCAGCAAAAAAGGTCTTAGCTACTTATAATTTTCTGGATGAAAAACGCGTGAATGTTTGGGGATGGAGCGGAGGAGACTCGATGACGCAGAATTTGTTATTTAGGTATCCTGATGTTTATCAGACCGGAGTAGCGGTTGCCGGAGTAGCTAATCAGTTATTTTACGATAATATTTACCAAGAGCGTTATATGGGACTACCTAGTGAAGATAAAGAGAAATTTATAGAAGGTTCTCCGGTAACTTATGCTAAAAACCTAAAAGGTAATTTATTATTGATTCACGGGACGGGCGATGATAACGTGCATTACCAAAATATGGAATTTCTGATAAATGAGTTAATTAGGAATAACAAACAATTCGATATGATGTCTTACCCAAATCGTTCTCATCATATTTCTGAAGGTAAAAATACATCAATTCATTTATATACTTTAATCACTAATTATTTTTTAAAACATAATGGTATGAAATAACGAATGTTAGATAAAAACTAATCTGTCTGTTGGCGATATTGGGTAGGCGTTATTCCCTTTAATTCTTTAAATTTTCGGTTGAAATTGGCGATGTTTTGGAATCCGCACAATTCTGAAATTGCGGAAACTGGTAGATCATGATCTTTATAAAGCAACTTGCAAGCGCGTTCGATTCTAATTTCTATTAAAAACTGAAAAAAGGTTTTATTCGTTCTTTTTTTAAAGTAGCGACAAAAAGCATTTTTACTCATAAAGGCAATTTCAGCGATATCCTCTAGGGCGATATTTTCCTGAAAATTATCCATGGCGTATTGAAAAACATCATTCATCCGTTTTCCTTCATCTTCTGTGTATTTTTTTTGATAAACAAAAGAAGATAAGGGAAGACGTTCTGCGTGCGTTAGCTCATTTAAAAGCAAAAGTAAACTGGCAACTCTTTCAATTTTGCTTTGATGTTTCAGATTGTCAAAAAGATGGAACCGTTTTTCATTAGACTGAATCTTCATACCGTATTCAGATTCGTCAAAAAACTTCTGAATTCCGCTAAGATCAGTAAGGTTGAAGAATTCCTTTCCGAAGGATTTCTTAGTAAAAAATAGCGTATACATTACCGAATTGGGATGTGCTTCTGCATCACTTCTAAAGACGTGCGGAATATTTTCACCAATGATAAGAATATCGTGGGGTTTATATTCATTAATACTGTCACCAACAATTAAAGATCCACTGCCTTCCATGATATAACTAATCTGAATTTCCTCGTGCTGATGCAACTTATCGTAAAAAACGATTTCATGGTCTTCCTGATATACAAGGGCTTCTTTTTCGGGCTTTGGGATTTTGAAGGGTAGGACTTTCATTGGTTGGTTTTTGTAAATATTATTAAAAAAAAACCAATAAATCAATTTTAATGGTAATATAGTATAAGGTTCTGCTAATCAATACAAATAGAAAGCACTTTAATCGATTTAATTTTGTTAAAAAATATAAATTATGGCAATCAAATGGGAAGGGGTTATGCCCGCAGTAACCACTAAGTTTACAAAAGACGACGAACTGGATCTAGTTACGTTCGAAAAAAATATCAAAGCACAATTAGATGCAGGTGTAAACGGAATCATCTTAGGAGGAACTTTAGGTGAAGCTAGTACGCTAACACCGGCAGAAAAAGAAACGCTTGTAAAGAAAACTCTAGAAATTACTGCAGGGCAAGTACCGGTAATCATAAATATTGCAGAGCAGTCTACAAAAGAGGCAATTCAAGTTGCAAAAAATGCAGAAGCTTGGGGTGCGCAAGGTTTAATGCTTCTTCCACCAATGCGTTATAAAGCTACAGATCACGAGACTGTAATATATTTTAAAGAGATTGCTAAAAGCACATCTTTACCGATTATGATCTACAACAATCCAGTAGATTATAAGATTGAAGTAACTATTGAAATGTTTGAAGAACTTTTAGCAGATTGTCCAACAATAGAAGCGGTAAAAGAATCTACACGAGATATTAGTAATGTTACTCGTTTGAAGAATAAATTTGGGGACCGTATCAAGATCTTATGTGGGGTAGACACGCTTGCATTAGAAAGTATGGTTGCAGGTGCAGATGGTTGGGTAGCTGGATTAGTAGCTGCATATCCTGCAGAAACTGTAGCTATTTATAAATTAGTGAAAGCCGGTGATTTAGAAGAAGCCTTAAGAATTTATAGATGGTTTATGCCATTATTAGAATTGGATATATCTCCCCAATTAGTACAAAATATCAAGTTAGCTGAAGTAGCGACCGGTTTAGGAACAGCGCATGTTAGAGCACCTAGATTAGTATTACAAGGAAAAGAATTAGAAAGAGTACAGGGTATTATAGATACAGCGATGGCTGTAAGACCAGAGCTAATAGACTATAAATCATTATAATTAATAAAACAAGAAAGCATGATTACAGGAAAAAATTATATTGGTGAGGAGCTTTCCAGTAAAGGTGATGTAAGCTTTAAAACTTTTGATCCAAAAGAGAATAAAGAAACAGCTGCTACTTTTTACGAAGCTACAACTGAAGAGGTTGACGCTGCTGTAGAAAAGGCAGCTTCGGCTTTTAAAATATACAAGCAGAAAACGGACTCGGAAAAAACGGAGTTTCTAGAAGCTATAGCAGTTGAATTAGAATCGAATGCTGAAGCTTTAAAAGAAATTTACAGAGCTGAATCTGGATTGCCAGAAGGTCGTTCTAATGGTGAATTTGCGCGAACTTGTAACCAGTTGCGAGCTTTTGCCGAAATGCTGAAAGAAGGTAGCTGGGTAGAATCAATTATTAGTAATCCTGAAGGGAAACCTGATATTCGAAGAATGCAGGTACCTTTTGGCCCTGTTGCTGTTTTTGGAGCAAGTAACTTCCCATTTGCCTTTTCTACTGCTGGTGGTGATACTGCAAGCGCATTGGCTTCAGGATCTCCGGTTGTAGTAAAATCTCATCCTTTACATGCCGGTACTGGAGAACTGGTTTCTGAAGCAATTATTAAAGCAGCTAAAAAAACAGGAATGCCAGATGGTGTTTTCTCTAATCTAAACAGTAAAGGAATTGAAGTTGGCGAGTGGTTGGTAAAACATCCAAAAATAAAAGCGGTTGGCTTTACCGGAAGTTATAAAGCAGGTACAGCGCTTACTAAATTAGCGGCAGATCGCCCAGAACCAATTCCTGTTTATGCTGAAATGGGAAGTATTAATCCTGTATTGGCTTTGCCTTCAGCATTAGAAGAAAAAGGTGATTTTTGGGCTGAGCAATACGCAGGATCAATAACAGCAGGATGTGGTCAATTTTGTACGAATCCGGGTCTGATTTTAGGAATTGAGAGTCCGGCTATGGAAAGCTTTGTACAAAAATTAGGTGAGAATTTATCGAATCTTGCTCCTTCTGTAATGTTAAGTCCTGGTATTGAAAAGCAATATGAAACGTCAAAAGCTGAAATTTTAAATCAGGAAGGTTATCATGAAGTAAGCAAATATGATGGTGAACTTCAACCAAACTTCGGAAGGCAACACGTAATTACTGTTCCGGGAGCTGAATTTCTTCAGAATAAAAACTTTCATAAAGAAGTTTTCGGTCCTTTTTCAGTAATTGTAAAATGTAAAGACAAAACCGAACTTGCAGAAGTAATTCAGCAATTAGAAGGTCAGCTTACGGGTACTGTATTAAATTCCGAAGAAAAAGAATTAAATGAGTTTGCTACTATAATCGATTCGCTTACAGAAACTGTTGGCCGAATTATTTATAATAGTGTACCAACGGGAGTAGAGGTTTGTGCTGCAATGACGCATGGTGGGCCATTTCCGTCGACCTCAAATGCTAAATTTACTTCTGTAGGTTTAACAGCAGTCCAGAGATGGGTTCGCCCGGTTTCTTTTCAGGATTGGCCGCAAAGCTTACTTCCGCAGGCTTTAAAAGATGAAAATTCATTAGGTATTTTAAGGAATATCAATAATAAATACACAACAGATAGCTTATAGATTTTAATGGCAAGAAAAACTTTTTTTTGTGTTGATGCGCATACTTGTGGGAATCCGGTAAGAGTAGTTGCCGGTGGTGGTCCTTTTATTGAAGGAGCGACCATGAGTGAAAAGCGTCAAAATTTTATGAGAGAATACGATTGGATTAGGCGCGGTTTGATGTTCGAACCACGAGGACATGATATGATGAGCGGAAGCATTTTGTTTCCGCCATCAGATCCCCTAAATGATTGCGGAATTCTGTTCATAGAAACAAGCGGTTGTTTACCTATGTGTGGTCATGGTACAATCGGTACCGTTACCGTAGCAATAGAAGAAGGATTGGTTGCTCCAAAAACGCCTGGCGTTTTAAGACTGGAAACTCCTGCCGGACTGGTGAAAGTAACTTATAAGCAGGAAGGAAGAAAAGTAACTTCGGTTAAAATTGTAAATATTAAATCGTATTTAGCAAAAGAGAATATTACCGTACATAGTAACGATCTTGGCGATTTAAAAGTTGATGTTTCCTACGGTGGAAATTTTTATGCGATTGTAGAAGTTCAGGAAAATTTTAAAGGATTAGAACACTATCAAGCTAGCGAGTTAATAACCTGGAGTAGAGAATTAAGAAGTAAGCTTAATGAAGAACATGAGTTTATTCATCCTGAAGACTCTACCATTTTTGGGCTAAGCCATATTCAATGGACTGGCGCTGTAATAGATGAAAAATCTACTGCGAGAAATGCCGTTTTTTATGGTGATAAAGCTATAGATCGTTCACCATGTGGTACAGGGACTTCAGCAAGAATGGCCCATTGGTATGCAAAAGGCAAGTTGAAAAAAGGCGATCTATTTGTTCACGAAAGTATTATAGGTAGTAAATTTATAGGACGGATAGAAGAAGAAACCGAGCTGGGCGGTAAAAAAGCCATTATACCAAGTATTGAGGGTTGGGCAATGGTTACCGGTTATAATAATATCGTTATTGATGATGACGATCCTTATGCTCACGGATTTCAGGTACTTTAAAATTTAAATTATGAAGAGAGTTACAATTATTGGCGGAGGAATTACAGGACTATGTTCAGCTTATTATTTGGTAAAAGCAGGTCATGAGGTCACTGTTATTGATAAAAGTACTATTACCGATGGTGCTTCTTTTATTAATGCAGGTTATGTAACGCCCAGCCATTTTGTACCCATCGCAGAACCGGGGATGATTAACCAGGGAATAAAATGGATATTCAATAATTCTAGTCCGTTTTATATAAAACCTCGTTGGGATATGGATTTCTTCAAATGGTCTTGGTATTTTAAAAAATCTTCAACTAAAAATAAAGTATCAAAAGCTATCCCCGTACTTAAAGAATTAAATGAAAAGAGCCGAGATCTTTATGCGGAAATGCTGGAATCGTTTGATTTCGATTTTCATATGGAGCGTAAAGGGCTTTTAATGGTTTATAAAAGTGCTAAAAATGAAGCGCACGAAGCTAAACTTGCTGAAAAAGGAAAAGACTTAGGACTTGATGTTTCTGTTTTAGATAAAAAAGCACTACACGATCTTGAACCTAAATTCAGTGAAGATGTAATTGGAGGTGTACACTACGAATGTGATGCTCATAGTACACCGAATCTTTTTATGAAGAATCTAAAGAAATGGCTTACAGAACATGGAGTTAATTTTATTTTAGAGGAAGCGGTTACTGGTTTAGATGTCGATAACAAAACAATAAAGGCTGTTACCACTATAAATAAAACTATTGAAGCCGATGAATTTATTCTGGCTGCAGGCAGTTGGACTTTTCCGCTAGCCAAAAAACTCGGACTTAATATTCCTATCCAACCGGGAAAAGGATATAGCATGAGTATAAGTCGAGAAACGGATATTCATTTACCAGCGATACTTACGGAAGCTAAGGTTGCGGTAACCCCTATGCAAAATTTCACCAGGTTTGCCGGTACTATGGAATTTTCAGGAAACAATACTACTATCTTACCTAATAGAGTAGAGGCTATCGCAAAAGCTGCATCAAATTACTATTCTGGATTTACGTTAACTTCTGAAGAAAAACAATCTGCGACCAGTGGATTAAGACCGGTGTCACCAGATGGTCTACCATTTATAGGAAAATCTTCAAAATTTAAAAATCTAAATGTTGCAGCAGGACATGCTATGATGGGCTGGAGTTTAGGCCCAATAACAGGAAAGCTAATTTCTGAAATTGTAGATGCCAATCATACTTCAGTATTATTGGAACCTTTTGATTTAGAGCGTTTTTGACCAGAGTTTACTACTTTATCGTAATTATTATATAAGTCGGTTTTGAAACCGACTTTTTTATTCTATAAACTTAAATTGATTAAAATTTAAGTTAGTATATCAATATTGTTAATATAGTATCGTTTTTAGATAACATTAACTTAAAAATTTATTAAAGCATATTGTAGATTTACTTTATCATTATTTCATAATTATCTATCAAATGATAGTAAAAAAATAATATAAATCACAAAATCTATAATTATGTTTAAAATTTTACATTCTTTTTTGCGGAATGGTCCTGGTTTTAAAAAAACAGGTATTCTAATATTCGTGATCGTTTTTAGTTCCCAAATGCTGTGTGCTCAATCGACGGTTACCGGATTGGTACAAGATGATCAAGGAGTGCCAATCCCTGGAGTATCTGTTAAAGAAAAGGGGACTAATAATGGAGCTGCAACTAATTTTGATGGAGAATTTAGCTTGAATGTTAGTACAAACGACGCTATCTTAATGTTTACTTTTATAGGTTATGCAACTAAAGAAATTAATATTGCAGAGGGTGGAACTTCTTTAAAGGTGACTTTAGAAGAAGATTTACAAGCTCTTAACGAAGTTGTTGTAATTGGGTATGGAACCCAAAAAAGAGCCGATGTAACAAGTGCTGTTGCAACAGTAAGTTCCGATGATTTTATTCAAGGTAATGTAAATGATGCTGCACAGCTAATTCAGGGAAAGGTGGCAGGATTATCAGTCTCTACACCCTCTGGTGACCCTACCCAGGGCGCGCAAATTATGTTAAGAGGAATTTCTTCTATAAATGGTAGTTCTGCACCATTAATATTAATAGACGGAGTTCCAGGAAATTTACAAACAGTAGCGCCAGAGGATATTGCTTCTATAGATGTACTAAAAGATGGTTCGGCCACTGCGATTTATGGTACCAGGGGAACTAATGGTGTGGTAATAATTACTACCAAAGATGCAGGCAGAGAAATGAAACCAACTATAGATTATAATGGATATGTAACCTTTTCAGAAATTAATAATCGTATGGATTTCTTAAGTGCTTCTCAGTTACGAGAGAAATTCGCAGAAGGTTATTCTTTTAATGGAGCCAATAATCAAGATTATAATGCTAATACAGATTGGTTAGATGAAATAACACAAAATGCAATAAGCACAGTGCATAACCTCATTTTTAGAGGGGGGAATAAAACTACAAATCTTACTGCTTCACTTAATTATCGCGATAACGAAGGTATTTTTATTAAAACTGATAACAAACGATATTCAGCACGTATCGATGTAAATCACAACATGTTTGATAATAAACTGAAATCTAATTTCAATATAATCACAAGTGAACAATCATTTTTTACAGGAGGGGATGGTAGTAGTTTTAATCCATATGTTTACCGCCAAGCTTTAATTAGAAATCCCACAGAACCAGTTAGAAGAGAAGATGGCAGCTGGTATGAAAGAGATGTTTATTTTTATGACAATCCTGTTGCTTATCTAGAAGAAACAGAAGGTCAAAATAGATATAGAAATTTACGGGTTACAGGTAGTTTAAGTTTCGAACCTATTGATAATTTGATTATTAAAGGGTTATACACCAGAAAAGGCAATTACAATATTAGAGGTTTTTATCAAACAAAAAATCATGTTTCTACCACAAAAAATGGAATACAGGGTTACGCCTCCAGAGGAACTGATGATTATGTCGGAAATTATGGGCAATTTACCATAGATTATGAAAAAATGATAGGGAATCATAAGTTCACCATTTTAGGAGGATATAATTATGAAGATAATGTTTACGAAGGTTTTTACGCAACCAACCGCAACTTTCCTACAGATGCTTATACATACAACAATATAGGAATTGGGCAAGGTTTACCGCTTGGCGAAGCCGGCATGGGTAGTTCTAAAAGTTCTGATAAACTTATAGCTTTCTTTTCAAGAATTACTTACAATTATGATGATCGTTACCTGTTAATGGCCAGTATTAGACATGAGGGGTCTTCGCGATTTGGTGCTGACAATAAATGGGGTGATTTTCCAGGAGTTTCTGCGGGTTGGAGAATTAATCAGGAAGATTTTATGAGCGATATTTCATGGATAGATAATTTAAAATTAAGAGCTGGTTTTGGAGTTACTGGTATCAATGCTGCAAATTCATATCAATCTTTAAGTAGCTTAAATTATGACAGTTACTTTCTTTACAACAATAGATGGATAAGAGAACTGATTCCAGCCAGAAATGCCAATACAAACCTAAAATGGGAGAAAAAAGAAGAAATTAATGCGGGTATTGATTTTAGTTTTTTCGGCGGAAGACTAGGTGGAGCGCTAGATTATTACAATCGAACAACCAAAGATGCATTGTATGACTATGATGTTCCCGTACCTCCATATCTTTACAGTACCATTAGAGCCAATGTAGCACAATTGAAGAACGAAGGTTTTGAAGCGTTAATTAACTTTGTGCCTTTACGAACTGAAAGTTTTCAATGGAGCGGGAACGTAACCTATTCAACCAATAAAAATAAATTGATTTCAATTTCTAATGATCAATTTGATACCACGAACGATTTCTTTTATGCTGGTGGCATAGGGGAACCTATTCAAATTTCCAGTCATATCGTGAAAGTTGGGGAGAGTATAGGGAATTTTTATGGTTTGAAAAGCGTGGATATTAACGATGAAGGTATTTGGATGATAGAAACCCCGGATGGTGAAATCATTCCGGCAACCGAGTCTGATGCTTCAGACAGACAGATCATTGGGAATGGTTTACCGAAGCATTATCTAAGTTGGAACAACACCTTTACTTACAAAAATTGGGATTTAAATGTGAATATGCAAGGGGCTTTTGGGTATCAAATTCTAAACTCACAACGCATGTTTTATGAAAACCCAACGGTGGGCTATAATGTGTTAGAATCTGCTTTTGATGAAGTGTATGGCAAAGCCGTACTAGCAGATGTACAGCGCTATGTAAGTCATTACATTGAAGACGGTGATTACTGGAAAATCAACAACATCACCTTAGGTTATACTTTTAATACAGATGCCATTGATTATCTAGAAAACCTAAGATTGTATGCAACAGGTCTTAATTTAGTAACGCTAACCGGTTATAAAGGAATCGATCCAGAGGTTAATAGAGCTGGTCTAGCGCCAGGTATCGATGATAGGGATAAATATCCAACTACACGATCTTTTACATTGGGAGTTAATCTAACTTTTTAAAATTATTTATTATGAATCATAGAAATATTCAATACATAAAACGTCCTGCACTTTGCTTAGTAGTATTCTGTTTGATGACATTCCAATCCTGTACTAATTTGGATGAAGAAGTGTTTTCTGAAATTACGGAAGATTCTTTTGTTCCGGCAGAAGAGGATATTATAGCGCTTTCAGCTTCCGCTTATACACCACTGCGATTTATCATGGGATGGCAAGGTTTATTTGATCTTCAGGAAGAATCTGCAGACATGTTCATAACTCCTACAAGGCCTAATGGATGGGATGATGGAGGTGTTTATAAAAGAATGCATTTTCATACCTGGAATGAAACCCAATGGCAACCAAGAAATACCTGGATTACCTGTTTTAATGGCATTAACAATATTAATCGTGTGATCTCACAAATAGAGAGTGGCTCTTTACCAATAGAGGAAGAACAAGCTTTAAATGTTATTTCTGAAATGCGCGCTGTAAGAGCTCTTTATTATTCTATATTGGTAGATACTCATGGCAATGTACCTATTTTAGAAGATTTTAGTGACGCTATCCCACAGCAGGCGACTAGAGAAGAGGTCTATAACTTTATTGTTACAGAATTAAATGAAGTTATTCCTAACTTAAAGGAAACCGTAGATCAAACTACCTACGGCAGCTTAACTAAATGGGGAGCTTATCAGATTTTAGCTCGTGTATATCTTAATGCTGAAGTTTACACCGGAAATCCTCAATGGGAAGAATGTGTCCAAGCTTGTGATGAAATTATAAATTCCGGAAAATTTACTTTAGATCCTTCTTACAGTAACATATTTAGTACTGAAAATCAAACTTCCTCTGAAATTGTTTTCGCGGTGCCTTATGATTATATCTATGCAAGTGAATGGAGCCAGCATATGAAAATGCTTTTACCAAGTCACCGAGATGTCTTTAATATGCAGGCGCAACCCTGGGGTGGATCAAGCTGTAATCCTCAGTTAATCGATAGTTATGAAAATGGCGATCAGCGATTGCAAGATACCTGGTTAATGGGGGACCAACTAGATGCAGATACGGGAGAGGTTCTTTTTTCCTTAAGAAAAGAAATGCCAAGTATTTACAATAGCGCCGCTACGGATGGATATCGTTGTAATAAATATAGTGTAGAAGCAGGAGCAACCGGTAGCCTAAGTAATGATTTTCCATATTTTAGATATACCGATGTGCTTATGATGAAAGCTGAAAGTTTATTAAGGATAGGAAATAGTGCGAAGGCAGCTGAACTGGTAAGTATGGTCAGGATGAGATCTTTTGAAAATTCTGAAGACGCTAAGGTAACAGGAGAAGAACTTGAAAGCGATACTACCGTCGAATATGGATTTCTAGTGGAAGATGGTACAATTTCAGATCCCGGTGATCAAAGTCCTGTATCATTTGGAAGATTTTTGGATGAACTTGCTTGGGAATTTGCAGGTGAAGCCAGAAGACGGACAGATTTAATACGATTTGGCGTTTATCAAACTAAAACCTGGTTTAATCATCGACCTCAGGGTAATTATACAGTGTTATTTCCAATTGGCCTAGAAGAATTAAATACCAATAATAATCTTCAACAAAATCCAGGATACTAAAAAAACTTGATTTGGCTTAGTTTTAAACCAACGGATTGCTAATAAGCATTTCGTTGGTTTATTTCGTTCATATAAATAGTTTTAATTAGATACTATAAAAACCCTAAAATCTATAAATTTAATGTTTAATGTTAATATTGTATAAGTTTTGGGTAAAAATCATAAAGAATTTTAACAGTTTCGTTATTATATTTAAATCATGAAATTATCTTATTCACTTTTATATTTTATATTCTTTAACTTCCTTAATTTAACGCATGTTGCCGCTCAAGGAACTATTGAAGATTACAAAAGAGCAGAATCTATAGATACCTTATTCAGTAATAAAGTTTTTAATACTCCAAAATCTTTTAATTGGTTAAATGATAGCGAGTTTTGGTATAAAAATAACGCTAAAAATGGCGCAGAATATATTTTAGTAAATGCTGACACTAAAACAAAAAATAAAGCCTTCGATCATCAAAAATTAGCAGAAACCCTTTCGACTCAACTAGAAAAGAAAATTGTAAGTTCTAAAATCGATATTTCAGCATTAAAATTCGATGAAAATAAGTCGAATTTGGAATTTCTAATCGATACCTTAAAATTCAATCTAAATTTATCGAATTATAAGTTAATCATTTTAGATACAGTTCCGAAACGAAAACGACATAGCGGATATTGGGGCGGTCGGGGTAATGAAAGAGCGGGAGAGCCAATACCGTCACCCGATCAAAAATATGTTGCTTTTATAAAGAATTTCAATCTTTATATTAAGAATAAAAAGACTTCAGAAGAGACACAGCTAAGTTTCGACGGAAGCAAAGGCTTTTTTTATGCAGCAAATATTATCTGGTCTCCGGATAGCAAAAAAATCATGTCTTATAAAGTTAGACTCGGTGAAGAACACAATATATATTTTGTGGAATCCAGCCCAGAAGATCAACTTCAACCAAAATTACAGACTAGAGATTACAGAAAACCGGGAGATGAGTTAGATTTTAAGAGTCCACAGCTTTTCGATGTCGCTTCTAAAAAACATATTCCCGTTGCAACCGATTTATTTTTGTCTCAGTACGGAATTTACAATTATAAGTGGCTAGAAGATAGTTCAGCGTTTATGTTTGAATTTAATCAGCGTGGTCATCAGGTCTACCGTGTTTTAAAAGTAGATGGGAATTCAGGAAAAGTAACAGCCATTATCGATGAAACCAGCCTAACTTTTATAGATTATAGCGGAAAAAAATATCGTCATGATGTAACCGACAAGGATGAAATTATATGGGCATCAGAGCGTGATGGTTTTAATCATTTATACCTTTACGATAGCAATACGGGAAAAGTTAAAAATCAGATTACTTCAGGAAACTGGCCGGTTAGAGAAGTAGTGGAAGTAGATGACGAAAATCGTCAAATTTATTTCACTGCCAGCGGTTTGGATAAAGATCAGGATCCTTATTTGATTCATTATTGCAGTATTGATTTCGACGGAAAGAATTTTACCCGTTATACATCAGAAAACGGAAATCACAACGTCACTTTTTCACCCGATAAAGAATATTACATCGATCAATATTCTAGAGTTGATATGCCGGCGGTTACGGTTTTGAAAAAAACAGGTAAGAAAAAGCCAACATTAGCTTTAGAAGAAGCAAATATTACTGAATTAGAAAAAACAGGATGGAAAAAACCTGAAGTTTTTACCGCAAAAGGTAGAGATGGCGAAACTGATATTTGGGGGATTATTATGCGCCCTACCAATTTTGATCCTTCAAAAACATATCCGATCATTGAATATATCTATGCAGGACCGCATGATTCTTTTGTTCCGAAGGAATTCAGTAGTTATTATTGGGCGTTGAGTTCTTTAGCCGAACTTGGTTTTATCGTTGTGCAAATCGATGGAATGGGAACTTCAAACAGATCGAAAGCTTTTCACGATGTATGTTGGAAGAATTTAAAAGATGCCGGTTTTCCAGATCGTAAATTATGGATTACTGCAGCGGCTGAAAAATATCCATATATGAATACGGATAAAGTTGGTATTCGAGGAACTTCTGCAGGTGGCCAGAGTGCCGGTGGTGCTGTGGTTTTTAATTCAGATTTTTATGATGTAGCTGTGGCTTCTTGTGGTTGTCACGATAATAGAATGGATAAAATTTGGTGGAACGAACAGTGGATGGGCTATCCTATTGGTCCGCATTATGCCGAATGCTCTAATATTGAAAATGCAGCCCAAATGCAGGGAAATTTAATGCTTATTGTAGGTGAGGTAGATGATAATGTAGATCCTGCATCGACCATGCAGTTTGCAGATGCATTAATTAAAGCGAAAAAAGATTTTGAATTGGTTGTTTTGCCTGGAGAAAATCATACCTCTGGAGGAGAATTTGGAGAGCGTAAACGAAGAGATTTTTTCGTGAAACATCTATTGGATGTAGATCCACCATCTTGGAGCCAGATCTATAACTAATCCTTTATTGAAGATTTACTTCTTTAGCAATTACAAGTAATTTTCTGACTTATAACTGTAGCCAAATTTACTGATCTTAAAGAAGAAACCTAATTTTTATACTGAAAGATTTAAAATATGAGAATGTACAAAGTGATCGTCTGTTTTTTATGTAGTTTTTTTGCTGCAGGAATTGTAAAAGTTCAGGCGCAGGGTGATCAAATCCTCGACGGAATTGGAGAAACAGGATTAATTGCACGCTATGTTTTTGCGAATAATGCAAAAGATTGGTCACGTAATAATTTACATGCTCAAATTGAAGGAGATGTTCATTTTATCGAAGATGAGGTTTTTAAAAATGTACTTTCGCTTTCTAAAGGAGCTTATGTTTCGCTTCCTGCTTCAGTTCTATATAATATAGAGTCTATTAGTATCTCTGGATGGATTAAGCTGAATTCAACTTCTACAAACCAATATGTATTTGACTTCGGAAAAAATAAGACTTCACATGTTTATTTAGCTCCGCGTGGAACAATTCAAGATGAAAAATTTCAAGCGAGAATTAGTAAAAACGCAGGTGAAAATTTTAGTTTATCATCTTCAGAATCTGAATTAGTAAAAGACAAATGGATGCATTTGGTTTTGGTAATCGACATTCCTTCAAAAACCATTAAAACTTTTGTGAATGGAGAACAAAAAATTTCAGAAGAAAATATCGATTTAGAGTTATCTGATGTTTTTAATTTATCGCCCGGACAACAAAATAAGTTGTTTGTAGGAAAAGCAATTGCTCAGAATACCGCATTATTCGATGCAAGTATTCACGATTTTAGAATTTACAGAATTGGTTTATCCAATAATCAGATTAATACTATTTATACAAATGCGATACGAAAAGAAGACGGTGTTGTAAATGAGCATAAAGAACCTCAGGATAATTTACCGCAATTTTCAGAGGATACTTCTCAGTTATACAATGAGTTTCTAACTTCTGTGGAAAATATAGAAGTAGAAACACAAAAAGGAGTTTTACCAAGATTGCCTAGAACTATTTCTGGAAAATATAGAGATGGTATTCACGGCCCAAAAATTAAAGTAGTTTGGCCTGCACCTACAGATAATACTCAGGTTTTACAAACGGGTACGTACACGCTTACAGGTTCAATTGCCGGATCAGATTTAAAGCCTAAAGCAACTATTCATGTAAAAGAAAAGAACGCTTCAGAAAAACCAAATAGAGAAGTAGATGTTTTTGGTTTAGATCAGGTATATCTTGAGGCCAATGCAAATGGGGAGTCTTCAAAATTCATTGAAAATCGAGATAAATTTATAAATACACTTGCTAAGACCGATCCAGATTCATTTTTATACATGTTTCGGAATGCTTATGGAAAACAGCAGCCAGAAGGAGCAAAACCTCTTGGCGTTTGGGATACTCAGGAAACTAAATTGCGAGGACATGCTACCGGTCATTATTTAACCGCTATTGCGCAAGCTTATGCCAGTACTGGTTACGATAAAACATTACAAACTGAATTTGCTGATAAAATGGAGTATATGGTAAATACCTTATATGATTTATCGCAATTATCAGGTAAACCTACAGCAGACAATAGCACCTTTATTGCGGATCCTACTGCCGTACCAAAGGGTACCGGAAATGATATTTACAGTTCAGATTTAAGTGAAGAAGGCATTCGTAACGATTACTGGAATTGGGGAGAAGGTTATATAAGTGCTTATCCTCCTGACCAATTTATTATGTTAGAAGATGGTGCGACTTATGGCGGACAGGAAACTCAGATTTGGGCACCGTATTATACCTTACATAAAATTTTAGCGGGTTTAATGGATGTCTACGAAGTAAGTGGGAATGAGAAAGCATTAACTATTGCTGAAGGAATGGGAAGTTGGGTGTACGCCAGATTAAGGGAGTTACCTAAAGATACTTTAATTAGTATGTGGAATCGTTATATCGCTGGTGAATACGGTGGTATGAATGAAGCTATGGCACGTTTATATAGAATTACAGATAAAGATGAATATTTAGAAACGGCCCGACTTTTTGATAATATCCAAATGTTTTTTGGTGATGCTAATCATTCCCATGGTTTGGCTAAAAACGTAGATACGTTTAGAGGATTACACGCCAATCAGCACGTACCACAAATTATAGGGGCGCTAGAAATGTATTGTGATTCCGATAAATCTGAGTATTTTGATGTAGCCGATAATTTTTGGGTGAAAACTACAGGCGATTATATGTACAGCATAGGTGGAATTGCAGGAGCAAGAAATCCTGCTAATGCAGAATGTTTTATCGCACAACCGGGGACGATATACGAAAATGGCTTTTCTACGGGTGGGCAGAACGAAACCTGTGCGACTTACAATATGTTGAAACTTACGCGAGATCTATTTCTTTACGAGCAGCGTCCTGAACTTATGGATTATTACGAGCGTAGTTTATACAATCATATTTTAGCTTCAGTAGCAGAAGATTCTCCAGCAAATACCTATCATGTTCCGTTGCTACCGGGGTATAAAAAAAGTTTTGGTAATCCAGATATGACAGGTTTTACTTGTTGTAATGGTACGGCGATAGAAAGTAGTACTAAACTTCAAAATTCAATCTATTTTAAAGGAGCTGGCAACAAAGCATTGTATGTTAATCTATATGTTCCATCTACTTTACATTGGGATGCACAAAAAATAACCTTAAAACAAGAAACTAATTTCCCGAAAGAAGATCACACCAAACTCACCATTAATGGAAAAGGTAAATTCAATCTAAAATTACGAGTGCCAGTTTGGGCAACTAATGGTTTTATAGTAAAAATTAACGGAAAAACTCAAGATGTAAAGGCAACTCCGGGAACTTATTTAAGCCTAAATAGAAAATGGAAAGATGGAGATACTATAGAATTAAAAATGCCATTCGATTTCCACTTAGATCCTGTTATGGATCAGCAAAATATTGCTAGTTTATTTTACGGACCGATTTTGTTAGCAGCTCAGGAATCTGAACCAAGAGCCGAGTGGCGTAAAGTAAGTTTTGATGTTAAAAATATAGGAGCTTCCATTAAAGGAAATCCTGAGAAATTAACTTTTGAGATTGATGGCGTAACCTACAAACCGTTTTACGAAACTTATGGTAGACATTCAGTATATCTAGATGTCACTTTGGAATAATTATACATTCAAAACGTCAATTTTCAATTTTAATATCTCAAAATTCAGCTTTAATCATGAAGAAATTTTTAAGTAGTCTTATCGTTTTTTTAAGCTTTTCAGTAAGTATTTATGCTAATGAAATGATAGATGTGATTAACACATTTAAAGCTGATAAATATGCATTAAGGCGTACTTATACGCTCCGCGAGTCTTCAGAATATTATAGTCGTTTTAATACGTTTTACGGGGATTGGCAAAAAAAACTTAAGAATATTGATTTTGAGTCTTTATCGAACGATGGAAAAGCCGATTATGTGCTTTTAAGAAATTTGATTGATAAAGAAACGTACTTACTTGATCAGGACTTTGGAGCTTTTAAAGAAGTTGCTTCAGTGGTAGATTTTGCTGATAATTTGTACTCTTTTATTCAGCGACGAAGAAGAGGAAAACAACCTGATGCAAAAGCATTGGCAATGACTTTTAACGAAGCTGAAAAAGCTATTTCAGAAAAAATAAAAACGCTTGAAAATGCCGAATATGAAGATTGGTTTAAAGCTGAAAAAGCTGCAGCGATAATTTATTCCTTAAAAACAGGTCTTAAAGAAGCTTATACTTTTTATTATGATTATGATCCAGATTTCACCTGGTGGATGAAGACTCCGTATGCTTCTTTAGATCAAAAATTGAAGGAATATGCCGAATTTCTAAACGAAAATTATTCAAAAGAAAGTCAAAAAGACGACGGAAGTGGAATTATTGGGAAACCTGTTGGCCGAAAAACATTGATTAAAAACTTAGAATTTGAGTTTATACCCTATTCGCCAGAGACTTTAATTTCTACTGCTGAAGAACAGTTTGATTGGTGTAAGGCGGAAATGATTAAAGCTTCAGAAGAAATGGGGTATGGCAAAGATTGGAAAGCGGCTTTAGAGCATGTGAAGAATACTTATGTGGCGCCTGGAAAACAACCGGAACTGATTAAAAATTTATACAATCATTCGGTAAACTTTATAGAAGAACGCGATCTTATTAGCATTCCTGAACTCGCAAAAGAAACTTGGGGAATGATTATGATGACACCAGAACGCCAAAAAGTGAATCCGTTTTTTACTGGTGGTTGGGATATCAGCATTTCGTATCCTACAGAAGGGATGTCACACGAGGATAAATTAATGAGCATGCGTGGTAACAATCCAAATTTTTCATTTCCTACCGTTCAACATGAATTACATCCTGGCCATAATCTTCAATATTTTATGAAACAACGTCATAAGCCGTATCGTAATTCTTTTGATACTCCTTTTTGGATGGAAGGTTGGGCATTGTACTGGGAGATTAATCTTTGGAATAAAGATTTTCCAAGAACTCCGGAAGAAAAAATGGGAATGCTTTTTTGGAGAATTCACCGCTGTGCACGAATCATTTTCTCACTGAAATATCAATTAGGAGAATGGACGCCACAAGAATGTATAGCTATGTTAGTCGACAAAGTTGGGCACGAATATGCCAATGCCGAGGCTGAAGTTCGCAGATCTTTTGCAACCTCGTATACGCCACCCTTATACCAATTAGCGTATATGACGGGGGGATTGCAATTCTATGCATTACGTAATGAGCTTTTGGAAAAAGGGTGGACAGAAAAACAATTTCATGATCGTGTGATGCAGGAAAACAATATGCCAGTGGCGATACTTCGCTTATTACTAGAAGATAAAGAAATACCAAAAAACTATAAAGCAAGCTGGAAATTCTCAACCGATTTTAACTAAATCGCCAAAATATAACCAATGAAAAAAATAAATATTTTATATCTGTTTTTGCTGATTTTTAGCATTTTTTCGTGTGGAGAAGAAGTAAACAACGCTTTATTATCACCGGCTAAAAATACAACGGTGAAAAAGAGTGGTTGGGAATACGAATCTTGGAGTGGTGCTGAACATTATACCGATACAGTTTCAAATCAATTTGACTCGCAAGTTCTTATGTTATCCTCAGATACGTTAACTGCCGAACGTTGGTTTAAAAAAATAGCGATTAAACCTTTTGCAACTTATAAAGTAACGGGTTATGTAAAAACTGAAGCTGTAGAAGGAGAAAATAATCAAAGTGGTGCGGGACTTCGTTTAGGGAAATTCGAGTTTACCGGAGATACTATTTTTAGAGGAACTACAGATTGGACTAGAGTTGAAATGCAATTCTCCACAGAACTGGATGACAGTTTTATTTTAGAGTTGCTATTGGGAAAAAAAGGTAGGGCTAGAGGGAAAATTTATTTCGATAATTTTCAGCTAGAAGAACTTTCAGCAAAAGAATTACATCCAAAGGTAACTTTAAATGTGGATGAAAAATTAGAACCTATGTCTCCCTACATTTATGGTCAGTTTATCGAGCATATGGGAAAATCGATCTACGGCGGTATGTGGGCAGAAATGTTAGACGATCGCAAATTTTATTACGTACCAGGAACTTCAAAATCACCGTGGCAAACACTTGCTGATACGAATTCAGTTAAAATTGATAGTTCCTATACTTATGCTAAGGGACAATTACCGGTGTATCAGGTTGAAAATAAATTAAGCTTAGAACAACAAAAATTAGCGCTTGTTTCCGGTAAAACGTACGAAGGCCGATTGGTTTTTAAAGGAAAAGGCATTGAAAAAGTTACTGTTGCTTTAGACGGAAATAAGAAGAGTTTTGATGTTTCTAGCAGTAATTTTCAGAAGATAGCTTTTGAGTTTTCTTCGGAAGAAACTAGCGATATTGGAAGTTTAGAAATTAATTTTGAAGGAAACGGGAAATTAACTTTAGCCGCTGCATCTTTGATGCCTGCCGATAATATTAAAGGGTTTAGACCAGAAGTGATTGAATTAATGAAACAATTGGATGCACCAATTTATCGCTGGCCTGGTGGCAATTTTGTTTCAGGTTACGATTGGAAAGACGGTCTTGGCGATCCCGACAAACGCCCAACTAAATTTGAGCGAGCCTGGAACGGATTGGAATATAATGATGTAGGGATTCATGAATTTATGGAGCTTTGCGATATTTTAAAAACCGAAGCCAATATTGCGGTAAATACCGGTTTAGGAGATGCGGAACTTGCAGCTAACGAAGTTGAGTATTTTAATGGTGATGTAAGCACTGAAATGGGAAAATGGAGAGCCAAAAATGACCATCCTGAACCCTATAACGTTAAATTATGGGCAGTTGGAAACGAAATGTTTGGAGACTGGCAACTAGGGCATATGCCTATTGAGGATTATGTAAAAAAGCACAATAAAGTAGCCAAAGCAATGTGGGATGTCGACCCAGATATCGATCTTATTGCGGTTGGATATCCCGGGAAATGGAATGATATGATGTATAAAAACAGTGCAGCATATATGACGTACATCAGCGAGCATTTTTACAAGCAAAACTGGCATGCCGGCGGTTTACTAACGCATGTTAACCAAATACCAGAAGTTATTGCAGCAGTAGCAGAAGAGCATCGAAGTGCTCGCAGAGAAATTCCTGGATTAGCAGATAAGAATATCAAAATAGCGATGGATGAGTGGAATTATTGGTACGGTCCCCATGTTTATGGCTTGTTAGGAACACGATATTTTTTAAGAGATGCGCTGGGTATCGCTGCCGGGTTAAATGAATTTTCTCGCCAATCTGATATGTATTATATGGCAAATTATGCGCAAACCGTAAATGTTATAGGAGCCATTAAAACCACTAAAACCGATGCTTGGTTAGAAGGTACGGGATTGGTTTTAAAATTATATCGCCAAGAATTTGGAACACAGCCTATAAAACTTAATGGATCCCCAGAGCCTTTAGATGTTTCAGCAACCTTAACAGAAGATGGATCATTTCTAACAATTTCAGTAGTAAATGCAACCCACGAAAGTCAGATTTTAAAATTAAATGGAATTTCAGAAAAAATAGTTCCTTCAGGAAAATCGTTTATTATTTCAGGAGAAAATGATATGATTTATAATGATGAAGACCATAAAAATCGAATTAAAATTTCTGAAGCTACTATCGAAGTTTCAGAAAACGGTCTTGCTATTCCGAAAGAAAGTGCAGGAATCTATAAGTTTAAACTAAAGCAATAAGTGTTGCATACTGCTTATTGCGACAAAATAAAAATTGTAATTGAGAACTAACCTCAAAATGTTCAATCTCAATCTTAGCTAAAAATATGACAATAAAAACTAAATTTAAGAACCTATTACTGTTGTACCTCATAGCAACAACGGCAAACGCACAAGAAGAATCGACTTACTGGGATAATATCAAAGATCGAGAATCGACCCTTGGTATCGATGAAGGTTTTACAGAAGTAAAAACCGAGGAATTTACACTAAAACTCGTAAATGCTTCGCAAACGGTAGCCGGATTATACCCAAACTCAGATCCAGATTTCGATTTTACTACTGGAGAGCGAATCGAGATTCGTGATAAAGATAGCATCTATTATATTGGCGATCTAAACTTTAGGATTAAGGGAGAAGATGGAGAATGGGAAACTTTTTCAACAGCTTATCACAGAAAAAAGGTAGAAAGTTTGCCGATTTCGGGTAATGTTTTAGCCGCTTCAGATTTAAGTAATACGCTAGGAGAAGAAAATCCATTAAGTATCAAAAGATTTTATGAGCAGAAAAATGGTGAGTTAATATTACGATTTGAAATTACCAACCCTACAAACAAAGCGATAGAAATTGGTGCATTAGGAACACCAATGGCTTTTAATAATATTTTAGAAGGAAAACATTTGGATGAAACACATACCGAAAATGTGTTTTTCGATCCTTATATAGGGAAAGATGCAGGGTATGTAGAAGTAAAACATCTTAAAGGAAAAGGAGAAGCATTATTGGTTTTACCAGAATCTAATATGCCATTCGAAAATTATCGTCCGTTAAATGATGATCTTACTACAAGAAGTATTGTTTTTGAAGGTGTGCACGAATGGATGGCTTTAAGTAAAGCTTACGCTGAAAACGAATGGAAAGGGAAAGAGCAGTGGAATACACCAACATCCTTAATGCTTAACGCTGGAGAAACTCAGGATTTTGCTTTAAAGTTTGTTTTAGCACCTAGCATTAAACAGATTCAGGATAAATTATTAGAGGAGCAAAGACCCGTTGCAGTAGGTGTTCCCGGTTATGTGTTGCCGATGGATGTTGAGGGAAAATTGTTTCTGAATTATACGGAAGAAGTTGAAGACTTTAAAATTGAACCAAAAGGAGCTCTTAAAATTTCTGAAATAGAAAAAAAAGAAAGCGGATTTACCGAATATCAGGTAGAAGGAAAAATTTGGGGTAGGAGCAGAGTCACTGTAACCTACAAAGATGGTTTAGAGCAAACGATTAACTATAAAGTTATTGAACCGGAAACAGAACTTGTAGACGATTTTGCTAATTTTTTATTCACTGAACAATGGTTTGATCAGCCAGATGAATTTTTTGGAAGAACGAATTCTATAATTTCTTATGATTATGAGGATAAGAAACAGATCACTCAGGATAGCCGTGCCTGGGTTGCAGGTTTAAGTGATGAAGGCGGAGCTGGAAGCTGGCTTGGTGGTGTGATGAAACAACTCATTCAGCCAGAAAAAGAAGAGATCGAAAAACTTGAATTATTTATTGACGAAACACTTTGGGGCGGAATTCAGTATGATGAAGGGGAAAGAAAATATGGTGTTAAGAAAAGTGTTTTTTATTACGAACCAGATGAAATGCCGGAAGGAACATATAGCGATACTATTAATTATGATACCTGGGCTGCCTGGGACAAAGAAGGTGCAGACGATTTTGGGAGATCGTATAACTATCCTCATGTAGCTGCAGCACATTGGGTAATGTATCGTTTAGCTAGATATCATAAAGGTTTGGTCGACAACCACGATTGGAAATGGTATTTAGAGCATGCTTATCATACAGCAGTTACGATGCCTGAATTGGCGCCATGGTATGCTCAATTTGGGCAAATGGAAGGAACTGTTTTTCTTATGATCTTAAAAGATTTACAAGCAGAAGGATTAACTGAAATGGCAAAGAATTTAGAGGCTTCTATGAAGAAAAGAGCCGATCATTGGGAATCGCTTAATTATCCTTTTGGTAGCGAAATGCCTTGGGATTCTACCGGACAGGAAGAAGTGTTTATGTGGAGTGATTATTTTGGTTATACCAAAAAAGCTGATATTACTTTAAATGCAATTCTAGCTTATGTTCCTACCATGCCGCATTGGGCATACAATGGTAATGCACGTAGATATTGGGATTTCTTATACGGCGGGAAATTATCTAGAGTAGAAAGGCAAATTCATCACTATGGCTCTGGTTTAAATGCAATCCCGATCTTAAAAGCTTATAGAGATCATCCTGATTTCTATCTATTAAAAGTTGGATATGCCAGTACGTTGGGCGCAATTTCGAATGTTACTCAGGATGGTTTTGGATCTGCAGCTTTTCACTCGTATCCATCAACCATTAGAATCGATTATTTATCGGGAGATTATGGATCTAACTTTTTTGGTTACGCCATAAATTCTGCAACTTATATTACTAAGAATGAAGATTTAGGATGGCTTTCTTTTGGAGGTAATTTAAAAGAAACAAAAAATAACATAGTAGTAGAATTAACCACTGCGGCAAAAAGCAAGATATATATCGAGCCTAAAGAACTTTGGTTAGAATTAGATGCTGGAACTTTTAAGGAAGTGAGTTATAATAAATCTATAGGAGAAGTTGAAGTTATTTTAAATGCAAAAGATAATCATAGCGAATATGCTTATTTGAGAACGAATAAAGAACTGAATTTGAAATACGATAAAATGAACGGAGCTTATAAAATTCCGTTATCTAAGAAGCCAAAAACAATTGTTATAAAATAGCATTTTGTTTCAATTAGTTTTTGAGTGTGAATTTTACATGTTGAGAGAGGCCGATGGCCTCTCTTTTTTTTTGAAATTGATAATTTTAGACGCTAATTTTAATTCTTGGAATAAATAACCTTCTAAACTATTAATTAACTAAGCAGAAGAGAAATTTTATTTTGAGTATAATATTTCAATCAGCTTATTTCTTATTATTTCTTTTTCATGGCTTCCATCAGTTCTAAAGCGTAACAAAGGCAAGTTTTATTTTTTTAGAATACGATCTTTTATTCGATCTCTTCCAAATTGTTTACTGCCTTGTTTATGAAATTTAAAGCCATCGACTTCAATCGCAAGCACCGCTCCTTTACCAAGCTTATTATAAATTAAAAAATCTAAATGCGTTTTGGATGCGATGCATAGTTTAATTCAATTTGATCCATTCTGGAAGCATCTTGAATAAGGTGCCTTAGAGAATAATGAGGTAGCACATCATATTTAAGAAATATTTTCTCACTTAAGATTTTCTTTAGCAAAGCATACATTAAGTTTTCGCTATCGAATTCTGATATATTTTTCGATTTTTGAAGTATATTTTTTCTTTTTTAGTCATAACACTTGTATAATAAATCGAATACTGAGTTTAATTCACTGTAAATAGTATCAAAGTTATTATATCGAATGTAATTGATAAGGTCTGTTATATGACCATCTTTTTTATTATCATTTCCATGTATAACAACAATCAATTGGTCTACAGCCCGTGATACGGCAACATTTATACGATTTTCGTTATCGGTAAAGTCAGAAATTTCATTATCGACCGTAGAAAGTATGATAACTTCATTTTCACGGCCTTGAAACTTGTTCACGGTGTCGGCTTTAATAGTATTTCCCGTAAAGGCTTGCTTCAAAGCATCAGACTGTTTACGGTAGGGTGTTACAATCCCTAAATCTACAAGATCAAGCTTTTCATTGGTTATAATTTCCTGCTTTATGACGTCTATCTGTCGCTGGTTCATAAGCTCTCTTGCATGGTTTCCTTCTACAGTTTTATATACTTTGAGAGGCTGGCGTTTATTTTTATTAGTGGTATGAACAATAAGTTGATTATTGTAAAATTTTTGATTGCAAAATTCTATAATTTTAGGATGACACCGATAATGTTCGCGCAAAAGAGTTTTCGGAATCTCTGGTAATAACTCTAATAAAGAAGATAATAGGCTATGATTTGAATATCGATAAGCCTCCTTAAGTTTATAAGAATCGAAGATCATATCTGTTTTCCTTTGTACATCTTCATTAACCACATTTGGTAATTGCTTTACATCTCCAACAATTATTGCTTGTTTTGCGCAGGATAAAGCAAGCACTCCAGTTGCTAGATCTACCTGAGAAGCTTCATCGATTATCACATAATCATAAAGAATATTATGTGATAATGCTCTTTTTAGAGAGTAGGTAGTACTCATAATTACTGGATAGTCTTTTATAAATTCCTCGGATTTTTGTCGCAGTTCATTAATACTATATATTTTTCTCGTCTGTTTTCTATAACGTTTATGCAACTCAGCTTTAAGCAAAAACATGCAGTAGTTTGTATACGTTTTCATTTTTTCATCAAAAGAAAAGTTTTTTAAAAACTGTTGCGAGTGATCAATTCTTTTATCCAGCTCTTTAATTTTAGCGTCGTAGTAATTAAACTGGCAGTTTATAATCATTTCATCGAGCGTGTGAGTACGAAATGATTCCTCTTTAAGTCCGTATTTAAAACGATATAATAGCCTCTTAAAAAAGCCTGGCTTGTTTTCTTTTTCTGCGTAGGCGTCAAGAGAAACCCATAGTTTAAGTATTTTTTCGGCAGAAATACTTTTTCTAAAATTTAATGGTTCTATGATTTTATCTTGATATGTATCTTTAAAATGTCGAAATTCAGTTTTAAATTGATCAATTTCTAGTTTTAGTAATGCCAACTCATTTTTATTATCCTGATTTTCAGAAATCTGAGTAAGTAAATTTGCAATATTATCTTTTAAATAGTTTTCTTTTTTTATTGATAAATTAAACTGCGATAAATCTGGAACCTGTTTCTGTGATTCGATAAACGCCTGTTTCTTTTTAGAACTTCCCAAAAGGGCAGCAATAAATGATAATCCATTTTTCTCCAGTTTTTCGTAAACATTCTCTGTAGCTGAATTATTACTTGAAACCACCGCCACGGTTTGATTGTTAGATATTGCGTTAGCTATAATGTTTAAAATAGTTTGCGTTTTGCCGGTACCTGGTGGGCCTTCTATAACACTTAATTTTTTGGATAAGCCATTACTTACTGCTTGTTTCTGGCTTAAATTAAAACCGAAAGGGAAATATTTTGGGTCGGAACTATCATAATTACCCGGACTTAAATTAGCCTTTATAAAATTGGAAAGCACACTTTTTTCAGGAATGGTATAAATACTCTCATAACTTTTAGCAAGTATATTCTTTCCTGTTTCTGATTTTAGACCTATCGCATCTTCAATTTCTTTTAAATACTTGAAAACCTCAAAAGCATTATCGTTGCTCACCGCAGTTTTGATAATTTTGGCTCGGTTTTTACTATAAGCAAATTCTCTATTACTGTTTTTGAATACGATAACACATCGGTTAGCTTTGTACGAATATTTTTCGATCCTATCGGTTTCATCCTTCCCGTCGATGTATATGAGTTCCCTTTTGAGTGCCATTTTGAATATCGAAGATTTTATCTAGTTGGAAGTATTTTATTCATTTTATAATTAATGAAAATCAACAATTTAAAAGTACTTATTTTATCTAAAAATTCAGAGAACCGTTCTAATTTAATAAGATGCTTAGTATATTTGAGGCCAAAAAAATATAGTTTGGAAGGAATAATCCATTTTAAAAAATACTGCGGAATAATGAAATCAAGATATATGCTGAGCGTTTTAATATGCTTGTTTTATTTCAATTTCACTTATTCTCAGAAGAAGAAACCAGCATCTACAAATATTTTCCAGATTGACAATATAACTGTTTACGGGCAATCCATAGATAATCAAACTCGCTGTGTACATTGGCATAGTTCGCTAGATGTTATCGCTATAAAATTTAAATGCTGCGATAAGTACTATCCTTGCTTTTCCTGCCACGAAGAAGCAACTAATCATGAGCACGAGGTATGGCCAAAAGATGAGTTTTTTGAAAAAGCTATCCTATGCGGTGTTTGTGGCTACGAACTTAGTATAATCGAATACATGGAATCGGGTAATAGCTGCCCAATCTGTAAAGCCAGTTTTAATCCTGGCTGTAGTAATCATTACCATCTATATTTTGAAACTGACGAAGATCACGAAACTAAGAGCAGCTGAAGCTTTTAAGTTATAATATTTAGCTGCTTTTAGTTAAGATTCAAATTACTATCTATAAAATTAGAAAGCTCTTTTTTTAGGGATTTTGTAAAATCCACTCATATTTTAGCAAGTATATTCTTTCGTCTTGCTGGTACGTTATATTCTTAAAATTCGGTAAAACCGTATATCTAACAGTTGAAAAACCAAGGAATGTGATGATGTGCAATGCGAAGCAATTTAACTTGACGAACATGCATTTTTGCAAAATTGTTCAAAACACGATGGCTTATTTACCGAAATTAAGCAAAAGATACTTTCGCTACTATTCGATAATTTTAGTTTATAACTATTCAATTTTAGGTTAAAATTATTCAGTGTTTGCATAGAATTTATCCGTACCGGGATATTTCATATAAATTATTAAGGCTTATTAATAGAAAAGTTTCTTCTAATTCAACAGCGATTTGAGCATATTTCCGATCCTAATTATCTTTCTTTTTTCCGCCGAATAATCTACTGAAAAAACCTTTTTTCTTTTTCTGTTTTTCTTCTTTCACTGGTTGATCCATATCAATTTCTGCAGGTTCATCTTTTTTACTTCCGAAGAGTTTTTTCAAAAAGCCATCTTCTTTGGTTGGCTCGCAATCTAATAGTTCAGCAACTTCAGACGAAGGTTGTTTAAAACGCGCGCTAGTAATAGAACTAAAATATTCGTCTGCATTCATTTTTTGCATCATTTTACCAAAAATCGGTAAAGCCGAATTTGCTCCTTGTCCTATTCGGGTATTTCTAAAACCAATTCGGTGATCGTCACTTCCTACCCAGGTTACGGTTACAAGATTTGGCGTTACGCCAACAAACCATCCGTCTTTGTTATTTTGAGTGGTTCCGGTTTTTCCAGCAATATCGTTGTTCAGTCCGTAGGTATATCGTAATCGCGTAGCGGTTCCTTCATCTACCGTCGCCTGCATCATATTTACCATAATTTCTCGAGTTTCTTCGGAATAAGCAGGTTCTTTAGTTTTCGAAGGCTTAAATTCAGCTAATAAGTTACCAGCGCCATCTTCAATTTTCGTAATGTAATAAGGGGTAGAAGGCCTTCCAGAATTCACAAAGCTTGTATAGGCCTGAGTAAGTTCTTTCATATTCAATTCCGCAGTTCCTAATGCGATCGAAGGCACTTCCGGAAGATCAGACTCAATTCCCATTTGATGCGCTTTTTCTACAACATTTGGAATACCCGCATCCAACAATACTTTTACAGCAATAGTATTCATAGAATGACTTAACGCGTATTTCATGCTATAATTTAAATCTTCATCTTCTTCCTCTGAAGTTGCATTTGTTGGTTTCCATCCATCTTTATAAGTTACTGCACGACCAGAATAGTATGTACACGGTTCAATACCATTATCAATCGCTGTGGTATAAACTATAGGTTTAAAAGTAGAGCCGACCTGTCGTTTACTTTGCGATACATGATCGTATTGAAAATATCTAAAATCTACACCACCAACCCAGGCTTTTACAGCGCCGTCTTTAGGATCTACAGAAAGTAAGCCCGAATTTAAGAATTTTAGATAGTGCTTTATACTATCTATAGTGCTGGCTTGTCGCGTAACGGTTCCATTATACTCAAAAAGCTCCATTTGCTTTTTCTTTTGGAGCTCTTGCATAATTTCAGTTTCAGATAATCCATCTTCTTTTAAGTTTTTATAAGCTTTAGAACGCTGGATGGCATCTTTTAAAATAGCATCATTGGTTAGCCATGGTGCTCGAGATCCATAAGAATCTTCATGTTGTTGTTGCAAATTAGCCATATGTTCTCTCATCGAAGCTTCGGCAACACTTTGCAGTTTATAATCTAGCGTAGTATGAACAATCAATCCATCTCTATAAATATTGTAATTTTCGCCATCTTTATTTTTGATGGTATCCAGTACATTGCTCAAATCTTTACGAATTTGCTCTCTAAAATAAGGCGCCAGTCCTTTTTTATTGCTGTAATTCTTGTAGTTTAAAACCAGATCTTTTGCTATATATTTTTCCTTCTCTTTTTCAGTTAGGTAACCATATTTTTCCATTTGGGTTAGCACAACATCACGCCTTAATCTGCTTCTTTCAGGAAAAATTCGAGGATTATAACGATGTGAAGCTTTGAGCATCCCCACCAAAACAGCGGCTTCTTCAACAGCTAGATCTTTTACATGTTTCCCAAAAAATTTCATTGAAGCACTTTCAATTCCGTAGGTATTGTCACTAAAAGGAACGGTGTTAAAGTAAAGCGTGAGGATATCTTCTTTACTGTAAATATTTTCAATACGCTTAGCCATGATGCCTTCCTGAAACTTATTCACTACAATCCCAAGCGCTCCATAGTCTTTTCTTCCGTAGATATTTTTAGCAAGCTGAAGGGTGATGGTACTTCCGCCACCAGAACTTTCATCCTGAAGCAGGATCGTTTTAAAAAATACACGTGCTAAACTACGATTATCGATTCCATTATGTTCATAAAACCGAACGTCTTCCGTAGCAATTAGTGCTTCGATCAAAGACTTAGGAAGATCTTCAAACTGTATAGGCTGCCTGTCGAAAATGTAGAATTTCCCTATTAGTTTTCCGTCATTAGATAAAATCTGAGTAGCTTTATTCTGCTGTAATTCGCTAAGCTCTTGTTTGGATGGAATTTCACCCCACATACCAAGATAAATGCTCGTAAAAAACAAGATAAAGAGAACGAATAAACCTAGGAATATTCTTAGAAACCATTTTAGAATGGGGGATTTTTTAAGTTTGGACAGCATAGATTTCAAATAATTACGTGCAAATAAACAAATACTTAAAATATTAACATTTGCTTTTAAGGTAATTTTAAACAAGTAATTCAGGAGGCATTCATTTATTGCTTAAATTTTCATTTCATCGCAACGCGCATCATTAACGTATTTCAAAAAAAAGAATTTTCAATATTGGATAATTTCCGAAGAAATTTTAGTAAGTTCTTTTAAAACTATCTATGAGAAATTTTGAACGTGTTTGGTATGCCTGCTATGGCTCTAATTTAATGGAAGATCGCTTTCTATGTTATATTGCCGGTGGAACACCAAATGGAGCTAAGAGAACTTATGTTGGTTGTACAGATAAGGCTTACCCGAAGGCAAACAAATCTTATCTTATAAATCACGAAATGTACTTTGCTAAACGTTCGCACACCTGGAGCGGCGGATCTGCTGCTTTTATTAAGCCGACAAAAGACGAAACGGCAACAACTTATGGTAAAATTTATAGTATATCTAAAGATCAGTTTGTAGACCTGGTAAAACAAGAAATCGCTTTTGAAGGGGATTTGTCCATAGATTTTGAAAAGGTGATAGAACAAGGATATTTAGATGTGGCTACCGATGTTTGGTACGACCGAATTCTATTTTTAGGAATTAATGATGAAATGCCCGTTTTTAGCTTTACAAATTCAGAGTTTATGGAGAAAGAACTCAATGCACCACATCCATTATACTTAGAAAAGATTATTCTGGGATTACGACAAACTTATCAATTTACTTCCGTAGAAATTTTGAAGTATTTGGAAGATAAAGTTGGAGTAGAGGGAACACCAGTTGCAAAAGAATTGGAAGGTTTAGTGCAGGAAGTTTTAGGAGAATTTTCTTAGCTATACGCTCTATTTTACTTCAAACTGTCGTTTTTCATTTTTTACCAAAGTTTTAAAAGATGGAAATGAAACTATTCTTTTAAGCTTTCTATCTTTGCTTTTCTTCTGTATTATTGAAATTACATGAAGCAAGATTAAATTTCCATTCTAAGTTTAATTGATATTGAAACTAACTGTTTTAATTCAACTTTCATGTTGTGTATTTTTGAGAAGTAATACAGCCAAAAACAAGACTGTTTTATAAACTTTCTTACAATAAAAAATTAAAAGGCCTTGAAGGTCTAATTATAGAGAATAAGAATACTTTTTATGAGTAAAGTTGCAGCAGCCATCGTTATCGGAATTATAGGATTAGTAGCGCTTATTTATTTTACCATGGATTTTCCTTTTAGTTTGGAAAGAGAAGATTTCACGGAAGAATATGAAATTCAGGAAAAATGGGATCTTCCCCAGCGATTAGAAGAGATATCTGGGATGGACTTTGTAGACGATGAACGAATGGCCGCAATTCAGGATGAAGAAGGGATCATATTTATCTACAATCTTACATCTAAAAAAATTGAACAGGAAATCGAATTTGGCAAAGATGGTGATTACGAAGGTCTTGCGCTATTTGGGAAAGACGCTTTTGTACTGCGAAGTGATGGTATCTTATTTGAAGTTCAGGATTATTTAACCAAGGATATCAAAGTAACGGAACACGAAACTTTTATAAAAGCAAAACATAATGCTGAGGGATTGTGTGCCGATTTAAAAAACAACCGATTATTAATCACCGTGAAAGATCGAGATCCACTTAGTAATAATACGAAAGGTATTTATGCTTTTGATCTTGAAACAAAAAAATTGCTCCAAACTCCGGCATACGCTATAGATCTTGAAGATCCTATTTTCTCTGATGTGAAAAGAAAAAACAAGCTGATGGTAATGATGCCTTCTGAAGTTAATATTAATCCCGTTACAGGAGAAATTTATATTACCGATGGGAGAAATCCTAAATTATTGATTTTATCCCCAGATGGAGACTCCAAAAAACTCTACTTACTAAAACGAGAAAAGTTCTATCAGCCAGAAGGAATAGCTTTCAAAAAAAACGGAGAGCTGTTTATATCGAACGAAGGGCATAGCGATCCTGCTAATATCCTTAGAATTAAGTTACAATAATTTATGAAAGATGAAATAAAATCGACTTCAGTAAGTAAAAGCAAAACACCTTTATATGTTTCACTAGCGCTTGTCGCCGCCATAGTGGCTTCCTATTTTTTGATCCCTTCTGTCCAGAGTTTTATGGATGAAGCCTGGAATGTGCTTACTAGTGGGGATGAAAAGAAAATAAGTAATTGGGTAGATGGATTTGGCTGGTTTGGACCTTTGATGTTGATATTGGCCATGATCGTTCAGATGTTTTTGATCGTTATACCGTCAGTCGCTCTAATGGTAGTTTCTATTATTGCCTATGGACCAATTTGGGGAAGTTTGATTGTTTTCGTTGCTGTTTTCTTAGCAAGTAGTATTGGTTATATTATCGGTCGTTATTTTGGTCCTGTAATTGTCGAGAAATTGATAGGAGAGAAGAATGAGCAAAAAATAGCTGATTTTATTGACGATTATGGTTTTTGGGCGGTAATCGTTACAAGACTGAATCCGTTTCTATCTAATGATGCGATAAGTTTTGTAGGCGGAATTTTAAAAATGACCTATTGGAAGTTTATAGGAGCAACACTGGTAGGTATTGCACCGCTAACCATTTTTATAGCTATTTTAGGTAGAAGTACAGATCAATTAAAGTCAGGATTGTTATGGGGTTCTCTGGTAAGTTTAGCGCTCTTTGGATTATACGTTTTTTGGGACAAAAAGAAACGAAAGAAAGATTAGGATTCGCATGATTTTATAATTTCTTCGGAAATAAAAATCGTTATTCTAATTGCACAATCTTGAATTAGAATAACGATTTTCAAAGCTTCGCAGTTTTTAAGCCTTTTGAATCTCTTTGGCTACCGCTTCAACTTCATCTAAAACTCGTAGCAAGTTTTCTCCCCAAAGTTTTGCAATTTCTTTTTTAGAATACCCTCTTTTCACCAATTCTAAGGTTACATTAAAAGTTTCAGAGGCATCATCCCATCCATCGATTCCGCCACCACCATCAAAATCTGAGCTGATTCCTACTTGATCGATTCCAACTTTTTCAACCAAATAATCAATATGATCTACGAAATCTGAAACGTTAACCGGACTAATCGTTTCTTTAAGTGCTTCAACTTCCTCCTCAGATTCTGCCATTAGCTTTTTGTATTTTTCAATGTAGGCTTCTCTTTCATCTTCATCAAGTTCACGAACTTCTCCCCAAGAGAGCATTTCAAATCCCATTTTTTCAGCCTTATCTTCGTACACTTTATTTTTAGCGTCATCAAAAGCTTTATCTTTTTCAGTATTTACATAAGAACTAAATGCGACGGTTTGGATCACGCCTCCGTGTTCGTTAAAAAGTTCCAATAGTTCATCATCTAAATTTCTACTATGATCGCACAATGCTCTGGCAGAAGAATGTGATGCAATTAACGGTGCCTTAGAAAGTTCAAACATTTGCTTAATTGCTTCTTTCGAAGGATGCGAAACATCGATCATAATACCTAATCGATTCATTTCTTTAAGTACTTCTTTCCCCAAATCACTTAATCCATTGTTCAACCATACATCATCAGCTTCTCCTGTGTTTGAATCACTTAATTGACTATGCCCATTATGAGCCAAAGACATATATCGTGCTCCTAAATCGTAAAATTTTTCAACATTTTTGATATCGGTACCGATAGGATAGCCGTTTTCTACACCGATCATGGCTACTTTCTTACCTTCTTTTACCAGTTTTCTTACTTCTTTTGAAGTTGTGGCCAAACCTATTTTATCTGGAGCTATTTCTTCTGTTAGCTTATGGATCGCATTAAACTTCGCCATCGCATTATCATACGCCTTTTTATATCCTTCCGCATCTAAATCACCTTGCCCTGTATAAACAATTAGCCAAGAAACATCCATACCTCCTTCTTCCATCTTTGGAAGATTTACTTGAGTGTCTAAATTCTCTGTATAATTATGATCGTGGGTGAAATTATTGACACTAAAGTCGTTGTGCGTATCAATGGTAATTACATTCTCATGAATTTTTCTTGCTTTTTCAACTAACTTTTCATTTTCGGTGTTTTGAGCGAAACCTACTTGCGCAAATAGCAGCGCAAAAAGGCCAATTTGTCTTATTTTCATGTATTTAATTTATGGTTAAGATTGGTAAAATAGGAATTAATTTTTGAACTGAAAGGTAGAATATTGAATAGAAAAATTTGATCCATTATTTTAAGAAAACTTAAAAATAACTCTTCTTTTTTTGAATTCTCAACGTACTTTTGCAAGCAGAATTTAAATCCAGATGCTGAAACAACTTTTAGCGATTTTAATTTTAGTTTCTCTTGCTTACCGCCCGGTTTTCCAAATCGGAGAGATTTCTTATTATCAATTTAATCTGGATTATATTATCGAGAATTACTGCGTAAATCAAGATCAGCCAGCGCTCAATTGTAATGGAAAGTGTTACTTAATGCAACAGCTGAATCAATCAAACAAAACGGCAAAAGCAAATACTTCAGCTAGAATCGCTAATTCTTTTCTTCCTCTTTATCTAGAGGTTCCGAGACATATTGATTTTGGACATTTAGAGCTATTCAAAGTAAACAAAACGATTGCTTTTCATAAGCATTTTACTTCCAATTCATTTTATAGAAGAATAGAGCATCCGCCAAGATGTAGTTAATTTTTTAATCATGGCGCAAACTTCAAGTTTATGGGTTTGCTATAAAAGCTAACATGGTTTTTCTTATTGTGATTTTAAATTGAATGGATTACGACCGGAAGAACTATTCAGCATTCAAAAAATTACTTTACAAAAGTCTGAAGGGACAAAACTATTCTTCAAAAATGAAAAAAATAAATCTTGCTATAGCCTGCTTCTTTTTCGGAGCGGCTCTATTTGCTCAAAACGATAATTCCTCTGAAAAATGGACCGCTAGCCGGCCAGATGGGCATGCACCAATTGGGGTTATGGGCGATCACGTTCATCACAAAGGCGAATGGATGTTTTCTTATCGATATATGAATATGGATATGGAAGGACTGAATAAAGGTAGCGACGGAATTTCTCAGGAATCGGTTTTAAACGATTACATGGTTTCTCCTGTTAGTATGGATATGAATATGCACATGCTAGGCGCGATGTACGCACCATCTGATTATTTCACCTTAATGGTAATGGCAAACGTTATCGAGAATGATATGCAATTGATCAATAAAATGGGAAAAAGCTTTACCACAAGTTCTTCTGGATTTGGCGATTTAAAATTATCGGGGATGTTTAAAGTGTACGACCAAAACCAACAAAGTATTCATTTAACAGCTGGATTAAGTATTCCTACCGGAAGCATAGATCAAAAAGATGTTACGCCTATGAGTGCTCCTATGGAAATGCCGTTGCCTTATCCAATGCAAATAGGTAGCGGAACATGGGATCCAAAACTTGCAGTGACTTATCTGTTACAAGGGCAAGTTCTATCTTTTGGTTCGCAGGTAAACGGAGTGTTAAGATTGGGAGAAAACGATCACGATTATCGATTCGGTAATCAATTAAGCTGGAACAACTGGATTGCTGCTAAGCTTTTAAACTCCTTAAGCGTTTCGGCTAGAGTAGAAGCTAAAACAGTTGGAGAAATCGACGGTTCCTACGAAGAACTGAATCCAATGATGGTGACGACTGCAAATACCCAAAATCAAGGTTGTCAATATCTAAATTCAGCATTTGGAGCTAATTTTTATATCCCAAAAGGAGCATTTAAAAATGTTAGATTAGGAGTAGAATATACTTTGCCAATATATCAGGATCTAAACGGGATTCAACTTAAAAATGATGGTAGTTGGACATTAGGTTTGCAATATTCTTTCCATTAGAAAAGTGTTATTTTTTTAAAAAGAAAACCACCTTTAGGCTATTGCTTGAAGGTGGTTTTTTATTTGCTATAAATTTATTTATTCTCAAAACTTTATGATTTGACCATTAAATTTTCTGCTACATTTGATTGATTATTTTATATATTAAATGAATAAATTTTTAGTCGTAAATCAGCCTGAAAAATGGCCGATTCAACTTGAAAATGTGAGTATTATCTCTACTCAGGATTATTTAACCAGTCCTAATTATGCAAAGATAAAGAATGCTCGCATTTTTAATCTTTCCAAAAATTACAGTTATCAATCTAGTGGATATTACGTCTCTCTTTTAGCTGAAGCTAGAGGACATTTGGCTATTCCTACAGTTAAAAATCTAGTAGATCTTAGAGAACCTAAATTGGTAAAAGTAATTTCTGAAGAATTTGATGATGTGATTCAAAAATCACTAAAATCCATCAAATCTCAGGAATTTGTGCTTAGTGTTTATTTTGGGCAAAATGTGGCTCAAAAATATAAAGAGCTAAGTTCACTTTTCTTTAGGCATTTTCAGATTCCATTCTTGCAGGTGAAGTTTAGTTTCCATAATAAATGGACTATAAAAAGTATTAAAGCGCTATCTGAATCTGAAATTGCAGAAGATCATTTAGAAAGCATGTACGTTTTTGCTAACGATTATTTTTCTAAAAAGCGATACGACACGGTAAAGCCGCAACAATACGATTACGATTTGGCTATTTTGGTTCAAAAAGACGATCCGGCACCGCCAAGTAATGCGAAAGCACTGAAAAAGTTTGCTGAAGTAGCCGAAAAGATGAATTTTTATGTTGAATTTCTTTCCCCAAAAGATTTATCGAGATTATCGGCTTTTGATGCACTTTTTATAAGACAAAGTACTGAAGTTCACAACGAAGCTTATGCATTTGCTAGAAAAGCACAACAGGAAGGTATCGCTATTATCGATTATCCTGATGCAATTTTGAAATGTTGCAATAAGGTGTTTATGGCAGAAGCTTTGCAGAATGCTGGAATATTGACGCCAAAAACCATGATTATCCACAAAGAAAATAAGGATGATATTTTGGATAAAATCGGCTTACCGGTGGTTTTAAAAGCTCCAGATTCTACCTTTAGTTTCGGGGTTAAAAAAGCGAAGACCGCAGAGGAATATCAAGAGCTTGTCACCAAAATGCTTAAGGAATCTGAGCTTATCATCGCACAGCAATTCACACCTTCAGATTATGATTGGAGAATTGGAGTAATAGACGGTAAAGCTTTTTATGCTTGCCGCTATTATATGGCTAAAGGACACTGGCAAATCTATAACTGGAATGCTAAAAATAAAGATGATCAAGACGGCAATGCCGATACGATGGCTTTAGAAGAAGTTCCAGAAAAAATATTAGATTTAGCATTACGCTCTACTAAATTGATGGGAGAAGGCCTCTACGGAATTGATATTAAGGAAATTAATGGAGAAGCTATGGTGATCGAAATTAATGACAATCCAAATATTGATTTTGGCGTAGAGGATCGTTTTTATGGCGAAGAAGTTTACAAATTAATCATTACAGCCTTAAAAAACAGGCTGGAGAAAAAATAAGATGGGATATCATATTTTTGAAGTTTACGGGATAGAATTGGAATATATGTTGGTAAATCGCCAACTAAATATTGTACCTATAACCGATAAACTTTTTATAGAAAAGACGGGAAAATTAACTTCTGATGTTGAGAATGGCAAGATCGCATGGAGCAACGAATTGGTAGCTCATGTAGTAGAATTAAAAACTGCTGTACCAATTGCAGATCTTGAAAATTTAGATGAAGTATTTGCTGATAACGTATCTGAAATCAATCAGCTTTTAGAAGGTTTAGATGCTCAATTATTGCCAACAGCTGCCCATCCGCTTATGAATCCGTTTAAGGAAACCAAGCTTTGGGAGCACGATAACAATGATATTTACGAGCTCTACAACCAAATTTTTGATTGTAGTGGTCATGGATGGAGCAATGTGCAAAGCATGCATATAAATCTCCCATTCGCTGATGATGTTGAATTTGAAAAGCTACACGCCGCGATACGAATTCTATTACCAATTATTCCGGCGATTAGCGCGTCTTCTCCAATTTTTGAAGGACAGTTAACCGGTTTTATGGATAGCCGTATGGAGGTTTATAAAACCAACCAAAAAGAAATACCAGAGATGGCCGGGAAAGTAATTCCTGAATGTCTTTACAATAAGGAAGAATATCATCGAGGTATTTTTGAACCTATAAAACAAGCCATTAAGGCTCATGATAAAAATGGTATTCTGGAACATCATTTTCTAAATTCCAGAGGTGCAATCGCAAGATTTGATCGTGGTGCTATAGAAATTAGAGTTATCGATTTACAGGAATGTCCAAAAGCAGATATCGCAATTGCAGTTCTAATTATAGAAAGTTTAAAAGCTTTGGTAAATGAAGAATTTATTTCTCGTAAAGACCAAAAGGCTTGGAAAGAAGATGATTTACTTGCTATTTTAAATGAAGCTATTAAAGATGCGGAACGAGGCATTATAAAGAATAAATCATATCTGAACATTTTCGGATTAGAGGAAACTTCAGAAATTGGTGAAATTTGGAAGAACATTTACGAAAAGGTAAAAGATAATATTTCAGAAAAACATCAGCAAACCATAGAATATATTATTCATAAAGGATCACTTTCTAATCGTATTATTGGTGGTTTAGAAGGTAATTATTCTGAAGAAAGCATAAAAAAAGTGTATAGCGATGTTGCGAAATGCCTCGCTAATAATGAGTTATATAAACCGTGAAATTAATCCTGACTTGTGAACATGCCACTAATGCACTGCCACAAGAATTCAGCTATTTAAAGAATGATCAAGATCCCGTATGGGCAACGCATCGCGCCTACGATCCAGGAGCTTTCAAATTATTTCAGGAATTAGAAGAAATTGCAGATTTTAGCTTCGTCTATAATTTTAGTAGATTGTTAATCGAACCAAATCGTTCGTTGCATCACCCCAATTTATTTTCAGAATATTCTAAATCCTTATCTAATAATGAAAAGTCGGAACTCATTAATTCCTACTATTTAAATTATAGAAATAAGGTTGAAAAATGTATTTCAGAATTTATTAAAATAGGGGAGGATGTTATTCACATTTCCGTTCATAGTTTTACGCCTATTCTTAATGGTGTAGAGCGAAAAGCGGATATCGGATTGCTTTATGATCCCGCTCGAGGAGTTGAAAAAGACTTTGCTAAAATCTGGAAACTTAACTTGTCTAAAGAACTGGATCTTAAAGTTAGATTTAATTATCCTTATTTGGGCAAAGCAGACGGATTTACAACGTATTTGCGCAATAAGTTCAGTACAAATTATGCAGGATTAGAATTAGAGGTAAATCAGAAATTCGTAGCGGAAAATGAGTTTTCAGAAGTTATGATGGCGAGTATTACGAGAAGTTTAAAGGGAAGCTTATAGTTCTAGAAGCAAGATTACATTTTAAGTATAAATAAAAAAGTCCGAGAAATTTCCCGGACTTTTTCTATTCTATAATTAGAAATTTACTTCAATAATTTAGCATCTAAAGTAATTTCTGTGTCTAGTAATTTTGATAACGGACATTTCTCTTTCGCATTATTAGCGATTTCCATAAATTTTTCTTCAGAAATGTTTGGTACTTTTCCTTCTAAAATAAGGTGAGATTTAGAAACTTCACCATCTTTAAAAGTAATTTCGCATTTTGTTTCTAAAGAATCTGCAGGAAAATCTTCTTCAGCTAAAAAAGCTGATAACTGCATCGTAAAACATCCAGAATGTGCTGCACCAATTAATTCTTCAGGATTTGTTCCTTTTCCGTCTTCGAATCTGGTTTTATACGAATATTGAGTTTCGTTAAGTACGCTACTTTCTGTAGATAAACTTCCTTTACCTTCTTTTAGTGTTCCTTTCCAAACTGCGCTCGCTTTTCTTATCATAATAATTTTTTGTTTTAGTTTGAAATAAAGATACAATCTATAAAAGCTGCTGAAAAGAATTTTATAAAAAGCTTAAGTCTTGTGGGCAGGGATTTAATAGTATTTTTTGAAATCGAAATAAATTGCATAAAAAAATCCCTTTTTGAATTAAGCAAAAAGGGATTTTCTATAAGTGTTGTGGTAGATAACTTATTTGATCTCTACTACTTCAAGATCAAAAACTAGATCTTTTCCTGCTAATGGGTGATTCCCATCTACAACAATAGATTCATCTTTTACTTCTTTTACCACTAGGTTCATTTCGCGACCATCTGGAGTTTTAGAAACAAGTCCCATACCTACTTTAGGCTCAAGATCTTCTGGAAGTTGGCTTTTTTCAACTTCTTGAACTAGTTCTTCTCTTGGCTCTCCGTAAGCTTCTTCTTTAGGGATATTTATAGTTTTCTTTTCATTAACTTCCATATCTAAAAGTCCTTTTTCGAATCCAGGAATTAATTGTCCCTGTCCCATAGTAAATTCGATTGGTTCTCCGCGATCTACAGAGCTATCGAATACTTGGCCATCGGTTAATTTTCCTGTGTAATGAACTTTTACAGTGTCATCTTGCTTTACTTGACTCATAAATTTGTTTTTCAAAGATTAATTAAGGCTTACTACTTGGTTTCAGCCAATTAAGTTTGCAAAGTTACAGCTCTCAAATGCACTCACAACTATATTGCTGTTTAATTCGGTTTACTTGGTAATTTCTTAACAAACTTTAGCTTTTATTTATTCTTTCTGAATATCGAAACATCTGCAAAATTGATAGATATGTTCAATTTAATTCATAATCTTATTTAATATTCTTGAATTCTGAGCACTATTTTTAGTAGATTGATAGCTAATTGCCCGTTTCCGTATTGATAAGGAATTGGATGACTTTTGAATTCATTATCTTATAAACTTAATTTAAAGAAGTATAAATCTGAATTTAAGGTAGCCTTTATCGATAAAAATAAATTTATTTATATTGAAACTCATTAGGTCTCACTTTAAATTTTAAAATGAATACTATTTCTATTTCGATAAAAAGATGTTTTCAATTTCTATTTTTAAGTTTAGTGCTTTTTGCATGTAATTCTTCAGATAAAAAAATTACTGATAAATCTGCTGAAAATTGGGATACACTAAAAGTAACCGTTTCTGCTTTTAATTCAGTTCAATATCAAACAGCAGGATCAGATCCTAATTTAGCCGCTTGGGGTGATACGCTAAAACCGGGATGAATGCGGTTGCCATTTCTAGAGATCTCTTAAGATTGGGAATAAGTCATAATGATGAAATCAAAATTGCCGGTTTAGATTCTGTATTTGTGGTGAAAGATAAAATGCATTATCGCTGGAAGAATCGCGTAGATATTTATATGGGGAATGATATTAAAAAGGCTAAAAATTTCGGCAAAAAGAAGCTTGAGATTTATTATAAAAAACCAGAAGATAGTACGAAAGCTGAAGTTGCTTCAGAATAAAATCAATTTTGTAAATGGATCCTAATTGATTAATTTTCGCTACTTACTTTTAAATCATTTCAGAAATTTATATGAAGTATTATCTACTCCTTCTATCGCTGTTTATTACTACTATAACTAATGCAAAAGCTGTACAGGATTCTACAAAATCTACTCCTGAAGTTTACAAAATAGGAGTACAGCTTACCGCTCCCTTTATCACTGAAAAGCCAAATGGTAGTTTAGATGGCTTAAGTATTAAGAGTTGGAAGTTGGTTAACGAAAATCTAGATTACAAATTCGAATATAAAACCTATCCCAGCTTGGCCGAGCTACTAAATGCTGTAGAAGATGGAGAAGTAGACTTCAGTATAAATCCTATTACGGTTACCGATAGCCGGATGAAAAGAATGGATTTTTCGCAACCTTATTTTATTTCTCATACAGGAGTCGCAAAGAAGAAAGAATCTCAGGTGTTCAATATCCTGAAGAATTTGTGGAGTTGGGAGTTTATTTCAGCAATATTAGCGCTTTTAGGAACTATTTTTATTTTCGGTTTTTTAGTATGGATTTTTGAACGAAAAAAGAATGCTGAAGAATTTGGTGGCGGCAAAGGTAAAGGATTGATGGAAGGCTTTTGGTGGAGCGCCGTAACCATGACGACCGTTGGTTATGGGGACAAATCACCAAGAACGACCGGAGGTAGAATTATTGGCCTAATTTGGATGTTTATGGCCATAATTATTATCTCTAGTCTTACAGCAAGTATTGCGTCTTCGTTAACGGTAAAAAGTATTAATGATGAGATTAGCGGAATCTCAGATCTAAATCGCTTTAAGGTTGGAACAGTCGTGAGCAGCAGTGCGGCAGACCTTTTGGACCTTTATAATGTAAATTCTGAAAAATTAACAAGTGTAAAAGAAGGAATAGAACTGATAAAAAATGACGATTTAGATCTCCTAGTTTACGATGAACCGATCTTGCGCTATTCTATAGAACAAATGGATGCCGGAAAGGATATTGAAGTTCTGGAACAAACCCTCAAAAAGGACTATTATAGCTATGCTTTTCCTAAAAATTCAGATTTGGTGAAAATTATAAATCCTGCTTTAGTGAGAATGCTTAAGAGCATGGAATGGGAAAACCTAATTAAAGAATATAAATAGATTTTATCCAAAAATAAATATGATATTTTAAATTAAAGTATTCTTCCATTTATAAGGATATAACAAAATATAATGTAGTATAATTAGATATTATCATTAAATTTTATGAATAATTTACAAATTTCACTTAAATAAAATAAGTAACTTTTATCTAACTTTGCAAAGTTGTCGTTTAAAAACGTTTATTAATCATTTAAATCAAATATAAAATACAATGCAAGTTAGAGATAAGGAAGATGATCAATCTGAAGATTACATTTTACAGAAAAACAAAAAGACCAAATTTGGCGCCACTTTTATAGCAATAGTGATTGTGATTATCATTGCTGCAGTGGCCATGACGGGTGTTTATTTTGATTATTGGTAGAATCTAACTGCTTTTTATTTCATTTAGAAGTAAAAAGGCTTTATTTACATATTCCCGCTCTAAAAATAGTGCGAAATAATTGGAGGTAGAAACGATCTCGAAAACAGGAATACCTTCGTAAGCCAATAACTTAAAAATGTAGAAATAGAGCCCAACTGATTGGCTACTATTTTTTGGTAAAGCAATAGTGATCGAAGATAATTCTTCTTTAATAGTTACTCTCACTTCATTTCTGAAGTAATCTTCAACCAGATCGGTTAACGAAGATGATACCAAAATATTACTTTCTTGATAATTGCTAGAGTAGTTTAGGTAAACGCCGGTTTGATCTTTTACTGCATCTAGCAATCTAGATTTATTCGCGATAATGGTTTTAGAATTTAGGAATGTATATTCTGTAATTCCAGATCTCACGATAATATCACCTAATTCACGTAAACTATTTTTATTGATTTTCGTGCGCTTTGGAGCATAGCGCCTTAAAGCCATAATAATACTACCCACTTTTACCGTTTTACGCATTTCTTTTTCCACTTCTGGGCGCAAATCTTCTGCAAGTCCGCTAAAGTTTATTATATCTCTCGCAATCGCATCGTCCAAGAACGGTTGATGGCGTATGATATCATGAACACAGGTAGTTATAGTTTTCATTGTTAATTATTACACATTTTGTACAAATGTATATAAAATGAATCATTTTTTTTAATTCCACTTGCTATCATTTTAAATATGCATTATCAAAAGTAAAGCAATGAAAGTTTTAAAATTTGGAGGCACATCAGTTGGAACTCCTGAAAGTATTCAGAACGTAAAAAATATCACTCTAGGGGAAGAGGGAAGAAAAATGCTCGTTCTTTCGGCTATGAGCGGAGTTACAAACGATCTCGTAGCAATATCTAATCTTGTTCAGGCAAATAAATTTGAAGAAGTTTACGATATCGTAGATAAACTTAAGGATCGCCATTTTTCAGCTATCGATCAATTGATTAATGATGAATCCTTAAAGAAGGAAACTAAAACTTTTGTTTCTGGGCGCTTACAAGATTTATTACTTTCTGCAAATAAGGAATATACTGAGGTTGTTTATGCTGAAATTGTAACCTATGGTGAGGCGATGCTCACATTTATCGTATCTCAGTATTTCAAATCTTTAGGAATTGATAATATATGGCTAGACGCTAAAAAATTTATGGAAGTCCATAACCTTGAGAATCCAGACACCGATAAAGTTGGAAAACTTTTAGATGAATATATTTCGAACCAAACTTCAGATCTTTATATCACTCAGGGGTTCGTTTGTATCAATAAACGAAACGAAATTAGCACCTTAAAAAGAGGAGGTAGTGATTATACAGCGACTATTTTAGGAGCTGCTGTTCAGGCGACAGAAGTACAAATTTGGACAGATATTGATGGTTTTCATAATAATGATCCTCGCCATGTCGAAGGAACCCATCCAATTTCAGAATTAACTTTTGAAGAGGCTGCGGAATTAGCTTATTTTGGTGCGAAAATTCTCCATCCACAAACCGTGTCGCCGGTAATTAATAAAGGTATTCCGATTTTTCTAAAGAATACATTTACTCCCGAGAAAACAGGAACAAGAATATCTTCAGAAATTACCAGTAAAGGTTTAAAAGCCATCGCAGCAAAAGACGATATTACTGCGATTAAAATTAAATCGAACCGAATGTTGATGGCGCATGGTTTCTTACGCAAGATTTTTGATGTTTTCGATAATTATGAAACATCAATCGATATGATTACCACTTCTGAAATTGCTATATCGCTGACTATCGATAACACTCGAAATCTTGATCAAATTTTAGAAGAATTGAATGCTTACGGCGAAATTACCGTAGATCGCAGCCAGAGTATCATTTGTATTGTGGGAGAATCGGTTATTGAAGATAAATCTACTTATAAATTGTTTGAATTGCTTAATGATATTCCGGTTCGTATGATTAGTTATGGCGGAAGTAGTAATAATATATCAATATTAGTGGACACTCAAAATAAAATAGATACCCTTAGAAGTTTAAATCATAAACTTTTTAGTGAAGGATATGCCACTCAGATGGTTTAGATTTTAATTCTTATTTTTTTCTTTTTCTTCAATAAATTTTGACATAAAATAAGTGCTTCGATTATTATGGAATTTCAACATACTACCTGTGAAGTTATTATTGCGATGATCGATTATATTTGACTGTAAATTAGCTATTTTAGATTTTAAGAAAGAAACAAAATCTGATGCTGAGAATCGATTCTGCAAAATAGATTTAGCATTTTGCTGTTTCTCTAGCCACAATTTTTCATCGTTATAAAGTTGAATTGATTTTTCGATAATTTCATTTTCAGTATCGCAAATAAATCCATTCCAATCATTGGTTTTTGTAATTCCTTCAGCACCGATTTTTGTTGTTATGGAAGGTAAACCGTTTTGCATTGCATCGATCATTTTACCTTTAAGACCGGCACCAAATTGGATGGGAGCGAGCAAAATTCTATGCTTTTGCATAACCTCGTCAACACTTTCTGCACGGCCTTGCACTAAAAAACCTTCTTTTTTATTCTGAAGATTAAAAACCTTTTCACTTGGGTAAGCGCCGTAAATGTTTAATTGGGCGTTTGGTAAATCTCTCCTAATTTTAGGCCAGATACTCTGTTTTAAATAGCTTACGGTATCCCAATTAGGTTCATGTAGAAAATTACCTATAAACATAAATTCTTTTCGATCTTCGAAGCTTGGCGAATGTTCTGCTTTTTCGATTTCAGCAGTTGACAATAAATAGGGGAGATATTGGATAATTTCAGCAGGAATTTTAAAAAGATTTTGGAGTAAATTCATCTCAACCTCTGAAATAATTAAACTGAGATCACAACGATAAATAGATGCAATTTCACGCTTTGCCAAATCAGAATTCAGTATAATTTCTTCTAATGCTAAATCAGAATTTAAACTCTTTTTTCGTGCGTTTCTTAGAAAATGCAAATCTTCGGTATCTAAAATTTTTAGTGCTTTTGGACATTGATTATCTACACGCCAACCATATTGCTCTTCCATCATGAATCGATCAAACAATACAATTTCTGGATTTAAAGCAGCTATAAATTTATCGAAACTAGCGTTGTTTAATTCAATTTTAGCAGTGTCAATTCCTAGTAACTCTAATTGATACGCATATTGAGATGTAGCAGTTGTCGTAGCAAAAGTAATATGATAATCTTCCTTCAGAAAAAACTTCAATAATTGTAACATTCGGCTTCCCGCAGCAGACGAAGTTGGCTCAGGCCAAACATATCCAATAACAAGCAATTTCTTCATATAATTCAAATTCTAAGACTTTCAGCAAAATTAGCCTTCTTTTTTTAGAATAGCTTTAACGAGCCAGTTAAATAGAAAATGCGATAATTTTTCGTATATTCTTTACTTAGAAAAAGAAAAAATATGAGTAGAGGATTTGTGAAGGAAGAAGATCAGGAAGAAGCTCCAGTAATACCGCCAAGAGCTGCATTGCCTGCTGGTGCAACCAATTATGTAACGCCTTTTGGTTATGAAGCCTTAGAGAAAGAACAACATCATTTGGAAAAAGAGCGTACAGAATTGCCCAAAGATAATGAAACTGAAAAACGCAGGGCACAGGCGGTTATCGATGGTAAACTGAAGTTATTAGCGGAACGACGAGCTTCTGCCAGAATTATATATCCAAACCAACAACCTGAAGATGAAGTAAGATTTGGCGCAAAACTGAAACTAAAAAATCATACTAACGGAAGCCTTCAGGAATTTCAAATTGTAGGCGTGGATGAAGCCAATGTGAAAAATCAAAAAATTGCGTTTGTAGCACCTATAGCAAAAGCGGTTACCGGTTTAAAGGTAGGGGACAAAACAGATTTTAAATTAGGAAACGAAACACGAACGCTTGAAATTCTAGAAATCACTTATTAAACATGAAAGTATACATTGTAATGGGCGTTTCTGGAAGCGGAAAAACAACTATCGGTAGAGAAATCGCAAGTAAGTTGGAGATTCCATTTTTCGACGCCGATGATTATCATCCTAAAGCGAACGTTGAAAAGATGAAAAACGGAATCGCTTTAGATGATGAGGATCGAAAGTCCTGGTTAAAATCCTTAGCTGAAAATATCGAAAAATGGAAAGAAGATAAAGGTGCCGTTTTGGCTTGCTCTGCTTTGAAAAAGAAATATAGAGCAACCCTTTCTCATAATTTGAAGGATTATGTCGTTTTCGTTTATCTATATGCAGAATATGAGCTTATTTATGAACGAATGATGTCTCGGAAAGGTCACTATTTTAAGCCAGAATTATTAAAATCTCAATTCGATACGCTAGAAGAACCTGAAAACGCTATTAAAGTAGGAGTCGACCAAAGAATCTCTGAAACCGTAGCGGAAGTTATTTCAAAAATTAAATCAGAAAAAACATCGACTTCATGAAGAACACGTACACCACCAGTTTAAACCTTCCCAAACTAGATTTTATATTGCTTATATTTAGAATTGGTATTTCTATATTGATGCTTTTTCATGGCGTCCCAAAATTGATTACTTTTTTTACTGAAGACGAAATTAATTTTGCAGATCCATTGGGTGCCGGTCAAACTTTGACGTTTACTATCGCGGTTTTAGCCGAGTTTGTATGTTCTGTGATGATAATCTTGGGATTAGCCACCAGAATAGCAACAATCCCTCTAATCTTAACTATAGGCATTGCTGCAATCATAGTCCACATGCCAGACGGTATGGCAAAACAAGAATTACCGTTTTTGTATTTACTATCCTACATATTGCTTTTCTATACAGGCGCCGGTAAGTTTTCTCTTGATCACTATTTTATGTACCGAGCTGAGAAAAAAGGATAACACTTTCAAAATATTATATCAGCCTACTAAAAAGCATAAAAAAAGTCTTGCCATTTGGATAGCAAGACTTTTCTATTATTCTATAAAATCTGTTATTCTTCTGAAGATGATTCTTCCATAGTGTGATATACATTTTGTACATCATCATCTTCTTCTAATTTTTCTAAAAGTTTCTCTACATCTGCAGCCTGCTCAGGTGTTAGCTTTTTAGTAACCTGAGGAATTCGCTCAAATCCTGAAGAGATAATTTCCATATTCTGGTTTTCTAATTCTTTCTGAATACTTCCAAAATTCTCGAAAGGCGCATAAATGTGAATACCATCTTCATCTTCGAAAACTTCTTCAGCTCCATAATCAATAAATTCCAGCTCTAATTCTTCAACATCATGTCCTTCAGCATTTATTCTGAAGTTACAGGTATGGTCGAACATAAATTCTACAGATCCTGAAGTTCCCAAATTCCCATCACTTTTATTGAAGTGTGATCGAACATTTGCAACAGTACGATTGTTATTATCGGTAGCGGTTTCAACCAAAACAGCAATACCGTGTGGAGCATATCCTTCGAAAAGAACAATTTTATAATCCCCCTGACTTTTATCTGACGCTCTTTTAATAGCTCTTTCGATATTGTCCTTCGGCATGTTAACGCTCTTCGCGTTTTGTATAACTGCTCTAAGTTTAGAGTTAGCGTCTGGATCTGGTCCGCCTTCTTTAACGGCCATTACAATATCTTTTCCTATACGAGTAAAGGCTTTGGCCATTGCCGACCAACGTTTCATCTTACGTGCCTTTCTAAATTCAAATGCTCTTCCCATGATAATTAAAATGAAATCCGGGCAAAAATATAAAAAAAGCTCCTAAAATGATTTCAAATTAGGAGCTTTCTGGAATATTGATTGTTTAGACAGCTTTTTGAAGTTATTTAGCCTCTACAATGTCTTCTATGGCCTTTGCCATTTCAAAATCTTTGTTGGTAACGCCGCCTGCATCGTGGGTAGAAAGTGAAATTTCTAATTCATTGAACGAATTTGCCCAATTTGGATGATGTTGTTGCGCTTCAGCTTCAAAAGCAATTCTTGTCATTACTGTAAAAGCATCTTTGAAATTCTCGAATTTGAAGGAAGTATGAATGGCATCTTTTGCGTAACTCCAACCTTCAAATGATTCTAGATTGGTATTGATTTGGTCTTCGGTTAGCTTATCCATAATTATGATATTTTAATTTTATATTTCAATTTAGGAATACTGAAAACGAAAACAGAAAGAAGATTCTAGTTTAATATAAGATTAACCTATTTTTTTAATTGTGGCTTCTACTACTTCCTGGACTTTAATTTGAAGGTTGCCAGGTAAGAGATTGTCTTTTGGCAGCACTGCTAAATAGCGATCTTCGTTGCTATCGTACACATTTTTAAAAAGCGGATTTTCGTATCCTAAAATTTCACAAACATCCTGTACAAAGTCTTTTTGATGCACTAAATCACTGCTCCCCAAGTGTAAAACCCCTTGCTGTTGCCGATTTATAATGTAATGAAGTTGCTGAGTTATTTTGCTAATTTCAGTAACATTAATAACCACATTAGGAAATACTTCAATAGCCTCCCCCAGGTCTAATAAGGCTTTGATTTCGTTGATTCTTGGTGATCCTTTACCAAAAACCATCGGTAATCTTATAATATTGTATTTATCGTTGGGAAGTCGAAGTAAGGCATTTTCAATCTTAATTTTAAAGCGACCATACACACTTTGTGACAAAGTCTTATCGTACTCGTAACTCGGATAATTGGTAAACGCATCAAATACATTCGCAGAACTTAGGAATATTAGCTTACACGGATTTGTAAGAATATAACTTATGGCAGAATAATGCATGGCTAGTTGCGCAGCAAAACTACCACGAACGGCTGAAATGATAATACTGGGCTTTAAATTAAAAAGTAAAAGATCAAGACTATCAGTCTCCATATCATATTGATGGAACTGATGGTTATTCTCTAAACCAGGATTATCTGTAAAATAAGTGCCGTGAGTATCAAAAAAGGAGCGTAGCTCTTTATATATGGCATTGCCAATAAAGCCGCTAGCTCCTAAGATTAAAATGCGTTCCAAATAAATTTATCCTTTATAAAAGGGCAATTTCACCTGCGTAGCAGGAATAGCTTTTTTACGTATTTGAATATTGATTTTCTTTCCAAAACCAGCATATTCTTTCTTTACGTATCCTAAACCAATTCCTTTTTCTAATGAAGGTGACATGGTACCCGATGTAACATTTCCTATAACTTCTCCCTCTTCATTCACGATATCATAGCCCTGTCTAGGGATGCCTCGTTCATCAAGTTCAAACGCAACGAGTTTACGTTTAGCGCCTTCTTCCTTTTCCTTTTTTAATGCTTCAGAATTTACAAACTCTTTATTGAATTTTGTAATCCATCCTAATTTTGCTTCAATAGGAGAAGTAGTATCGTCTATATCATTTCCGTATAAACAAAACCCCATTTCTAATCGCAAAGTATCTCGAGCAGCAAGACCTATTGGCTTAATACCAAAATCTGCACCAGCTTCCATCACTTTATTCCAAATTTCATCTGCACATTCATTCTTAAAATAAATTTCGAATCCGCCGCTACCGGTATAACCCGTTGCTGAAATAATAACTTTTTCCATACCGGCAAAAGTTGCTACTTCGAAAGTATAAAACTTCATAGCACTGAGATTTACATCAGTAAGTGACTGCATAGCTTCAGCCGCTTTTGGGCCTTGTATAGCCAATAACGACATATCATCACTTAGATCTGTTAAGTGAGCCTCCATGGAATTGTGTTTACTAATCCAATTCCAATCTTTCTCGATATTCGAAGCATTTACTACCAGTAAATACTTTTCAGCATCAAACCTGTAAATAATCAAATCGTCTACGATACCGCCTTCTTCATTTGGCATGCAAGTGTACTGTGCTTTACCATCTACTAATTTTGAAGCATCGTTAGAAGAAATTAACTGAATAAGTTCTAAAGCATGTTCACCAGTTACTAAAAACTCTCCCATATGGGAAACATCGAAAACTCCCAAATGTTCACGAACAGTTTGATGTTCTGTATTTACACCTTCGTAGGAAACAGGCATATTATAACCTGCAAAAGGAACCATCTTTGCTCCCAGAGCTTTATGTTTTTCAGCTAGTGCTACTTCTTTCATTTCGATTATTTAATTTTTGCAAATTTATAGAATTAAGCCTGAACTGACCATAGATTCCCTGAAATTGTGAAGGAAATGTCAAACCTTCTTTTATACTTTTTCTATGTATTATATTTGAGAAAACCTTAAAATAGCACCGTTTATGAAGATTTTTTCTGCTGAGCAACTAAAAAAAGCAGATGCGCTCACTATAAAAAACCAAAATATAACTTCTGAAGAGTTAATGGAAAGAGCTGCAAGCTTAACTACTGAAGAAATACACAAGCGAATTCAGAATGCAGAAATTGACATAAAAATCTTTTGCGGAGTAGGAAACAACGGAGGAGATGGATTAGTAATAGCAAGACTTCTTATAGAAAAAGGTTATCATGTTAAGGTTTTTGTGGTAAATTATACAGATAAACGTTCTGATGATTTTTTACTGAATTATGAACGCCTAAAAGAAACTACAAACGACTGGCCAGAATATATAAAGGATGAAGGTGATTTTCCTGCGCTGAGCCAAAATGATTTTATTATTGATGCTATTTTTGGGATAGGTCTTAATCGACCATTAGAAGGTTGGATCGCTAATCTGGTGAAGCATATAAATAATTCAAAAGCATTTATTTTGGCGATTGATATGCCTTCGGGATTGTTTTTAGATAGAATTCTTAAAAAAGAATATCAACTTATTTCTGCAAGTTTCACAATTAGCTTTCAGACTCCTAAACTTGTGTTCTTTTTGCCACAAACAATGGATTATGTAGGTGATTTACAAGTTTTAGATATTGGTTTGGATCGTGAGTTTCTAAATTCTGAAAAAACGAATAGTAATCTAATAAGCAAACACGAAGCAAGAGTACTTTACAAACCAAGAAAATCTAATTCTCATAAAGGTGACTATGGACATGCATTAATTATAGGTGGAAGCTACGGAAAAATAGGAAGTATGGTATTAACTACTACCGCAGCTTTAAGAACCGGTGCCGGGTTAGTTAGCACTTTTGTGCCAAAATGTGGCTATACTATTTTACAAACTGCTTTGCCTGAAGCGATGGTTATTACTGATAAAAATGAAGAAAAATTGACCAATATAGATCATAGCATGGATCCTTCCGTGATTTGCTTTGGGATGGGAGCTGGGAAAGACCAGATGACGGTTCAAGCATTCAAAAAATTACTTCAGGCTACTGAAAAGCCAATGTTAATCGACGCAGATGGACTAAATATGATTTCTGAAAACAAAGAGTTGTTAGAATTTCTTCCGAAGAAATCAGTTCTAACTCCGCATCCAAAAGAATTAGAGCGTTTAATAGGGGAGTGGGAAGACGATTTCGATAAACTGAAAAAAGTTGAAGAATTCACCAAAACCTATGATGTGATCTTGGTATTAAAAGGTTCTCATACATTTACTTGTGCCGAAGGGAATATCTACATCAATAATAGTGGAAATCCTGGAATGGCCACTGCGGGTAGCGGTGATGTATTGTCGGGAATAATTACCGGCTTGATCTCTCAACAATATGAACCTTTAGCAGCTGCAATTCTTGGTGTTTATCTTCATGGACTTTCAGGAGATATTGTTGCTGAAAATAAATCTTATCAGGCGCTAATTTCTGGCGATATTGCTGAAAATATGGGTGCTGCGTTTCAGTCTTTATTTGCAGATTAATTTCCAAATGTTTGAAAAACATAAAAAAAGCCTCATGCAGAAGCATGAGGCTTTTTCAATTTCAATTTCAAAATTTATTTCTTCGGTTCAGATTCCTCGGTATCTTTGCTTTTATCTACTTTAATAGATAATTCTGATTCACCTTCTTTGTAATCCATTTCGATTACATCACCTTCAGAAATTTTAGAATTTATAATTTCTTCAGCTAAAGCATCTTCAATATATTTCTGGATAGCACGATTTAATGGGCGAGCTCCATACTGTTTATCAAAGCCTTTTTCAGCAATAAAATCTTTGGCTTCATCTGATAATTTAAGTTCATATCCTAAACCACCAATTCTACCGTATAGTTTTTCAAGTTCGATATCGATAATGTTGTGAATATGCTCTCTTTCTAAGGCATTAAATACAATTACATCATCAATTCTATTTAAAAACTCTGGTGAGAACGCTTTCTTCAAAGCATTTTGGATAACGCCTCTTGTATTTTCATCGGCTTGCGCACGTTGAGATTGCGTTCCAAACCCAATTCCCTGTCCAAAATCTTTAAGTTTTCTTGCTCCAATATTAGAGGTCATGATAATGATCGTATTTCTAAAATCGATTTTACGACCAAGACTATCAGTTAAATAACCGTCGTCTAAAACCTGCAACATCATGTTGAAAACATCTGGATGTGCTTTTTCTACCTCGTCTAAGAGAATTACAGCGTAAGGTTTTCTTCTAACTTTCTCGGTAAGCTGTCCACCTTCTTCGTAACCTACATAACCGGAGGTGCACCAATTAATCTAGATACAGCGAATTTCTCCATGTATTCACTCATATCTATTCTAATAAGCGTATCCTCGTTATCGAAAAGCTCTCGAGCTAACACTTTTGCTAACTGCGTTTTACCAACACCTGTTTGACCTAAAAATATAAATGAACCAATTGGTTTATTCGGATCTTTAAGTCCGGCACGATTACGCTGAATTGCTTTTACCACCTTCGCTACAGCATCATCCTGACCGATAACTTTGCCTTTAATTTTATTAGGAAGCTCAACCAGTTTATTAGATTCTGTTTGTGCAATACGATTTACAGGTACACCCGTCATCATCGAAACTACATCGGCAACACTATCTTCACTAACAATTTCTTTATGTTTTTTGGAATCTTCTTCCCAACGCTCCTGAGCTATTGCTAATTCCTTCTCCAGGTTCTTCTCATCATCTCTAAGCTTTGCTGCTTCTTCGTATTTCTGTTTCTTAACAACAGTATTCTTCTTTTCGCGAACTTCTTCAAGCTTACGCTCCAAATCAAGAATTTGCTTAGGGACATCAATATTAGTGATGTGTACACGTGACCCTGCTTCATCTAAAGCATCAATAGCTTTGTCCGGAAGGAATCTATCGGTCATATAACGATTGGTCAACTTCACACAAGCCTCAATAGCTTCTTGAGTATACTCTACGTTATGGTGATCTTCATATTTATCCTTAATATTATTAAGAATTTCGATGGTTTCTTCCACAGATGTTGGTTCTACAATCACCTTTTGGAAACGTCGCTCTAAAGCACCGTCTTTCTCAATATATTGGCGGTATTCATCTAAAGTAGTGGCACCAATACATTGAATTTCACCTCTAGCTAAAGCAGGCTTAAACATGTTGCTGGCATCTAAACTACCTGTTGCGCCACCAGCACCCACGATTGTATGGATTTCGTCAATAAAAAGAATAATATCATCATTCTTTTCAAGCTCATTCATCACCGCTTTCATTCGCTCTTCAAATTGCCCACGATACTTTGTACCCGCAACAAGACTTGCAAGATCTAAAGTCACCACACGTTTATCAAAAAGTATCCTAGATACTTTTCGCTTAACGATTCTTAGCGCTAAACCTTCTGCTATTGCAGATTTACCAACACCCGGTTCTCCTATTAAGAGAGGGTTGTTTTTTTACGTCTACTCAATATTTGAGAAACACGCTCTATTTCTTTTTCTCTTCCAACAACAGGGTCTAGTTTATCAGCTTCTGCCATTGCTGTAAGATCTCTACCGAAATTATCTAAAACCGGAGTTTTAGATTTTTTGTTGGTTTTTCCTGTAGAACCTCCGCCACCGGCAGAACCTGTTCCACTAAATGGGTTGTCCTTAGTAGCATCATCTGTGCTATCATCATCAGAAAATGATTCTGCTGCTGGGCCCTGAGTATAATCTGAGTCGTCGTTTGCGATCATAAATTTAAATTGATCTTTTACCCCATCATAATCGATCTTAAGTTTATTAAGCAATTTGGTGGTGGGGTCGTTTTCATTACGTAAGATACACAATAACAGGTGTGCCGTATTAATATTTGGACTCTGAAATAACTTAGCTTCCAAAAACGTTGTTTTTAAAGCACGTTCAGCCTGTCTTGTTAAGTGCAGATTCTTTTTCTCATTAGAAACTGCGGTCATATTTGGATTAGCAGGACTTAGAATCTCTACTTTTCGTCTTAAATGGCTTAGATCAATATCCAGAGCATTTAGGATGTTTATGGCTTTCCCGTCACCGTCTCTCAATAACCCGAGCATTAGATGCTCTGTACCTATAAAGTCGTGCCCCAATCTTAAGGCTTCTTCTTTACTGTACGCTATAACATCTTTTACTCTTGGTGAAAAATTATCATCCATGTTTTTTCCTTTCTCTCTTTATTATTTTTTTATTCAGAATAGACCAAAAACTGTACCTAATGCTGAATCTATAGCTAATTGACAAAATAACTTTCAAAAATCAAAATGTAAAGGTGTTAACTTATCAACTTTAAGCCAATAAAATTTTGTTAATAAAAAATACGAAAACATTAGCTAATCCACCGTGAAACATATAGAAAATATGTAAATTGCCACGTTAGATTTGTGAACTAAACAATTTGAAATATGGCTGAAGGAGAAAAGCTTATTCCTATCAACATTGAAGAAGAGATGAAGTCGGCCTACATTGATTATTCAATGTCGGTCATTGTGTCACGTGCGTTACCGGATGTTCGTGATGGTCTAAAGCCGGTGCATCGAAGAGTACTTTTTGGAATGTACGAATTAGGAGTACTTTCTAATAGAGCATATAAAAAGTCAGCAAGAATTGTAGGTGAAGTTTTAGGTAAGTATCACCCGCACGGTGATTCCTCTGTATACGATACCATGGTTAGAATGGCGCAGGAATGGAGTATGAGATACATGCTCGTTGATGGCCAGGGTAACTTTGGATCTGTCGATGGAGATAGTCCTGCAGCAATGCGTTATACGGAAGCTAGAATGCGAAAAATCAGTGAGGATATGCTTGCTGATATTGATAAAGAAACTGTTGATACGCAACTTAACTTTGATGATTCCTTAAATGAACCTGTAGTTTTACCAACCAGAATTCCAAATTTATTGGTTAATGGTGCTAGTGGTATTGCCGTAGGTATGGCAACTAATATGGCACCTCATAATATTTCTGAGGTTATAGACGGTACTATTGCATATATAGAAGATCACGATATCGAGATTGATGCTTTGATGCAACATATTAAAGCACCAGATTTTCCAACAGGAGGAATTATCTATGGTTATGATGGCGTTCGAGAAGCTTTTAAAACAGGTCGTGGCCGTATTGTTATGCGAGCTAAAAGTAATTTGGAAGAAGTTAGAGGTCGCGAATGTATCGTAGTGACTGAAATTCCATATCAGGTGAATAAGGCAGATATGATTAAGAAAACTGCCGATTTAGTTAACGAGAAAAAAATTGAAGGAATTAGTCTTATTAGAGACGAATCTGATCGTAATGGTATGCGTATCGTATATCAATTAAAGCGTGATGCAATTCCAAATATTGTATTAAATACATTATTTAAACATACTGCGCTACAATCTTCATTTAGCGTAAATAACATTGCTCTTGTAAACGGAAGACCAGAAATGTTGAATCTTAAAGATATCATTTCTCACTTCATCGAACATAGACATGTGGTAGTTGTTCGTAGAACAGAATACGAACTTAAAAAAGCTGAAGATCGAGCGCACATATTAGAAGGTTTGATCATTGCTTCAGATAATATTGATGAAGTAATTGCCATCATCCGTGGTTCTGGTAACGCTGAAGAAGCTCGAAATAAATTAATTGAGCGCTTTGAGTTATCTGAAGTTCAAGCTAGGGCAATCGTAGATATGCGATTAAGGCAGCTTACAGGACTAGAACAAGACAAGTTAAGAGCAGAATACGATGATATTGTAGAGTCTATTAAGGACCTAAAAGACATTTTGGCACGTAAAGAGCGCAGAATGCAGGTAATTAAAGACGAATTAATTGAAGTTAAAGAGAAATATGGCGATAGTAGACGATCTACTATAGAGTATGCTGGTGGTGATCTTAGTATCGAAGATATGATCCCGGATGAAAGAGTTATTATTACAATTTCTCATGCAGGTTATATTAAAAGGACATCATTAAACGAATATAAGCGCCAAAATAGAGGAGGGGTTGGTCAAAAAGGTTCCACTACAAGAAATGAAGATTTCTTAGAATACTTATTCTCTGGAACAAATCACCAATATATGCTTTTCTTTACACAGAAAGGTAAATGTTTCTGGATGCGGGTTTACGAAATTCCTGAAGGTAGTAAAGCTTCTAAAGGTAGAGCAATCCAAAACCTTATTAATATTGAGCCAGATGATCGCGTAAAAGCATTTATTTGTACACAAGACCTCAAAGATGAGGAATATGTCAACAATCATTTTGTAATCATGGCCACTAAAAAAGGTCAGGTTAAAAAAACTTCTCTAGAACAATATTCTCGTCCTAGAACGAATGGTATTAATGCTATTACAATTAAAGATGGTGACGAGTTACTGGAAGCTAAACTTACTACTGGTGACAGCCAGGTGATGCTCGCAGTTAGAAGCGGAAAGGCAATCAGGTTCGAGGAAAGCAAAACCCGACCAATGGGTAGAAATGCTTCCGGAGTTCGTGGTATTACTTTAGCCGATGATAATGATGAAGTTGTAGGTATGATTTCTGTAGACGACATGGAATCTAACATTCTTGTAGTATCAGAGAAAGGCTACGGAAAACGCTCTAGTCTAGAAGATTACAGGATTACGAATCGCGGAGGTAAAGGAGTTAAAACAATTTCTGTAACCGATAAAACAGGTGGCCTTGTAGCTATTAAAAACGTTACCGATGACGATGACCTAATGATAATCAACAAATCTGGTATCGCTATTAGAATGGAAGTCAATAATCTTCGTGTAATGGGTAGAGCCACACAAGGAGTTCGATTAATAAACCTAAAAGGTAAAGATTCTATTGCAGCAGTAGCTAAAGTTTTACATGAAGATGATGAATTGGATTTAGTTGAAGATGCTGAAGACGTGGAAAAACCAATTGAACCTACAGATGGCACAGATATTGTTCAAGATGATTCAGAAGAATAAACTAAATAAATAAACCAATACAATGAAGAGGAATATTTTGACATTATCGCTATTGTCATTCATTAGTCTTTCAGCAATAGCACAAAAAGATGAAATTAAAAATGCGGAAGATTTTATCGAAGATGGTAATTTCGACAAAGCTAAAACTGAATTAGCTACTGCAGAACAAAAACTATCTGAAGCTAATGATAAGTGGACTGAAAGATTCTATTTATATAAAGCGCAAGCTTATTTAGCTGATGGAAGTGGTGTCTCTGTAGATGATTTTAAAACCGCGGGAGATGCTTATAAGAAAGCTGTCGAAATGGGAAGCGATGATGCCCAGGAAGGACTAGCTAATCTTAGAAATCAATTAGTACAAAGTGCTATTGACGATCAAAATTCTGAGAATTATAAAAGCGCAGCAGATAAATTAGTAGCTAGCTATGATTTAAATAAGCAGGATACTATTTATTTGTATTACGCAGCTGCCAATTCTCTTAATGGTCAAAACTATGATGATGCTCTTAAGTACTATGAGCAACTAAGAGAACTCAACTTTGATGGTGCTTCTACGCAATACACTGCTTTGAATAACGAAACTGGTGAGCGTGAATCTATGTCTAAAGAGCAAAGAGAGTTAATGATGAAAACTGGTAACTACTCTGAGCCAAAAGACGAAAAACAACCATCAAAAAGAGGTGAGATTGCTAAAAATATCGCTTTAATTCATATTCAGGAAGGAAATAATGATAAAGCAATTGAAGCAATGGACGATGCGAAAGCAAATAATCCTGACGATTTAGGACTTCTGCAAGCTGAAGCTAATATGTATTACCAGATGGGCGACAAGGAGCAGTACAATCAATTGATGAGCGAATTGGTTAAGAAAAATCCTAACGATGCTAATCTGTATTATAATCTTGGTGTAAGTACAGCTGAAATAGGCGATCAAGATCAGGCAGTTGAATATTACAAAAAAGCATTAGAAATTGATCCAGATATGGATAATGCTAGAATGAATATTGCAGCGGTTATATTAAGTAAAGAACGTGATATCATAGAAGAGATGAACGGTCTTGGAATGAGCAAAGAGGATAACAAGCGTTATGAAGAATTATCTGAAGAACGTAAAGAAATCTATAAAGAAGCGCTTCCTTATTTAGAAGCTACTGTAGAGAAGAATCCTGAAAATACAGATGCGATCAGAACAGCAATGAATATTTACACTCAAGTTGGAAACAAAGAGAAAGCTGCTGAAATGAAAGCTATGCTAGAGCAATAAAATTTTATTTGATTACTTACAAAAAAGCCCGCTAATTTTAGCGGGCTTTTTTTATCGAAATTCTTGATGTTCACGGTCTCGGTTATCGGCAGTTGGCGTAAGGGACCCGAATTTGTCCGGTTAGTATTGATCTGTTGATCGAGATAATTATTTTCTTTCTAACGCTGCCGCTTTTCGGCGATTAACCGTTGTGCCAGCAACGCCTACACAAGTTTATAGTAAAATTCATATTCAATTAACATTTGTCACGTCAAAATACTCTAAAATTGTATTATATTCTGATTAAATTATGAAAAAATATTACTTCTTCCTGGCCATTGTAAGTTTTAGCTGTTCTAAAGATTTCGATAATCGTCCTGAAGAAAAAAACTCTTTGAGTAATAAATGGACTATTGAAAAACAATTGGAAAACCCATTATTCAGTCTTTGGGGGATTAACGATTGTTTATATACAGTAGGAGGTCACAGAAATGAACCTGATAAAGCGATCATAGTATCTCAAGAAAACGACGAATGGATTACAAAGGAAAATTACGAAGGTGAAATTGTTATTCTTGATGTAGAAGGAAATTCATGTGGTGAAATATATGCAGTAGGATCAGATGGTAGATTATTTAGTTTTAATGGCGACCGTTGGTTCACAAAGACCTTTGAAAATATAAATTTCACAAATGTTAGTATAATAAACGGAAAGGTGTATTTAAGTGCTAGTAATGGGTTTTATTTATATAGAAGTAATGAGCTAGTAAAAATTTTAGAAGAAGAAGTTCATTTCCAAGATGCTTGGGGAGACAATGACGGCAATCTTTATGTTGTTGCTTTCAGTGGTGAAAAGGACTTCATCTTTTATACAAATGGTACAGATTGGAGAAACATGTTGGAAGGTTCTCAATTAGAAGGTAATTTTCTATCCTCTATTGAAGGGTATAATAATGAATACATTTATGCTAGTGGTTCAGGTGGGAATTTACTTTTTTTCAACGGAGAAGAGTGGACTAAAGTTCTAGAGGATCTTGGTCCTGTTAACGACCTAAAATTTTTCACAGGAACAACTATATATTTTACAACTGGATCAACTTATAATCCAGGTAAAATATATAGTGTTAATGGAGGCTTTTATTCTTTAGAATATGAGTCTACCCAAGCTATCAACGGCCTCTGGAGTAACGAATATAAAGGTATTTATGCAGTAACTTCTGGGGGTAGGATAATTTCAAATTTACTTAATCAATAGGCGCAGCAGGCAACATCGGTTCATCGCAAATAACGGGTTTATTCGAAAAAGTGTAATTTTGGAAACCAAGAAAGAAAACAACTAAGCCGACAAGTCCGCGTCGCTACTCCCGCAACTTGCTATAACCGTAAACGTTGTTGCAAGTATGTTATTACGAAATAGATGTTGTTTGAATTCTATCAATTACCCAATCACCTTCTTTATTTTCCCTTATAAAAACTCTAAATCCAATACCATTTAATATTCCCGTCGAATAACCAATTGACATTACACCAAACTTTTTATTTATATCAAATTGTATTCTACTAATCGATACAACAGAGTTTAGATAAAATTTATAATCTGTTCTCCAAATTTCTCTTCCTTCTGGTAAGTCCGATCTATAAATAAATCTTATCTTAGTGTCCGCATTCAATTCGTCAATATCAATCTTATATTTTTCATTGTTATTTATAGTATCAATAGCTAAATTATTAAGATTGTAAAATTTTAGTAATTGGTTCTTTTAGCCTCCGTGTGGTAAAAAAGTTGAATCGCTAATTGCAGTCACCAATTTTACAGAATCTTGATAATATTCAAGTTTTAATCTATCAAATTCCTTCCATCTTCTCTGGGATTCAATTGTATCAAACTCTCACCTATTACCAAGAGAATCAGATTTATATGGTGGTGCAGGAAAAGGAACTCTAGTATCTCTATGCAGAGAATCCATTAATTTCGGGAAAATATCATATACCACTTGCTTTTCGAAATTTAGATGATCGAATTTTTCATTGCAACTAGAAAACAAAGTTAGCACGGTTATGAAAACTAAAATTTTCTTTAACATATTTGCTACAACTATGGATATGGAGAATTCTTTTAAATTATTTTTTTAATAACTCTTAGCTTGTGCGTGTGTCGGCGTAATTCAGTATTAAAAATTCCGGAATGATCTATTCGATCTATTCTTACTTTTTCATCTACATGGATTATGTAATTATCCTTCATCATAATCCCCACATGATTGATTAATCCTTCGTTATCATCAAAAAATACAAGATCACCAGCTTCACTTTCTTCAATAAAACTTAATGCTTCTCCCTGTTTCGCTTGGTCTCTTGCATTTCGCTGAAGTTTGTAACCATTCAGCTTATAAACCATTTGAGTAAAACCACTGCAATCTATTCCTAAAGGAGATTTTCCTCCCCATAAATGAGGACTATTCTGATAAAATAAAGCCGTTTTGATGACATTTTCCTTTTCAGAAATTCCACTTACCGTATTGCCATCAAACGTATTTTTAAGACAGAAGTTTCCATTTAATTGCGATCCCATAGGCACCGGTGTCAATAGCTGATTTTCATCAAAAATGAACTCAATTAAATCTGCAGTAAGAATTGGGGCTTCAGTATCTATCTTTACATAAGATTGTTCATCTATATTATGAATTTGTTTATTGCTCACCCATGCTTCAGAATTGTCGAAAGCAACACGAATTCGACTCCACTTTGCACGTTCTTCTAGTATTTTAAAATGTTCTCCATAAAGAAGCTGTGAAACCATTTCGCTTTCATTTGAGGGAGCTAAACGAAGTGGCACAATGCTTAAGGGGCAAATACCGTATTGCATTTAAAACGTAAATTTCAATTTTAGGACTAATTTCTTTCGATAATCATAGCAGACGCACCGCCTCCGCCATTACAAATGGCAGCAGCGCCCAATTTAGCATTGTTTTGTTTAAGAACATTAATTAATGTAATTAAAATTCTCACACCACTACAACCTAATGGATGTCCTAAAGAAACGGCCCCACCATTTACATTCGTATTTTCATCAGATAAACCCAAAATTTTCATGTTGGCCAAACCAACTACCGAAAAAGCTTCATTAAATTCAAAAAAATCAACTTGATTTTGCGTTATTCCAGCTTTGGCTAGGGCTTTGGGAAGCGCTTTAGCAGGAGCTGTTGTAAACCATTTTGGTTCTTGTGCAGCATCTGCAAAACCTTTTATGGTACACAAGATATTCAAACCTAATTCTTTGGCTTTAGCTTTGCTCATAAGTACAATAGCACCGGCACCATCATTAATGGTAGAAGCATTTGCGGCAGTTACGGTTCCGTCCTTACTAAACGCAGGTCGTAAAGAAGAAATTTTATCCATCCTTACATTTTTGTACTCTTCATCTTCTTTAAAGATAATGGGGTCGCCTTTACGCTGAGGAACTTCAACAGGAATAATTTCGTCATCAAATTTACCCGCCTTCCAGGCAGCAGCAGATCTTTCGTAAGATTTTACAGCATAGGCATCTTGATCTTCTCTGCTAAAATTATATTCCGTAGCACATAGATCTGCATAAACACCCATAGCATTTTTATCGTATGCATCTACTAAACCATCTTTTTGCATACCATCCACCATTTCTGCAGGACCAAACTTCTTACCTTGACGCAAATGAAGATAATGCGGAATCATACTCATATTCTCCATTCCGCCTGCAACAATTATGCTCGCATCTCCTAGCATGATCGATTGGGCAGCCTGCATTACGGATTTCATTCCGCTAGCGCATACTTTATTGATTGTTGTACAAGGAACAGTATCGGGAACACCTGCTCCCAAAGCCGCTTGTCGTGCAGGAGCCTGTCCCGTACCAGCCTGAACCACATTTCCCATTAAAACCTCTTCAACTAGCTCGGGTTTAAGATTGATCTTATCCAAAGCTCCTTTAATGGCTATGGATCCCAATTTTGTGGCTGATATATTAGATAAGCTACCCAGAAAACTACCAATTGGTGTTCGGGCAGCACTTACAATTACTACTTCATTGTTCATAATTTTGTAATTTTGCTATTCCTATTTTGCGAATTTAGTGATTTTATAAGGAACTTGACAAGACGTCCTTAATGACCACTAATTTTTAGTACATTTGGCGAATACTTCGACTTATATGGTGGATTTCGTAAACAAGCTATACAAAAATCAAGCGCTTTTTTACAAGGTTTTCTTATTCATACTAACGGCAGTTTTAATTGTTTATTTGCTGCCCAAGGGAGGAAAATTCAAATATGAAATTCCTAAAGGAAAACCATGGCAGCACGAGAGTCTTTATGCTCCGTTTGATTTTGCAATCTTAAAATCTGAAGAAGAGCTAAAACTTGAAAGAGAAGCTATTTCTGCCAATAACATTCCTTATTATGAATATGATCAGCAAATCGCTGACAATGTAAAGAATAAGGCGTTAGAAGAAATTAACGAGGTATTTGGAGACAGTATACTTACCAGCAATCGTAATCTAATTACCAATTTTGTAACTTCTAGATTAGACGATATTTATCGTTACGGTCTGGCTCAGGAAAACGAGCGTATGGATCCTGGCGACCTTATCTATTTGCGTAAAGGTAACGAAGCGTTTGAGATTCCTTATCAAAATGTTTTTAAACAAAGAGAGATAAGAGATTACATTAATCAAAAGATCTATGATGCTAATCTAGATCGGTTTAGCAACGATCTCTTAGAGGTTTTCTTTAATAGTATTTCTCCTAACATGTTCTATGATAACGAATTCACCGAACGTGTTTTACAAAGCAAACTGGATAACATTTCCTATACTCGTGGGAATATCGAGCAGGGCAGCAGGGTGATCGCAAAAGGTGAAGTTGTAGAAGGAAATAAGTATGATATTTTACGCTCTTTAAAAGCCGAATATGAATCTCAGGTTTGGAGCAAATCAAATTATAATTGGATTATCGTTGGTTATAGCGCCCTTGTCGCTATGGCATTGTTGATGTTACTTTTATTTATTCAGAAGTATCGTAGAGAGATTTTTGAGAATAATGTAAAGGTGACTTTTATCTTTTTCAACATCATTTTTATGGTGATGTTAACGACATTGGTTGTAAATTTTGATGTTAATTATGTGTATGTTGTACCGCTTTGTATTCTTCCTTTAAGCTTAAAAGCATTTTTTGATGCGCGCCTGGGAATGTTTACGCACGTAATTACGGTGTTGCTTTTAGGATTTATTGTTCCGAATAGCTACGAATACATGTTTTTGCAGATAATTGCGGGAATTGTAACGATTTTGACGATATCAGAATTATACAAGAGAGCGAATCTTTTTATATCTGTTGGTCAAATTACACTGGTATATATTGTCTCTTATTTCGCATTCACGATTATTCAGGAAGGAACTATAGAAGATATAAAAGCTGAAGTTTTTCTCACCTTCCTATTAGGAGGTTTAGCGACATTGTTTGTACAGCCTCTAATCTATATTTATGAGAAAATCTTCGGAATGGTTTCAGATATGTCATTGCTGGAATTATCTGATACAAATAGTGTATTACTAAAAGAACTTTCAGAAAAAGCACCTGGTACGTTTCACCATTCCTTAAATGTTGCAAATCTGGCTGAAGCTGCAGCTAACGAGATTAATGCTAATGCGATGCTGGTTAGGGTAGGAGCGTTATATCATGATATCGGGAAAATGGAAAATCCTACATATTATACCGAAAATCAGATTTCTTCAGTGAATTCTCATGATGATCTTGCACCAAAGGAAAGTGCGAAAATCATTATCGATCATGTTATTTTAGGGATCGAGACTGCCAGAAAAAATAATTTACCAGATCGAGTAATCGATTTTATTCGTACACACCATGGGACGAGTACGGTATATTATTTTTATATGAAAGCTAAAGAGGCTGATGGTGAAGTAGATGCTAATGATTTTAGATATCCAGGTCCTATTCCGTTTAGCAAGGAGACTGCTATTTTAATGATGTGTGATAGTGTTGAAGCAGCTAGTAAAAGTTTAAAAGAACCAACTTCCATACTTATAGATAGTTTTGTTGAAAAAATTATCAATAAGCAAATGGAAGATGGACAATTCTTAAATGCAAATATTACATTTAAAGAGATTCAAATGATTAAGAAAATTCTGAAGCGTAAACTTAAGAATATCTATCATTTACGTATAGAATATCCAGAATAAGGATTATTCAATTCCTTTTATCTCGTGTTCTTCATCATTAATAGTAAACTTATCTCCGGGTTGTTTTCCCTCTAATTCTTTATAAATGGGAGCTTTTGTAGAGATCGCAAAGATCTGGCTTCCGTCTTCCATGCTTATTTCGCCTAATGGAATAGAAATAAAATAATAATTTCTATCGGTTTCAACTACGCTACCCAATCCTATCACATTATTTTTATGCTCTGGGTCTATTTTACTTAGCTCTTCTTTTTGTTCTTGGGCTTCGCTTAGATAACCGGCATACTTTTCAAAGTCTCCAAGCATTTGGCCTTTATTATCTTCATCATAATCGGTTTTAATATCATTATTTTCCATAGACTGTTTGATTTCGTCCATGCGATTTTGATGTTGTTCGATCTTAGCATTAATCATATCAATGCAATTGTAATACAGTTCTTTTTTATTAGTTTTCATTGTCATTTTTTTAGTTGTTCTAAAAATACTTATCTGTTTTTGGCTAGTCTAAGAATTAATAAAAGTTTAGTATCCATATAATTTCAACTTAGTAATAAATAAGCCTAAAAGCTTATAAATATATATTATAAGTCTTAAAGCTTATAAATACATAATATTAGTTATTTGGCTTATATTTTATATATTTGAGACTATGATAGCAGTTATTACCGCAGATTTGATAGATTCTTCTTCTTACCCACCAGAATTTCTGGAATTGGTGTTAGAAACCTTGCAGAAAGAATTTGACAATTTTGCTGAAAATTTTTCCGAAGAAAAAAGTAATTTCAAAATTTATAGAGGTGACAGCTTTCAGGGAATCATCACTAATCCAGAAAATGCCTTATTATTTTCTTTATTTTTGAAAACAGCATTAAATAAATTAGAAAGTAAAGATTCTTCAGCTATCAAAGCAGATCTGAGAATCGCTATAGGGATTGGTGGTTATGATTTAAAACGTGATGAAATTTCTGAAAGTAACGGAGAAGCATTTCAACTCTCTGGGAGAACGCTGGACGATATGAAATCTAATGGCAGAAAATTAATGCTGAAAACTCCTAATATCGATTTAAATAGGGAGTTTTATACGAGTTTAGCTTTATTCGATTTTATTGCAGACCGATGGAGTACTGCTTCAGCTGAAGTTATTTATTATTTACTTCAGGGATATAAAGAAAAGGAAATCGCAAAGATAGTTGGTATAAGTCAAAGTGCTATTAATCAACGTAAAAAGATTGCAGCTTGGGATCCAATTTCAGCTTTATTGAAACGTTACGAAGAGAAAATTTCAGCAACATTTAAAGAAAACTAATGATTTTTTTACAACTTCTTTTAGCGCATATTCTTACCGATTTTGTTTTCCAAACATCAAAATGGGTTAAGCAAAAGCAGAAGAAAAAATCGAAGTCTGTATTTCTTTATATTCATGCTTTTTTAGCTGGTTTCTTTTCTTATCTAATATTGAGAGATTGGGATCAAATTCTTATTCCTATTTTTATTAGTCTTACTCATTTTTTAATAGACTTATGGAAATTGAATCAAAAGAAGGATAATCTCACCTATTTTTTACTCGATCAATTATTCCACATCATAATCATAACGATCGCTTATCTGTATTTAATTTCAGGCTTTAATATTATAGTGCCTAATTTGATAGCACTGTTAGATTCTTATATGTTTTTAGCTATAATAATCGCATATCTATTGGTCATTTTTCCGGTAGGTTTTATAATTGGCAAAGCGACAGAAAAATGGCATGATGAGATTCTTAAGAACACGAAGGAATCTTTAAGCTTAAAAGCTGCAGGACGCTATATTGGTATTTTTGAACGTATTTTAGTGCTAACTTTAATCTTAACCGATAACTTTTCAGCCATCGGTTTTCTTATAGCTGCGAAGTCTATACTTCGATTTGCAGATAAAAATGAAGCAAGTGCACGTAAACAAACAGAATACGTGCTTATCGGGACACTTATGAGTTTTTCGATAACAATTATAATCGGACTTTTAGTACGCCATATCGCGTTCTAAAAGCTGAATATTATCCTGCAATCTTTGCTTAACCAAATTCATCATTCGCTTATTTAAAGCAGAAGAATTTTCGATATAATTTCGGTATTCTTCAATTGTAAATTGTCCTATAATCATACCTTTTAAGCTATTTCGGAATTTTATATCTCGCTGTAATGCATTTTCAACATACATCATTCGCTTATCAATGCCTAGCTCATAAAATGCATTTTTATGCTTTCTAATATAATTTCTAAAAGCTTCTACCAGTAAATCATTTTGAAGTTTAACAATAGGCCGAAGAGTCCCGTTTTGAAATTTCTCTTCAGCACTCATATTTTCTGAAACTTTTGCGGAAGGAATTTCTGGCCTTAGTTGGGTTAATTGGTAATCACGCGGATTCATAATAAAGGCGTTTTATCTAATATACTAATTATTAAAGCGCATAAACCACACCAAAAAATTACTTGTAAACCGGTTATAAACAAAACAACTTTTTTACAGTATTCAAATAGAGTTGCTGAAACTTCGCCAACTAGCAGAACATAGTCTGCACAAAATGAGTTAAAATGATCTTAATCGTTCGGTAGTGCTGTTTTCTTCTTGTTATCTTTAAGAAAAACCATTAAAAAAAATTGTTTTATGATCACTTCAAAAAATCCGTATACAGGAGAAGTTGTAGAGGAATTTAAAGAATATACAAAAGAAGAAGTAAATGCAGCGATCGAAAGAGCTGATAATCGTTTTAAAACATGGCGCAAGGTAAGTTATGATGAAAAACGTGATTTAATGCTGAATGCAGCGAAAGAACTGCGTGAGAATCAAAGAGCCTATGCCGAAGATATTACGACAGAAATGGGTAAACCAATTTCTCAGGCTATGGCAGAAATTGAAAAGTGTGCCTGGGTTTGTGAATATTATGCTGAAAATGCCAAAGATCACCTTGCTAATGAAACGATTGAAACCGATGCTCAAAAAAGTTATGTAAGTTACGAGCCGATAGGCGTTGTTTTAGCGATCATGCCGTGGAATTATCCTTTTTGGCAAGCCTTTAGATATGCTGTGCCTGCGTTAATGGCAGGAAATATAGGGCTATTAAAGCACGCCAGCAATGTGATGCGATCTGCGAATAATATTCAAAAAGTTTTTGAAAATGCTGGTTTTCCAAAAGATTGCTTTCAAAATTTAGTGATTTCTAGTAGCAAAATAGATGATATTTTAAAGGACGATCGCGTTAAAGCGGTTACACTTACCGGAAGTAAACCAGCAGGTAGCGCCGTAGCTTCCACAGCAGGTAGCAAAATTAAAAAATCAGTTTTAGAACTTGGCGGTAGTAATGCGCTGGTAGTTTTTAAAGATGCAAATATTCAAAAAACGGTAGAAACCTGTGTACAGGCAAGATACCAAAACACTGGGCAAAGTTGTATCGCCGGTAAGCGTTTGTTATTACATGAGAGTATCGAAGATCAATTTATGGAAGAATTCGTAAAACAGGTGAAAGACCTTAAAAGCGGAGATCCTATGGACGAAGATACTTATATTGGTACGCTAGCCCGTGAAGATCTTGCTGAAGATTTAGAAGCGCAGGTAAAAGATTCTGTAGAAAAAGGAGCAAAGATCGTTTTAGGCGGTAAACGCAATAAAGCCTATTACGAACCTACCATTTTAACTAATGTTACAAAGGGAATGCGAGTTTTTGATGAAGAAACTTTTGGACCAGCCATTTCGGTAACAACTTTTAAGGAGAATCAGGAAGCTATAGACTTGGTTAATTATTCAGATTTTGGATTGGGAGTTTCCATTTTTACAGAAGATTTTGATTTTGCTGAAGGAATTATTTCTGAATTTGAAGACGGAGCAGTCTTTGTAAATGAGCTTGTAAAAAGCGATCCCAGACTGCCTTTTGGAGGTACTAAAATTTCAGGATACGGTAGAGAACTTTCTTCTCACGGAATTCAGGAATTCGTGAATAGAAAAACAGTGTATTTCAACAAATATTAATTTAAAGAATAATCCATGAAATTTGGAAAAGTTGATGATCCGGGAAGTGTAGATTTTACGCTTCCCAAAGATCATCCTCAAACAAAAGAAATTTTAAATAAGCAGGAGAGCTCAAAATTTGAGAATGTTAGAATTGGATGTGCTAAATGGAATCGTCAGGATCTAAAAAACTTTTATCCACGTGGTACGAAAGACGAGCTTACCTTTTATGCAACGCAATTCAATGCCATAGAATTAAACGCCTCTTTTTATAGAATCTTTCCCGATACACAGTTTGAAACCTGGTACGGTAAAGCTACAGACGATTTTCAATTTTCGCCTAAAGTTCCACGAATCATTAGTCATATTAAACGTCTAAATGACACGGAACGTTTAGTGGATGATATTGTTGCGAATATGATGCCTTTAAAAGAAAAATTGGGTTGCTGCTTCCTGCAAATGCCAGATAATTTCATGCCGAAATGGATGGAGAGACTAGAACCTTTTTTTAAACATTGGCCCAAAGAAATTCCGCTTGCTGTAGAACTTCGACATACCGATTGGCATAACGATACTGAAGTAGCCGACCAATTAAATGCATTATTAGTAAAGTATAATATATCGAGCATTATTGTAGATTCTGCCGGTAGAAGAGATTTGTTGCATATGCGATTAACAAATGACACTGCATTTATTCGATACAATGGCGCAAATCACCCTTCAGATTATCAAAGATTAGATGATTGGCTGGAACGAATAGGAGAGTGGCACGAGCAAGGATTAAAAGAACTGTACTTTTATGTACATCAAAATCTTGAAGAAGCTTCTCCATTACTTTCGGCATATTTTATTGAAAAGTTCAATAAGAAATTTGGAACCGATATTGTGATTCCAAAAACATTACCACCTAAAAAATAAATTATGAATGCAGAAATAGCTGTTACAGTAGATAATGTAATATTATGCAAATCCAAGGATAGATTTAAAATTGTGCTAATAAAGCGCAAAAACGATCCATTTAAAGGAGAATGGGCTTTGCCCGGCGGATTTGTAGAAGAAAATGAGGATTTACCAGATGCTGCAAAACGAGAGCTTAAAGAAGAAACAGGTTTGGTTGTAAAAAATAACGAGCAAATCGGAACTTTTGGAAAGCCAAATAGAGATCCTCGTGGCCGAATGATTTCAATAGTATATTTAAGTTTAATAGATTCCGAAGAAAATTTAAAAGGCGATAGTGATGCTGCCGATGCCAAATGGTTTAGTATTGATGATTTGCCAAAATTAGCTTTTGATCATGATGAGATTATAAAAACGGCCTACGATTATTTGTAATCTGGAATTAACTACTCGCGGCGATATTCATACTCTATCTAAATATCATTTCAGAAGATCGCTAAACTATTTTTTTGGATGAATTCTTCGTAATTTTGAAAATAAAAAATGAGATTTCATACAAGAAAGTGGATCAAACCCCAAGATTTAAATCCTAATAGAACACTTTTTGGTGGCCGATTATTAGAGTGGATTGATGAAGAATGTGCGTTGTACAGTATTATTCAGCTTGAAAATCCTAAGACGGTAACTAAGTATATGAGTGAGATCGATTTCAAAAGTTCAGCTAATGAAGGTGATATTATTGAAATTGGTATCGAAGTAGTGAAATTTGGATCGGCTTCCATCACATTAAAATGTGAAGTTCGAAATAAAATGACTAGAGAAACTATCATTACTGTAGATAAAATTGTAATGGTTGGACTGGATGAAAACGGAAAACCAAAACCACACGGAAAAACACAAGTCGAATTTGTAAAAGATCGATTGGGAGATAAATAATTAATCTCCCTCTTTTATATTCTTAGCCAATCGTACAGGAAATTCTGTCTCCCCACCATAAAGCTTAATTTCCTGTATATCTGCAGGCATATAGAAACCATTATCTTCTAGTGCTTCTTTAACGGTTCTTACTACATTTCCTTTAGTGATCAGCGCCATTTTTCGAAAGTCGGTGGTGTCTACCCAGAAGAATACTTTCAAGTTAACGGTACTGGTTGCTAGTTCGTCTTCAATCACAAAGTTTTCGTGAAATTCGTCTGAAATAACAGTCGGCTCCATCTGAAGTGTTTCCATAACTACTTTTTTAGCAGCATCGATATTATCTTCGTAAGCAATCCCGATGATAAAATCCCATCGAAAAAAGCCATCTTCGGTATAATTTGTAACGGGTTTCCTAAGCACATCACTATTTGGGATATACACATCTTTACCATCAAAAGTTTTCAATTTCGTATATCGAAACTCTAGCGCTTTTACCTTTCCGAAGTTATCTCCAATTTCTACGGTGTCGTTTACATCAAAAGGCCTGTTGAAAGCTAATATAACTCCTGAAATAAAGTTTTCTCCAATGTCTTTAAAAGCAAATCCTAAGATTAACGCACTTGCACCGGCGGCTGTGAAAATTCCTGTTGCAATAGCACCAAGTCCTGCTGCTTTTAATCCTAAGATGATGGCGATTACTATAATGACAAATTTTATAGCCTTCCCCAAAAAGCGACTCATCAATGGATCCTGAGTTCTTCTGGAAATTTTTCTGGTTATAAAATTCCCTATAGAAGATCCTATTAAAACACCCAATATGATCAATAATAAGCCAAAACCTATACCGGGTAACTGATCTATAAAATCTTGATAATAATTGGTTGTAGCAGAAGCTAAATCGTGAATTTGATTTGATTCCTGAATGGTCATTTTTTTGCTTTTTCTTGGTCCTCTTCTTTCTCTTCTTTTATTTGCTGATTCGCATTTTTAAGTTGCTCTTCTGTAGGAGGTTCAGGAGTTTGGGCATCGGCTCTTTCTGGCTCGAAGGTTATTTCAGCAAAAGCTGGAAAGTGATCGGAACCGATATCTTTTCCTACTGCTAATCGTTTAACTCTAAATTCTTCCGTAGTAAAAACATGATCTAACGGCCAACGCATAATAATATTCTTAGCACTGAACGTATTATAGAAACCACGACCGATACGTAAATCTAATAATCCACCAACTTTTCTAAATAATCTGGTAGTTTGCGACCAGGCAACATCATTAAAATCTCCCATAACAATAACGGGATATTTAGAATGATGAGTGCGTAAAGCAATTCGCATCATTTCTGCGTCTCTATCAGATGATGTAGGATTATGCTGTGGCATTGGCGGGGTAGGATGGATGCTATAAAACTGAATGGTATCACCCCTAAAAATAAATTTAGCGTCGATAGAAGGAATACTATCTTCTACCATATAATGAACTTCGGGATCAATTAATTTTAGTTTAGAATAAAATAGCATTCCGTAGGTATTATCTAGCGGAATTTCTTTTTTATAAGGGTATTTTTTGGATAATTCTGGCGATACATCCTTCATCCATTGAGCATTTGTTTCATCCAAAATTAGCAAATCTGGATCAAGTCTTTCAACTTCAGCTAAAATACTTTGGTGATCTTTATTTTTTTGAAGAACATTCGCGGTTAGTAGCTTAATTGAAGGCTTATCTATACTGCTATCCCCTAATTCTGGTTCAGCTAAAACGGTATAAGGATAAATTTTTCCTGATTGGACTACCAGACAAGCTATCAACAAAATCACGAAAAAATAGTCCTCTGCCCATCGAATATTGAATTTTATAAAATAGAGCAATAAAGCTAAACCCGTGAGAATAGTTAATTGTACATGCGGAAAATCAAATACTCTAATCCACCAATAATCTGCGGCTACAAATGGAAAAATAGTAAGAACAATGGCTATTATGCCAAATACTTGGAGAAAGCGACGTAGTTTCATAACAAGCAATTTATACCAAATTGCAGCAGCACTGTGTTTACGTTAGGTTAATTTTTCTCCTGAACGCCATAGAATCTTTTGATGTCATCTCCTGAAGGTGATTCGAATATTTGCAATCCAAAATAGGGCATTGCGGAAATAATATGATCAAAAATATCTGCCGTAATATATTCAAAATTCTCCCATCTCTTGTCTTTACTAAAACATAGGATTTCTATCGGAATCCCTTTATCTGTAGGAGCAAGGTGGCGAACAATAATATATAATTCTTTATGAATAGCTGAATGTTCATTAAGGTAAGAATCGATATATTTTCTAAAAATTCCTAAGTTGGTTTGATTTCTTCCGTTTAAAGGGAGAGAGCGATCAATATTATTTTCTGAATTATACTTATCTATTTCTTCCTGGCGGCTGGAAACATATTTTTTAATAAGAGAAATATTATTGAATTCTTTAAGATCTTCTGAAGTCATAAACTTCACTGAATTCTGTTTGACGTAAACAGCTCTTTTAATTCGACGACCTGGGGATTCCTGCATTCCTCTCCAGTTTTGGAAAGATTCAGAAATTAAACTGTAAGTCGGAATAGTTGTAAAAGTATTATCCCAGTTTTGAACTCTAACGGTAGCCAGACTTATTTCGGTAACATTTCCATCGGCTCCGTATTTATCAAAAGTGATCCAATCACCAATTCTTACAATATCATTTACAGCAACTTGTATCGATGCTACAAATCCTAAAATAGTATCTTTAAAAACTAATAATAGTACCGCCGAGGCCGCACCTAAAGAAATAATGAAGCGTTGAACAGATTCTCCGGTTATTTCAGCAAAAATAAACATTAGTCCAATCACCCAAACCATGATCATAACTACCTGAATGTAGCTATCCACTGGTTTATCATTAAATTGACGTAATGTTTTTAAGTATTTCTTGGAAGTCCTTAGTAAACTTCTACAGATCCAGATACATAAGATGATTACATAAAGATCAAACAGTTTATCAAACAAATATAGAATAGCCGGATAATCTACAAAAACGATAGGAACCAGGTAGTAAAGCAGCATTAAAGGTATGATCTGCCCTACATAATTAGGAAACTTACTTTGAATCAAAAAATCGTCAAAGGTAGTTTTCGTTTTATCGGTAAGCGTCTTAAAAGTCTGAATTACAAATCGCTTAATAAGATAATTTGCTCCTAGAACAACCACTAGAAGAACAAAAATATTTAATAATAGATTTGAATAATGAGCAATTTTATAATTTACTCCGCTTGATAGCAAGAAGTCCTCTAGTAAGCAGGAAAGTTGCTTTACAAGTTCATCCAGTTTGATCATGGTAAATATTTTCTTTCAACGTAAAAAGGACCTAATGGCAGCACCGAACATAGGATAACTATTAATAGTTGCTTGATGTTCCAGTTTAATTTTTCATACATATAATAAGCTCCAAAAACATATAATACGAATAAAATTCCGTGTGCCATTCCTACGATTCTTACCAGAGAAGGCATGTCCCAAATATATTTTAAAGGCATGGCAATTAGTAGCAAAACCAAAAAGGAAATAGCTTCTAATGTGCTTATTATTTTGAAAATCTTAATGGATTTCGTTTTGTCCATGTAAAAATTATTAAAGCTGCAAAGATAAGTTTTTTGATTACGAATTCCTTTCTATTATGAACGATAATTATCTTTAAAATAAAGAAATGATTAAGAAGCTTCCCTAAATTTATTATTCATGATATTTTGCTTATTTTGCAAGTTAATCAACCTAAATTATGAGTGGAAAAATATTAGTAACCGGTGGTTTGGGATTCATTGGATCGCATACTGTGGTTGCTCTTCAGGAAAAAGGATACGATGTGGTTATTATCGATAACCTTTCAAATTCTTCTATAGATGTTTTGGCGGGCATAACCAGAATTACCGGCAAAACACCAGAATTCGAAAAAATAGACCTTAGAGAAAAATCGAGTGTAAAAGATTTTTTCGAAAAACATAACGATATTGATGGAGTAATACATTTTGCAGCTTCCAAAGCTGTTGGTGAAAGTGTGCAAAATCCATTATTATATTACGAAAATAACTTAGCTTCTCTAATTTATATTTTACAGGAATTAAGTAAAAAAGACCGGGCTAATTTTATTTTTAGCTCCTCTTGTACCGTTTACGGGCAGGCCGATGAATTACCGATAAAAGAAGAATCACCTGTTAAAAAGGCCGAGTCGCCTTACGGAAACACCAAGCAAATAGGGGAAGAAATTATTATTGATACATGTAAAGTTGCTGAAAGTCTTAAAGCAATTTCTTTACGCTATTTTAATCCAATTGGTGCTCATAAAACTGCGGAAATAGGAGAATTACCATTAGGAACTCCTCAAAACTTAGTGCCGTTTATCACACAAACTGCTATCGGGAAAAGAGAGCAATTATCTGTTTTCGGAGATGATTATCCTACGGAAGATGGAACATGCATTAGAGATTACATTCACGTAGTTGATTTAGCTGAAGCTCATGTAAGCGCACTTACCAGACTTTTGGAAAACGAAGAAGCTCCAAATTATGAAGTTTTTAATTTAGGAACCGGTAAAGGAAGCTCTGTTTTAGAAGTGGTTCACTCATTCGAACGTTCTACTGGAGAAAAATTGAATTACAAAATAGCTGAGCGTAGAGAAGGAGATGTCGTTGCTGCTTATGCTGATACTACGAAAGCAAACAAAGTATTGGGGTGGAATGCAGACACTAATTTGGACACTTCTTTAGCTAGTGCTTGGAAATGGGAAAAGAAAGTTAGTGAACAGGAATAGATTTTGGTCACATTAGAACATAAAAAAAGTCCGGTCAACACTGACCGGACTTTTTTTATGAAATACTTTCCTATTTATTTAGTTCCATTAACTAAGAAGGCATGAATAACTCCTGGTATCCATCCAATTAGCGTTAGTACGATACTAATCAATAATGTAGTACCCACACCGTGCTTCATATATACAGCTAATGGTGGTAATAAAATGTTTAGAATAATTGTAAGAATAGACATAATTTGATTTTTTTGATTTGGTTATTTTATTAAAGAGCCAATATATGGCAGTTCACTTAAGGAGCTGATACAATTAGCCTTAAATTAACTTAGTTTAACTTAAGCTTTAAATTTTCTATATTTTGCCATCATAAACATGTAAATACCATAACAAACTAAACCTGCTGCCACGGCGCCTAATAAATATTGACCATAAGAAGATTCCTGAATGAAAGAAAAGGCGTCGGTCGTACTTTTAATATCTGAAGTATTAGATTCCATTGCCGCTCTTATAAAGAAATAACCTAAAATAAAGAATATCACACCTCTGGCGATAAGTCCCATAAGACCGGTATTCTTAATCGTTTTTCTTCTTTTTTCTTCTGAAATAGATTTATAATCGAATTTCTGTAAGAAACTTTTTGTGTATGCTTTTTTAATCTGGTTGATTCCGGCACCGATAACCGAAACACCTATAATTGCGAATATGATCACTCCAATTTGTCCAGTCATAAAATCAGGACTTTTGCTACCGCTTCCTCCAGAGCTACCTCCGGCATTTATAACTTTCATTACTGCAGAAACAGCTAAAGCTAGATAAATCACTGCGCTCACTCCAAAAGCGACTCTCTTTATCTTCCCTTTTTTATCACTTCCAATATTTTCTGGGTCTTGAAAAAGTTGAATTCCTCTCCATACAACATAGCATAGAAGCCCGATGGCCATAACTATTAGAATAGCATTTCCATAAGCTTGCTTTTCTAAGAACTCTAAAGCCTGAAATTTTCCTGCTTTTTGGCCACCTTCGCCGAGTGCAGCTAATAATGTAAGTACTCCGGTAATTGTATAAACCGCTCCTTTAGCAACGTATCCAGTACGTGCAATTTTCTTTAATTTTGAATCCATTTATTGAGTTTTAGGTTGGTAAAATCAAAAATACCTCAATAAATATGGGGGATAAAGATATTTAGCACAAGTTTAGTTAGTTATACGCCAAAATGTTATAAAGCGTTAAACCATTTCGAAGATTACAAGCGCATAAAGATAGAAACGAACAAAGCGTAAAAGCCCAAACATAAGATAACTACCAAAAGGGAATCTAATAATTCCGGCAGCGATACTTGTAATAGCAAAAGGAATAGGAAGCAAAGCACCTACAATAATTAAAAAGCCACCCCATTTTCGGGTATTTTTAATGTGTTGTGCAAGTTTAACTTCCATCGCTTCACTTACGCTGGGAATTTTAGTTATTCCGCGTCCTATATAATAGGAAACGATTCCACCTGCATAAGAAGCAACGGCTAAAAAGGAAAGAAATAAAATTGGGCTTGCAGATTTACCCGCCCAAGCAATAAATAATTCAGGAGGGATTAGCCCCAAAATCGATTCGCTGGCAAAAAAGATGCTAAGGATTACTAATGGAGAATAGCTTTCTGTCACCATTACCAAAGTATCCTCTATATCAAGTACAAAATAATCTAAAGCAAATAAAGCACCTATAAATAATGCAATCGGTAAAATAGCTTTTTTTAGACTTTTCCAAACAAAACTATAAAACCCCGTATATTTATAATATTGGTGCATTAAGCGCAGTCTCGATTTTTTTCTAGACTTCGCATCTTTCTTCATCAGCAATCTTTTAGAAATAATTAATCTGGCTTATCAAATATAAACAGAAGAGACTATTCTAATGTTCTTCAGCATATGCTGTAAAAGCCTGGATGTAATCACGTAATTCAATCTCATTAACCCTGTTAGTATGGTCTTCCATTAAAGAGAATAGATACGCAAGACTTTCCTGTCCTGTAATTTCCTCTTCAACACGTACTTCTTGATTTTCCTCATCATCTTCGATAGGATCATCTTCAGGAATAGCGATATTAAAAGATTGGTATTCTTCTACATGCTCAGTAGTAAGTCGAATCACTTTAGCTAACAGTGGCTGTCCTTCTTCGACAACATAATCCCTAAGTTGTTTTAAATCTCCAATCAACGTATTAGTGATTATACCGTTACGCATTAAATCACGCTGAATTTTATTCAGCAGCTTTTGAGCTTTTATGTTTTCTAAAGGTTTCAAAATATAAGTGTATTTATTTGTAGTAGTAAGAAATCTAGTTTTTGCAAAAATACTTTTTTATGCTAGTTCTGAAACTATTTAACACCTAAATTAATAAAGGTTTTAGATTTAAAATTAACAATTAATTACCAGTAATAATTTCACAAGGCCTAGCTACTTTGTTAGATTTAATTTTAAGTGAATTTATAAATAAAAAAATATACTATGAGTGCTTTAAAAGGAAAAGTTGCATTTATAACCGGTGGAAGTAAAGGTATAGGTTACGGAGTAGCCGAAGCTTTATTAAATCAGGGCTTTAAAGTAGCTATAACCAGTAGAACATTAGAGTCTGCACAGGATGCTGCGAAAGAATTAGAAAGCAAAGGAGAAATTATTGGTCTGGAAGCAGATGTTAGAAGTTACGAAAGTCAGCAAAAAGCTGTAAAAGCTGCGGTAGATAAATTTGGTAAATTAGATTTATTAGTTGCCAATGCAGGCGTAGGGAAATTCAATTCTATCGAAGATATGACTCCGGAAGAATGGAATGCAACCATAGAAACAAATCTTACCGGTGTATTTTACAGCGTAAAATCTACTTTAGAAGAATTAGTGAAAACTGAAGGTTACGTAATTAGTATTTCTAGTCTTGCAGGAACAAATTACTTTGCGGGCGGCGCGGCCTATAACGCTAGTAAATTTGGGTTGACCGGATTTTCACAAGCGATAATGCTAGATCTTAGACAAAAAGGTGTAAAAGTAAGTACGATCATGCCAGGATCTGTGGCTACTCATTTTAATGGACATACGCCAAGCGACGAAGATGCATGGAAAATACAGAAAGAAGATATTGGTGAATTAGTGGTAGATTTAATGAAAATGAATCCTAGAACCTTACCTAGTAAAATCGAAGTTCGACCATCTAAGCCACCAAAAAAGTAATTTATTATTGAAATTGCATAGAAAAGCCACATGATCTTGTGGCTTTTTTTGAACTCATATTTATCGTAATATTGCAATTAAAATTCATCTATGGGCATTACAAAATCCGAAATTTTTAGTGAAAGTCAGAATAAAATAGCTTCGATGGCTAAAGTTTTGGGTCATCCGGCTAGAATTGCGATTCTTCAGCAAATTATTAAATCTAAAAGTTGTATTTGTGGTGATCTGGTTTCAGAAATTGGTCTCGCACAACCTACAATATCGCAACATCTTAGAGAATTAAAGAATATCGGGATCATAAAAGGAGATATTGAAGGAACACGCGTTTGCTATTGCATAGATGAAGAAAAATGGAACGAGATTCGTGATTTATTGGGTGCATTTTTTCAGCAGGAAATCTGCGGAAAGGATTGTTGCTAAATGGTTTATGATGTTATAATTATTGGCGGTGGCCAAAGCGGATTAACCTGTGCTTATTATCTTAGAAGAACTTCGCTGAAATACCTCATCCTTGATTCCAACAAAGAATGCGGTGGATCCTGGGCAAAGAACTGGGAGAATTTGGACCTATTTTCAGCTGCTAAGCATAGTTCGCTTCCCGGTTGGCTAATGCCTAAGACTAAAAGGGAATATCCTACCAAAGAAGAGGCAATTAATTATTTATGCGCGTATGAAAAACGTTACGACTTCCCGATTAAAAGAGGAATTAAAATTCAGAATATAGAAAAAGAGAAAGATTTATTTCTTCTGAATAGCAAAGATCAAAATTTCAGTGCAAAATGCATTATCTCAGCCACAGGAACACAATCAAAACCAATTATCCCAACTATTAGTGGAACAAATAAGTTTAGAGGATTACAATTTCATTCTTCAGAATATCATAAAGCCGAAAATTTCAGCAATAAAAAAGTATTAGTAGTAGGAGAGGGGAATAGCGGCGCTCAAATCTTAGCGCAACTTTCAAAAGTCACTACAACCAGATGGGCAGTAAAGAATAAACCTGAATTTTTACCAGATGATATAGATGGAAAAGAGCTGTTCGATCAGGCTTCTGCAAAATATAGAGCTAAAAAAGAAGGAAAAGAATATAAACCGAAAAACTACAATATTGGCAGTATTGTCATGGTTTCGCAGGTTAAAGAAGCTCGGGATCGCGGAGTTTATAATGACTTCAACTATATTGAAGCGATTACTAAAAATGGTGTAAAATGGCAGGATGGTAAGGAAGAAAATTTTGACGCCATAATTTGGTGCACCGGTTTTGGATACGCTACAGACTATTTAAAAAATTTGGTTGAAATTGACCAATATGGAAAGATAAGAACCGATTACACTTCAGCACAAGATATATCAGGATTATGGTTGGTAGGTTTTGGCCAATGGACGGGATTCGCATCTGCAACCTTAATTGGCGTTGGAAGATCGGCAAGAAAAACAGTTTCAGAAATAGAAGCTTTTTTAAGCAAAAGTAATTAATAAGTCTCGAGAGATATTACTTTTATATACTTCAACAAGTTTAAAATCCTTAACATGATGCTGTTTTAGCCGTTAAATATCCGCTAAATGAGGTTTCTATTTTGCTCTGGAATAATCTTGATAGTATATTCAGAAAAAAATAAAAAACTGTTATGAGTATTAAGGGAAAAACAATCATTATTACTGGAGCTTCAAGCGGAATTGGCGAAGCAACTGCAAAAAAACTATCTAAAGAAGGTGCTAACGTGGTAATTAGTGCCAGAAGAGAAGATCGTCTTAAGTCTTTAAAAGAAGCGATCGAAAAAGAAGGCGGTAAGGCTTTAGTGGTAACTGCAGACGTTACTAAAAAAGAAGATTTCGAAAATGTTGCAAAATTGGCAAAAGCGGAATTTGGAAGTATTGATGCGTTAATTAACAATGCTGGTTTAATGCCATTATCTTACGTGAAAAATTTACATACCGATGAGTGGAATACTATGGTAGATGTAAATATTAAAGGCGTATTAAACGGTGTGGCAGCAGTACTACCAACTATGAAAGAGCAGAAGTCTGGACATATTGTAAATATTTCTTCTTCAGCAGGGAACAAAATTTATCCTGGTGGAGCTATTTATTGCGCTACAAAAGCGGCAGTAAAAATGTTTACTGAAGGATTAAGAATGGAATTAGCTCCAAACTTCGGAATTAAAGCAACTTCTATCGAACCTGGTGCTGTAGATACAGAGTTGACAGACACTATCACCGATGATGAAATTAAGGAAGACTTTGTTTCTAGCCTTAACGATTTAACTCCGTTGGAATCTGAAGATATTGCTGAAGCAATTTACTATGCACTTTCGCAACCAGGAAGAGCAAATATTAATGAAGTTTACGTGATGCCAACAGAGCAACCACAATAATTTCTAGTTAAAAAACTTCACAAAAAAACCGCTGACCAAAATCAGCGGTTTTTTATTATCTTAATTTATAAGATTAAACTTTAACGAGCATTTTACCGGTATTTTTACCTTCAAATATTTCGATAAATGCTTTTGGTACATTATCGAAACCTTCTCGTTTCGTTTCATCAAACTTCAACTTATCATCAGCAAGCCAGCTTCCTAATTGCTTGATAGCATCCTGAAATTGATCTGCATGATCACGAACTATAAAACCTTGCATTAAAGCACGTTTTTTTACCATAATACCTTCTAAACGCATTCCTTTAGGTACTTCTTCTTTATTGTAAATTGAAATAGCACCACAATTTATAATACGAGCAAAATCATTAATATTTTGCATTGCAGCATCTAGAATATCGCCACCAACATTATCAAAATAAACATCGACACCATCTGGACAGGCTTTTGCGATATCTTCCTTAATATTTTCTGTCGTTTTATAATTGATCCCGGCATCAAAGCCAAATTTGGATTTTATATGATCAATTTTTTCATCAGTTCCGGCGATACCTACAACACGACAACCTTTAATTTTTCCTATTTGCCCAACAACACTTCCTACAGCTCCAGCAGCACCAGATACCAATAGTGTTTCTCCTTCTTTAAGCTTTCCGATAGTTTCTAAAGCTAAATAAGCAGTTAAACCAGTTAAGCCAAGAATTCCTAAATACGCTGAAAGTGGTACATCTTTATTGGTGATTTTGTTTAAACCTTCACCGGTATGTTTCTGGATTTCTTTCCAATCTAACATTCCGCTTACGTGATCTCCTTTTTCAAAATCATTAGATTTAGATTCGATCACCTCAGCTACAACCATCGAAGCTAATGGCTCATCAATTTTAAAAGGAGGAATATAAGAATCTTCATCTCGCATTCTTCCTCTTAAATATGGATCTACAGAAATATATTTCGATTCCAAAAGAATCTCACCTTCTCCAATTTCAGGTTTGTCTTCCGTTTTAAATTCGAAGTTTTTCTCTTCTGGTTTTCCGGAAGGTCTTTCCTTTAATGTGATTACTTTACTCATAACTTATTTTTTTATGAAATTAATTTAATCTAAAACCATCACCAAAATGCCCGTCATAATTTATCCTTAATACTATATTTGATAATTCAGTAAAATCATATTACAAAGCATTGGTTTAGCTTCGCTTTAACATTTGCAAATCTTAAATTGATAACTTTGCATCTAAAGCAATAAACACTTAATCTAACTAAGCGCATTGAATAAACGACTATCCTATTATTGGCATTCTATTTTAAGATTTTTACGCAGCACAGATTTCACGAAAGCTTTAATTCTTACGCTAAGTATTGGATCGTCGATCGGGATTTTTAATGCATTAGGTTTATCCAATATCGGTGTGCCTATGGCCGTAGGTTGTTTGCTTACAGCACCAAGTGATACTATAGGAACTTTAAAACATAAAATTGTGGGGGTTGTTGCAGCAGCAATTCTTGCCGGTGTTACATCTTTAGTTCTTGGATTTGCTTCAGTAAATATCTATCTAACTTTACCGATTTTGGGAATTGTTGTTTTTGCAATTTCCTACCTCGCCATTTATGGCTTTAGAGCATCCATGGTAGCTTTTGCAGGCTTAATGGCAGTCGTTCTTAGTTTTGCGAATGTAGATACTTCGATGCCGTTGTGGCAACACTGCTTGTTAATTTCAGCTGGTGGTTTTTGGTATTTAACGCTTAGTCTTATTTGGCATTATCTTAATCCTAAACATGAAACGGAACAACTTTTAGGACAATGTCTGGAACTTACAGGAGAATATTTGCAGGTGCGCTCTAAATTGCTATTAGAGGTAAAAGAGCGAGATAATTATCAGAGAAGACTATTTGACCTTCAAAATGAATTAAATCAAAAACATGAGAGTTTAAGGGAAATTCTAATTAGCTCGAGAAAGATTTCAGGGAATTCTAATTATACAAGAAAGCGACTTTTAATTTTTATTGAGTTAATCGATATTTTAGAATTAGGCATGGCTAATCCTGTAAATTACGAGCGTATGGATGCGCTTTTTAAAGAGGATAAAAAGTACCTGAAAATGTTTAGTGATGTTACCCACTATTTTGGGGAGCAATTAGTAGAAATTTCTAAATCTATTGAAAATAAAAGACCGGTACCCGAGAATCTAATTTCAGATTATATTGAAAAGAACCGTGAATTGGTTAATCAATACAGACAGAGTATTGATATTTCTGAAAAGCGGGAGCATATTTTAATGCTTCGGAATTTGTTTGATTATCAAGAGCGCCAGTCACATAAAATCAATACTATTTTTGGTGTAATTAATAACCTGAAGATGGGGAACAACATCTTCATGAAGCAAAAAGAGGCTTTAAAATTTATAACACCTCAGGAATATTCTTCTAAAATTTTAGTTGAGAATTTCAATTTTGGCTCTCCAATTTTTAGGCACGCGCTTCGACTAGCAATCATTGTTTTAGTTGGGTTTTCGATTGGTGCTTTTTTCTCCATTCAAAATGCATATTGGATTCTTTTAACCATTGTTGTTATAATGCGCCCTAATTACGGACTCACAAAATCCAGAACAAAAGAGCGGATTATTGGGACATTAATTGGTGGTGCTATTGCTGTTGGGATCGTATTCATCACTCAAAATGTCTATGTTTATGGCGTACTTGGATTGCTGTCCTTAACATTGGCCTTTTCTTTAATTCAGCGTAACTATAGAACCGCTGCCGTTTTCATTACCTTAAGTATCATTTTTATATATGCGTTAATGAAGCCTGATGTATTGGAGGTAATACAGTTCAGAATCATAGACACCATGGTAGGAGCTGTATTGGCAGCTTTAGGTAATCTTCTATTATGGCCCGCCTGGGAAGCTGAAAATATTCGAAACATTATCGCAACTAGTATTTCAGCAAATCGAAATTACTTTGTTGAGATCGATAAATTTTATCACAGTAAAGGAGATTTACCAACGAGCTATAAATTATCCAGAAAAAAAGCATTTCTAGAAATGGGTAATTTGAGTACTGCTTTTCAACGAATGACGCAAGAACCTAAATCTAAGCAAAAAGACTTAGGTTTAATTTATCGATTGGTAAGTTTAAACCAAACTTTTTTATCGGCATTAGCTTCCATGGGAACCTACATAAGAAACCACAATACAACTGATGCATCAGAGCATTTTGAAGTTTTTGTGAAACAAATTCTGCACAGTTTGGATAATGCTGAAGAAGGTTTAATTGAACAGGGAGAGCAAAAGAAAACCAATGTTAGCTTACTGAAGGAAGCAAAATCAAGATTGGATGAAAAATACGATGATTTAGTAAAAATAAGAAATCAGGAAATTGCTGAAGGGAAAGAGTTAGCAGATCACGATATGCGTTTACAGCTTCAGGAAGCGCAACTTATTACCAATCAGCTTCAATGGCTTTTAGATATTTCAAAAAATATCCGAAAAACTGTCTATAAAACGACTTCGATCTAAATTATGAGCAAAAGAGCATTAAAAAAGTACTTAAAAGAGCTGGATAAGGAAGATCTGGAAGAACAAATCATGGATCTTTATGAGCGTTTAGATGAAGTAAAAGTATTTTACAATTTTGTCTTTAATCCCAACGAGCGCAAGCTTATTGAAAATGCGAAAGTTAAGATAGGGAAGGAGTATTTTCCCGAGAACCGGCGAAAGCGACCAAAAGCCCGTAGATCGATTGCTCAAAAACTGATCAAACACTTTAAAAAATTAGGTGTAGATCCCATAAAAACGGCAGATTTGATGCTGTATAATATTGAAATTGCCCAGACTTTTGCCGAGGATCGTTCTAAGATTAAAGACGCCTTTTATAAATCGATGTTCAAGTCTTATGAAGAAGCGGTGAAGTTTATTTTGCAAAATGGATTAGCTACCGATTTTGAATCTCGCATTATTAAAATAGCATTGCATACTGAAACTCAAGATTGGCCGAATTCCTATTTATTTTTAAAAGTTTCTTCCCAATTCGATTAAAAAAAGGTAGCCAAAAACTGACTACCTTTCGCTCAAATTGATTGGTTGGTTAAACTTCAAGAGCTTTTGTTAGTTGAGATTTCTAATTCGGTATTTATAACTTCAGCTTTTTCAATATTAGTTGTTTTCTTCTGTAATAGTAGTGGTAATCCAAATCCGGCGGCACTTAAGACCGCTCCTAAAAGGAAAATAGCTGTTGGTTCAGCAAAAAGTTTTCCACTCGATAAAATACCCAAAATTAATAAGGTTGAAAGCGGAAACGATAAAGCCAAGACGCTTACAGCAAAATTTGAATTAAAGGTTTTTCGCTCTCCATCTCGCTCAGCTGCATCAACGGCAGAAATATGAGCAAAAGGCCAAAAACTACAAGCACTTAGACCAAAAGAAAGCATTAACAATACTTCATTTTCAATAGCAATTCCGGCGATACTTACTAATAATCCAATGGCTAAAACCACGAATCCTGCCCGTAGCATCAACATTCCCAAAATCTGTAATAACTGATCCTTTTTAATATTTACAGCCAATCCAATATACAGTAACACTAAAGGCGTCATTAATAAACTTAATCTACTTAAGGTTTCACTTGCAAAAAATGGAAGCGAATTCAAATTAAAACCAAACCCAACAAGTAATAGTGCAGCAGCTATAAATAAATTTACTGGTTCAGAAATCATTGCAATACTCAAGGATTTTAATTTTGCTTTTCCCGATTGTGCTTTCTTCTGTTGTACTTTATAATGCCAGTTCATAGCTACAACATAAAGGATCATAAGTACACAAACTTTATTCCCAAGATCGGCCATTGCTGCTTTGGCTAAATAAGCATCTCCAAGATACTCCAGCACAAAAGGGAAACATGATAATCCCGGAGCTAAAGAAGGAATTAGCATTTTTGCGGTTCGGTAATTTGGCGTTTCTTTTTCTATACCTAAAATTGGTAATAATAGCGGAAAAATAAAAAATAGCAATGCATTTAAAATCAAAGCCAAAAGCGGTAATAAAAGAAGATCTGCTTTAACTTCTATTCCTAAAAGTGCTATAAAAATTGTCGCTGGTAAGGCAAGATTCAGGATTATTTTTTTAATACCAACAACTTCAGCTTTGGTACTAAATTTCATTTTTAAAAGTAATCCTATAGCAATAAAAAGAATAAAAGTTATGGTTTTTTGTAGGCTTACATCCATATAACTAGACTAGAATTTCATCAATTGCTTCAGTAAAATATTTCATCTCTTTCATGGTTCCCATACTTACACGGCACCAATCCTGATCCCAAAATTTAAAAGCACGAACGACAACCTTCTTCTCGTAAATTTTTTCCAGAAATTCATCGCCATCCATAGCTATAGGAAAAATCACAAAGTTGGTACTAGAAGGCATATAATCCATACCACGTCCCTCAAGATACGATGTTGTAAAATTTCTAGCTTCTTCAATTTTGGCTTTACAATCGGTAAGGTAAGCTTCGTCTTTCATACTTGCTGAAGCAGCTTCAATACTAGGGCCAGTTAATCCCATCCCGCCTCGAGTAATCTCATTCATTTCTTCTAAAGACTCTTTGTTTCCTAACATATATCCGACACGAAGCCCGGCCATACCATGAATTTTAGAAAAAGTTCTGGCTACAAAAATATCATAACCTTCTGCAACCAACGGCGCCATGCTCGAGCTGAGTCCGCCAGGAGAAAGTTCTATATATGCTTCGTCAATAAATACCGGTACTTCTTTAGAAACTCGCTTGCAAAAATCTTTAAGATCTTCGGTATCGGTCATAGTAGCCGTTGGATTGTTAGGATTGGTGATATAGACAAGTTTGGTGTCTTTATCAATAGCCGCTTCCATAGCTTTGAGATCATGCTGATAATCCTCGGTAAGTTTAACCGCTTTCCAATTTCCGCCTGCAGCTTTTGCAACGCTAACCAGTGACATATAACTTGGATCTGCACTAACTACATTTCCGCCATGCTGAAATTTTACAATAGCCGTTTTTTCTAATAAATCTGAGGATCCCGGCCCCATCATCACGTTAGCTGGTTCGACACCTTCGTATTCGGCAATTTGCTTAACCAATGCTCCTAAAGCACCCCAAGAATAATGATTCCCCTCTGTAACTGCTTTTTGGAAAGCTTCCGCAGCCAATTTAGAAGGACCGTGCGGATTTTCATTCCAAACCAATCTTGCCTTTACTGTTTTAAGATCTGGAAATCGGGGAGGAGTATATTCGTCGAACGAGTTACTATAATTGTATAAAAATTTGTTGTTTTCTGCATTTGCATCAGAAACGGCTTTGGCCAAAAGATCTGCCGGTGCTACTGCAGCTGCTCCCATCGCAAGCGCGCCTCTTTTTAGCCATTCTCTTCTGTTAAGACTCATAATTGGTGGTATTTATGTTATATTTTAAAGTTAGAAATTAACACAACATTAAGCAATGGTAATACCTTAAAAATGAATACTATAAATTCCTAATTTCAAAAAATATTAATGGAAATTTAAGATTTGTAAAAATTCGGCAGATTTGATTAAAATGAGCCAGATTTTTAATGCGTCGTTCATTGTATTTTTGATTTAAATGAAATCAAATTTGTTCTCAGGTTGATTTTGGATAATTAAGACATGATTTATAGGCATTACTACTACTTATTGTTGGAGGAATGTCTATTTAATTATTACATTGAAAATTATTTAAGAAAGTTTAATAGGTCGCTCACGACTATATCCAAAAAATTATTCAAACTGAGTTCTATGAATCAACCAATTCTTGATCATGTTTCTAAAATTATTGATCTTACTGAAGAAGAAAAAGCCGAATTTTTAAGCATTCTGACTCCTGTGAAGCATGCTAAAAAGGATCTTTTAATAAGGGATGGAGAATTTGTACATCATAATTATTTTGTAGTTAAAGGATGTTTGCGAGCCTTCTATCGCGATGATTTCGAGAATGAAGCAAATCTGCAATTTGCAATGGAAGATTGGTGGATTAGCGATTATGAAGCTTTACTAGAAGGTAATCCCGCAAGGTTGAATGTAGAATGTCTTGAAGACTGCGAATTAGTGGCGATCCATAGAGATGCCCAAGAAGAACTCTATAGACGTATCCCTAAATTTGAACGATTTTTTAGAATTAAAGTCACTAACTCCTTTATAGCCTTACGTTGCAGAATTATGTCTAGTCTTCAAAAAAGCAGTAAAGAGCGTTATTTAGAATTTTACGATCGTTTTCCAGAATTAGAAAATAGAATTGCGAATTACCATGTCGCTAACTATTTAGGCATTAAACCCGAAAGTTTAAGTAGAATTAGGAAAGAGCTCATCTAGCTTAACAGTATTTAACAGCTTTCGCTAACATAGGTCAATGTACTCTTATTAGAAGATCGCTTAGATTTGTACTGAAAAAGGGATTAAAATTGCTATTTAAGTTCCGGCATATCGATGATTGCCGGAATTTTTGTAAAAAAGAAAGAACGATGAGTAAACAACCACTATTAGAAGAATATAATCTGAATGGCTTAAAATTACCAAACCGTGTGGTAATGGCGCCCATGACGCGTACTCGCGCTGATAATGATGAAAACGCACCGCGTGAAGAATATGAAGCTGAATATTATGCACAGCGCGCTTCAGCAGGTCTAATTATAACTGAAGGATCTCCAATTAACGATAAAGCGATTGGATATATAAATGTTCCGGGGATTTATAAACCTGCACAAATTGAAGGATGGAAAAAAGTAACCCATAAAGTGCATCAGGAAAACGGTCGAATATTTATCCAATTATGGCATGTAGGAAGGATGTCTCATCCAGATTTTCATAATGGAGAAAAACCATTAGCACCATCTGCTATCAATCCAGATGCGCAGGCTTTTACTGCAGACGGTTTTAAAGATACCGTTACTCCTAAGGAAATGACTATTGATGAAATTAAGCAAACCATAGAAGATTTTAAAACAGCAGCAAAAAATGCAATGGATGCAGGTTTTGACGGTGTAGAAATTCATTCTTCTAATGGATACTTATTGCATCAGTTTTTTAATGCGACCTCTAATACCAGAACAGATGAATACGGCGGAACTATAGAAAAGCGTGCTAAAATTCTTTTGGAAGTAATTGAGGCGATTAAAGAAGTAATGCCAGAACAAAAAATTGGATTGCGTTTAAATCCATCTCTAGATGGATTATTCGGGATGACATTGGATAAAGAAACGATTCCTACTTTCGATTATATCGTAAACAAATTAAACGAATATGATCTGTCTTATGTGCATTTATCTGAGCCTTTCACAGATGTTTCTGATAATGAGTTCGCGGTTACTGAAATTGCGAAACATTACAGACCATTATATAAAGGTACTTTAATTATTAACGCAGGTTTCGATCAGGAATCAGGAAATGATGTTATTGAAAAAGGAAATGCAGATTTGGTTGCCTACGGAAAACCATATGTTTCGAATCCTGATTTAGTGGAAAGATTTGAAAAAGATGTAGCACTTACCGATTGGGATAAAGATACTTTTTATACAACAGGAAAAGAAGGCTATTTAGATTATCCAATTAAGGCTAGAGATTAATTATAGACCTATTTTAATACTAAAAATCCCAGCAAATTGCTGGGATTTTTTTATTGCATGATTTTTTAGATTTTAACCTTGACGGTTGCTCGTTGCATAGATCTCAGTTTGCTTTTCAATTTGAAATGGGGCGCATTGCAAAGTGCAAGAAAGGAATCTTCGCTATAAATTTTGGTACCGAAAGACTTAGCTTCTTCAATAACGAAATCATCAGGATTTTTACCTGTGATCAAAATCCCCGTTTTAGTAGACATTTTGTGCTGCATTTCTACATTAAATCGCTTCAATATTTTTTTAATTTTAGAATAATCTTCGTTCAATTTTCCATCGATCAAAACTTTTTGTCCCTCAAATTCTTCAGCTAAAGTTTTAATTCTTCTCTTTTTTGATTGTTTATCGTCATCAGACAAATGCTGAATCACTAAAAATGAGATCAATAGAAAAATTAATACATAAGTTGCAATAATGATGGTTTCGGTTGTCATAGCATTATGGTTTAGTGTTCTTTTTTCAATTGAAATTCAGAATGGAAATACTTTGGATTGCTAAGCTGAATTACCCTTTATAAAGAGCGAAATTTATGCTAGAACAGTCGTTTAAGAATTATTTAACCTAAGTTTTAGAAAGCAAAAAAGGGATTCCGTTACTGAAATCCCTTTATTAATTATCGAATGTTGATTCCTAAATTATCAAATATAACTGATCACATTTTTACCAATCGATTTTCCGCTTTCCTGAAATTCATGAACTTCTCTAAACACATCGGTGTCCAGTCCTTCATAAGTTTTGTAGGCTGTAGATTTTAAACTTCCTTCTTCAAATAAAAGTCGTAGTTCTTCTAAGATTTTATGCTGAGCGATCATGTCTTCAGTTTTAAAAAGAGAACGGGTAAACATAAATTCCCAGTGAAAAGAGGCACTCTTATTTTTCAGTTTGTTTAAATCTAGCGGATCTTTATTTTCTACGATCGAACAAATTTGACCTTGTGGTTTGATTAATTTAGCCATCGCATCCCAGTGCATATCGGTATCAGAAAAATTCAGAATATAATCAACTTCAGTAATATTCGCTGATTCCATTTCTTGGGTAAGTTCATGATGATTAACGATAACATCTGCTCCTAGCTTTTTGCACCAATTGCTAGTTTCTTCACGAGATGCGGTAGCGATCACTTCGATATTGGTCAACTTTTTAGCAATTTGTATAGCGATAGATCCAACACCGCCAGCGCCGCCTATAATCAATAATTTCTTACCGCTTTCTCCATTTTTCCTTAAGCGCAAACGATCAAAAATAGCTTCCCAGGCAGTAAGAGACGTTAATGGCATCGCAGACGCTTCAGCAAAAGACAAATTAGAAGGTTTGTGTCCTGCAATTCGAGAATCTATCAACTGAAATTCAGCATTACAACCGGGTCTATCGTATTCGCCCGAATAGTAAACTTCGTCTCCAACTTTAAAATTAGAAACTTCGTTTCCTACCGCCTCAACAATACCGGCTGCATCCCAACCAAGAATCTTAGGTTCATCCAATTCTTCATCTTTAGCCGCATTTTGGCGGACTTTATAATCTACCGGATTTACAGAAACAGCGTGTATTTTAACCAAAAGATCATGATCTTCTGGCATTGGTTTTTCAGTTTCAAATGCGATAAAACAATTTTTATCTGATGTCGGTAAAGACTTTGTTATTCCTATAGCTTTCATAATTTTTTATTGAAAATTAAAACAAGAATTATGCTTCTCCAAAACTTTGACGTTTCTTTAATTTCCGCCAAATATCATCGCTCCTAATGGCACTAGAACTAGCGATAATATCATCGAAAAAACGATAAGCAAAGCCGATTGCTTTTCTTGCGATTTTAAAAACGAAGCAAATACTGCGAGATTGGCAGCGATAGGGAAGAGACCAATCAACGCCATGATGCGACGTTCTTTTTGTTCAAGCCCATCAATAAGCCAATATTCCAATCCTATTAATCCTGCGGTAATTACGATTGCCGCAATGGCTCTTACACCAAGAACTTTAGAATAATATTTCCAGTCTAAAGACTTAAACTCGATATTGGTTAAATTCATCCCTATAATTAGCATTCCCATTACTGAAACTACAGTTCCCATAACTTCAACTACGGGTTTCACAACTTCAGGTGTTTCTACTTTAAAACCTTTTAGGACTAACGCTAAAATAATGATGTAAATAAATGGAATCTTAAGTACTTCAATAATAGCTTGTTTTGTCCCGAATTTGGATTTTGCTACCTGAATATACCCTACAATATTTCCGTAAAGCGCGGTACCTACATAAATACAGACTAAGGTGGTTACGGCTTCTTCACCAAAAAGCGACTTTACGGTTGGAATTCCGAAGAAAGCCACGTTAAAATAGGAGAAGCCACTTTTTAGAATATTAATATCCCCAGATTTGTCCAGCCACTTGTCTACCAGCATAGCGGGGAAAATCATTAAAAAAGCCAATAAAAAAGAAATACTGGCTAAAATCAATAAATTGGAGAATTCTGCATTTAAAACATGATCTATTACCAGAATTGGTAAAAGAACAAAAAGCAACGGTTTATGGATCCATGCTTTAGGAATCCATTCTTTTTTGCTTATAAAATAGCCTACAGGAATGCAGCATAAGTAGGGTAATAAACTTGAATATAAAGATTTAAATGTGTCCATTCGTGGTTGTTTTGAATATGATTTCTGAGGCCAAGCGAGCAATTGTTCGTACGTTAAACCAAACGGCATTAACATCCATCAACATCCCGTTTACAAGATGTCCAACGCCATAAATATGATCTCCGTCAGCTTCAGACATACATTGCATCGTATGTGTATTAATTACTGCACCACCAATCGGATGTGGTTTTAGGTATTTTTTCTCTAGTAGGTTTTGCACAAGTACATTATCCATCTCTTCTAATCTTCCTGCACTTCCCGTAGCATTTACCAGTTTATCAACTTCAAAAACGCCATCTTTTCCTGTAGCAATTTTAAAACAGTTTTTATCTTCTAAAAATTCCACTTTATTATTTTGTGGAATAATTTCCAGTTTGCCCTCTTTTAAAAGTTTAGCCAACCTCTTGGCATTGTAGAGTGGAATGGCGTGCCTGGTGATCGTCCAGTGTCTACCTAGCCATTTCGTAAATAAAATTTGTTCGTGTAAACTCATCCAACTCCAAATAGTTGAAGTATCGTAGCGCATAGAATACGCCATATTAGATAATAAATCACCTCCTTTTTCGGCTACTTCAATATCATATTCCAATAGCGGTAATGGATCTTTAGAATGGCGATTAAAAGATTTCCAATCCAATGATTTCCCTTCTGCTGCTTCGACATCTTTTATAAATAGTCGAAACAATTCTTTTGCTCGTGGTGTATGTCCTTTATCTCGCTTTAATTTATGAAGATTTGCGAGAGTTAGATATTTACGTTCAAAACCTTTGTCTTCATCGGGTTGTACTCTGGGAAGCATTCCATCTGGAGAAAACATGGTAATTTTACCTTCGTGGCCATTATCGACCAAAGTCATTACCGTATCGATAGCACTAAGACTACTTCCTAAAACACCAACATGATCGTTCTTATTCGTTTTTTCTAACAAACGTTTTGTTGGCCAGGGAAAATCAATATAATTTGAATTTTCCTTAAATTGTGTAAATATGTTTGGTTTTGGAGTTCCCGGCGCAAGCAAAACTTCGTCAACTTCAACTGTATTTTCACTACTTAGATGAATAAGCAGTTTTTCGTTTTCAAGTTTGTCAATATTATAAGCCTCATCCTTAATCCGCTCTACACTAACATTATTCTTTTTCGCTTTTTCGATGGTTTCGTCTAATTGCTGCGAAACATAATGCCCGTATAGCAATCGGCTGGTATACGCATTGTCTTCATCACTCTCACTCTTTACATCATCTCTATACTTTCTGCCATTTTCCTTTAACCATTCCGCAAAATGTGCCGGTTCGTTGGCATATATTCCCATCAGGTCGGCTTGTGTATTTAGAATGTGGCTACGTTGTTTAGAACCAAAGGCTAAACCGTAGCCTGCTTTTTCTTTACGTTCTATAAGTACGAAGGAAATCTGATCTTGTAATTTGGCTGTGATACTTTGGATAATTAGCTCGATAAGAGCAGCAGATCCACAAGCACCGCCACCAATAATGGCGATTTTTTTCATCTGTAACATTTAGGTTTTCGGTAATTTAAAGAATCGTAGAGAAGGACTAAAATTATTAACTTTATTTAAGGTATGCTTGAAGTTTATTAGCATTTCAAAAACAACATCAGCATTTTAGAAAGGAAAAAAATATTATCAAATTAAGGCGAATCTCGACTATTAAAAGATAAATCTTTAGCAGAATTGATTACTACTGAAAAAACCGAAATGATTAGGCTCGTTTAAAACTGAAGCATTATTTTCGAATTCAAAATACCATTAACTACATGAAAAAATCGATTTTAACAGCATCCTTAGGTTTATTATTTATTAGCCAATTCGCAATAGGACAAGACTTGTATGTTCCAAGAGACGTAACTAAAGCCTACGAAAATAATACCCGCAGTAAAACAGGAAAACCGGGTGATAATTATTGGCAGAATTCGGCAGTATATAAAATCAACCTTCAGGTGAATCCTCCAAATCGAACGGTAAAGGCTTCAGAAGATATCACCTATACCAATAATAGTCCTGATACCTTAAATTCGTTAAATTTTAAACTAATTTTGAATAATCACAAACCCGGAGTTCCGCGTTTAGGAATGGCTTCAGAAGATTACATGACTAGCGGAATTCATATCGATTCGTATTCAGAAAATGGGAACGAAAAAGAATGGAATTCTAAGAACGACGGTACTAATAAAATGATCAAACTGGATACTCCGTTAAAATCCGGCGAAAGTATAGACTTAAGCATTAACTGGCATTTCGATATTTCTAAACAGAGTGGGAGAGAAGGCGCAATTTTAGAAAATACATTTTATCTAGCCTATTTTTATCCAAGAGTTGCGGTTTATGATGATTATATGGGTTGGGATACGATGACTTTCTTCGGAATGCAGGAATTTTACAACGATTTTAATGATTACGAAATCAGCGTTAGTGTTCCAGAAGATTTTATTGTGTGGTCTACAGGAGATTTACAAAATCCGGAAGAAGTACTTCAGAAAAAATATGCGAAAAAACTTGAAAAATCAATGCAAAGCGATAAAGTGATTCGTATTGCGACGCCAGAAGATCTTCAGAAAAAAGAAATTACCAAAAACGGGAATAATACCTGGAAGTGGAAAGCTTCCAATATTACCGATGTTGCGATCGCTATAAGTAACGAGTATAATTGGGATGCAGCAAGCGTTGTTGTCGATTCTACCACTAATCGCCGGGTAAGTGTGCAGGCTGCTTATGATAATGTTTCCGAAGATTTTAAAGAAATGGTAGATTATGGACAGCATGCCTTAAACTGGTTTTCTTTTAATTATCCGGGCGTTTCTTACCCATATTCCAAATCTACACTAGTTCGCGGTCATGGCGACATGGAATATCCTATGATGGTAAACGACAATTCTCACGAAGATCCAGAAATGGCTCGCTTTGTTGCCGAACATGAAATCGCGCATACCTATTTTCCTTTTTATATGGGAACCAACGAAACTCGGTTTGGTTTTATGGACGAAGGTTGGGCTACTACACTAGAGCATTTAATCGGAATCGAAGATCTGGGAATAGAAAAAGCAGTGGAGAGTTTTCAAAACTTTAGAGTTCGCAGATGGATTAGTGATGATAATATGGAACAGGATGTCCCAATTATAACACCTTCTAATATTTTAAGCGGACCGGTTTATAGAAATAATTCCTACGGAAAAGCGGCTCTTAGTTATCTCGCACTAAAGGATATGTTGGGGGATGAAGTTTTCAAAAAAGCCTTGCAAGGATATATGGAACGCTGGAATGGTAAACACCCAATCCCTTGGGATTTCTTTTATAGCATCAATGATATTAGCGGAGAAAACCTGAACTGGTTTTGGGACAGCTGGTATTTTAGCCCTAATTATATCGATATTAAGATTGAAGAAGTACACCAAAAAGATAATTCGGTTGAAGTTAGTTTGACTAATGTTGGAGGAATGCCGGCTCCTTTTGATTTGCAACTAACTTTTACAGACGGAAGTACAAAAAATATACATCAAAAATCGACAATTTGGAAAGATGCTGAAAACACCACCTCGATAAAAATTGCTACGGAAAAAGAAGTAAAAGCTGTAGCCATCGAAGGAGGAATCTGGATGGATGCCACACCAGATAATAATTCTTGGAAAAAGTAATTTGTAGTTTTTATTATTTCAATTGAAACAGCTTCTGATTTTCTATAATTAGAAGCTGTTTTTTTATTGCTGAAATTAAGATCTTAAATTTATTTTTAATGAATTATTATTACTTTTGATTATAATGTTCGATTTTAAATTACAAGTTTTTCAAAATGTAGCATCGCGGCTTAGTTTTTCTAAAGCTGCTGAAGATCTACATATTACCCAACCGGCTGTTACAAGGCATATTCGGCAAATGGAAGCGCATTTTAATCAAAAGCTTTTTGAGCGAAAAGGTAACAGCATAGCGCTTACTGAAGCTGGGAAACTTTTATTATCACATAGCAAGCTTATTTTTCAGCAATATGAGCAAGCGGAATTCGATATGAACTCTTTAGTAGATAAGAACGAAGGAACGCTTAGAATTGCGGCAAGTACGACTATCGCACAGTATATTTTACCAGAGGTTTTAGCCAAATTTCATCAAAAATTTCCAAAAATTAAGATTCATCTTTTAAATATGAATACCGAAAAGGTTGAAAAATCGGTAATGAATAATTCAGTGGAACTTGGTTTTATTGAAGGGCAATCCAGAAATAGAGAACTATCATATCAACCCTTTTTAAAGGATGAAATTGTATTTGTGGTAGATAAATCTCATCCTTTGGCAAAAAACAATCAAATTTCAATTACAGAATTAAAAGAAATTCCGCTGGTTTTACGAGAAAAAGGTTCGGGTACAAGAGAAGTGATCTTAAAAGCTTTTCAGCATAAAAATCTAAAAATAGAAGACTTAAATATTGAATTAGAGTTAGGAAGTTCAGAAAGTATAAAATCGTATCTATCTAACGGGCATAGCGGTAGTTTTCTTAGTATAAATACGGTTTTAAAGGAATTAAAACATGGCGACTTTTACATTCTCGATATAGAAAATCTACAAATTACCCGTGATTTCTTTTTTATACAGCAGCAAGGACATCACTCCAAACTAAATGCTGTTTTTCTAAAATTCTTACAGCATCATTATAACTTTTAGTTATAGAGTATAACAATTTGTCATTTGAATTCGACCACAGCTGAGACTATCTTTGGAGTTGTTAATACAGCTTATGAAAATTTCAACTCATCAGATCGTTTTTCTGCTTTTATGCCTGGCATGCTTCCTTCCGGTAGTAAATCCTCCAATAGCATTAGCCATTGGGATTGTTTTTGCACAGTTGGCTAAAAATCCATTTCAGGAAAAAACACAACTTACGATCAACTGGCTTTTAAAAATGTCGGTTATAGGATTAGGTTTCGGGATGAATTTCGATAAAGCTTTAGCCGCCGGGAAAGACGGATTCATTTTTACGATAATTTCAATTTCCCTAACTATTGGTGCCGGATTATTACTTGGTAAACTTTTCAGAATAGATCAAAAAATAGCGAAACTTATTAGTTCGGGAACTGCTATTTGTGGCGGGAGCGCCATTGCTGCGATTTCTCCGATTATAAAAGCTGACTCTAAACAGATTTCTATCGCAATTGGAAGCGTATTTCTTCTAAACAGTATCGCGTTATTTCTTTTTCCGGCAATTGGACATTATTTTAATATGAGTCAGCATCAATTTGGTATCTGGAGCGCTATTGCCATTCACGATACCAGCTCGGTCGTTGGTGCCGCTCAGGTTTATGGCAATGAAGCTTTAGAAATTGCGACGACCGTCAAATTAGCAAGAGCGCTATGGATTTTACCGGTTTCAGTTTTATTTGCTTTCAGTAGCCATACCGCGCTTAAAAACATTAAGATTCCATATTTTATAGGGCTTTTTATTTTAGCTATTTTGGCCAACACCTATATCCCGAATCTAGATTGGTTAGCACCAAAGATTGTTGCATTTTCAAAAACGGGATTAACACTGGTACTTTTTTTAATTGGTAGTGGTTTGCGTTACAATAGCTTTAAAAGAGTAGGGGTGAAACCTGTTTTTTTAGCGGTAATTATATGGGTTTTTATTAGTGTCATTTCCTTTTTAGGAGTGATGGAAATAATTCAATAAACTTCAAAATTTAAAAATCTGGCCATTTTAAGTGGCATAATTTTCTAAAAAGCTGGTATTAGTTTGCAATTTCAAAGGTTTTAGTATTTTTATAAGGCTTCCTCTTACCTAAGAACAGATTTAATTGGTTAAATTTATCATCTAAACGCTCAACCCAAAAGTTATAAATACATGAAAATCGGAATTGCAGCAGATCATGCTGGCCTAGAACAAAAGAGAAAATTACTGGATCTTTTAAAAGAGAAAAATTTCGATATACAAGATTTTGGAGCCTTCGAATATCAGGGTGAAGACGATTATCCAGATATAGTTACCCCTTTAGCCAATGCACTTATTGACAAAAAAATCGATAAAGCCATCGCTGTTTGCGGTAGTGGTGTAGGGGTGTCTATCGCCGCCAATAAATTTCCCGGAGTGCGCGCTGCACTAATTTCTGGAACCTATTCTGCCCACCAGGGCGTAGAACACGATGATATGAATATGCTTTGCGTTGGTGGCCGTGTATTGGGAACTTCATTAATTTTAGAAATCATCTTAGCGTTTTTGAAAGCTGAATTTCAGAAAGAAGAACGTTTTCAAAGAAGATTAGATAAAGTAATTGCAATAGAAAAAAAATATTTTAAATAACGTAGAAAACTAAAAAAGAATCATGGAAGAATTCGATTTTGGAATTGTAGGTCTTGGAGTAATGGGTAGAAACCTTTTACTTAATATGGCCGATCATAATTTCTCTGTAGCTGGCCTAGACTTAGACGCCGAAAAAGCTGCATCTCTAGAAAAAGAAGCCTTAGAAAATCATACTATAAAAGGAACAACCTCGGCAGAAGAGTTTTGCGGACTTATTCGTAAACCCCGTGCGATTATGTTGTTAGTACCTGCTGGTAAACCTGTAGATGCCGCAATTAAATCGTTATTGCCATTTTTAGAAGAAGGAGATGTTTTGGTAGATGGCGGAAATTCTTATTTCCCGGATACCGATCGTCGTGTTAAAGAACTTGCTGAAAAAGGAATTCATTTCTTCGGAATGGGAATTTCTGGTGGAGAGAAAGGAGCACGATTTGGTCCAAGTATGATGCCAGGAGGAAATGCTGAAGCTTACGAAAGACTTCGTCCTATTTTTGAAGCGGTAGCAGCGAAAGTAAATGGCGAACCTTGTGTAACTTATTTAGGACAGGGATCTGCAGGGAACTACGTAAAAATGGTTCATAATGGAATTGAATATGCTATTATGGAGCTTATCGCAGAAACTTATGATCTACTGAAAAGAGGTTATGGCGTTGAAGATTCTAAAATTCAGCAATTATTTGCGAAATGGAACGAGTCTGAATTATCGTCTTTCTTAGTTGAAATTACTTCTGAAATTCTCGAAAAACAAGATGAAGTTACTGGGAAAGGTTTATTACTAAATTACGTTTCTGATGCTGCGAAATCCAAAGGAACTGGTAAATGGACTTCTCAAAATGCTATGGATATTCAGGCGCCGGTACCGGCAATTGATGCTGCGGTGCAAATGAGAGATATTTCAAAATATAAGGAAGAGCGTGTTGAAGCTTCAAAAGTTTTAAAATGGAAAGACAACTCTGAAACTTCCGAAGAACAAATATTCGAAGAACTTACAGATGCTTTTTACTTTGCGATGATTAATATCTATGCCCAGGGAATGGCGCAACTATTTATCGCTTCTAAAGAATACAATTACGGTTTAAATTTAGAAGAAGTTGCAAAAATTTGGAGAGGTGGATGTATCATTAGAGCGGCTTGTTTAGAAGATTTGCGCCAGGCGTACACCAAAACGCCAGAGCTTCCTAATTTACTAATGGACGAAAAATTAGGCAAAGCGTTACAAGAAAAACAAGGAGCTGCGCGTAATGTGGTAAAAACATTTATCGATAAAGGAATTCCTGCTGCGGTATTTACTTCAACAATATCTTATTTTGATTCTTATAGAAGTGAAATTTTACCAACAAATATGATACAGGCCCAAAGAGATTATTTTGGTGCGCATAAATATGAGCGTAACGATCAGGAAGGAATTTTTCATACAGAATGGGTTTAATCCCTAACTAATTAAAAATTAAAATGAAAACAGAAAAGAAAGCTGCTCCTACGATTATAGTAATATTTGGTGGGACCGGAGATCTTGCCAGTCGTAAGTTAATCCCCGCATTTTATAACCTTTTTATAGACGATCGAATGGCCGATAATTTTGCAATTATCGGTTTAGGTAGATCTGAATTTGATAATGAATCCTATAGAAAGGATTTATATGCAAAATTAAAAGAATTTTCTCGTAGAGAACCAGATAATAAGGTTTGGAAAGAATTTCAGGAATCAATCCATTATTTCCAATCAGATATCACGAACGAGAAGTCTTATAAAGAATTACACACAAAATTAAGTGATCTTGATAAAGAATGGGGAGAACGAGCTAATCGCTTGTTCTATCTATCGGTATCTCCTAAATTTATCGACGATATTACGAAAAATCTAAAAGATCAAAAACTGGTAGAGTCTTTAGAAAAAGATCGTTTAGTTATCGAAAAGCCTTTTGGTTATGATCTAGAATCTGCTAAAGAACTTAATCAATTACTAAGACGTACTTTTGATGAGAAGCAGATATTTAGAATCGATCATTATTTAGGTAAAGAAACCGTTCAGAATATTTTAGCGTTCCGTTTCGGTAATGCTTTATTCGAACCTCTTTGGAATCGTAATTATATAGATTACGTGCAAATTACAGTTGCTGAAAAAGTAGGAGTAGGAACACGTGGTGGTTATTATGAAAGTTCTGGTGCGTTAAGAGATATGATCCAGAATCACCTGCTTCAGATCCTTTGTATGGTTGCTATGGAAGCTCCAATTTCGTCAGATGCTGAAGAAATTAGAAATCGTAAAGTAGAAGTTTTACGTGCTATCCGAAGAATAAAACCAGACGAAGTTTCTAAAAATGCCGTTCGTGGTCAATATAGTAATGGCTGGGTGCAAGGTGAAGAGGTGCCAGGATATCGTGAAGAAGAAGGAGTTAGTGAAAATTCTAACACCGAAACTTTTGCGGCTATCAAATTCTTTATTGATAACTGGAGATGGCAAAACGTACCGTTCTATTTGAGAACAGGTAAGCGTATGCAAGAAAAAAGTTCTTCAATTACAATTCAGTTTAGACCTGTACCTCATGCCACTTTCCCGGGAGAACAGGCGAGTAATATCATGCCGAATAGACTAACGATCAATCTACAGCCTCAAATGGATATTAGATTGCGTTTTATGACTAAAAAACCAGGATTAGAAATGAATTTGAATCCTTCTGAAATGGTTTTTGATTATGATAGTTGCTCTACTCATACTCCAGAAGCTTATGAGACTTTATTATTGGATGCTATGATAGGAGATACCACCTTGTTTATGCGTTCAGATCAGGTTGAAGAAGCCTGGGACGTGATAAAAACGGTGCAGGAATCATGGGAAGGTAGAGAATCACTTAATTTCCCTAATTATCAAGCGGGAAGCTATGGTCCGGAAAATGCAGAAGCTCTAATCGCTCAGCAAGGACATGTGTGGTCTATTAATCTTCGTAACAAGAAAGAAAAGAAAGAAGACGAATGCTAAATATATATAAATCCAAAGAAGAGGCTAGCCATGCAGCAGCATTGCATTTTGTAGAGCATGCGAAGCTAGCGATAGAAGCTAAAGGAAAGTTTACAGTTGCGCTAACGGGAGGTTCTTCACCGGCGGGAATGTATGATCTACTAACTACCGAATTCAAAGATCAGGTAGCTTGGGAAAAAATTTATATTTTCTGGGGTGACGAGCGTTGGGTCCCTATAGAAGATGAGCGCAGCAATGCGGGAAATGCTTTTAATGATTTTCTGAATAAAGTTGCTATTCCTAATGAACAAATCTATCCTATGTATAAGGATGGTGTTTCTGCTGAAGATTATGCCAAAAAATATTCTAAAATTATGGATGAAGTTTTAGAAGACGGTAGAACTTTTGATTTAATATTCTTAGGAATGGGTGATGATGGCCATACCGCATCATTATTTCCGGGACAAAAAGTAATTCACGAAAAGGACAAAAAAGTAGCAGCCTATTTTCTAGAACCTCAGGATATGTATAGAATCACTTTAACAGCACCAATACTCAATGCGGCTAAAAGTGTAGCATTTATCATATTTGGTGCTAAAAAAGCAGATGCACTTTACGAAGTTGTAAAAGGTGAAAAGAATATCGAAAAATACCCATCACAAATTATAGATCCCGTTGGCGAATTAATGTGGTACGTTGATCAAAACGCCGCGGCAAGACTATAGCCCAGGTTTATTTATAACGAACATTTTAAAAAAATCCAGACTGCTTTTGGCTGTCTGGATTTTTTATTTAAATACTTTCAATTCTATACCTGAAACCATTTATATATATATAACCTTAATTGTAGAAAGCTTAGAAAATAACCTTTAAATTATAATGTTAATAAAAATATAAATTCATTACAAAAAGCTTATTATTGCCTTTCATTTTATAAGGTTAACCGTTTTGAAATTCGTCATATTTTTTCTCATTTTTTTTCTAAATATAACTATTCATGCACAATGCCCTACAGGTAATATTATTATAAATTCCCAACAAGAATTTAATGAATTTTCCAATAATTATTCTAACTGTAAAATTGTTAATGGAAATGTTACAATTACTGGCGCGGTAACCAATTTGCAACCTCTTAAGAATATTGAAGAAATTAAGGGGAATTTAATTATTAGAAATACCGATATTGAAGATTTTACTTTAAATCTTTCGATTACCAAAATAGATGGTGATCTTCAAATACAAGCAAATACTCTTCTAAAAGATCTTAATTCATTCAACGAACTAATAAAGGTCAATAATATTTACATAGACGGAATGTTGGGTTATCTTGATGGCTTTACTAAATTGGAGCAGGTTAATACAGTCGACTTAAAAAGCCTTGGGATGTCGTTAGATGCATTTCAAAATCTAAAATTTGTTGAAAATACTATAGATATGGACAATTCAGGTCTAATATTAGGGGTGTTTAATGCATTTGATAAGGTAGAATATATTAAAGGTTCTCTTATAATGGAGGATTATCCACATGGAGTAGGATTGTTTTCGGAACTAAAATATGTGGGCAATAACCTTTTTATCAGGAGAACTGGTATTAATGAAATAGAGGGCTTTAATAAACTCGTATCTATAGGTAGTCTGGGAGGGGGCAATTTTGAAATTAGTGAATCCTTAGAACTAACCGTATTTACAGGATTTAATAGTCTGGAAAGAATCTATGGTAATATGATTATAAAAGATAACCCTGAATTACCAACGATCAGCGGATTTAGTAATCTCAGAAAAATTGATAAAGCCTTGATTATTCAAAATAATAATAATCTTCCAAGCTTGATGGGATTAGAGAATCTAATTTCAGTTAGCGGAAATTTTGGAATCATTGGCCTTATTGTTTCCAACAACTCGAATTTAAAAGATTGTTCCGCAATTTGTACTCTTTTAGCTAATGAGAAAGTCTACGACGATTTAGAAATTATCAATAATCCTTCTGAATGTAGTACCAGACAGGAAATTCAAGAAAAATGTCTACCAGATTTTGATAATGATGGAATTCCCGATGATATTGATTTGGATGACGATAATGATGGAATTCTAGATGTCATTGAAGATAATGGTATTTTAGATCGAGATACAGATCAAGATGGTCATCCTGATAAAAGAGATTTAGATAGTGATAATGATGATTGTTTTGATGTTATAGAAGCTGGATTTACCGATAAAGATAATAACGGAACGTTAGGAAGCTTACCTGATACTGTAGATGAAAATGGACTAATTATAAATGTAAAATCAGGATATGAAGAACCTCTAGATGAAGATGATAATGATATTCCTGATTTTCAGGAACAATTTTTACTAAATGCAGGGAATGATGTAAATCTTAATATATGTAAAAATGGAAGCTCGATAGACTTATTTGATTACTTGGGACCAAACGCACAGATCGGCGGAACTTGGAGTCCTAAACTAAGTTCAAATTCTTCTGTCTTTGATCCTTCTTTAGATAATGAAGGACTGTATGCTTATACAGTGAATAATTATTGTGTATCGAAAACGGCGCTAGTTGAAGTCGTTTTTACGCCCCAACCAAATCCAGGAATAGATTCAAGTATCACAATATGTCAATATGAAACCTCATTTGCATTAATTGATTATTTAGGTGGTAATCCAGATTCAAATGGCTATTGGGAACCTGCTTTACCAAATGGTATTTTTGATCCTCAAATAAATAATGCCGGTAAATATGTATATAGAGTATCCAACAATAATTGTGAAGTGCTATCAAGTGAGATTAATGTTGCAATTTTTGATCGAAATGAAACTGTAAATTATGAATTACTTACAAAATATAATAATGATGGCTCTTATGATATAAGTCTAAAAGCTGAAAATGAATCAAATTACATTTTCACATTGGATAATCGCGATAATGGTAAAGCAGAATTTTATAGCGTATTGCCAGGTGTTCATAAAATTGAAATTATAGAAATTGATGGATGTAGCTATACCAGCAATGAGATTTATTTAATTGGATTTCCTAATTATTTTACTCCAAATAGCGACGGTATCAATGATACTTGGAAGCCTATTGGAACTGGAGAAAAAGAGCTAAATATCCTTATTTATGATAGATATGGGACTTTAATTACTACTCTTACAAATGGGGAAGATTGGGATGGGACTTTTAATGGACAGCCATTACCTGAAGACGACTATTGGTTTAAAGCAACAATAGACTTAGAAACAGAAGAAAGGGGGCATTTCAGCTTGATTCGTTAACTATTCAAAAATTCCAATTGTTAATAAAATTCTGCAAAAAATCAAACAAAAATAGTAAATGGCACTACAATTGATATCTATTTACAAATACTTATTTAATTTATAAATAGCCGTAGCGTTTTATACCCTACTACAAACGAAGGCTTTTAGATAAAAACAATCGCATTTATGAGTTTGTTAGCATCTTACGTAGCGTACTTCGTACTTCATAGTAGTTTAGGGAATTTCACATTCACCTCAGTTTCCCTTATTTTATTTATTTTGCTTGCATTTTTTTTAGTGATGCTCTGTAACCGTGGTTTAATTTTTAGAGAGAATAATACCGAAACAGAACAAAGCTATATAGATTACAATACGGCAACCGAATATTCAAAACTTCTAGACAAGATTATGTGTAAAGAGAAGTTTTTTTTAATTCATAATTTAAAGATTAAACAGATTAGTCGGCATTTAATGTTAACACCAGGAGAACTCGATTATATTTTATTGAAAGCGAAAAGAAAAACCTTCAATGAGTATCTGGACGATTTCAGAATAAAGGAATTAAAAGAAATGCTTAATATTCCTGAATATCAGGAATGTGACTTAAAATGTCTTGCCGAAGCTTGTGGATTCGATGATTATTCCGATTTCGAAAAAGCCTTATCAAGGACATACCATATCAAACCAGAAAATTTCCGTAGAGAATTACTAGAAGAGTATTAGAAGGCACTAACCTAAATGTTAGTGGAAAAATCCTTGGAAGTACTATAAATACTAGTAATAGTGTTTTATATTTGTATATACAAATGTCATACAAAATTTAAGTCATGAAAAAGATACTTCACGTAATTTCAAGTTTAAACGGTCAAAACTCTTACAGCTTAGCTTTAGGGAACAAAATAGTAGAACAACTTAAAGAAAGCTATCCCGAAAGTACTATCGTTGAAAAAAAACTTGTTGCTGAAGATTTCCCACATCTTACTGAAGACAGATGGCAGGCGATCATTACTCCTGAAGAAAATAGAACAGCTGCTCAAAAAGAAAATATCGCTATACAAGACGAAGCGATCAAAGAATTATTTGATGCAGATATTTTAGTTGTTGGTGCTCCTTTATATAATTTTGGAATTCCTTCGCAATTAAAAGCATGGATCGACCATCTTGCTAAAGCTGGAGAAACTTTTAAATATACTGAAGAAGGTCCACAAGGATTAGTAACTGGTAAAAAAGTATATATCGCGATGAGTTCTGGTGGTGTTTATTCTGAAAATCCTGGATACGATTTTGTTTCAGATTACCTGATTAAAGTATTCGGATTCCTAGGAATGACAGATGTAGAATTAATTAGAGTAGAAGGAGTTGCTATTCCTGAATTAAGAGAAAATGCGCTAAATAAAGCTGAAAAAGAATTTGCAGAGATATTAGCTTAATTTCTTAAAGAAAAAGAAAAATTATCACTGGCCTTTCGGATGTATTTTCGAAAGGCTTTTTTTATTTAACTGAATAACGGATTGATGACGCTGTAAAATTAGCAATTCCTACTTCAGATCATTATTTACCTGTACTTTATACACTGGCCCTACAAGAAAATAAAGATGAGCTGGAATTTTTTAATGATAAAGCCGTTGGTGGGTCACTCACGATGACTTCGGTTAAATTATCTTAGCGCAAGCTAAATTCCTTAACCTTAAACATACACTTATTTAAAATTCACGTAAACACTTTTAAATCATATTCTTATACATTTAATTCGAATAATCGTTTTAATTGAAAAGCTTATGAAACGAAAAAGTGAATTCCAGAAAAGTGGTCACAGAAACTACTATTTTAAAGAACGATTCCAGCAATTATTAGTATCCGTTTTTGTTCAGCGTCGATTAAGCTCGATGATTTCGCCTTTCCGACTATCACATTAATGAAGATATTATATGCGATTCAGGGAACCGGAAATGGACATTTAAGTCGCGCTTTAGAAATTATTCCCATTCTTCAGAAAAAAGGAGATCTAGATCTACTGGTAAGCGGGACTCAGGGCGATTTAAAATTACCATATTTTGTAAAATATCAGTTTAAAGGACTCAGTTTTATCTTCGGAAAAAAAGGTGGTGTCGATGTTTGGAACACGTATCGCAAAAACCGAATGAAACGACTTTACAGCGAAATTAAAAGTGTACCTGTACAAAATTATGACCTTGTAATAAACGATTTTGAGCCCGTAAGTGCCTGGGCATGTTCGATGGCTCATAAACCGTGCTATGGCTTAAATCATCAATCGGCTGTTTTGCATCCTTCTGCGCCAAAACCTTTAAAAGAAGATTGGTTAGGATTAAAGATTCTAAAGTCTTATGCGCCATGTAGCTTCAGTTTTGGTTTTCATTTTAAAGCTTTCGACGATCGTATTTACACACCGGTAATACGCTCTGAGATTCGTAAACTTCAGCCTATAAAATCAAGTCATTACACCGTATATCTACCTTCATATTCCGATAAAAAGCTACTGAAATTATTCAGCAGTTTCCCAGAATTCAGATTCGAGATCTTTTCAAAACATTTTAAAAAAGCATCAAAAATCGATAATATCATCATTCGCCCTGTCAATAACGAAGTTTTTGTGGAAAGCTTAAGAACCTGTAAAGGGGTAATTTGTGGAGCAGGATTTGAAACTCCGGCAGAAGCATTATTTCTGAAGAAAAAATTATTGGTAATTCCTATGAAAGGACAATTTGAGCAACAATGTAATGCCGCAATGCTGAAAACCATGGGAGTAGCCGTGCTGAAGAATTTGAAAAAGAAACGATATCCTGAAATTGGACAATGGCTGGTTGAGGATAAACTTATCGAAGTGAATTTTCCAGATCAAACCGAAACGATAATCGACAAGCTTATTGAAATAGCGCTGAAAGAACACAAAACTAACAATACAACACCTGAAATTGCTTAAATGAAATCGAATTTTAATTCAACTTTAAAAAGCAGTGATTTTGGTGATGATTTTATTTGGGGAACATCTACAGCTGCATTTCAGATCGAGGGAAATCCCTATGCCGATGGTAAAAAAGCATCTATTTGGGATGAGTTTTCACATAAAAAAGGAAAAATATATAAGGGTCAAAATGCAGATATTGCGTGCGACTTTTATAATCGTTATCGTGAAGATCTATTGCTTTTAAAAGCCATGAATATTAAGCATTTTCGATTTTCACTTTCCTGGAGCCGAATTTTACCAGATGGTACAGGCAAAATAAATGAGGCCGGTCTCGATTTCTACGATCGATTGATAGATGAATGTTTAGCCTTAGGAATCACGCCCTGGGTAACTCTTTATCATTGGGATTTACCGCAAGCTTTAGAAAATAAAGGCGGCTGGACTAATCGTGAAATCATAAATTGGTTTACAGAATATGTAACGATTTGCGTGCATAGATTTGGGGATCGCGTAAAAAACTGGATGGTTTTAAATGAACCTTTAGTGTTTTTGGGTGCCGGTCATTTTTTAGGAATCCATGCGCCGGGTAGGAGAGGAGTCAAAAATTTTATCCCGGCGATGCATCATGCTTCACTTTGCCAGGCCGAAGGTGGCAGAATCTTAAGAGCTTACGATTCAAGCTTAAATATTGGTACAACATTTTCCTGTTCGTATATAGAGGCATATCGCGATCGTGTAAAAGATCATCATGCAGCAAATCGCGTAGACTGCTTAGTAAATCGATTGTTTTTAGAACTCAGTTTGGGTTATGGTTATCCTTTTGAGGAATTACCTTTTTTGAAAAGAGTAGATAAATTTTATAAAGCTGAAGATAATAAGTTGCTTCAGTTTGAATTTGATTTTATAGGAATTCAGAATTATACTAGAGAGATCGTAAAAAGTGCATGGTGGATTCCGTATGTCCAGGCGACCAATATAAAAGCTGAAACACGAAATATTCCTACTACTGAAATGGGGTGGGAAATCTATCCTGAAGGAATATTAGAACTTCTAAAGAAATATGATGCTTATCCTGAAGTAAAAAACATTCTGGTCACCGAAAATGGTGCCGCATTTCCAGATCATTTAGTAAACAATCAGGTTAAAGATCCTAAACGCCAAAAATACCTTCAGGAATATATCAACGCAGTTTTAAAAGCAAAACAGCAAGGCGTAAATGTAAACGGCTATTTTGTCTGGAGTTTTACCGATAATTTTGAATGGGCAGAAGGATATAAACCTCGATTCGGCATGGTTTATATCGATTATCCAACTCAGCAAAGAATAGTTAAGAATTCAGGAATGTGGTATCGCGATTTTATAAAGACACAATCGCAGAAGATAGGAACTCCGGAATTTTGCACTAAAATTAGTCGCTAATTAAAGATGATCTGATGTTTTTCTAATTTTGAAGGCTTTTACATTTTCAGTTTTTAGCATCAAATTTCAATATTACATTGCATTAGTTTAGGAAATTGAAAATGAATTAAATTATTTCAAACTTTAACATTAAAACGCAGCTCCCGCCAATACTACGCTAACAGCTAAAATTGTTTATTTTTAGACATATTTTTATAAATCAAACAGAAATATTTTCAAATTATAGTGTGTTATCGGAATATTAGTTGGATATTTGTCACTTATAATTTAATACATTAAGATGAGTAAAGGAACAGTAAAATTCTTTAACGACACTAAAGGATTTGGATTTATCACTGAAGAAGGAGTTGACAAAGACCATTTTGTACACGTTACAGGTTTAATTGACGAAATTCGCGAAGGCGACGAAGTTAAATTTGATCTTCAGGAAGGTAAGAGAGGATTAAACGCAGTAAACGTAGAAGTTATATAATATATATTTTTTCAAGGTTTATGAAAAAGCTCACCAGAAATGGTGAGCTTTTTTTGTTTTTGCCTAATTTTATCTTATCCCGTACCGTTTATTTTTTTAACTTGGTTACAGATCTAATACCTCAGTTTTATAAAGGTTAACCAGCGATTTTGCTATTTCATAATTACTAGAAAAAATAGATTAATGCGTAGTTTGTATTTTGTTATAGTGGTATTGTTTCTTGGAATTCAATCCTCAGTTGCTCAAGAGAAGCAGATCGAAAAGATTATATCATTTACTAAAAAAGGTTCTATCTATACTGATAATGTAGATTGGGATAGCTTAACACCAAAAGTTAAAGAGGCAGTCGATCTGAATGCCAATACTACATACGATCAACTAGCACCCGCTGTAGGCGTATTGTTAGATGCTTTAGATGATAGTCATTCTCAGTTGACTCATCACGACAAGCGGTCTGGCAGAGCTCATCCAACCGATAAATTTGAACGCTTAAACGATAGTACTAAAAGTATATTAAGATCTGGCGCCACACTTCATATTACCAAACTAGAAAATATTGGATACATACGTATACCCGGTAGTCATAATGAAGATGATGCTCAGATTTTTATGGAGGCGCTATGTGGGCTAGATATAAATAGTTTATCTGGTCTTATCATTGATCTTCGAATAAATACTGGAGGAAACATGTGGACAATGATTGCAGGACTTGCGCCAATATTAGAAAATGGAATTTTAGGTTATTTTGAGCAAGATTCTTATTTATCGGAATGGAAATTAAAAAAGAATAAAATATATAGTGGGAAAAATAAAATGATAAGGTTTAAAAAATTATGCTCTTTAGAGGAACCACTCAAAATTGCAGTGCTTCTGGGCCCAATAACGGCAAGTTCTGGAGAAATGACGGCAATTGCTTTAAAAGGAAAAGAATATGTAAAGTTTTTTGGAGAACGAACCGCTGGTTATGTTACTGTAAATAATCAATATAATATTGAAGGAGAACTTTACTATCAATTATCCTCGGGATATTGTTTAGATAGAGATAAAAATGAATATCGTAATTACGTAGAACCCGATATTGAAATTATAGGTGGCGATGCTTTTAATTATTTACAAAAAGATCAGAAAGTTATAAAAGCTATGGAATGGCTTCGATAGCAAAGAATGACTTTATTACCACTATATTAGATACATATAAGTTGAACTATAATTTATATTATGTAAAATAGAATATTTAGATAACCAGTTTTTTTTATTTTTCTTATTCTGTAAGAATTTCAAACCAAGCTTCAGATATCTAACTATTCTCCTTCTTCAGATGAAAGCTTGCTAAATTTTCCGGTATAAGAAATATTATCCCTTTGCGAACTATTTACAGATGTATTGGTATTTCCGTTAGGATATAATGTGACATAAAATTGATATTGTTCAGAATCATCATTTGCGGTAAATTCGTAGCGCACATATTTTTTGTCTTCGTTTTCAATGATTTCAAAATCCTCAGGAACTCCCTCAAATTTTATTGCACCACGATCATTATATCCGCCGCTCATTTGTCGCACACCAAAATACGGTAAGAACACATTAATAGAATCTCCTTTAAACCTTATAAAGTTGGCGTTACCTATCAAATTTATAGTTCCGCTATTAAAATTTGGATGATTTATAAAACTTACCGTATTAGCACGCATGGGATTGGCCCAGCGGTTTTCGATTTCAAATTCTCTATTTTGAGCAAAGGATTTCAGATCTTCGAAATTATTCACACCTTCGACAGCACTACTCGACGAGCCACAACTTAAAATTCCGAAGCTAACAGCAAAGCTAACTAATAATCGTTTTATCAATTTTATCTTTAAACGTTTCATACTTAATTGCTTTTAAATCAACTGATTTATGATCCATAATTACATTTTAATTTACAACTATTGTTCCGCTTTAATGCTAAATCCATACTAAAACAGGATTTTAGACTATTAGTCCGATCAATTTTATTGTATTTTGCGGCAACTAACTAAATCATTATGGCCGGAAATTCGAACATCGCAATATTTGGCGCTATAGGCGCTAATTTTTTAATAGCTGTAAGCAAATTTACAGCTTCATTTTTTACAGGAAGCTCAGCAATGATGGCTGAAGGAATTCATTCGCTGGTAGACACCGGCAACGGATTTTTATTATTGCTTGGTATAAAACGATCTAAACGGAAACCAACTAAGCAACACCCATTTGGCTACGGAAAAGAAGTTTATTTTTGGAGCTTTGTCGTAAGTATCCTCATCTTTGCTCTAGGTGGTGGTTTTGCTATTTACGAAGGAATTCATGCGCTGGAAGCTCCTGAAGTCGCTGAAGATCCTACCTGGAATTATGCCGTACTTATTGCTGCACTTTTGTTTGAAGGTACTGCCCTGGTTTTGGCACTTAGGACTTTTAATAAATCTAGAGCTGGTGCTAAAACAGGTAATATTATCACTAAAATTACTCAAAGTAAAGATGCTGCAACATTCGCTGTAATTATCGAAGATACGGCAGCAGTAATAGGTTTGGCCGTTGCTTTAATTGGTGTATTTCTTAGCCAAACGCTAGACAATCCTTATTGTGATGGTATCGCCAGTATTATTATTGGTTGTATACTTTTAGTAGTAGCAACTTTCTTGGCAAAAGAAAGTAAAGGTTTACTATTAGGAGAAAGTGCTCAGCCTGAAATTTTGGTTAAAGTTGAAGACATCTTAAACAATAATCCAAAGGTAAAAGAGATCGGACTGCCACAAACCATGCATTTTGGTCCAGAAAGTATTCTACTAATTGTTGAAGTCGATTTGTACGATGATTTAGAGCTGCTGGATGCTGAAAATGCGCTGCAAAGTTTAAGAGAAAAAATTAAAGCTGAAGTTCCCAAGATTACGCAAGTATATCTACAGACAACCAATAAACTTTAATTTTAAGATAAATTTATAATTTCAATACCACTACCCTATATTTATTAGGGCAATTATTGTTTTAGTTAACGATTTAAACAAGAACACCCCTTTATATTTAAATCTATCACAAAAAATTGTGAAATAGAGCTTAAAAACTTGTCTAAATTAGCATTATTAGCGTTCTTAGGTGTTTTAAAAAAAATTAATATGGAAACCATTTACCAATTTGTTGCTCTTAGTAAAAGTGAACGTTTACAAAACTATGTGAATGAGAAACTTGAGAAGCTAGAAAGAAAATATGACTTTATCACTCGTGCAGAAGTACACTTTAAAAGAAATCATGCAGAAGATCCTAAAGGTTTTATCTGTAATATAAAAGTAAGCATTCCAGGACCACAACTTTTTGCAGAATCAAATTCAGATTCTTTTGAAGCTGCTGCATCTCAAACTGTTAAAGATTTAGATAAGCAGTTGGATAAGAAAAAAGGGCAAATGCAAACACACTAGAAAAATTACCAATTTAAAAAAACCTTTCAGTTTCCTGAAAGGTTTTTTTATATCTAATTATCTCCTGAGTTATTCCTGAGCTTGTTCTTTTTTCAAGCGCTCTTTAAACTCATTTATAATTCCACCTTTAAGTAGAATATTTATTTGACGATCACTTAATGTATGCTTCGTCTCAAATTCTTTGTCTTCGCCGTTTTCCTTTTTTACAACAACCTTGATGTTGTTTCTCTTTTTAACATCTTCGCGAAGGTTTTTAAAACTTACCGTATCTCCCTGTTCGATTTTATCGTAATCTTCGACATCTATAAATTCTAAAGGTAAAATACCAAAATTCACTAAATTTTGCCATGCTATACGTGCATAGCTATTTGCGATTACAGCATGTTGTCCCAAATATTTTGGAGCAATAGCGGCATGTTCACGACTAGATCCCTGGGCATAATTGTCCTTCGCAACAACGATGTGGCCTCCCTCCTTTTCTTTAGATTCCATCGCTCTATCGTAGAAAGACTCGTCAATTACCGTAAAAGTATATTTACTTATTTCTGGTAGATTACTTCTAAAAGGTAAAACTTCAGCACCGGCTTTTAAGATTTCGTCGGTAGAAATATTATCGCCCATTTTTAATAAAACAGGAATATTAATTTCATCAGCTAAAGGTTCAATTTCAGGTAAGGATTTTATATTTGGACCTTTCTCAAGTTTCACTTCTTCTCCGTCATCTGCTGGCGGAACCAACATATCTTCATTTATAGTTTCAATCTCTGGTGCTTCAAACTGTGGATACTTCATATCGTAGATCTTCTCTAAATCTCTAGGATCTGTAATCTCTCCTGTTAATGCTGAAGCTGCCGCGGTTTCCGGACTTACCAAATGTACCTGATCGTCTTTTGTTCCACTACGATCTGGGAAGTTTCTAGGCATTGTTCTAAGACTTATCGTACCTGAAGCTGGTGCCTGTCCCATTCCTATACATCCCATACAACCAGATTGATGAAAACGTGCTCCTGCTTTAATTAAATTTGCAAAAGCTCGGTTATCAATCATATTCTGAATCATTTGTCGTGATGTTGGATTTACATCCATAGACACATCTGGGTTCACCGATTTATCTTTGACGATCGCTCCTGCTATCCAAAAATCTCTTAATCCAGGATTCGCAGAAGATCCTATTACCACCTGACTAATTTTTTTACCTGCAACTTCTTCAATTGGCACCACATTACCCGGACTTGTAGGTAAAGCAATAAGTGGAATCAATTCGCTTAAATTAATTTCTTCATGAAGATCGTATTCACAACCTTCGTCTGCCAATAATTCTTTCCAGTCATCTTCTCGCTGCTGTGCTTTTAAAAATTTCTTTGTTTCATGATCACTTGGGAAAACAGTAGTCGTAGCACCTAATTCAGCTCCCATATTAGCAATAACATGCCTATCCATAGCACTTAGATTATCTAATCCAGGACCGTAATATTCTATAATTTTTCCTACACCACCTTTTACATCATGCCTACGTAACATTTCCAAAATAACATCTTTAGCGCTTACCCAATCCGGTAATTTTCCGGTAAGCTTCACTCCCATCACTTGTGGCATTTTCACATAATATGGCTGTCCTGCAATCGCTGCAGCAACATCCAACCCACCAGTACCAATTGCAAGCATACCTAGTGAACCTGCAGCCGGTGTGTGACTATCAGACCCTACCATCGTTTTGCCCGGTTTCCCAAAACGTTCCATATGCACAGGGTGACTTACACCATTCCCTGGTCTACTAAACCATAAGCCGAATTTTCTGGCTGCAGAAAGTAGAAATTTATGATCATCGGCATTTTTAAAGTCGGTTTGCAAAAGGTTATGATCCACATATTGCACAGCAACTTCAGTTTGCGCCTTTTTAAGCCCCATAGCTTCCAGTTCTAGTTGAACTAGTGTACCTGTGGCATCTTGCAGTAAAGCCTGATCAATTTTGATTCCGATTTCTTTACCGGCGGTCATCATATCCCCTTCTAAGAGATGCTCTTTAATAAGTTTTTGAGTGACATTTAATTTTGACATAGTTGGTTTTCTTTTATCCTTTAATTTAAGAATTACGCTTTTAAGGAATAAGCTCTTTAACAATACGTTATGCTGAAACCCTACAATTTTCTCATACTGTTTAGAAAATTGCTATATTTTATATTTAAGGATAAAGCATTAAAAAACCCTGCAATTTCAAAAATGAAAAATACAGGGTTTTTCTTATCCTATATGTCGGATAATTCTATTTCTTATTTAGTTCTACTCAAATCGTTTAAAATATCAACTTGTTGCCCTTCTTCTACATTAAATGCAGGTTTTCCTTTTCTTGGGAAAAAATAGCTGAAATCATCTTCAAAAGCACTCCAGCTTTCAGCTAATCCAAAATCGTCATTTTCTCGCTTCATTTCAGGACGCTTAAAAGTGTTTAAATCTGAATCGTATGAAGATCCTACAGCATCATCTCCCGGGAATAACATACCACCATTAATTTCAGAATAAACTAGAACAGAAGCTCCACCATTTCCTGGTAGATCAATTACTTTGATACCAAAATGTTTCAGATCATTCGCCTGTGTCATGATATCTTTAGTTTTGAAATCATCTTTAAAATTATTTCTTGAATGCGCATAAACAGGAGCATTATCTGCATCTTTAGAAATAGTTTTAAGATCGGCATAAGCATTCTCTAAAATACCATCACAGGTAATTAGTAAACCTTTGATTTGATAACCTTCTTCAATCAATTTTTTAACCGCTGCTTTGGTTTCTTCCTCTACTACATCAATTAAAATAATATCACGGCGATTAATGTGTCTTATCGCATATCCCTGATTAAATACACCGTCTTTTTCTTTTCCTTTAATTAGAAATGTATCTGGAATAAGCTTTAAAAATTTACCAGTTTCGCCTTGCATAATATATTCAGCAGATTGGCTATGCAGCACCTCCATTTTATCAACAGTCTTCATATTGTAAATTGATTTTTTTATTAGTTAGTTTGAAGATACAAACCAATACGAATAACGACAAAAGTGTTTAGATGGGTTTAACTCGTATTTAGGAAAGCCTTAACTCAGCTCGAAATTTCCTGATTCTATAAATACAAAAAGCCGCCCATATGGACGGCTCTAAATTTTCAATAAGCAAAACTACAATTTAGTTCTCTGTAGTGTTTTGTTCAGCTTCTTTCTTAAGTTCTTCGTTAGCTACAATCGCTAATTCTACTCTTCTATTTTTCGAACGACCTTCAGCTGTAGTATTATCAAACTTTGGTTGTGCTTCACCGTACCATTTAGTTTCAAATCTACTTGCTGCGATACCATGACCAGTTAAGAAGTTAGTTACCGCTTGTGCTCTGTTCTTAGAAAGCGTTAAGTTGTAACTTTCGCTACCTGTATCATCTGTATGACCTTCAACTAAAATATTAGTATCTGGATATTCTTTAAAGATACCTACTAGTTTATTTAAAGTTTCTTCAGATTTGTCATTAATATTATATTTTTCCGAAGCAAAATAAACACCGCTATTTTCATCGAATGTTACATTAATTCCTTCTCCTACGCGCTCTACCTCTGCTCCCGGAACTTCGCTTTCAATTTTCTTTGCCTGCTTATCCATTCTATTACCAATATAAGCACCAGCTGCACCACCAACAACACCACCAATAATAGCGCCTAATGCACTATTACCATCACCGGTATTGTTACCAATTACACCACCGATAGTTGCGCCACCAGCAGATCCTATTACCGCACCTTTTTGTTTATTATTTGCGTTTTGAATGGCATCACATCCAACAAGCATACTTGCAGCAAAACAAACCGCCATTACTTTATTTAAAGTCCTCTTCATAATTATTATATTTATTTAACCGATTCTTATTTAGTAAACATCATTCTTATTACAAACGGAGATCCTTCTAAGGTTACTGTTTGTTCCCAAACCATAGAATTTTCAGAAAGATTTACAAGATTTAATCTAAATCCTTGATCACCATTAGTTGACTTGTATTTTTCATTTACTGGCTTAAGAAGAAAATCATACATTCCGCTTGGCGTATTTTCTTCATCAATAGACCAGATAAAATTTCTGGTTTCAGCAACACAATCCAAACCAGATACTTCGTAAGTTCCTCTATTATTATTAGAAACAAAATCCCAGGTACTACCCTCAAAGCAATTCGCTGAAGCATCATTAAATAATGTTACGTTAAATTCCCCAGTATTATTAGGATAAGTAATATTGGTAAGTGTCCAGTTTCCGTCAAACGTTTTTCTGGCTTCTTTTGCAACTTTGCTTGGCCCTCCACAGGAAACCAATAAAATTAATAGTGCAAAAATTGAAATTACTTTTTTCATAGTAGTAGTTTTAAATCATAAAAAACCAATGCAGCACATCTATCGAAGACGAAACTGCATTGGATAAGTTATTTAGTAATTTTATTATCTTCTAAAAAGTCTGCTTATTAGAGATATTACAAGAAGGACAACAAAGATGTAAAATATAATTTTAGCGATGTCTGTTGCTCCATCAGCGATTCCACCAAATCCAAATATTGCTGCTACAATAGCAATGATTAAGAAAATAACAATTAAACGTATCATAATAGATTTTTTTTGATTAGCTGAATCTAAATTAGCGCAGGGATACAGCGCTGGCAAAAGATTATTAATACTTTAACAGAGGCACTGTTAACAAATCTTAATTAAAGCACAATAAAAATACTAATTACTAATATTCTATTAATTCTTTTAGTTTTTCGCGGAAGCGTTGATACGGTAAATAGTTCGTCTCTAGGATAGAAGCAAAAGGAATCGGAGTCTCTAAGCTCCCTACTCTAATTACCGGAGCATCCAGAAATTCAAAGCAATTCTCTGTTATTTGTGCTGAAATTTCTGAAGCAATACTTCCAAACAAAGAATCCTCAGTAAGAATAATTACCTTTCCTGTTTTTCTTGCTGAAGCAAAGATTGAAATCGTATCCAAGGGCTGAAGTGTACGAAGATCTAAGACGTCTATATAATCGATTTTCTCTTCTTCGATAATCTTTAATGCTTCTTGTAAAGCTGCGCCGTAGCTTATAATCGTTAGTATTGTGCCTTCTTTTAATAGAGATGCTTTTCCAATTTCAGTAGTATAATAATCAAATGGTACTTCTTGTCTTTGCGTTCGGTAGAGCGCTTTATGTTCGAAATATAAAACTGGATTAGGATCGTTGATCGCTGCTATTAGTAACGCTTTAGCATCTACAGGATTAGATGGATAAACCACTTTTAGTCCAGGCACTTTAGTAAACCATGATTCGTTAGACTGACTATGGAAAGGGCCTGCACCAACACCGGCGCCACAAGGCATGCGTATTACCACATCGGCATTTTGTCCCCAGCGATAATGAAATTTCGCAAGATAGTTTACTATAGGATTAAAACCAGAACTCACAAAATCTGCAAACTGCATTTCTACCACGGCTTTCATTCCCTTTATAGAAAGTCCTGCAGCCACTTCTATGATTCCGCTTTCACAAATAGGCGTATTTCGAACTCGATCTTTTCCAAATTCTTCAACAAAGCCTTTCGTAATTTTAAAAACTCCGCCATATTCAGCAATATCTTGTCCCATTAAAACAAGATTGGGATGCTTTCTCATGGATAATCGTAAAGCATCACTTATCGCATCGATAAACCGAATTTCACTAATTTCGCCGGATATTTCAAAATATTGATTTTCAGTAACTTTAAATACATCATTTAATTCTATAGTTTCATCAAACTCGGGTAATCTATCTTCCGAAGCAATCGCTAAATGCGCTTCAATTTCTTGTTTTATCTTACACTTAATATGTTCTGCCCAATCCCAGTTTAAAATACCACGATCCAAAAGATGCTGCTCAAATCTTACAATAGGATCTCTTTCTCGCCAATGCGCTAAATCTTCGTCGGGAACGTAGGCTGTACCACTAGCCTCTTCGTGACCACGCATTCTAAAAGTTTTAAACTCAATTAAAACAGGACGCGGATTTTCCCGAACATCATTAGCGATATTCGATAATTTTTGATGAATTTCTAAAATATTATTACCATCGATGATATGCGATTCCATTCCGTAGCCTTTTGCTCTATCGGCCAGATGTTCACATCGATATTGTTCGCTTGTAGGCGTTGATAAACCATAAGCGTTATTTTCTATACAAAATAGTACTGGTAAATCCCAAACCGCAGCGATATTCAGGGCTTCGTGGAAGTCGCCTTCGCTAGTCCCACCTTCACCACTAAAAACTGCCGTCAATTTCTTTTCATTTTGAAGTTTGTGCGCAAGTGCTATTCCATCTGCAACTCCCAATTGCGGACCCAAATGCGAGATCATTCCTATAATCTTATATTCATGTGTACCAAAATGAAAACTACGATCTCTACCTTTTGTAAATCCATTTATCTTTCCCTGCCATTGCGAAAACAACCGATGTAAAGGCACATTTCTAGTTGTAAAAACACCAAGATTTCGATGCATGGGAAGAATATATTCATCTTCCTGTAAAATTGAAGTGACCCCTACTGCAATAGCTTCTTGCCCAATACCACTAAACCATTTACTTACCTTTCCCTGTCGCAAAAGAATCAACATCTTCTCTTCTACTAAACGAGGTTTCAGCAATTTCTCATAAAGATCTATTAGAAAATCTTGATGGTATCCTTCAGAGTCAAAAATCATATCTGTAGCGCTATACGACATATAAAAAAGGTATATTCAAATGTAGCAAATTAGTAAACGACCTTGTGCGGTACTTTAAAATAAATCCTTATAATTCATTTTAATTACTTAATTTTAGAAGCATAAACAGATATTTTATTCCTATTAGTTTTATCCTTTTTTCATTAAGTTTGTATGCTTTATCAATAAAAATTAGAGAATAAATGGCAATGACGAATATCCCAAGTGTAGATCTTGCAGACTTTGTATCTGGCGATTCTACACGAAAACAAAAGTTTGTTGATGAAATAGGAAAAGCCTACGAAGAGATTGGATTTGTGTCACTTAAAAATCATTTTTTAGGCGACGATCTTGTATCTGAATTATATAAAGAAGTAAAATCATTTTTCGATCTTCCATTAGAGACGAAACGGAAATACGAAATTGAAGGTTTAGCAGGACAGCGTGGTTATATTTCCTTCGGAAAAGAACATGCAAAAGGAAAAAAAGAAGGTGATCTAAAAGAATTTTGGCATTTTGGGCAGGAACCTGCTGAGGATGCAAATCTAATTGAAGAATATCCAGAAAACGTTCATGTAGACGAATTACTAGATTTTAATCATACCGGTATGGAAGCGTATCGTATGTTAGAAAAAACTGGTATCCATGTTTTGCGAGCTTTAGCACTATATATTGGATTAGAGGAAACTTACTTTGATCATTGGGCAAGCAACGGAAATTCAATTTTAAGACCAATCCATTACCCTCCAATTACAGAAGAACCAGAAGGTGCCGTTCGCGCGGGAGCTCATGGTGATATTAATTTAATTACCTTATTAATGGGTGCTTCTACTGGTGGCTTGCAAGTGTTGCGAAAAGATGGCGAATGGATCGACGCAGTGCCAAATGAAGACGAATTGGTAATTAATGTGGGCGATATGCTAGAGCGTCATACCAATAATAAATTACGTTCTACCATACACCGTGTGATTAATCCACCAAAGGAAAAATGGAGCGAACCTCGTTATTCTATTCCGTTTTTTATGCATCCAAGAAGTGAGATGCCTTTAGATTGTTTGGACGAATGTGTAAATGAAGAAAATCCTAAACACTACGAAGATATTACTGCTGGAGAATTTTTACACCAGCGACTTGTTGAAATTGGATTATTGAAAAAGTAAAATATTTATGGCCAAAAAGAAACTAGGACTAGAGGATTTAGGCGGATTTGTTTTTTCTACAAATGATGAATTTGATGATAGTGATTATGTAGAAAATGAAGAACAAGAAAACCTGAAACCAAAAGATCAGCGTCTAGAAGCTCATTTTAGTAATAAAGGTCGCGGTGGTAAAACCGTGACCATAATTAAAGGTTTTGTAGGTCCAGACGAAGACCTTGTCACATTAGGAAAATTGCTAAAAAAGAAATGTGGCGTGGGCGGATCTACAAAAGATGGCGAGATTATTATTCAGGGTGATGATCGCGACAAAATTATGCAAATCCTGAAAAAAGAAGGATATAACGTAAAACGCGTAGGCGGATAATTTTGGAAAAAAAACCTTTACATATTATTAATGGGGATAGCCTTGCAGAAAGTGCTGCAGCGCTAGATTTACCCGGTCAACAGATCATTTGGCGTGAAATGCTATGTGAAGGCCCAACAACACAGGAAGTTGGATCTGATGATTTTATCGAAATGAGATCTAAATTTCTGCATAATTACTACGGAATTTCAGCGCAGGATTATCAGGAAAAGTTTGTTTCAGAATTAAATAAACTGGGCGAAGTCGAAGATTATGATCATATTATTTTATGGTTCGAATTCGATCTTTTCTGCCACGTAAATATTCTGGCAACCATCAGTTTTTTAACCGATAAAAAGAATGATGTACCGTTTTACCTGGTGTGTAGTAAAAAACTAAAAGGCGATAAAAAGCTGACTCCGCTTTCGCAACTTTCAGAAAAACAACTTTTAAAACATTATCAAAAAAAGATATTGCTGGATGAAAATGACATCGAAGTTGCAAACCTTATGTGGGAGTTGTACTGTGGAAACAATCCGACGCTTCTAAAGCGACAGATCAAAACAAATACCAATTTTGAATATCTTTCCAGCTGTATTCGCGCTCATATAGAACGTTTTCCAAATAGCGTTACGGGGATTAATTCATTAGAGAAAAACATACTTCAGCTTATTAAGGAAAGGGATATTCATAATTATACCCAGCTTATGGGTTATGCGTTAGAATACCAGGGCTATTATGGATTTAGCGATATCCAAATGAAAAGAATACTGGAAAAATTATCCATTTTTTACGCTGCTGAAGACAACAAAATTCAACTTACCGAAAAAGGACATTTAATTTTAAATGGAAAAAAGAATTTCTACAGAGAATTAAAGAATGACGATATTCTTGGAGGTTCTAAAATGTATGATTTCCTTTATGATCCTGAGGTTCACCAATTATTAAAATTATAGCATGAGCTTAAAAGCTTCTGAATTTATACTGAATGAAGATGGCAGCATCTATCATTTAAACTTACGACCAGAACATTTAGCAGATACGGTTATCACCGTTGGCGATCCCGATCGCGTCGATCAAGTAACCAAACATTTTGACGAAATTGAAATTAGCGTTAAAAAACGCGAATTTCATACTCAAACAGGAACGTATCACGGGAAACGAATTACAGTTATTTCTACCGGAATTGGAACTGATAATATTGACATTGTTTTTAACGAACTTGATGCTCTTGCCAATATTGATTTTGAGAAAAAAGAAATTAAGAAAGAGTTGAAATCGCTAGATATTGTTAGAATTGGAACCACAGGAAGCATCCAGGCTGAAATTCCTATCGATTCTTTTCTACTTAGCGAAAAAGCAGTTGGTTTTGATGGTTTACTTCATTTCTATCAAGCCGATCAATTCTTAGATCAAGACTTTTCTGAAGCTTTTGTAAAACATATGGATTGGAATGCTAAAAAAGCAACTCCGTATGTAGTTGAAAATAGTAAAGATCTACAACAAAAATTAAATTCAGACACAATTTATAAGGGTGTTACCGCTACGAATATTGGTTTTTACGGGCCACAAGGTCGTTCCTTGCGTCTTAGTTTACAAGATGCAGAAATGAATGATAAACTGGCCAAATTTGAATTTCAGGATCAAAAAATAACGAATCTTGAAATGGAAACTTCCGGGATTTATGGCATGTCGAAACTTTTAGGGCATAATGCCGTTTCTATGAATGTAATTTTAGCGAATAGAGCTACTGGTGAATTCACTAAGACTCCTAAAGAAACAATGGAAAAACTTATTATTTATTGCTTAGATAAGCTTGCGAATTAACCTTATTTAACAGAAAATTAGAAGCTGAACATATCTCAACTTTGTATTTTTGGTCAAACAAGTGAACCAAAAAATGCAACAACCTACCGAAGATCGATTTAGACATCGGGATCTTAACTGGCTATATTTTAACGAAAGAGTTTTACAAGAAGCTGAAGATAAAAAAAATCCACTTTTCGAGAGAATACGATTTCTAGCCATATTTTCTTCAAATCTGGATGAATATTTTAGAGTGCGGGTTTCTCAACTTCGGCAGATGAAGCGGGTTGAGAAAAGTATTCGTAAAAAGCTTGATTTAAAGCCAAACCGACTTACAAAACAGATTTTAAAAATTGTAAAAGAACACCAGGAACGTTTTGGTGACATCTATACAAAACAAATACTCCCAGAACTTTCTGCAAATGATATTCATCTTATTGATTCAGATCATTTTGATGAAAAGCAGCAGAAATTTGCGAATTATTATTTCGAACATAGTATAAAAAATCATCTGGAAATTAAGAAGATCGACTTATCGACTGAAAACGATCTATTTCTAGATAATGCGATGATCTATTTTTTAATTGGTTTTAAAAATGAAAATCATCTAGGTATAGTAAATATTCCTGTAGATAAATGTGGCCGATTTGTATACTTTGAGCATGGTAAAAATATGCTTACTTATTTAGATGAAATTATTAGAAGTGAATTGCCATGTTTATTTCCTAACGATAAAATCACGGGGATTTACGAGATTAAATTAAGCAGAGATGCCGAGCTTTATATCGAAGATCAATATGAAGGTGTTTTAGCTGAAAAGATTTATGATAGCTTAGATCAACGCGCAGATGGGCAACCCACAAGATTACTTTACGATGCGAAGATGCCAAAAGACCTGCAAAAAAAGGTTAGAAATCTGCTGAAGTTGGGCAAAATAGATATGATGCCCGGCGGAAAATATCATAATTTTAAAGACTTTTTATCACTAAAAGATCCTACAGAAAATCCAGAACTTCAGTTTGAAAAGCAAGCTCCTATTCCGCATCGTGTTTTAGAGCATTCCAATAATTTCTTTGATGCCATCAAGGAAAAAGACCAACTAGTTCATTTTCCCTATATGTCTTTCCATTATGTAGAAAAGTTTTTAGACCATGCGGTTAAAGATGAGAAGGTAACGCACATTAAAATTTCACTTTATCGCGTTGCCGATAATTCACCATTAACTAGTAGTTTACTGGAAGCTCTAGAAAAAGGAAAAAATGTTACGGTTTTTGTTGAAGCTAAAGCGCGCTTTGATGAGGAAAATAATATTATTTGGGGTAGAAAATTTAAAGAAAAAGGCGCCAATGTAATTTATAGTTATCCTAAGATAAAGGTGCATTCTAAAATTATGATGATTACCCGGCAAGAAGGAGAAGAGTCGGTAAACTATTCTTATATAGGAACAGGGAATTTTAATAATGAGACTTCTAAAATTTACTGTGATCACGCCTTATTCACGGCTAATAAAGAGTTGACCAAAGAAATGTTTCGTCTTTTTATGGTTTTGGAAGGCGAACTTATTGTACCTAGAGAAAAACATTTATTGATCTCTCCATTTTCTACACGCCAAAAATTTACCACCTTAATTTATAATGAAATAGAAAATGCCCGCATGGGTAAAAAGGCGAAAATTACAGCTAAGATGAATAGTTTGGAAGATTACGAAATTATCGATCTTCTTTACAAAGCTAGTAAAGCCGGTGTTGAAATTCGACTTTTAGTAAGAGGTTTCACTTGTTTGATCCCAGGAGTTGAAGGTTTGAGTGAAAATATTTATATTACAAGTATTGTAGACCGTTATTTGGAACACGGCAGAATTTATCTTTTTGAAAACGGCGGAGAAGAAATTATGTATTTTGGAAGTGCCGATTGGATGAATAGAAATCTAGATCGAAGAATCGAAGTGGTTACCCCCATTTACGATAAAGATATTTTTGCTGAATTAAAAGATATTTTGGCAATTCAGCTTAGCGATAATGTGAAGGCCAGGATTCAGGATTCTAGAGAAAGCAATCAGTATGTTGAAGCTGAAGAAGGAGCGAAATCCAACCGGTCTCAATATTCAATTTATGAATATCTCAAACAAAAACATACCATATGAAAACTCTAAAAGTAGGTGGAGTCCCCGAACACTTTAACCTTCCGTGGCATTTATGCATAGAAAATGAAGAATTTAAAAAAGAAGATATAAATGTTATCTGGAAAGATTTTCCTGATGGTACCGGAGCAATGACAAAAGCGTTACGTAATGGAGAAATTGATGTTGCTGTGTTGCTTACTGAAGGTGCCGTAAAAGATATAATTTCTGGAAACGAAGCTAAAATTGTGCAATCTTATATTGCTTCACCTTTAGTTTGGGGAATTCATGTAGATGCCAATTCAGAATATAATAATATAGAAGATCTTGAAGGAAAAAAAGCAGCCATAAGTCGCGTTGGCTCTGGTTCTCAATTAATGGCTTATGTGAATGCACAAAATCAAGGCTGGGATATTTCAAATCTTGATTTTGAAATTGTTGGCGACATTAATGGTGCAATTGAGGCATTAAAAGAAGGTCGCGCAGATTATTTTATGTGGGAACATTTTACTACCAAACCTTTAGTAGATAATAACACTTTTAAAAGAGTAGACGACTGCCCTACTCCATGGCCATGTTTTGTGGTTGCTGTAAAGAACGAAGTACTTCGGCTTGATCATAGCGACGTACGCAAAATGATGGATATCGTGAACGCGAAATCAGCGGAAATTTTGAATGTGGAAGGAATTGATAACATTTTTGCTGAACGATACGGCCAAAAAATCGAGGATATTAGGAAGTGGATGGAAATTACCAGTTGGAGTCAGCATCAAATCTCTGAGGAAGAATTAAAAGAAGTACAACAGCAACTACTTCAGCTTAATCTTATATCGAATACTATTGATAATTCTTGTATTCTATATAATTTATAAGCGCTAATATTTTCAAAATAGACTAAAAAGGAAAAGAATTTAAATTGATTTTTTTCCTTTTTTTAATTTTATTCCTTTACATTTCTTTTTCAAAATATAAATAAATATACATTGCTGCTCCAAAATTGGACGCATCTGTAGAGGCAAGTCGATATCCATTCTTCGTATATTCACCTAACTTTTCCTGAATTTCAAGTTTTGAACTTTTTACGATATGATTAACATCCAAAGTTAATTTAGAATAATAAATTAATGTTTCAACTTTATAATCTTTCATATTTTTTAGGTTTTAAGTTGGTGTAGTTAATAACTAGCTAATTACTTAAATACTTTATAGTTCCGTTAATAGGAGAGATTTTCACTTCCGTATTACCCTCTATTAGATAAAAAACGTAGGAACTATTTTTTCCAATTAATTTGGCATCTAGTAATTCTCCATCAAGAAAGTTAATCTGATTATTATATTTTACTTCTCCAGATTCTATTTTTTGCTTTAACCTTAGACCTTTGCTATGTCCTGCACCTATAAAAATTCCGATAAAAAACATAATAGAAAATACGCTTAGTCCTTCAAATACTTTTTTTTCGATGTTTGTTTCTGATGGATCTAATTTTAAAAAGGATGTGAACCATTTCTTATCTTTTAATTTTCTGCTCATTTTCGGAACTGTAATCAATATTAAAATTACGAATGATGATAAAATCAATAATGAGACATTAGAAGACAATTTCGAAATAGGACTAATTAAGACATCAAGAATATCACTGTATTCTAAAATATTAATTCCAAACTGACTGTAGAAGAGTGTTTCATTGATAATACCAAGAGCTATTAAAAAAATATATCCTAGCTATAATATATTTTGTATTTTATCAAGATAATTATTCATTCCAGTGTTTGCTTATGGTTTAGTCAATGAAATACCCACAATTTTATTCAATAAACATGAAAAAAAATCGAGTTTATCTAACATGTATTCAACTATTTCATTTCCTTATAAGTATATCTATCTCAATTATGTTACACCACAATGTCTATTAAAATATTCTGAAGCTAAATCAAAAGCGATTTACCATCCTAACCCTAGCGAATGCTAAATAAATTATTATTTATTTTAAGCTAATATTATAGAAACACTAATTAGCAATTACTTAAATGGCTCGTTACTTTCCGAAAAATCTACCAATCAATTGGTTTTTTACCATTTGCGATCAAATACTCATTAGCTTCAGAGAAATGTTTATTCCCAAACCAGTACCCGCGATTTGCACTTAAAGGAGATGGATGTCCACTAGTTAAAATTAGGTGTTTTGAGCTATCAATTTTCGAAGCTTTTTTCTTGGCATAACCGCCCCACAGCATAAAGACAACATTTTCTTTTTCAGCAGAAACAATTTCAATTACACGATCGGTAAACTGTTCCCAACCTTTACCTTGATGCGATCCTGCCTGATGCGCTCTTACCGTAAGCGTCGCATTGAGTAATAAAACACCTTGATCTGCCCAGCGCTCTAAGTTTCCACTTTGTGGAATTTCGCTACCGATATCATTCTTAATTTCCTTAAAAATGTTCACCAAAGACGGTGGCTGTGCTATCCCATCATTTACCGAAAAACAAAGTCCGTTTGCCTGTCCCGGCCCGTGGTAAGGATCTTGTCCTAAAATTACAACCCTGGTATCTTCAAAGGTGGAATGATCAAAAGCCGAGAAAATTTTCTTACCCTGGGGATAAACATTAAAATTAGAATATTCAGTTTTAACAAATTCAACGAGATTTTTAAAATAATCTTTCTCAAATTCGGCATCTAAATGCGTTTTCCAACCTTGATTGATATTTACGTTCATTATAATTTTAAGTAAATTTGCAGTTCCTCAAAAGTATGAAAAAATGAAGAATCTTGAGGAATGCATAAAAGTTGTAAAAGAGAAAATATTATTGATAATTTCTAGTTTTCCCGATTCGTTTACAATCTTAATAAAAATAAGATTCAAATATAGATCGGAAACAGAAATTTAAACCCTTTGTGAGGGAGTTACTATGATAAAAATAACAGAGAAAAGCCTAGCCGACTTAGAATTTCCGGTAGTATGTGAGCAAATTAGCCAATTGTGCGTCACCGACCCTGGTAAAGCAAAAGCTTTAGAAATTAAACCTTATAAAACTTACAAAAAAACCTATTTTGGTTTACACCAAACCAACGAATATGTAAGTTCTAAATTACAGGAAAGCCCAATACCCAATCACGGTTTCGATCAAATTAATAATGAATTAAAATTATTGAAAATTGAAGAGACCTTATTAGAGGTTGCTGGTTTCAGAAAAATTGCAACGATTTCTGAAACGGTGAATACTCATATTCGATATTTCAATAAATACCAGAGAATTTATCCAAACTTACATCGAACAGTTTCTGAAGTTGAATATACTACGGTGCTTATCGATCAGATTAATAAAATTGTAGATCGTTTTGGTGAAATTAAAGATGATGCCTCTCCCCTTTTACAAAATCTAAGGCGTAAAATAAATTCGGTTAAAGGTCAAATTAACGGAAGTTTCAGCAATGCACTTAGCACCTATTCTTCTTACGGATATTTAGATGATATTAGGGAAAGTGTCGTAGAGAATGTAAGAGTTTTAGCCGTAACTGCCATGCACCGTCGTAAAGTTAAGGGCGGAATTATGGGAAGTTCTAAAACCGGAAGTATTGTTTTTATACAACCAGAATCTACTTTTCAGTATACTCGAGAACTTAATAATCTTCAGTATGAAGAGAAAGAAGAAGTAAATCGAATCTTAAAAGAATTAACCGAGTTTGTTCGACCTTTCCGCGAGCTTCTAATTCAGTATCAAGAATTACTAACTACAATAGATGTAATTGCTGCAAAAGCAAAATATGCAGATAAGATTAACGGTTTACTACCGACAATAACCACAGATCAAGAAATTCAGCTAAAAGAAGCGTATCACCCGCTGCTACTTATTAGTAATAATAAAAAAGGCGCTAAAACTTATGCGCAGGATATCGATCTGAGTAAGGATAATAGAATCGTTGTAATTTCAGGACCTAATGCCGGTGGTAAAAGTATCACGTTAAAAACCGTTGGATTATTACAATTGATGTTGCAAAGCGGACTTTTAATTCCGGTTCATGAATTTAGCCGCGTTTCCTTTTTCAGCAGAATTCTAACCGATATTGGCGATAATCAGTCGATCGAAAATCATCTAAGTACCTATTCGTATCGTTTAAAGAATATGAATTATTTTCTTCGGAAGTGTGATGATAAAACATTGTTCTTAATTGACGAATTTGGAACTGGTAGTGATCCTGAACTTGGCGGTGCTTTAGCTGAAACTTTTCTTGAAGTATTTTACGAAAAAGAAAGTTTTGGTATTCTAACAACGCATTACGCGAATCTTAAAAAATTAGCTAGTGAATTACCGAATATGAGCAATGCAAATATGTTGTTCGATTCGGCTAGTTTAGAGCCATTGTTTAAATTACGTGTAGGCGAAGCCGGGAGTTCGTTTACTTTTGAAGTAGCACAGAAAAACGGAATTCCGTACAGCCTGATTAACCGTTCAAAGAAAAAAGTGGAACGTGGTAAAATTCGTTTTGATAAAAGTATTGCTAAGCTTCAGCAGGAACGTAGTAAACTTCAGAAAACCACCGATTCTTTAAAACAAAAAGAGCAGAAAGCAGCAGTGCAAAAAGATAAGCTGGAAGAAACCAATACGCGTATTCAGCAGAAATTAGAAGATTATCAGGAGCTTTTTGATGCCAACCAACGTATGATTTACATGGGGCAAAAAGTTAATGATATTAGTGAAAAATTCTTCACGAATAATAACAAAAAAGAGCTTATCGGGGAATTTTTGAAGTTTGTTGCTATTGAAAATTCTAAGCGTAAAAAGCAAAACGCAAAACAGCGAAAAGCAGAAAAGGCAAAAGAAGCAAAAGTAAAAGCCGAAGCCGAAAAGAAAGTTGAAGTAATTCGACAAAAGAAGAAAGAAGAAAAGAAAAAAGAAGAAATTGAGGCTAAGAAAGAAGCTAATAAGCCAAAGTCGAAAGTGAAACTTGGCGATCGCGTTCGTTTGGAAGATAGCCGAAGTGTAGGAACGCTAGATAAAATTGAAAAAGGAAAAGCTACCGTTAATTACGGTATGTTTACCACCCAGGTTGCTATTGAAAAACTAGAGTTGGTGCAAGCCATGAAAAAATCATAATGAATATTCCAGAAAATAAGAAAATCGTGTTGTTTGACGGTGTTTGTAATCTTTGTAACGATGCCGTGATATTCATTATAAAGCATGACAAAAAAGACCAATTTCGCTTTGCATCTTTGCAGGGAGAAATTGGTAAACAACTGCTTGAAGAACGTGGTTTAGATCCTAATTATTTGGATTCCATAATTCTTATTGAACCCGGAATTGCCTGGTATCAAAAATCTGATGCTGCACTTGAAATTGCTAAAGAATTAAGCGGAATTTATCAAGGCTTAAAATTTTTTAAATTCTTGCCTACAGGTTTAAGAGACATAGTTTACGAGGATATTGCTAGCAATCGTTACAAATGGTTTGGTAAGAAAGAAAGTTGTATGATTCCAACACCAGATCTCAAGGCTAAATTTTTGGATTAGGTTTTTTTGTAGCTAAAGCAATTTTATATCTTACCGTTTTAAACTATAATTTATGGAGCCTCATTGGCATTGTGACCTTTGCGAACATCAAGATGTAAGCTTGAGGAAAGGGAACATCTGCGGATTAACAGGAAATAAGCCAAATTTTAAAAATACCTGCAATACTATCGAATTTGGAGAAAAAAGAAAACAAAAAGTAATCGATACCAATGCAAAACTTCAGAAGATACTGAAAAATAAATGGTGGGTATATAGTTACTTTATTCTATTCAATATTTTCGCTATCGTACTTTTCTATCTGGATTACTTATTTCTTAATTATCTGAAGCATTTCTTTCTAATGGCTTATGCTGTGCCTATCATCATTTCGGCAATTGCTATAGTTCTATTGGGAATGGGCTGGGGTGCTCTAAACAATTATCGAAATAACTTAAACATTGCCAAAGCGAACAAATCTGAAGTTGATGCCGCACTTTCTGCCTACGATATTAATTATGATCTTAAATTAGATTTTCTAAAATCTTTTCACGGAGTACCGAAGGTTAAAAGTTATCTGAAATTTTATTATATAAAATAATAATTCAGCACTCCGAATTTCAAATCAAGTTTCATACAAATTATGAATCATTAGGCAGAAAAACGCCGAATGAAGATTTTTTTCCGAAGCAATAAAAAGTACAAATCAGAATTTGCTAAAATTATTTATCTTCTTCTTTAGCGTACTCATCGTCCCATTCTTTCACATTTGGTGGTCCCATCATATCCACAGATTTTGCAACCATTACCGATACGGCAGCATCACCGGTTACATTGACGGTTGTTCTACACATATCTAATGGTCGATCTACTGCAAAGATCAAAGCTAAACCTGCTTCGGGAATACCGGCTTGAGCGAGTACAATTACTAACATCACCATTCCTGCGCCTGGCACCGCGGCTGAACCAATGGATGCTAATGTTGCGGTGGCAATAATTCCTAATTGTGCTCCAATACTTAAATCCATACCAAAAGCCTGTGCGATAAATACAGCAGCAACAGCTTGGTACAAACTCGTTCCGTCCATATTAATTGTTGCTCCAATCGGCAATACAAAACTAGTTACTTCTTTATGTACACCCATGTGCTCTTCTACTCTTTCCATCGTTACTGGTAAAGTAGCTGCACTAGAACTGGTAGAAAATGCTAAAAGCTGCGCCGGAGCGATCCCGTTGATAAAAAAGGAAGGTTTGTTTTTAGTAAAAATCCATACTAGTAACACATAAACACCAATCATTAAAGCCAATCCAGTTAAAACGGTTAGCGCGTACATCGCTAATGCCGCAAAAAGATCTGTACTAGGTGATTCTACAACTAAAGCTGCTAATAATGAGAAAACACCGTAAGGTGCAAAAAGCATAATTAAATCGATTAGTTTCAGAATCACTTCATTAAAACCATCAAAGAAATCTTTAACAGGTTTTGCCGTTTTTTCATCAATTAAAATCAATCCAATTCCGAAGAAAATAGCAAAGAAAATAACCTGTAGCATATTGGCATTATCACCTGCTGCAGCAAAAATATTACTAGGTACAAGATCTTCTAACGCCTGCAAAGGTCCAGCTTCTTTTTGCTTGGCGGCATTAGCCTGCACACCAACCGCATCACCTTCGTAACTGGCTATAAGCTCTTGCCGAGTATCTTCACCAATGGTAGCTCCCGGTTTAATCAAGTTAACCATTACCAGGCCGATTGTTACTGCTACAATGGTAGTAGCAATATAAATCCCGATCGTACGGAATCCCATTTTAGATAACTTCGAGATATCTTTTAAATCAGAAATACCTTTTATTAAAGAAGCTAAAATTAGCGGAACTGCAATTAGTTTTAAAGCATTTATAAAAATATTCCCGAATGGTTTTATCCAATCACTTATAAATTCAGCTCCCCAGCTAAAATTGGTCATGATTAAAGCAAAAACAACTCCGGCAAACATTCCTAACAAAATCTGCCAATGCAGTGCTAATTTCTTCATAGTGTGGTTTTCTGTATTGTTTTGTTATAATTTAGAAGATTTATTCTGAAGTAAAAAGTCGGCAATAGTAAGTGCTGCCATTGCTTCAACAATAGGAACAGCTCTTGGTACAACACAAGGATCATGACGACCTTTACCCTGCATTTCTACTAATTTACCTTCTTTATCGATAGTTTCCTGATTTTGCATAATCGTAGCCACAGGTTTAAAGGCAACATTAAAATAGATGTCCATTCCATTAGAAATTCCACCTTGTATTCCTCCACTCAAATTAGATTTTGTAGAACCGTCTTCGTTAAAAAGATCGTTATGTTCACTTCCTTTCATTTGAGTTCCTTCAAAACCGCTACCGTATTCAAAACCTTTAACGGCATTAATAGACAACATAGCTTTACCTAATTCAGCATGTAATTTGTCGAAAACCGGCTCTCCTAATCCTTTAGGCACATTGCTAATAACACATCGCACTGTACCGCCAACAGTATCACCTTCAGATCGAATTTGCTTAATATAGGCTTCCATTTCTTCAGCTTTCGCTTTATCTGGACAGCGAACAGGGTTCGTTTCAATTAAAGAAAAATCGACTTCGTAATGGGGTTTCTCTAAAGATATTTTACCCACAGAATCTACGTAAGCAGTAATTTTGATATTCTCTAGCATTTGCTTTGCAATCGCTCCTGCTACTACTCTACTTGCAGTTTCACGAGCAGAACTACGGCCACCACCACGATAATCTCTTACGCCGTATTTCTCATCGTAAGTATAATCGGCATGCGAAGGTCGATAAGCATCTTTAATATGAGAATAATCTTTAGATTTTTGATTGGCGTTATGGATTACAAAGCCAATTGGCGTACCAGTAGTTTGTCCTTCAAAAATTCCTGAGTAGAATTCTACCGTATCTGGTTCTTTACGTTGTGTAACAATGGAAGACTGCCCGGGCTTTCTCCGGTTTAGTTCTTCCTGAATTGCATCTAAATTTAATTTTAAGCCTGCCGGACATCCATCGATGATTCCACCTATTGCCGGGCCATGTGACTCACCAAAAGTGGTAAGTTTAAAAATTTTTCCGAAGGAATTTCCTGCCATTGCTACGATTTTGAACAAATGTAATTTTTTAGCCTATAAATTAAAAATGTTAACACAATTAATATTCAAGTAACAATAAAATCAGATTTAATGATTTAGTAAGATTTCTTTAAACTGAAATAAACCTTTAATTAGCTTAATTTCAGGTTCTTTACTTCAAATATTTAAGTATTGCGAAAAAAAAGAGAAATTGATTTGGTAGTAATTTCAGATGTGCATTTAGGAACATTTGGATGTCATGCCAAAGAATTGCTGTTATATCTGGAAAGTGTAAGCCCTAAAAAACTAATTCTGAATGGCGATTTTATAGATATTTGGCAATTTAGAAAACGCTATTTTCCGAAATCACATTTAGAGGTTATAAAAAAGATAATTGATTTAAGTACTAGCGGAACTGAAGTGATCTATATTACAGGAAATCACGACGAAATGCTAAGAAAATTCAGCGAAACCTTTTTGGGATCTTTTTCTATAGTAGATAAACTGGTGTTAGAATTAGATGGTAAAAAAGCATGGTTTTTTCACGGTGATGTTTTTGATGTTTCTGTACAAAATGCGAAATGGATTGCTAAACTTGGTGGCTGGGGCTACGATCTTTTAATTCTAATTAATCGATTTTTAAATTGGTGTCTTGTGGGTATTGGTAAAAAGAAATACTCTCTTTCAAAAAAGATTAAAAATCGTGTAAAAGGAGCTATAAAATTTATTGATGATTTTGAAAAAACAGCAACAGATCTTGCCATCGAAAATGGATATAAATACGTTGTTTGCGGGCATATACATCAACCCCGAATTGTGCGTAAGACAAATAAAAAAGGTACCTGTCTTTATCTAAATTCTGGCGATTGGATAGAAAATCTAACCGCTTTAGAATACCACGATAAAAAATGGGAATTAATCCGATTTCCTGAACTTGATTTCAAGAAACATGAGAAACCCCAACTGCTTACTGCTATTACCGTTGTAAAAAGTAGTAAATCGAAATAAGTAAACGTAATTAGAAACTTTCCTTTTCCTGGCGATCGTGTCTGGTTACGTGACCTTTTCGTCGTTTACGTTCTTCTAATAATAAAGAAAGCTCTCTACCTGTTTGTCCTTTTACAGAGGAATTTTCTTGTGCTCTTCGCATTAAATATGGAACAACATCTCTTACCGGACCAAATGGGACAAGCTTCGCCGCGTTGTAACCGCGCTTAGCAAGATTATAACTTAAATGATCACTCATTCCAAAAAGCTGACTAAACCAAATTCTGGAATCATTAAGATCTATATCCTTATCTTCTATGATTTGTAAAGCTAAGTAATTACTCACCTCGTTGTGAGTTCCTATAAAAACAGCGATATCTTGTAAATTTGCCAAACAATAAGACATTACGCTATTAAAATTCACATCGGTTGCTTCTTTACTTTCACAGATTGGGGAAACATAACCTAACTTTTTAGCACGTTCATTTTCCTTTTCCATATAAGCACCTCTAACTATTTTGGCGCCTATTTTAAATCCATCAGCTTTACCTTTTTCGTGTAAATTTTTTAAATACTCAATCCTATCCCAGCGATAACATTGCAACGTATTAAAAATTAATGCTTCTTCCTTATTATACTTTCGCATCATATCTTCCATAAGATCATCTGCTGCAGTTTGCATCCAGCTTTCTTCGCCATCTGCATATAATCTTACTTTTAGATCGTGCGCTGTTTTACAAAGTTTATCAACACGTCTTTTGATGTTTTCCCACTCCTTTTTTTCATCATCATCCAAACTAACATTGGCAGTCAACTTCTCCCAGATGTCAAACCTTCCAACTCCGGTAGGCTTAAATACTGCAAAAGGAAGTTCATTTTCTGCTTTTGCGAATTTTATTAAGCTTAATTTCTTCTCTAAAGCCGCATCAAATTCTTCTTCGGTTTCTTTACCTTCTACAGAGTAATCTAAGATGCTGCAAAGATTTGCCTCGTACATGGTTTTGATTGTGGGTTTACAATCTTCCATTGTTTCGCCCCCGGCAAATTGTTCAAAAATGGTTTTCTTGATAAGCCCTTCTACAGGTAATTTCAGTTTTAAAGACATTTTGGTAAGTCCAATACCAGATTTAACTAGAGTTGGTTTTCCCATCATACTAAATAGAAAGATGGCTCTATCTAACTCATTATCCGATTTTAATTTAAAAGCCGTTTTGGTATTGTTAAATATCTTTTTTCTTATCATGGGATAGCGTTAATTTTCGCAAATATAATTATTGAATATTGATTTCGATTTAATTATTTCTGCTTATTTTCGAATCTGTTACAAACAATCAATATTATGGTAGATACGGCAAAAGGAACCGTTTATTATAAAGAAGAAGCATACGAGCAAATTAACAAATATCTACAAGATGCAAATCATTCTAAAATTTTTGTACTTGTGGACTCTAATACCCACGAGCATTGTTTATCAGCATTTTTACCAAAAATAGCTACAGAAAGTACAATTGAAGTTATCGAAATAGATGCCGGGGAATCCTACAAAAATTTAGATACCTGCATGGGTGTTTGGCAAGCAATGTCTGATCTTGAAGGCGACCGGAAAAGTTTAATGATTAATCTGGGAGGTGGCGTTGTAACCGATCTTGGTGGTTTTGTTGCCTCTACTTTTAAAAGAGGAATTAATTATATAAACGTACCTACTACTCTACTTTCTATGGTCGATGCCTCTGTAGGCGGTAAAACAGGTGTTGATTTAGGTAACCTAAAAAATCAAATTGGAGTAATTTCTAATGCTGAACTTGTTGTGGTAGATTCCGATTATCTAGCCACCTTACCCACAGAAGAAATGCGCAGTGGATTGGCTGAAATATTGAAACATGGTCTTATCGCTAGTGAAGATTACTGGGATAAAGTTGGGCAATTAAGTGATCTAACCTTAAATGATTTAGACGAAATTATACGAACTTCCGTAGATATAAAAGCCAAAGTTGTTAAAGAAGATCCCTATGAAAATGGATTACGAAAAACTTTAAATTACGGGCACACTTTGGGACATGCCATAGAATCGTATTGTTTAACTCATGACGATAAAAAAACCTTGTTGCATGGTGAAGCTGTTGCTATAGGAATGATATTAGCAACTTATATATCAAAGCATTTGAAGGATTTTCCTTCTGAAAAACTAGATGATATCACTAAACGAATTGTTGATCTCTACGGAAAAACGGAATTCAGTCAGAAAGATATCGATCAGGTTATTGATTTGATGAAGTACGATAAGAAAAATGAAGCGGGTAAAATAAATTTCGTCTTGCTGAAAGATATTGGTGAAGCTGAAATTGATTGCCAGGTACCCAATGAATTGATTCTAAATGCCTTTGAATTTTATAAAAACGCCTAATTATTATAATTTTATTATTTCATTAAAAAATTGCACTTAAGCTTTTAGGTTTCTTATTTTTAAGTATAATTGCAAAAAAATCAACCTTAGAAAATGAAAAGAGTAATTGTTGACTTTAAAAAATTAACACCTGAAATATTAAGCCTTCTGGTTGAAAAATACCCTGATGGTTATGATGATGATCACATCATCTCCTTTAAGAACCTTAAAGGGGAAACAGTGGATGCTGTTGAAGTAAAAACCGAGGATGCAATTTATCTTGTTAAAGTAAGTACACGTTTAGAAAATAAAATGGCTAATTTTGACGAAGATGATTATGATGATGAAGACTTTAACGAGCCAATCGTAGATATTCCAGAAAAAGACAACGAAGAGGAAGAAGAAGAAAATTAATACATAATAAAAAAAGGAGAACTTTGAAGTTCTCCTTTTTTTTTATCAATTTTTTAAAATTGATTTATGCATGTTGGTAATCATGCTTTCCTTCTTTAATCTCTTCGATTAATTTATCATTAAAAGCTGGTAAATCATCCGGAGTCCTGCTTGTTACAAAACCTTCGTCTACTACTACTTCCTTATCTACCCATAAAGCTCCTGCGTTTTCAAGATCTTTTTTGATAGATGGGAAAGATGTCATCGTTCTTCCTTCAACAACTTCTGCGTTAATTAAAGATTGAGGACCATGGCAAATTGCAGCAACGATCTTACTTTGCTTAAAGAAATCTCTAATAAATACTAAAGCATCTTCGTTAGTACGTAAGTTATCAGGATTAATAACTCCACCTGGTAAAACTAGTGCGTTATAATCTTTAGCGCTTACTTCGCTAACTAATTTATCTACAGTAATATCTTTTCCCCAGTTGTCTACATCCCAACTTTTAATAGAACCAGATTTAATACTTACTACATCTGCAGTAAAACCTGCTTTTTCGATAGCTTCTTTTGGAGAAGTAAGTTCGCTTTCTTCAAATCCATCAGTTGCTAATATTGCGATTCTCTTTTCCATAATTTTCTTTTTTTTAGGTTTACCCCAAAATTAAGAACTAACAGGGAGAGGCTGTATTAAAGCGATTTTAAAATTATATTCTTTGGAGTTAATAAGAGTTAAACTTTAAGATTCTGCAGTTTCAGACCAATTTATGCATCCGGTTTTTTACCTTTCTTTGCCGCTCTAAGGTTCTCCTTCAATCTATCGATAATTCTTTTTTCCTCTTTAATCTGAACTTTCTTTTTCTCCAGTTTTTCCATTTCCTGATAGATAGCAGGCTCGCCATTTTTACCTAACTGTATTTTTTCGTTTTTCGCTAAAGCATATTGTACGGTAAACTCGGCGCCATAAAACAAAATCATACAGGCATAATAAACCCATAATAATATAAGCACAACACTGGATGCACCACCATAAACAGAAGTTGGCTCACTTGTACCAAAATAAAAGCCAATTAAATATTCACCAATCAAAAACAAGATTGTAGTTAAACTAGCTCCCCAAAAAGTAGTTTTCCATTTGATTTTAATATCTGGTAAGATTTTGAAAACTGCCATGAATAAGCTAGTTATTACAAAAAAGCTAATTACAAAATTGATTATATACAACATTGCGCCAGTAATATTCGGAGCTATGAAGTGAATTTTTTCTTTGATAACATTCAATAAGGCTGAAAGTACCAGTGAAACTAGAAGTAAAAGGCCGATAACCAGGATCATTCCAAAAGAAATCGCTCTATCTAACAATAATCCCCAAAAATCATTACGTTTTTCAGCCACATTCCAAATATTATTCATTGCCAGTTTTAGCTGAACAAAAACACCGGTAGCACCAAATAATAACATTCCTACGCCAAAAATAATAGCAAAAGTTGAATCTTTAGAAAGCCAGGCATTTGAGATCATACCCTGAATGGCATTAGCAGCATCAGATCCTATAAATCTTCCAATTTCAGAGGTAATTCTACCCTGAACCGCTTCTCTTCCAAAAAAATATCCGGCTATTGTTACAATTATGATCAATAATGACGGTAAGGAAAATAATGTATAATAGGCTATCGTCGCACTACGAGAGTACGGCTCATTCTTATTCCAACTATTAAAAGCTCTTACTAATAGTTTAAAGAAAGACTGTACCGATTTGAGATATTTTGGGGGATTCTTCAAAGTTTGTAGCGTTCTTGTAAAATTTTTAAATGGTGCTTAGTATGGCCAACGATTATAAAACCAATAGCTCTGGGTGTTGCCGATGCACCATTCATCTGTCCAGAAGTTGTAAGCATGTTATCGGTAAAAGAATCAAATAAAAATGAAGTCGATTTTCTTACAATTTCAAATTCTTCTTTTAAACTTTTTAAACTCCGATTTTCTGCTCCTGAATTTACGGCATATTCTTCGTGATCAAAACCGGGCAAAGATTTTACTTCTTTCCGTGCTAAACTTAAAGCTCTAAATTGAAAAATGCGTTCCACATCGATCAAATGCTGTAGCACTTCAGCAACGCTCCACTTTCCTTCCTCGTATCTATATGATAATTGATCTTCAGATAAATTTTCTAATAGATGTGAAACCTCTTTCAGATTATCTAAAAATAATATCCCCAAAGAAGTTTCTTTGGGGATAATCTTGATATAATTTTCATAGAACGAATTATATTCAGATGCACTTATTTGCTCTACATTCATTATGCAGAATTTCTACTTGCATTAATATTTCCGTATAATGATCTGGTAACCATTTTTTCAAATTCATCTAAACGGGCGCCATCTTCACCTTTTTGGAGTTTCTGCACCATTCTTAATGCATGTTGCTGTATTGTAAGTAATGGTAGTACGATACGCTCTCTAGCTTGTATAGAAGCTCTCATCGCAGGTTCGTTTTCCATTAATTCCTTATAACCTGTAACTTTTAGCAACATTTCTTTAGAACGTTCATATTCATCATGAATTAATTGCCAGAATTCACCAAACTCTTCATCATCCTTCATATAAGAAGTAAGTTCGAAGAAAGATTTAGTTAAACTCATCATACTATTTTCCAACAAGGTTTTAAAGAATATCGAATTATTGTAAAGTTGCTTCACTTTATCAAATTCTCCTTTTTCCTCGTATTGCTTCAATGCGGTTCCTACTCCAAAGAAACCAGGAACATTCTGCTTTAACTGGCTCCAGCTACCTACAAATGGTATCGCTCTTAAATTATCTAAGTTTAATTCATTATTGTTTCGCTTAGATGGGCGACTACCAATGTTTGTTTTAGCATAATACTTTAATGTACTCATTTTCTCTAAGTAAGGAATAAACCTTGGATGAGATTTGAAGTTCATATAAGTATCATAGCTAGATTCGGCTAAATCTACCATCGTCGCGCGATCTTCTTCAGATAAATTATTTTTACCGTGATTAAAGATCTCGTTTGATACTCCAGCACTAATTAACTGCTCTAAGTTGTATTGGCAACTGTCTTTAGTTCCAAAATTAGAACTAATGGTTTGTCCCTGTACTGTTAACTGAATTTCTTCATTTTCGATAGCAGATCCTAAGGAAGCATAGAACTGGTGAGTTTTTCCACCACCACGCGCTGGTGGTCCTCCACGACCATCAAAGAAAGTTACTTTAATATCGTATTCTCTAGAAATCTCAGTTAATTCTTGTTTTGCTTTGTAGATACTCCAGTTAGCCATTAAATAACCACCATCTTTTGTACCATCACTAAAACCAAGCATTATCGTTTGCTTATTCCCTCTGCGCTCTAAATGCTCACGATAAACAGGATTGCTGTATAAAGTCTTCATCACATCTGGTGATGCCTTTAAATCTGGTACTGTTTCGAATAACGGAATAATATCTACCGTTGGCTTATCCCAACCACATAACCTTAAGAATGCAAAAGGTTCTAAGATACTCTGTGGAACTTCACTGTGACTAATTATATAGCGATTAGCTCCTTTTTCACCATTTTTCTGCTGAATTTCTTTCATAGCATGGATAGAAGAAATCGTAGCTTGTCCCATACCACCTTCTTGATTAAACTCATCTGCAGAAAGATTTCCTTTTACATTCGTAAGAATTTCAATTTGCTCCTCGTTAGAAAGCTCTTTGTAATTCTTCGGAATTAAATTGTCTCCTCTTTTTTCACAAACTTCGATAATTTCAGAAAGAACTTCTTCGTGAACACCACTATCCTGACGGATGTCTAATGTTGCTAAATGATAACCAAAAAGGTTTACTTTATTTAATAGATCATCTACATCATCCAAGAAAAGCGATTGATGCTTATCGATAATTACTTCTCTTACTGACTGAAGTTTAGACTTCAAGTCTTCAAGAGATAATTTAATATCACCGCTTTCAGAAACTGCACCTTCGTACAATTCTTTTTCGATCTCTTCAATGGTCTCTCTTACTCCTTCAAAAGTCAATCTTCTTTTCAGTTTTCTGGCATCTTGATAATAGCAGAATAGGATGGTACTTTTTAATCTTTTAGCTACCTGAAGTGTAATATTTGTTGTTACAAAAGGATTACCGTCACGATCTCCACCTGGCCAGAAACCTAATTCTATAATTTCATTTCCTACACTTTCACCATCAAATAAATTTTGCTGAATGTAGTTGTAGATTTTACTTACGCTTTGATAAAACACGTTTTCAAAATACCAAATTAAGCTAACAGCCTCGTCGTAAGGCGTTGGCTTTTCTTTTTTGAAAAATGGTGTTTTTCCTAATTGTGATAAAAGCTGCTTAATTTTTAAAAGATCATTTTCTTGAATTGCTTTATCCAAATCGGTAATAATTCCAAGAACAGCTCCTGGATAAAATTGAGTTGGATGGGCAGTTAAAGTTGGTCTTACCTTAAATCGCTTTAAAAATTCTCTTATTCCTTCTGTCTGATTTTGAGATTCAGACTCTTCCTTCATATTTCTTAAAGTCCCAATACCATCCATGTTATTCACAATCGGGAATGCAGCATCCTCAATAGCATCAAACAATACAACCTGTCTTTCTATATACTGAATAAACCTAAAAAGTAGTTCATTCATCTCATTTTCAGAAGGATCATCAAGATATTTATCAAAAAATGCTTCTACAATTTCAGAAGGATTTTTCTTTTGCTTGAAACCTTCCTCACAAACTTCCTGAAAAAGAGGAAGTAAAGAGCCTGTCTTTTTGATATCATCAAAAGGCAAGGTTAGAAAAAGACTGTTATAAATTTGGTACTTAGAAAGAACGTTTTCATTAAAACGCTCTAACTTAGGTTCTCTATGCATAATAATTGGTATTTAGTTGATTTAAAAATATAAAAAAACCCTTCAAACAAAAGAGCTTAAAGGGTTTTTAATAAAAGTTTAAGTATTCCCTTAATTACAGCTCCTTGAAGATAGAGTGCATTAAACGCTTCTTATCGTTGATGCTTTCTTCTAAAGAAATCATAGTTTCTGTACGGTAAACTCCTTCAATATCATCTAATTGGAAAATAATTTCCTTAGCATGTTGTGTATTACGAGCACGAACTTTACAGAATACATTAAATTTCCCTGTAGTTACGTGAGCAACAGTCACAAAAGGAATCTCATTGATTCTTTCTAAAACAAATTTAGTTTGAGAAGTGTTTTTAAGGAAAACACCTACATAAGCGATAAACGCATATCCCAGTTTTTGATAATCCAATGTTAAAGAAGAACCTATAATGATTCCCGCTTCTTCCATTTTCTTAACGCGAACATGAACAGTTCCTGCAGATATTAAAAGCTTTTTGGCAATATCTGTAAAAGGAGTCCTAGTATTCTCGATAAGCATGTCGAGAATCTGGTGATCGGTTTCGTCTAATTTAAATTTGGCCATTTTCTTAACTTCTTTTTATTATATGAAGTTCAAAAATAATACAAAAACTTTGAAGTATTTATAATTTTTTGAAGAATTAATCACATTTAACCATTAAAATCTCTTTATTTAAGAGTATTTTATCGACTACAACGTTTTCGACTAGTGACTTCTCCCCTTCTAATTCAAGAATTTTTCCGTTTCCATCAATTTCGCGATGACCATATTTATCAATTTTAGCGCTTATATTTTCAATTTTTGGTATAAATTCTACTTTCTCTCCCTCTAATTTTTCTGAATACTGAATACTAACATCAAAAATACCGTTCTTAATACGTACATTTTTGATTAAAATATCATTGAATTTCTTCCCATTTTCAGGTATTTTGAAGTAGTCTTCTCCGCTAAAATTCAGATAACTTTTAGTAGCGATGCTTCGTAATGAAGAAAAGATACTAGCAACTGCAAACTCTCGAGTAGTTTCTCTTGTGTAATCATTAGGGAAATGTCCTTCTTCAAATAAAATTGTTGGTACACCTTCACTTTGGAACGTATCTCCGGTACAATTTAAATTGAAACCATCATCATATCGTCCAATTTGTTCTGGTAATACTGTTTTTAAATCTTCAGCAATTTGTGCAATTACCTTCATGCTTTCTAATCGCTTTGGGGTGATATTGCGCTCATGATCTTCAGCTGGCGTTAAAAAGGACATTACAGCAGACTTATTGGTTAGTCCTGCACTAAAAATAGTTCGTTGCCCATGTAGATTTAAGCAAAAATCTGGTTTAATTTCCTCAAAAATCTTTCTAAGAATGCGACTTTCCGGTTGTGTAAGGTGTTGCGCATCTCTATTTAGGTCTACATTATTATAATTAAAGCGAGTATACTTTCTAGAACCATCAGGATTAAGCATTGGTATACAATAGAGTGTAATATTATCTAAAATCAACTTCAGATCTGCCGAATCTTTGCTAATTAATGCATTAAAAACGTCCAAAATGGCTTTGGTTGTAGTCGATTCGTTTCCGTGCATTTGCGACCAGGCCAGAACATTGGTTTTTCCGCTACCAATTTTTAAAAGATGAATAGGTTCTTTATTTACAGAGAATCCAATTTTTGAGATTTCTACATGCTCTTCAAATTTATTCAATATTGGTTGAATATGGGACTGATTAATATATCGACCCTGAATTTCTTTAAGCTTAAAATCTTCGTAGAGATTCACAATACTTCCTATAGTTGCTGCATACTTTTTCATGTTGACAAAAGTAAAAAACCTTTATTTTACAATTGTAAACACTTCAATATATTATAATTGTTTACAATTGTGACATTATGTTCAGGAGTCGATCTATTATCTGCTGGAAATTTTCCATGAAACTACAAAATTATATCTAATATATTATAATTTAGCGTATTAAATGTCTTTACATGAACTTATTATTCAATAAATTACAATGGTTTACATTTGTGATTTGTTTCATTGTAAATTATAGTTTACATTTGTAAAACATTAAACGGAGCTTGATTTTACAATGGTAAACACGGAAGAATTTACAAATAGACTACAGAAGATCATTGAATATTATGATTTAAGTGCTTCTTCTTTTGCAGATAAAATTGAGGTGGGACGCTCTTCTATTAGCCACCTTCTTTCGGGAAGAAATAAACCGAGTTTAGAATTTGTGATGAAAATTGTAAAGACTTTTCCCGAAGTCGAACTCTATTGGTTACTTAATGGCAAAGGCGAATTTCCTAAAAGAGATCAAGCTTTTGAGAAAAAAGAAGAGCCTAAAGCGGAAACTAAACAGCAATCTACAACCGCAACTAAGAATAGTGATAATGATCTGTTTACAGAAAGTCAGGATAATAATAAAGAACAAAGGAATAGGACGCCTATTATTCCTAATAACGGAAAGAAAATTGCGCGTGTAATTATATTTTATGAAGACGGCACTTTTGATGCCTTTGAAAATTGAATATCTAAGCCATTTGGATTAATTTTGCACTATGAAAAAATTAATCTTTCTTCTTATACCTTTCCTATTCTTAAGCTGCTTTGAGCCTGAAAAAAATTGCAAGGATTTTCATACAGGAACTTTCGAGTTTCAAACCTATTTAAATGGCGAAATGGTTACTTCCCGTTTTGTTCGTAATGATAGTATAGAGATTGATACTTTCCAGGGTAAGACCGATACTTCTTCTGTAAGATGGGTAAACGATTGTGAGTATGTAATTAAAAATTTGCATCCTAAAAACATTAAAGAGCGCCAAGCGATTCATATCCGTATAATAAAAACCGATAAAGATGGATATACTTTTGAATATGGTAAAGTAGGAGATCCCCGCAAAGAACGAGGATCTGTTTATAAAGTTGAAGAATAAAATCTATTTTGAATTATTATTCTTTAGCAATTCATTTTGCTCTTTTACGAGATCGGTCAAATTCGAGAGTAATTCTATATCCTTTGGCGTAGATACCTTTTTATTCTTAGGATCTTGCGCTTGTGCTCTAAATCTGTTCATAAACTTTACCACGAGGAATATGGTAAAGCCAATAATAAAAAAGTCTATTAGCGCTTCTAATAAAGTTCCGTAATTTATCGCCACTTCTTCGATCGCTTCTCCACTAGCAGTTACTGAAGCATCTACAGCATCCCTTAAAACAATCTTGCGATTGGAAAACTGAATTCCATCGGTCATTAAGCTTAGCGGAGGGGTTATTACCTGCTTCACTAAAACATCAATCACTTTATTAAAGGCAGCACCAACGATTACCCCTACGGCAATATCTACCATATTACCTTTAATGGCAAATTCTTTAAATTCTTTAAAAATCCCCATTATTCTTCGTCAAATAATTTAGTCTGATTTTCTTCGGAAGAATCTTTATCCTCCTTAAAACTTGTCCCGGACTGATTGAAATCTACTTGGTTTTCTTCTTCGTCTTCATCCTCTTCTGGGTCGGGAACGTCTGGTAAAGGATCAAGTAGATTAATCGATTTCACCTTATCCGTAGTTAATTGATTTCCAAGCGCCTTAATTCCTTTTACTGAAATGAATTCTTCAATATTCACTTCTTCGTTTGGACGGCGATCTTTTCCTTTCAGTTTCGTAAATTCAATCTCGATCATCGGGAAAAAGTCGGTAGAAGCAATTTCTAAATAAGCATTTTCATGATCACTTATAAATTTCTCTTCTCTATCTGGATGTTCGATTAAGAATCGTTTTACATAATATCGCTCTTTTTCTGGCTCCCAATAAATTGCTGAAATTGGCTTTTTTGGATTCCATTTTTCAAGCACCACCATTGCCTCGTTAAAATGTTTGGTTAACTCTGGCTTAATAGTTTTTACAATACCATCTTGTGTAACGATCAATAAACGATCTTCTCCTTTAAATTCTCCTAAAAGTTCACCACGTTCATCAACATTTAGTCGTTTCACAACTTCATCAAACCAAATTTTTCTAGGCTTTAAAGTAGAAACACCTTCCTCTTTCATTTCAATCCGTTTCACCGAATATTTGGTGACAATATTTCCTTTTACGTTTCGCCCTTTGATTAAAATTTCAGCAAAATCTAAATCAAACTTCAGTTTTTTAATACTACCTACTTGTCTAAGGAAAACAGTAATAACTTCAGCTTCACCATTTGGATTCGCTGAGAAGTAATATACTTTAGAATCTTTTTTACCCTGCGTTAGATCGTATTCGCGATCTCTGGTAATCGATGTGACCGCAAAACGTTTTACATAAGTTTTACCAGCTTTTCCATCGCGATAAATCATGTTGTAAATAGTACGCTTGTCTTTCTTTTTAAAGACGGCCACATGTATAATATCTTTACCAATAAAAGTTTTAGTATCTACTTTGGTGACCATCATTTTACCATCTGCAGTGAAGCAGATAATATCATCAATATCAGAACAGTCAGTAACATATTCATCGCGCTTTAAAGCCGTACCTACAAACCCTTCTTTACGATTAACGTATAATTTGGTGTTACGGATAACAACTTTAGAAGCTTCAATGTCTTCGAATAATCTTAATTCGGTTTTTCGATCTTTATCCTGGCCATATTTCTCTCTTAATTTTGAAAAATAATCTACAGCGTAATCTACAAGATTATCCAAATGATGCTTTACACGGGCAATTTCATCTTCAAGAGCGTCAATCTTTTGCTGGGCTTTGTCGATGTCGAATTTAGAAATTCTTTTAATTCTAATTTCGGTTAACCTAATAATATCTTCTTCAGTAACAGCCCTTTTAAGATGCTTTATATATGGTTTTAATCCTTCGTCAATCGCTTTTATAACCCCTTCCCAGGTTTCTTCTTCTTCGATTAGACGGTAAATTCTATTTTCTATAAAAATACGCTCTAATGAAGAAAAATGCCACTGTTCGTCTAATTCATCTAGGGTAATTTCCAGTTCGCGCTTCAGTAAATGAAGCGTATGATCTGTAGAATATCTTAAGATATCGGATACTCCTAAAAATTCTGGTTTATTATCAACAATTACGCATCCAAGAGGTGCCAGTGAATTTTCACATTGGGTAAAAGCATACAGCGCATCTATAGTACGATCTGGAGAAATATTATTTGGAAGATGAATTTGAATTTCTACTTCAGCAGCAGTATTGTCTTCAATCTTCTTAATTTTAATCTTTCCTTTATCGTTGGCTTTTAAAACCGAATCTATTAAACTTGTCGTCGTGGTGCCAAAAGGAATTTCAGTAATGACCAGCGTATTTTTATCAAGCTGACTTATTTTTGCGCGTACTCTTACACGCCCTCCTCGTTGGCCATCGTTATAATTGGAAACATCTGCTATCCCTCCCGTTGGGAAATCTGGAAACAATTGAAATCTTTTTCCTCTAAGATGCTTTATTGACGCATCTATTAATTCATTAAAATTGTGCGGAAGCAAACGTGTACTTAAACCAACGGCAATACCTTCACCTCCCTGTGCTAATAGCATTGGGAATTTTACCGGTAAATTTACAGGCTCTTTTTTACGACCATCATAAGAAAGTTGCCACTCGGTTAATTTAGGATTATATAAAACTTCGAGCGCAAACTTAGATAATCGCGCTTCTATATATCTGGGAGCTGCTGCACGGTCACCGGTTAAAATGTTCCCCCAGTTTCCCTGCGTATCAATTAAAATATCTTTTTGGCCTATTTGTACCATCGCATCACCAATACTGGCATCACCGTGAGGGTGATACTGCATGGTGTGCCCAACGATATTCGCTACTTTATTATAGCGACCATCATCAAGATCTTTCATAGAATGCATAATTCGCCTTTGCACCGGCTTAAAGCCATCTTCCATGGCTGGTACAGCACGCTCTAAAATAACATAAGAAGCATAATCCAAAAACCAGTCTTTATACATCCCGGTTACTCGGATAATTTCTTCTTTAGGATTATTTAATTGTTCGTCTTTAGATTCTTCGGGATTCTCTTCCATAAGTTAAGCCACAGCTTTAGGTTTGTCCAAAACATTTTTTAAAGAACCGACCAATTCTCGTTTCTTTTTTCTACTTAAAAATGTGGTGTTAAAAGTATATTTTTTAAAACCTTTTCTTCGTCTGGATTTTATATAAATAGTGATGCTTGAATAAACACCATAATCTGAAAATTTATAATCGGCGAGCTTCCTCTTCGGAAATTCTGCTTTCTTTAATCGGTATTCCATAAACTTCGAAAAGAAAACGCCATTATTTTTGAGAATTAAGGTTTCTCCTTCGCCATCAAAATCAAAACTTACCCCAATTCTATGCACAAATAAGAATAACAAAAAGGTCACTATATTTGGCAAAAAATGACTAAAATTAATAGGCTCATCGCGGCCCATTAATTCGATATTCACAAATATATTAGTAAGAAAAACGGCCACCAAAACAATGTAAACTGGTGGTATTATTTTTACTTCGTTTTTATTATTCAATCTCATATGCCTAATTCTTCAATGAGATCAAGTTCAACCTTCAAATTGTCAATAATGAATTCCTGTCGATCTGGTGTATTTTTACCCATGTAAAAACTTAGTAATTCTTCAATAGATTTATCTTTATCCAGCATCACAGGATCTAATCGTATATCTTCTCCGATAAAATATTTAAATTCATCTGGTGATATCTCTCCTAAACCTTTAAATCGGGTTATTTCAACCTTTCCTTTAAGCTTATCTATAGCCTGTCTTCTCTCTTGTTCAGAATAGCAATAGATCGTTTCCTTCTTATTCCGCACTCTAAAAAGAGGTGTTTGAAGAATATAAAGATGATTTTCTTTAATCAATTCAGGAAAAAACTGAAGGAAAAATGTAATCAATAATAATCGAATATGCATACCATCAACATCGGCATCTGTTGCGATCACTATATTATTATATCGTAAATCTTCTAATGACTCTTCGATGTTTAAAGCCGCCTGCAAAAGATTAAATTCCTCGTTTTCGTAAACAATTTTTTTACTTAGTCCGAAACTGTTTAATGGCTTTCCTTTTAAGCTAAAAACAGCCTGTGTATTTACATCACGTGATTTTGTGATCGATCCACTTGCCGAATCTCCCTCTGTAATAAAAAGAGTACTCTCAAGATAACGTTCTTTTTTACTATCCCCTAAATGAATTCTACAATCCCTAAGTTTTTTATTATGAAGACTGGCCTTCTTCGCTCTCTCTTTGGCAAGTTTACGTATTCCCGATAAATCTTTACGTTCACGCTCAGCCTGTAAAATTTTACGCTGAAGTTTATCTGCCGTTTCCTGGTGTTTGTGCAGGTAATTATCAAAATTACGCTTTACAAAATCATTAATATAAGTTCTGACCGTTGGGAAATCACCTCCCATATCAGTTGATCCTAATTTTGTTTTGGTCTGACTTTCAAAAACTGGTTCCATTACTTTAATGGAAATAGCTGCTACCACAGATTTTCTAATATCTGAAGCATCATAATTTTTTCCGTAGAATTCTCTAACGGTTTTCACCAAAGCTTCTCTAAAAGCAGCAAGGTGTGTCCCTCCCTGCGAAGTATTTTGACCATTTACAAAAGAGTGATACTCTTCACTATATTGAGCTTTACTATGCGTGATTGCAAGCTCGATATCATCACCACGTAAATGTATAATTGGATATAATCGATCTTCCTGATTCAGTGTATCACTTAAAAGATCTTTTAATCCATTTTCTGAATAAAATTTTTCTCCATTAAAAATTATAGTCAATCCAGGATTTAGATATACATAATTTTTAATCATCTTCTCTATGTACTCATTTCTAAACTTGAAGTTTTTAAAAATAAGCTCATCTGGTACAAAAGTTACTTTGGTACCACGGCGACGAGAAGTTTCCTCCAATGATTCTTCTTCCTTTAAATTCCCCTGCTCAAATTCTGCGGCATGGGATTTCCCGTCTCTATTCGATTCAACTCTAAAATAAGAAGAAAGCGCATTTACTGCTTTTGTACCAACTCCGTTTAATCCAACAGATTTTTTAAACGCTCTAGAGTCGTACTTACCACCGGTATTCATCTTAGAAACAACATCCACAACTTTCCCAAGTGGAATACCACGCCCGTAATCACGAACGATAACACGTTGATTTTGTACAGAAACTTCGATAGTTTTACCAGAGCCCATTACAAACTCATCGATACAGTTATCTAAAGTTTCTTTAAGTAAAATATAAATTCCGTCATCTGCACTAGAACCATCTCCCAGCTTCCCAATATACATCCCGGGACGCATTCGGATATGCTCTTTCCAGTCTAGCGACCGAATATTATCTTCAGTATACTTTGTTTCCTGACTCATATGTGTAAATAGTGGAGATTCCCGGCTAATATAACATATACCGATAAAAGTTAAAACTCTGCAGCCACAAAGTAATTAACAAAGACTTTAGAAAAAGTGTTAATTCTCTTAATCTGACTAAAAAGCGCTTCAAATTCCTTCCTGAAGAATAAAATTACTTCAGGAAAAGGCTAAAGAAGATACTAATAATATAATTTTAGGAATGATATTATTTAATTACAATTGTGTTGAATTACACATTGAACCTAAAATGCATTACATCGCCATTCTGAACAATATATTCTTTTCCTTCAACTCGCATTTTACCAGCTTCTTTTACTTTAGCTTCAGATCCTAATTCTGAAAAATCATTATAAGAAATTACCTCAGCACGAATAAAGCCTTTTTCGAAATCGGTATGAATAACTCCCGCTGCTTGTGGTGCCGTAGAACCAATCGGAATAGTCCACGCTCTTACTTCTTTAACTCCGGCTGTAAAATAAGTCTGTAAATTCAGAAGACTATATGCACCGCGAATAAGTTTTGCAGATCCAGGCTCTTCTAAACCTATATCCTGAAGAAACATTTGGCGTTCTTCGTAATCATCAAGTTCTGTAATATCTGCTTCAGTTCCTACAGCAAGTACGATAACCTCAGCATTTTCCTCTTTTACTGCTTCACGAACACGATCTACGTGGCTGTTACCATCTACTGCAGCTTCTTCATTCACGTTACAAACATACATTACCGGTTTATCGGTAATAAACTGTAATGGATTGATAAATTCTCTATGCTCATCTTCAGTAAATTCAACCGCTCTAATAGATTTTCCTGCTTCTAAACCTGCCTTTGCTTTTAGTAAAGCAGCTTCTTCTTTCTGAGCTTCTTTGTTACCAGTTTTGGCTGCACGCTTCACTTTATCCAGCTTTTTCTCAACAGTATCTAAATCTTTAAGCTGAAGTTCCATATCGATCGTTTCTTTATCTCGAATAGGATCTATAGAACCATCAACGTGCACAATATTGTCGTTATCAAAACATCTTAGCACATGAAGAATAGCATCGGTTTCACGAATATTAGCCAAAAACTGGTTTCCAAGACCTTCCCCTTTACTAGCTCCCTTAACAAGACCAGCAATATCTACAATTTCTACAGTTGCAGGTTGTACTCTTTCTGGATTTACTAATTCTTCTAATCGTTGGATACGAGGATCTGGAACATTAACTACCCCTACGTTAGGTTCGATCGTACAAAAAGGAAAATTTGCACTTTGCGCTTTGGCATTGGAAAGACAATTAAATAGAGTCGATTTTCCTACGTTTGGTAATCCTACAATTCCGGCTTTCATAAACTAAATTTTGATGCTATTTATTTTGCGGCTGCAAAGATAGGAATTAGATACGAATTTACTCGATAATACCGATTTTAAATGTATCTGCAAAAATAGTGTTATAAAAAAAGGAGAACTTAGCTGTTCTCCCCTATTTCACACGGAAATTTCAATCAAAATTAGTAGATCTCCGAATAAATTATTCTACAATATACATTTCGTTCGAGGCTTTGATATATTCCTGCGGATTAAAAGTAGATTCGAAGGTGTTTTTTACAATATCCAGTTTCACTTCTAATTCTCCCATCTCCTTTTTCAAATAAGGATCCTTTTTATACTTTTCTATCAATCCTTCATACTTTTTTAAGTTTTCTAAAATTCTGAAAGTAATATCACCAAAACGAATTTTGAGATTCTGAACGGCTAGCATTTCATCATGGTAACTTTGCTTCCAGTTTTCAGGATTTTTTTCACGCTCCTCTACTATTTTATTTTCAGCAATTTTTGAAATATCCAGAATATATTGAGTTCTTTTCTTTGCATCGGTTTCTCCTGTAAATTTTCTATCAAATTCTTCAAGATTAACACCAAGCATTTTTACGAAATTTTCCTTCATCTCTTTATCCTGAAGGTTTCTCAATTCATCCAGACTTTTATTGATCGCCTCCCATTCAGTTTCAATTAGATCTTTGTCGTGCGTAAACTGAGATACCGAAGTTGTTAACTTCAACATCTCTATACTTTGTTTTTGAAGCTCTTTTTGTCTTCGGTTTAGAGATTCAATAAAAGTCCCTATTCCATCAAAAAGACTTCCAGCAAACATTCCTACAAATGGAGTTCCCTGGCTTAAATCACCGGTTACAGCCATAATATGATTTAAAGCGGCTAAGCTTGCATTGCTATCCTGTTCTTCTTTTACAAAATTTTGAAATTTACCAAACCATTCTTGATAACCTTCGTAATGCATAGGGTTACTCACTCTATCTAGCGTAGAGTAAAATTCTCTTGAGCTATTAAAAAGGTTTAGCGGTTTTATCTCTCGCTCCATACTGGCAAGATTTAATACTGCGGAACTGTAATTATATTTATAAACGCTTACCGTATTCTTATCGATTTCAGTTTGGCGTTGTTCCAAAAACTTTACGCGCTCTAAAAGTTTTTCAACTTTATCTGAAGCATTTTTAGAATTCTTGATACTCTCGTCAAGATTGGTGATTTTAGAGTCAATTTCTTTAATGCGAAAATCTAGATTCTGACTCAATAATGCTCGTTCCCGATTCAATTCTTTTAAAACCTGATCGGTTACCGTTTCATTAGGAACAGTAGTAGAAAGACTTTGCGCAAAAGTAGCTCCGCTAAAAGCAAGAAAGAGACTAAAGCTTATGGTTAATTTCTTCATTAGTGGTTAAAGTTGATATAGTTATCCAGCATTTTTTATGCCAAGCTAAATTATCAATTTTTACTTAATAATCGAGATTAAATGCTTCAACGCTACGCTTAAATATTCATTTTTTATAAAAGTTTACCAATTTTAAATAATATTGGGAATTCTATCGTATTTGAAGTTCCAAAGCTCATTTTTAGATCCTTATAAATATCATCTACAGGATCATATCCATTTTTAGCAATAAAATGTTTAACTGCAGACCATGTTTTTAAATAGCCAATAAGTCGATCAAAACTCCATTCTTCTTTAAAATTGATTTTGGATGTAGCTATTTCTTTAAACGGAAATGGGATTGTGTCATAACCTTCATCTAAATATTTTCGCTCTTCGTCCCAATAAGGACCAATGACTTCATAATAAAAATGTTGCATAATTTTATTAGTTTCAGCATTAGTTTTAAAAAGACTATAGCCTAAAACCGCTAATATCCCTTCAGGTTTCAGCGTTCGCTTTACTTCATCATAAAATTTATCAAAATCAAACCAATGGATGGCTTGAGCGACAGTTATTAAATCGAAAGAATGATCTTTAAAGTCAACATTTTCGGCAGGTTGAATGCTATAATTAATATTCTTTAATTTTGGAGCCTGTTCTATTTGATTTTCGCTAATATCAGTAGCCTCAACTTGATTAAACAATTTTGAAAGTTCTTCAGCAACCTGCCCATTACCTGTTGCGCAATCCCATGCTTTTGATCTTTCAGCAACATGCTTCATTATTTCATTGAAAACTGCGTTTGGATATTTAGGACGAAAATTTGCATAATTCTGAGACTGGTCTGAAAAGTTATCTTTCATTGGTTGGCTGTGTTATGATTTAAATACTGAATTTCAATTCTAATATTTTCTTCTGAATTGATCTTCAGAAATATACAAAATCGTATTATTTCTGCACTTGGATCTATTAAGATTTTAAATCCTTTTTCAATATTAATTATCTAAAGCTTAGCTTTCGCCTAATTATCTTTTGCGTCCATGACTTCCTAGCCACACAAATGTTTTTTTTATCGATTTCACTTCTTAGTTCTGAGAATTCTATAGTTTTTAGCTAAAACGATTTATTCTCTTAGATTTTATTTTCGTATAATAGCAATATCAATTAATTTTCGTTGTTATATCATGAAAAAAAAGTTATTTACGATTTTGGCGCTTCTCTCGCTCTTTAATAATGCGAAAGCGCAAGACCATCTTATTGAAGCCATAGATAATCCTGTAGATTTTGTAAATCCGCTAATGGGAACAGATTCTAAGCCAGAATTATCGAATGGAAATACTTACCCAGCTGTTGCAGTGCCTTGGGGAATGAATTTATGGACACCCCAAACAGGCAAAATGGGAAATGGATGGGCGTATACATACAATGCAGATAAAATACGCGGATTCAAACAAACGCACCAGCCTTCTCCCTGGATGAACGATTACGGCCAGTTTTCATTAATGCCAGTTACCGGCGGAATGAAATTTAATCAGGACGATCGTGCAAGCTGGTTTTCACACAAGGCTGAGAAGTCTACTCCTTATTACTATAAAGTCTACTTAGCCGATCACGATGTAACGGTAGAGCTTACTCCTACCGAACGTGCAGCGCAATTCAGAATGACTTTTCCAGAATCAGATAGTTCTTATGTGGTGATCGATCCTTTTGATAAAGGTTCTTATGTTAAAGTGATTCCTGAAGAAAATAAAATTATCGGGTATACCACGAAATATGCGCGAGGAAAATTAACCAATTTCAAGAACTATTTTGTAATTCAGTTTGATAGATCTTTTAATGATGTAAATACCTGGGAAGGCGATAAATTGGCTAAAGGACAAGCCGAAATGGAAGCCGATCATGCCGGAGCTATTGTTGGTTTTAAAACCAAAAAAGGCGATGTAATTAATGCAAAGGTGGCCTCTTCTTTTATAAGTTTAGAGCAAGCGCAATTAAATTTAGATCGTGAGATAGCAAATAACGAATTTGAGACAACTAAGCAAAACGCTCGTGATCTTTGGAATGAAAAATTAGGAAGACTAGAAGTTTCTGGCGGAACGATCGACCAGATAAGAACATTTTATTCCTGCCTTTACAGAACTTTATTTTTTCCGAATAAATTATACGAAATAAATCAAAATGATGAGATCGTACACTGGAGCCCTTACAACGGAGAAGTACTTCCCGGCTATATGTTTGCTGGTACCGGATTCTGGGATACGTTTAGAGCTCTATATCCTTTCCTAAATTTAGCATATCCCTCAATAAATAAAGAGATGCAAGCTGGTCTTGTTAACGATTTTAAAGAAGGTGGATGGTTACCAGAATGGTCCAGTCCCGGATATGCGAATATTATGGTAGGAAATAATTCAGCTTCTGTAGTGGCAGATGCATATATCAAAGGACTTAGAGGTTATGATACTGAAACCCTTTGGAAAGCTTTAGAAAACGGTGCAAATAACGAAGGACCCATGACTGCTGTTGGACGTGCGGGAGCCCCTTATTACAATGATCTTGGTTATGTTCCTTACGATGTTGGTGTTCACGAAAGTGCTGCTAGAACTTTAGAATACGCTTATGATGATTTTGCGATCTACCAATTTGGTAAAGCGATTGGAAAGTCTAAAAAAGAAATAAAAAAGTATAAAGAGCGTAGTATGAACTATAAAAATCTTTTTGATCCCGGCTATGGATTAATGAGAGGTAAAAATGAAGATGGAACTTGGCAAGAAGATTTTAATCCATTTAGATGGGGAAATCCATTTACTGAAGGAAATAGCTGGCATTACAGCTGGTCAGTTTTTCATGATGTTGAAGGTTTAATTGATCTTATGGGTGGTAAAGAAAATTTTGTCAAAAAATTGGATTCTGTGTTCTCGATGCCTCCAATATTCGATGAAAGTATGTACGGCGGAGTAATTCATGAAATTCGCGAAATGCAAATTGCAGATATGGGACAATACGCACATGGTAATCAACCCATTCAGCATATGATTTATCTTTACAACTATGCTGGTGAGCCTTGGAAAACTCAGAAATGGGCACGAGAAACTATGGATAGAATGTACATGGCAACTCCAGATGGTTATTGTGGTGATGAAGATAATGGCCAAACTTCTGCATGGTATGTATTTTCAGCAATGGGCTTTTATCCGGTGACACCCGCTGTAGATGAATATGTATTAGGCGCGCCATTATTTAAAAAGGTAACCGTGAATCTAGAAAACGGAAATAAAATAGTAATTGATGCTCCTAAGAACAGCAATGAGAATAAATTTGTTGAGCACATGGAGCTTAATGGAAAAACTTACAAAAAAAATTACGTAAAACATTCTGAATTGGTTGAAGGTGCTACGATAAATATCGAAATGAGTGCATCCCCAAATAAAGATCGCGGAACTAAAAAAGATGCTTTTCCATATTCATTTTCTAACGAATAGAATTAATTCATGATTTTAAATTCATTTAAAAAGGGAGTCCGACTTTTAAGCGCTGGTATTTTACTAAGCTCTTTAAGTTTATATACTTCCTGTAAAGACGCTGAGGCCGAAGAAAATTCGGTTTCAACATCTAAAATAAAAGGTGCTAAGGATTTTGCGCAATATATAGATCCAATGATTGGTACAGCTAAAATGGGACACACCTATCCCGGTGCAACTGTTCCTTTTGGTAGTGTACAATTAAGCCCAGATACAGATACTATTCCTTATGCTGTAGATGGTCATTACAATCCAGATGTCTATAAATATTGTGCAGGTTATCAATACGATGATAAAACCATCGTTGGTTTTAGCCATACACATTTTAGCGGCACAGGACATTCAGATCTTGGTGACTTTTTGATTATGCCCACCACAGGAAATCTTAAATTAAATCCTGGTACAGCTACAAATCCAGAAAGTGGTTATCGCTCCCGATTCTCTCACAATAAAGAAAATGCTGAGGCTGGTTATTACAGTGTAATGCTAGACGATTATAATATTAAAGCTGAAATGACCGCAACCACTCGCGTGGGAATGCATCAATATTCTTTTCCTGAAAATGTAGAAGCACACCTTATTTTCGATTTAATGCATGGTATTTATAATTACGATGATAAAAACGTATGGACATTTGTACGTGTAGAAAATGATACTTTGGTAACAGGTTATCGCCAAACAAATGGGTGGGCAAGAACACGCCGAGTTTACTTTTCCATGTCTTTTAGCGAACCAATCAAAGAGTATGGTAGAAATCGTTATGATAAACAACCTTACAATGGATTTTGGGGAAAATTCGACCAATCTAAAAATTTTCCTGAAATCGCTGGAGAGAAAATTAGAATGTATTTTGATTTCGATTTAGAACCTCAAGAAAAATTAAAGGTGAAAATGGCTATTTCTCCGGTAAGTTCTGAAGGTGCTTTAAATAACATGAAAGAGGAAGTTCCACATTGGAACTTTGCAAAGATTAAAAACGAAGCAAAAGCGAAATGGAACCGCGAGCTTAATAAAGTTCAATTAGCTTCAGAACATAAAGATGAACTAACTAATTTCTATACTGCAATGTATCATGCCTTTTTAGGCCCTACAGAATATATGGATACAGATGGCAAATACAAAGGTTTGGATATGAATGTTCATCAAACCGATGGATTTACCAATTATACTAGCTTTTCTCTTTGGGATACTTATAGAACTTTACATCCACTGTTTAATATTTTACAACCAGAACGAAACGCCGACATGGCCGAATCGATGATGGCGCATTACGACCAGAGCGTTCATTCTATGCTACCCGTCTGGTCTCATTATGCAAACGAAAACTGGTGTATGATTGGCTATCATAGTGCTTCGGTTTTAGCTGATGCTATTATAAAAGGAAATGCAGATTTCGATCAGGAACATGCATTAGAAGCTATGGTAAATACGGCAAGAACCAGATATTACGATGGTCTTGGTTATTATATGGATATGGGCTATGTTCCAGAAGATAAAAATGGAGCCTCCGTTTCTAAGACTTTAGAATATGCCTACGATGATTGGGCGATCGCTCAGGCTGCCAAAAAATTAGGGAAAGGAGACATCTATCAGGAATTTATTAAACGTTCAGAAAATTATAAAAATGTTTACGATGCAAAAACCGGTTTTATGCGTCCTAAACTTAGCGACGGCACCTTTAAAAAGGACTTTGATGAATTAAATACACACGGGCAGGGTTTTATTGAAGGAAATAGCTGGAACTACAGTTTATATGTTCCACACGCTCCTGCTGAAATGATCGAGATGATGGGCGGAAAAGATCAATTTTCTCAGCATTTAGATTCACTTTTTACTATGGAACTTCCAGATAAATATTTTGAAAATACTGAAGATATTTCTCGTGAAGGGATTATTGGGAACTATGTACACGGTAACGAGCCGTCACATCATGTTCCTTATCTTTATAACTGGACCAATACACCTTGGAAATCTCAAGACAAAATTAGAATGATCTTGAAAACTAAATATCAAACAGGATCTGACGGATTAAGTGGTAATGATGATTTTGGACAAATGAGTGCATGGTATATTTTCAGTAGTCTCGGCTTCTACCCTGTCGCTCCAGGATCCTTAGATTATGCTTTAGGAAGTCCCGCGGTTAAAGATGCGACTATAAATCTTGAAAACGGAAACTCATTTAGAGTACTTGCTAAAAATCAAAGTGATAAAAATGTATATGTGGAAAAAGTAGAGCTAAATGGTAAGGAATTATCTAAACCTTTTATTTCTCACGATACATTAATTAAAGGTGGCGAGCTAATATTTCATATGACTAATAAACCAAATAAAGAATTGTTTATAAAATAGTTCTATCATATTGTTTAAGACATAAAAAGGCGAGCATTTAGCTCGCCTTTTTAATTTTCGTGAATTTATGCCATAAACAACTTATCTAATAAGCTGAAAATTAGTTTTCATCTAAACCGTCTTATATGCGGAATTTTACAGGAAGTGCATAGATAATATTCACAGGTTCACCATCTTTAATAGCAGGCTCACTTCGCCTCAATTTCTTAACTGCTCTTTTTATATGTTTTGCAATTTTTTCATTCTCAAAATCAACGGTTATTTTGTCTATTTTTCCTTTGGTATTTACTCTAAACTTTGCAATTGCTGTATATAATCCTGGCTCTAAATTTTGTCGTTTTATAAAATTGATATCCACCCGATTCATTACAGTTTTTTGCACGCTTTTGCCATAACAAATCCGTAAAGCTCTGTTATCTAAATCTGAATCACAGTCTTTTGCCACCGGTACTTTGTCTACAACATCCAAATTAAGGCCAGGGCTATTATCCTGAGCATTGATAGAAAAAGAAAGAAAAATTAAAATTAAAAATGTAAATACCTTTTTATGCATTGCAATTAAAATTAAAATGAAATGCCAAAATAAAGAATCGTAAGAAGAATGAAGTAGAACAATAAAAATTTTATTTTTTATACCTAAGCGTATATTTATTGTAATTTGCTAAAAATATCAGTTTCTCCAAATTACTTAAATGAAATTATTCATCACTATTTTCATGAGTTTGCTATGTTGTTCAGCAATTTCTCAAACTAAAATTTCAGGTAAAATTATCGAAAATGACTCCACTCCAATTGCTTTTGCTGAAGTTATTTTAAAGCCACTAAATTCAGAAAAACTAATCGGTACCATTACCGAGGATGACGGAAGTTTTCAGTTGAATGCTACTCCGGTAATTACACTTTAGAAATTTCATATGTAGGTCAACAACTGTTTAGTAAAGCAATTGAAGTCAAAAACGAACCTATAGATTTAGGAACAATTAGTGTCGAAAATGCTCAAAAATTGGATGAGGTGCTAATCACTTCAAAGAAGAAACTGATTGAGCGAAAAATTGATCGGCTTATTTTTAACGTTGAAAATTCATCAAAATCTTCGCAAGGCGATGTAGTTGAGGTTTTAAAAATAGTTCCCGGTATTCGTGTAGAAAACGATGCGATAAACATGATTGGCAAAGGAAATATGAGAGTGATGCTAAATGAACAAATACTACAACTATCTGGCGTTGATCTTATTAATTTTCTGCAAAGTATCGATTCTGAAACTATTAAAAGCATCGAAGTGATTAGCAATCCACCGGCAAGATACGAGGCTGAAGGAAATAGCGGACTAATAAATATTATCTTGAAAAAGCCCAAAAGCGATTCTTGGAATGCGCAGCTTAAAGGAACGTATATTCAGCGAACCAAAGCGAATTATAGAAGTTCAGCAAATTTCAATATCAATAAAAACAAATTCACCTTTTCGGGTCGGCTTGGTTTTATAAATCATCAAATAGCACTTCAGGAAAGCCTTAAATCTACGTATCCCGAAGAAACTTCAGCAACATTAACTCCTATTGATATTGATTTGGAAGGCTCGGTAGCTTCCGCAGAAATTAGTTATGAAATTGACGAAAATTGGCAATTAGGTGCACAATATTATTTTAATGGAACTACCGTAGATATCCAAACGTCACCTAGAACTACTATCACTCAAAATAATTCAGTAAATAGCTTTATAAGAATTGAAGGATCAGAACCACAACATCCAAGAGTTCATAAATTCAACCTAAATAGTAATTTCAACCTCGATTCCGTAGGAAAAAAATTGATTTTGAATTTGGATTATCTGTATAATACCAACGAAGATAAAAAGTATTATCAAGGGATCGAATCGCCTAGCCTGGATGAAAATGCAGAGAATAGCTATTTTAGATCTTTTAATAAAACTAATAATAATTATGACATTTATTCGGCTAAAGTTGATGTTGAAAGTCCATTACAATGGATCGATTTAGATTTTGGGGCAAAGTATGCTTATTCCGACATTTCTAGTGATATTGAAAGTTTCAATACTGGGTACACGTCGAATCCTACAGATGATATTCCTGATGTTCCTGCCATTCCTTTTAACTACGAAGAAAACATCGCTGCGGCTTACATTTCAGCAAATAGAAATTTTGGCGAGCGTTGGTCTGCACAGTTTGGTTTGCGCCTAGAAAATACTGCTATAAGCGCACTTTCTCCAAATTTGGACATAAATCGTGAGGATAATTACACCAACCTCTTCTCTACTTTTTACATTAACTACAATCTTGACAAGGAAACAAATTTCTCGCTTAATTACAGTCGCAGGATAGAACGCCCAAACTTTAGAGATCTTAATCCTAATACTTATTATAGAAATCCTTTAATATTTTATTCAGGAAACGCATATTTAGATCCCTCATTTATTCATAATATTGAATTTAGTGTTTTACATCATGATTTTGTAACCCGACTTTATTTTACTCGGGAAAACAACGCATTTGGTGAAGTTCCTATAGCCAATACATCGACTAATAGTACAGGATTTAGTTATAAAAATTATATTGACAGGACGCTTTTAGGAATCTCTGAAAGTTTTACATGGAGTCCAATACATTGGTGGACTAACGTAAATAATTTGGATCTAAATTATGCAAATTCGACTTTTAATTTGGAGCAGCCACAAGCAGATCGCAGCGGTTTTAATAGCAGAATTAGTACTAATAATGATTTTAATATAAATTCTGAAAAAACGATTATCGGCGGAATCAATTACTGGTATCAATTTGCAGGTGTCGATGGTATTTTTGAAACCAAAGCGCAGAGTTCTTTAGGACTTTCCCTGCAGTTTTTACTCTTAGATAAAGATTTGAATATTAGCCTGCGTGGGGAAGATTTATTTAGAAATAGTATTGAGCGAAAAACGGCTAAAATAAACGGCGTTACTCAGCACATTAGAAATTTTTATGATACCCGTCAATTTTGGCTGAGTATAAGCTATAAATTCGGAAATGATAATTTGAAAGTACGTTCTCAAAAATCAGGAAATACTGATACCGAAAGACGCGCAGGAGGTTGATCTCAATTAAATGTAGATGAAATAAAAAAATGAAGTATTTGGCCAAATTTTACTGCTGACCAAATACTTCAATCAATGCTCTAGATTCTGGCTATTTTAGGCTTTTAAAGCATTCAGCAGAATACTTACCGGATGTTGTGCATTTCGCTTTGTTCCGTCGTAGATCTGATGCCTACAACTTGTTCCGTTTGCTGAAATTATCGTTTCTTCAGAAGCTTTTCTAACCGCAGGGAACAAAGTCTGCTCTCCTACCGCCATACTTACTTCATAATGTTCCTTTTCGTAACCAAAACTACCCGCCATGCCGCAGCAACCTGATGGAATGATCGTTACCTTATAATTTTCAGGGAAATTCAAAACATCAAAAGTTACAGCCGTATTCGATAATGCTTTTTGATGGCAGTGACCGTGAACTTTTATGTTTTTTTCTTCGGAAGTAAAGTGCTCTTTTTTGATGTTTCCCAGAGCGATTTCTTTCTTCAGAAATTCTTCAATAATAAAGCAATTTTTAGATAATGCTGTTGCTTTTTCTTGATCATCAGCTAATCGCAAATATTCATCTCTAAATGTCAAAATGGCTGAAGGTTCCAAACCTAAAAGCGGTTGATCTTCTGAAACCAGATTACTGAAAATCGAAACATTTTTATTCGCCATTTCTTTCGCTTCTTCTAAAAATCCTTTAGAAATATGCGCTCTTCCACTCTCTTCATGATCGGTAAAAATGACTTTATAATTCAGTTTACTTAATAATTCCAACGCATCAAAACCAATTTCAGCATCTAAAAAATTCGTAAACTCATCATTAAAAAAGTAAACCGATTTTATTGGATTTTGAGGTTTTAACCGATCTTTATTCTTTTCAAAATAAGATTTTAAAGTCATTTTGGCCAATTTAGGCAATGTTCTTTGTGGCGCAACACCCATCACTTTCTTAGCAATTCCTGAAGTAACGCTATTGGAAAACATAAAATTGGCCACTCCCGAAACTTTAGAAGCCATTTTATTCATTTTCCCATTGTTTGCAAAAGCTTTGCTTCGATTAGAGAAGCCGTTTTCCTTTTGATATTGATATTGAAATTCTGCTTTTAAAGCAGCAACATCAACACTACTTGGGCATTCACTTTTACAACCTTTACAACTTATACAAAGATCAAAAGCCTCTTTAATTTCTTTATGGCTAAACTTATTTTCTTTATCTGAGTTTGTTAAAAATTCTCGTAACGTATTTGCTCGCGCTCTGGTGGTATCTTTTTCGTCTTTAGTAGCGCGATAACTAGGACACATGGTGCCGCCACTTTCCGCAGATTTTCTACAATCGCCACTACCGTTGCACTGTTCAGCTAAACGCAAAATCCCCTTACTTTCATCGAAATTCATCAGTGTTTTGATTTGCGGCTCTTTCCTATCAGGTTGATATCTTAAGGACGTATCCATTGCCGGAGCGTCGATAATTTTCCCGGGATTAAAGATGTTTTCAGGATCAAAAGCAGCTTTTACTTGTTTTAATAGTGCGTAATTTTTAGATCCTACCATCATTTCTACAAACTCGGCACGCACACGACCATCGCCATGTTCACCGCTCATAGAACCATTGTATTTTTTCACCAATTTCGCAACATCGGTCGTAATTTTTCTAAAAAGCTTTACATCCTCTGTTTTCTTTAAATCTAAAATTGGCCGTAAATGAAGTTCTCCAGCGCCAGCATGAGCATAATACACCGCATTTTGCTCATAAGATTTCATAATCTGGCTAAACTCTTTGATGTAATCTGCCAACACCGGTAAGGCAACGGCAGTATCTTCAATACAAGCCACCGCCTTTTTATCGCCAACGATATTTGCCAATAAACCAAGCCCCGCTTTTCTTAATTCTGAAGCCATATTAATTTGCTCTCCATAAAGAATGGGATTGGCGTAACTAATTCCGTTTTCCTCCAGTGTATTCAACAAAGCTTTTGTTTTCTCCTGAAGTTCATCGGCGGTATTTGCTCTAACTTCGAGCATTAAAATCGCTTCAGGATCGTCCTGAATAAAAAATCGATTTTCTCGGTATTTAATATTCTGTTTGGTGCAATCTAATATGGTTTTATCCATCATCTCGCAAGTGAAAAGCGAATGCTCCATAGTTGAAGCTACATCCTGCAAACAACCTTCGATACTGCGGTAATGCGAAGCGATCATAGCTGCTTCAGGTGGCTGTAAATCGTCTAGCTGTAAGGTAAGCTCTGTTGTAAAAGCTAATGTTCCCTCACTACCGGCAAGAAGATGACATATATTCAGGGGTTCGTTGGAATCTTCAGAAAAAGCATCAGAATAAATTAATTCATCTATCGCATAACCTGTATTTCGGCGATGTAATTCTTTCGGCGGAAATTCCTTTATGATCTCTGCTTTGTTTTCTTCCGAAGAAAGTATTTCAGAAATATTTCTATAAATATCACCTTCTAAATTATCAAATTTCAGTTTTTCCTGAAATTCTTCTTTTGGAATAGCCTTAAATTCGGCTTCGCTGCCATCACTAAGAATCGTCTTTAAAGCGACAGTTTTTTCTCGAGTTGTTCCGTATTTAATGGAAGTCGTTCCACTACTATTGTTTCCTACCATTCCTCCTACCATACATCGGTTAGAAGTTGAAGTATTAGGACCAAAGAAAAGACCATATTCCTTCAGCATTCTATTAAGATCGTCCCTTATTACTCCCGGTTGAAGCGTCACCGTTTTATTTTCTGTATCGAGACTTAGAATTTTCGTGAAGTTCTTAGAAACATCTACCACAATCCCTGTTCCTACACATTGCCCTGCAAGTGAGGTTCCGGCTGTTCTGGGAATTAACGATGTCTTATTTTCTTTAGCAAAAAGAATAAGCTCTTTTATATCTTTTTCGTTTTTAGGATAACATACCGCTAATGGTAGTTCTCTATAAACAGAGGCATCGGTAGCATAAATTGATCGCCAAAGTTTATCAAAAAATAACTGACCATCTAAACGCGTTGCTAATTGCTGAAGTTTCTTTTCCATACAGTTTTTAAAATTAAGCAAATTAGCTAAACTGCTTAACAGATTTTTAGAGATTATTAACAATAGATTGGCTAATTGAAATAATGTTACTTTCAGTCAAAAAGTATTTTTGCCCAAAATCTATAAATTAAAACAATGAAGAAGTTTTTAGTTATTGCATTGATTGCCTTAGGATCGGGCTTATTTACGAACGTAAGTGCACAGGAAATTGCTGAGAATGCTATTGGTCTTAGACTTGGCGGAAGCAATGGTTTTGGTCCAGAAGTTTCTTACCAAAGAGCGGTAGGAAGTGATAACAACCGCTTAGAATTTGATCTTGGTTGGAGAAGCCATTCAGATTACAATATTGTAAAAGCAGTTGGTCTTTATCAATGGGTTTGGAATATCGAAAACGGATTTAACTGGTACGCCGGTGCTGGTGCTGGTTTTGCTAATGTTAATGACGATCGAAGAGATTTTAATGATGGTGCTTATCTTTTCTTGGCTGGGAATATAGGAGTTGAATATAATTTTGACATTCCACTTGTATTATCGTTAGACCTAAGACCAGAAATTGGATTTAGTGATTACAAAGCAATAGACGATTTATCTCCAGATTTGGCAATTGGTGTTCGTTACCAATTCTAAATTATTGAATAATTTATATAAAAAAAGTGGAAATTAATTTTCCACTTTTTTTGTGCTTTTTTCTAAAAGTTCAGAATACATTGTTTCGTACATGGGCACAATTTGATTAATATCAAAAGTAGCTGCAACTTTTCTTGCGTTTCGCTTGAAGGTTTTTAGCGTCTCGTTATCACTTAGTATAGAAATTGCTTTTTTGGCCATTCCTTTTACATCACCTACATCACATAAATAACCTGAAACTCCTTGTTGGTTAACTTCTGGCAATCCTCCAGTATTACTAGAAACTACAGGCACACTATTTATCATAGCTTCTAGAGCCGCTAGTCCAAAACTTTCTCTTTTTGACGTCAGTAAAAATAAGTCTGAAAAACAAAGAATCTTGTCAATTTCGTGGCTTTGCCCTAAAAACATCACTTTATCCTGAATGCCAAGCTCTTCTGCCAAAGCTTCGGCTTTTTCTTTTTCGGGTCCTTCACCTACCATCATTAAACGGCATTTTAAACTCTTCTGAACTTCGTAAAAAACCTTGATCGTATCCTGAATTCGTTTTACTTTCCTGAAGTTACTAATATGCGTAATAATCTTTTCGTCACCCTCTGCCATCAATTCTCGCTGACAATTGGTAAACGTTTTTTCCTGATATTTAGACGCATCAATAAAATTAGGAATTACTTTTATTTCTTTCTTGATTTCGAAAAGTTCAAGAGTATCCTTCCGTAGACTTTCAGAAACTGAAGTCACCATATCACTGGCATTTATACTAAATGTCACGGCAGGTTTGTAAAAAGGATGATTGCCTACAAGCGTAATATCTGTACCATGTAGTGTAGTTACCATCGGAATATGAATTCCCTGATCTTCCAGCATTTTTTTAGCCATATAACCAGCATAAGCATGTGGAATAGCATAATGAACATGCAACAACTCTATACCGTGCAATTTCACCATGTTTACCAGTTTACTACTTAAAGCCAACTCGTAAGGTTGATAGTGAAACAAAGGATAATCTGGTACGTGAACTTCGTGAAACTTTACATTGCTGGATAATTGATCTAATCGTACCGGCTGCTTATAGGTTATAAAATGAACTTCGTGACCTCTTTTTGATAGCGCCAGGCCAAGTTCTGTTGCCACTACTCCACTACCACCAAAAGTGGGATAACACACTATTGCTATTTTCATTAATCCTTTTTTAAAACCGGCAAAAACCGATTCAATTTAATCATTTCTAACACATCAAATCAGTAATCTATAGCATCGTAGATTACTTCCTGTATTTTCGTTCTAATATTTTCGCGTATCAATTTTCTATTGGTAGAATCTGGATACACGCGATTAGATAGAAAAATATATACAATCTCTTCTTCTGGATCTGCCCAGGCTAAAGTTCCTGTAAAGCCGCTATGTCCAAAGCTACTGCGTGAAACGCAAGAGCAAACCGGACCTCCGCCACTAATTTGAGGTTTGTCGAAACCAACCCCACGCCTTACATTTTTATTGCAATAATAACAGGTATTAAACTTATCTATGGTTTTAGATTTTAGATAGGTTTGATCGCCATAGCTACCACCTTGCATATACGTCTGCATTATTTTAGCGACATCGTTGGCATTGCTAAACAAACCTGCATGACCGCCAATGCCACCCTGCATGGCAGCTCCCTGATCGTGAACATAACCATGTACCAACTGTCCTCTCCATAATTTATCATTCTCGGTTGGAACAATCTCATCTAAGGGAAATCTTGTAATTGGTAAATATCCCGTATAATTTGCACCTAGAGTTTTGTAAAGCTTATTTTGAGTGATACTGTTTAAGTTGGAACCATAAAATCCTTCCAGATAATATTTTAAAATGTAAAATGGAAGATCACTGTATTTATACTCCTTTTTTCGATTTAATCCACTTTTCGCGATAATATCAATAATCGTATCCTGCATATCTTTTCTAATATACATATCATTTGCTACCTTCGTATTAAAGCGTTCATTTGGTGCTTCGTTATAGTATAAGGTTGAAGGATGCTTGGTTACCGCGTCTATCGTAGGAACATAGAAAGGAATCCAGGCTTTTAGTTTTGCATAATGCATTAGCATATCCTGCAACCTTATGTTTTCTTTATTTGTTCCCTGAAAAACCGGCATCATTTCACCCAATTTGGTATCAAAACTGATAATACCATCTTCTACCTGCTTCATTACTAAAGGTAAGGTTGAGAGTATTTTGGTTAAAGATGCTAAATCGTAAACTGAAGTATCGGTAACAGGATTTATATGCTCATATTGATGAAAACCAAAATTCTTACTATAAATCACTTTTCCTTTTCTTGCTACTAAAACCTGTGCACCCGGCGTCATTTTCTGGGCAATAGAATAATTTACAATCGAATCTATTTTCTTCAATTTAAAGCTATTCATCCCAACACTTTCTGGGGAACCATAAGAAAGTCGGTTTATAGACTTGGTATCATAGCCAGTTCCTTCAGGAAATTCTATACCTATACTCACAGGCAATTTACCTTTAGCTTCAATTGCGCCAAAAATAACCTGTGCTGCTTTTTTCTGAGCGATTTCACTATTTTGATAGGCTTCTAATATGCTCTGAATATTTGTAGTGCTTTTTATGTCTAAAATTGAATAAGGACTTGCAAACACAGTTAAAAGCGTATTATTTTCTCTCGCTATTTCATGCAGCCAAACTAACTCCTGATTGCTAAAGCTGTAAGATTTCCAAGGATTATCATTGCTTTTATGAAAACCTATAATCACATAGTTGTAATCCTTTAGTTTATCTAGAAGTTGTGGTAATTTTTCTGCGGAAATATGATCAACTTTCGCGTATTTTTTCAATTGCTGAAGAAATACAGTGCCATCGTCATCACCTAATTCTACGTACGCGATTTTCTGTTCATCTAAATTCTTAATAGGCACCATTCCTTTGTTATTCCGAATCAAAGTCATGGCATTTTCCATTAAGTTTTCGTAAAGAACCTGATCTCTAACACCGTTTAATTCTTCGTAAAGAAAAGCTTCTTCAACAGGTTTGTAATCATTTAATCCTGCTTTATACTTTGCTTTTAAAATCTTTTTAACCGAGTGTGCCAGTCTATCTTCAGTAATTAAACCTGAAAAATATGCAGATTTCAGTTTCTCTACAGATTTTGGAACGTCTTCAGAAATTAATAAAATATCGTTTCCTGCTCTAAAAGCGGCTAGATCTATTTCTCCAGGTTCGTCGTAATTGGAAGCACCACGCATATTTAAAGCATCTGTAAAAATTAGACCTTTAAATTGTAGATTTTCGCGAAGCATTTCAGTAACAACCTTTTTAGATAAGGATGTAGGTCTTCCTTCCTGAGTTCCTAAAGCAGGAACATCCAAATGCGCTACCATTACACTGCTTAAGCTGTCTTTTATTAAGCTGCGATATGGATAAAGCTCTACTCCTTCTATACGCTCTTTCGGAAAACTAATAGATGGTAAGGTTTTATGAGAATCCTGATCGGTATCTCCATGACCAGGGAAATGCTTCGCACTCGATAAAATTCCTTCTTTATGCATTCCATGCATAAAGGCTAAAGCCTTTTGCGTAACATTAAATTTATTCTCGCCAAAAGAACGATTACCTATAATTGGATTCTGAGGATTTGTATTTATATCTACAACTGGTGCAAAATTGATATGAATTCCTAGTCGCTTTGTATGTCTTGAAATTGCAGCACCAGCTTCTTCGATCAATTTATTATTCTGAATAGCTCCCAAAGTCATATTCCACGGAAGCGCAAAAGTAGAGTCCAATCGCATGGCTAGTCCCCATTCTGCATCCATACCGACCAAAAGTGGAGTTTTACTAAGCTTCTGAAATTCGTTAGTCAGTTTTGCTTCTCTTACTGGTCCACCTTTAGAAAAAATAACTCCGCCTATCTGCTGCTCTCTAATAAGCGATCGTACTCTTTCGAAATCTCTCTCAGATCCGCTCGAAAAAATATCGACCATAAAAAGCTGCCCTAGTTTTTGTTCTAAGGAATAATTGGAATATATACTATCTACCCATTTCTCTTGTGCCAGACTGTCCTTCGTTATTAAAGGATCGGGAGTGTTTATAAGCTGCGCTTTTAAAATAGAATTGAAAAAACAGAAGGATAGAAAAAATAATGTAACCCTAGCATTAATTCTCATTAATTCATAAATCTCTTATGCCAACTCTCCGATGCTGGGACTTCCCAATCTGAAAGATATTCAGCTTTGTTATTTACTAGGTTATTGAAGACGATAGTTTTAGGCGAAACCGACTTATTTTTGGCTAATTTTCTAAAGTCTGCCAATGGTTTATAGGCCACAAATTCTCCTTGTTTGAAGGATACATTCATCTTATCTAACAAGTCTACATTGTATTCTTTTTCAATACTTTGAATAAACTGAACTGAAGCATCTATTGAACATCCTGAAGCTGCATTCATTTCCTGATCCAGGCCAATTGTTATAAACCTTTTATATTTAATATCGTAACCTGCCTGAAGACTGGATCCATGTACAGTCCACTGCGTTAAAAATTGATCTAATTTTTGTTTAATTTGATCTAGTTCTTCTTCAGTAAAAGATCGATTAGATTGATAGATCCAAACTCTTGCATTATCAGGTAAGGATTCGAAAGGTACTAACATATTGTGGTGGTAATTTATCGGTTTATGAACTCAATTTACAGATATATAGTCGCAAAAAAGCTACCATATTTCAAATAAATTAAGCTTTAATAAGAGAATTTTAGTTAGGTATTGATTTAAAGATCTTTAGCATTTGCTATCATCTCTGCCACATCCATTACAGCAACATTATCTTCCTGATCTTTACTTTTAACTCCATCAGTCATCATAGTATTACAGAAAGGACAACCAGCAGCAATAACTTCAGGTTTAGTTTCCATCGCCTGCTCGGTTCTGGCAACATTTACGTCTTTGTTACCAGGCTCTGGTTCTTTAAACATTTGCGCGCCTCCTGCCCCACAACAAAGTCCGTTGCTTTTGCATTTACGCATTTCGATAAGTTCAACTTCAAGCTTTCTTAAAAGATCTCTAGGTGCTTCGTATTCACCATTGGCTCTACCTAAATAGCATGGATCATGGAAAGTAATTCTTTTTCCTTTAAATTTTCCTCCTTCAACCTTCAGCCGACCTTCATTCAGTAACGTCTTCAAAAATTGTGTGTGGTGCATTACCTCATAATTTCCGCCTAATGAAGGATATTCGTTTTTAATGGTATTAAAACAGTGTGGACAAGCAGTAACCACCTTTTCTATCTCGTAGCCGTTTAAGACTTCAATATTCATGGAAGCCTGCATCTGAAATAAAAACTCATTTCCAGCACGTTTAGCAGGATCTCCAGTACAAGTTTCCTCGGTTCCTAAAACTGCAAAATCTACTCCTGCTTCATTTAAAAGCTTTACAAAAGCTTTTGTTATTTTTTTGGCACGATCATCAAAACTTCCTGCACATCCTACCCAAAACAAAACTTCAGGCTTTTTACCTTCAGCCATGTATTCTGCCATAGTTGGTACTTTTATCGCTTCTGCCATATTCCTTCTATTCTATCTGTTCAATTAATTTTCTTCAGCCCACTTTAGACGATCCATTTGATTATAAGGCCATGGAGCTCCATTATTCTCAATATTTGTTAGCGAAGCTGATAGCTCGTTAGGAGCAGCACTTTGTTCCATTACCAAATATCTACGCATATCTAAAATTATCGATAAAGGATCGATCCCAACCGGGCAAGCCTCTACACAAGCATTACAAGTGGTACACGCCCATAATTCTTCTCTTAAAATATAATCGTCTAATAATTGCTTACCGTCATCTTCAAATTTGCCATTTTTATTGATATTCTCTCCAACTTCTTCAAGACGATCTCGAGTATCCATCATGATCTTCCGAGGAGATAATTTTTTTCCAGTCTGATTGGCAGGACATTCCGCAGTACATCGACCACACTCTGTACAGGTATAAGAATTTAATAGTTGGACTTGATTAAGATCCATCACATCTGAAGCTCCAAACTTTTCAGGTTCCCCTTCATCTTCAGCCGGTGCAGCAAAAGGATCGGCATTTGGATCCATCATAAGTGCTACTTCTTTCTTTACGGCTTCGAGGTTATCCATTTCTCCTTTAGGTTTTAGTTTAGAGAAATAAACATTTGGGAATGCTAAAAGAATATGAAGATGTTTTGAATAATATAGATAATTAAGGAAAAATAATATTCCCAAAATATGTAGCCACCAAGCGGCTCTTTCGATAATTACTAAAGTTGTATTGGAAAGTCCTTCAAAAAGAGGGGCTATAAACTGGCTAATAGGAAATCCACCAGTTATTCCTCCTTCGTGGGCATAATGCGTAGCACCATTTAACTGAAGTTGATAATCTGCAGCGTTCATTACCAGAAATAGCGTCATTAAAACCATTTCAAAATAAAGAATATAATTGGCATCGTTTTTTGGCCAACCTTTTAATTCTCTACTTAAAAATCGATAAATATTCAAGATATTTCTTCTAATCCAGAAAACCACTACGCCGACAAATACCAAAAGTGCTAAAACTTCAAATATCCCAATTAAAACGTTGTAGAGACCTCCCATAAAAGAAAGTATACGGTGTGTACCGAAAATACCATCGATTATGATTTCTAAAACTTCAATATTTATAATTATAAATCCTAAATATACAATGATATGAAGCGCTCCTGAGACTGGTTTTTTTACCATCTTAGATTGTCCAAAAGCTATTCTCATAGTTTTGGACCATCTTTCTGAAGGATTATCGATACGATCAATTTCGTTCCCAAGTTTTATATTTCTAAGCAGTCGCCTAATATTTCTTACAAAAAATGAAATACCGGCTACTAGTGCTATAAGAAATACTATTTGAGAAACAATTTGCATACCTATTTTATTTTAGAGAATCCTTAGGCTCATCGTAAGGACCAGGATTTTTACCGAAAACTGAGAAATGAACGTATCGTTTAGGATTCAGTTTAATATCCTGAAGTAATTCTTCTAATTGGTGGGTTGCACGATCAAGATTGTTATAAACCTTATCGTCATTTAGCAACTTCCCTGCAGTTCCTTGACCGTTATTAAGATTATCGGCTATATTACGAAAATCGGCAACTACAGTTTCCAGATCATCTGTGATCTGACCTAAATTAATAGCTTTCAATGAATCTGATACTGTTTTAAAGTTACCAGACATCTTATTTAGATTGTCGAAAGTTTTATTAAGATTTTCAGCATTCCCCTGCACAATGCCTTCTAAAGAACCACTAGTATTCTTCAAAGATCGCATCGTTGCGTTTAGATTTTTGAATGTGTTATTGATATTTTCGGTTGTACTATCATTTAAAACATCGTTTATAGAAGTAAGTAAAGAATCTGCACTAACAACGGTTCTCTCTAATTTCTGCTGAAGTGGCGTAAGACGTTCATTAACCAATTCCATTATTCCTTCCTCAACATTACTATCTAATGTGTCGCCTGTTTGAGCCATTTTACCTTTTTCGTATTCTGGCACGATAGCTAATGATTTTCCTCCAATAATACCGCCTCCGTACACTTTTGCGGTACTATTTTTAGAAAAAGTAAAATCTTTCTCTACAGTAAAAGTAACTACAAGTTGACCAACTTCATTAAAGAAATCTATATTTGTAACCTGTCCTACTTTAAGACCATTAATAGTTACTGCGGAAGATGGTGATAATCCTTCAACATCATCATAAATTGCGTAAAATGTACGACTGGAATCTAATAAGTTCTTACCCTTTAGAAAGCTGTACCCAAAAATAAGAAGTACAATTGCAACGATTGCAAGAATAGCGGTTTTAACCTCTTTAGAATATTTCAAAAGCTAGTTTTTTAGTATGCAAACAAATTTAGGCATAAATATAGAAAAGTATCTTAATTGACATTAGTTTTTAACGCGTCATTAACTGTAATCTTTTCGCCATTTTTAAAGGCTACGATATAACTATTTGGATAGCCCTTGTTTATCGCATTTTGATGCAGTTTTTGTATATCGAGGTAACTAGAGGTTTCTCCCAGATAATATTTGTACAATTTGCCTTCTTTTTTTCTAAAGACGTTTTCAATACCCTTAAAATTATAAGATTTTGTCTCTAATTTAGAAGAACCGGCAGCAAGTTGCACGCTAAAAATAATTCCTTCGTAATAGTCTGCTGGTTTACCGTCTATACTTACCCCAGATTCAGATTGGGGAACGGTTTTAGGAGTTTGAGCAATACTTTCTAAAGAGGACATATTAATTTGTGCACCATAATTTAGAATACCCTCTACTATAGCACCAGACATTTTACTTTGGCCTGCGTTACTATTTAGAAAAGCACCCTCACTATTATTGGTAAGAAAACCTACCTCTACCAAAACGCTCGGCATGTAGGTTTGGTGTAACACAATTAAAGCACCTTCTTTTACTCCACGGTTTTTACGCTTTAGATCTAAAGTAAATTTTTTCTGAATTAAATCGGCTAATAAAATACTTTGATTAAGATACTCTTCCTGCATTAATGTCATACCTATAAAGGATTCGGGAGAATTAGGGTCAAAACCATTATAGGTCACCTTATAATCCTCCTCCATATATATCACCGAGTTTTCACGCTTAGCTACCTCAAAATTAGTTTTATTTCTATTTAGCCCCAACACAAAAGTTTCAGTTCCTGAAGCCTGGGAATTGTGAGAGTTACAATGTACTGAAACAAAAAGGTCGGCTTCCGCATCGTTAGCAATCTGCCCTCGTTCCATTAAAGGAATAAAAACATCGGTATTACGGGTATAAACCACTTTGATGCCCCTACTTTCCAACTCTTTTCCTACCTTCAATACAATATTAAGGGCTATATCTTTTTCTTTATAGCCATTCCCCATATTTCCAGGATCCTTACCACCGTGACCGGCATCCAGAACCACGACAAAGGGATCTGTAGGCATAGGTTTCTCTGCAGCTAAACTTAACTGTCCTGAAACTAAAATAAATGCTAATAATAAAAGTCTAAGTATATTCGTTCTCATAAATAAGCAACGCTAATTCTTGGGTGAATATTTTAATTACTATTTTCGCGTGATCACAAAAGTTAGCTAAAAAAATATATGTATTTTTGGAAACTCAAAAAGTAAGCCATTCTTTACAAAAATAGTACTTAAAGCATTGCAAACAAATATACCCAATATACTTTTTTGCTGTATTTTCCTATTGTTCTCTGGTGCCCTTTTACAAGCTCAGGAAATAGAACAAAATCGAAGTATTAGGATAGAAGCCGAGAAAGATTCGCTTGTTCTGGTAAGTACCTTACCGTTAGCACAAATGATCAAATCCCAGGATAGTATTCTTGGCCTTTTTCAAACAGATACCCTTAAGCAAGAGCGAAAAAATCGGATGATTACCGATGTTGTAGATTACAAAGCCACCGATTATATGAGGCTTAGTAATCGTGAAAAGAAAATGTATCTCTACAACGAAGCTCAGGTGGTGTATCAGGATATGACCATCGATGCCGGTTACATTATAATAGACAACGAAAAAAATGAAGTCTATGCCTATGGAATAACGGACTCTACCGGCGCCTACACTCAAACACCAGTTTTTCAGCAGGGAGCAAAAACTGTAGAACCCGATTCTATTCGGTTTAACTTTGATACAGAAAGAGCTTTAGTGTATAATTCCAGAACACAAGAAGCTTCTTTTAATGTAAAAGGAGAGGTTACGAAGAGAGAGAATGACTCTGTTTATTTTATGAAGAATGTTCGGTTTACCACTTCAGAAAACGTAGACGATCCAGAATATTATTTTTATGCCAGAAAGATAAAATTTGTTCCAGACAGGAAAATTGTATCTGGTTTTGTAAATATGTATATCGCAGATATTCCAACACCTTTAGGATTACCTTTTGGGTATTTCCCACTTACTGAAGAACGAACTTCAGGATTTATTATTCCATCTTTTGGAGATAGCCAACAGGGTTATTTTCTACAAAATGGAGGATATTATTTTGCGCTGAGTGATTATGCAGATCTTTTGGCAGTCGGGGATTATTATACCAACGGAAGTTATGCCATGCGACTTGAATCCAGTTATACGAAAAGGTACAAATTTAGAGGTAATTTTAGTTTTAGATACGAGCGGCAATATAATAGTGAGCGAGGTTTTCCTGATTTTTCGGAAAGTTCGGTTTATAACATCCGTTGGTCCCATAGTCAGGATGCAAAAGCGAGTCCTTCTTCAAGATTTTCTGCTTCCGTCAATTTAGGTAGTAGTAATTATTATCAGCAATCTGTAAACCAAAGTAACACCGCAAACTTCTTAAATAATACACTTAGTTCTTCTGTTTCTTATAGTAAAACTTTTGAAGGAAATCCTGGAGTAAATTTCAGTTTAACAGCAACCCATAGCCAAAATACAAATACGGGAGAAATAAATATGACTTTGCCAACATTACAGGCAAGCGTAGATCGAATATATCCTTTTGCTCCTCAAGGCGGATCAAAAAAAGGAATTATTCAGAATATTAATTTACAATATAATTTAAGAGCTGAAAATCGATTTAATACTACAGATTCTTTATTCTTTCAACCAGAAATGTTTAGAGATGCCGTTTTGGGTGCACAGCATAGTATTCCATTAGCTACAAATTTTAAGATACTGAAATATTTTAGTGTAAGCGCAAGTACCAATTTTGAAGAAAACTGGGTTTTTAAAACCTACGAGCGGTCTTACGATGAAACTACAAATAGTGAGGTTATCGATACGATTAATGGATTCGATTCTTATCGAACTTATAATTTCAATACCAGTATAGGTACAACACTTTACGGTCGTAAGGATTTTAGTAAAGATAGTAAGATACAGGCCATAAGACACGTTATTCGCCCATCGATTAGCTACGGAATAAACCCTGCTTTCGATCAATATTACGACACTTACGAAAGAGAATCTCTTACAGATAGAGATGGATTAACAGATCTTGTTGAATATTCTCGATTTACAGGAACACTTTACGGAGCGCCCAATCGAAACTATTCAAGTTCTATTGGATTGAGCGTTAGTAACACGTTAGAAGCGAAAGTAAGAGATAAAGATAGCACTGCAACCGAGCCAAAAAAGATCAAATTATTGAATAATTTCAGCTTCAGTACTTCTTATAATTTAGCTGCAGATAAGTTAAAACTAGCACCAGTTTCGGTTCGAGGTGGTATTCCTATTATTCAGAATAAATTAGACATAAACTTTACCGGGAATTTAGATCCTTACGCCCTTAATAACAATAACCAGCGAATTGACAAGTTGAATATTGCCAATGGCGGTAGTTTATTCAGATTAACTAATGCTAACGTAAGTTTCGGATATTCGTTTTCCAGCAAAGATTTTTCAGATAAGGATAATGAAAATGAAGATGAAATTGATAACGAATCTTATAGAAATGGTGGTCGTAAAGATGATCTCTTCGGAAAAAATACCGATTTAGACGGCAATCTTTATGAAGATGAAGATCCTTTTGAAGGCGATGAGGAAGAAGAAAAAAACAAAGAATGGTATCGCTATAAAATTCCATGGGATATACGATTATCGTATACGATGACGTATAGCAATCAAAGAAGACAGAGCGAGATTTCTTCACATTCCTTAATGTTTTCTGGTGATGTTGAATTATCTCCAAAATGGGCTGTTGGAGCCTCTTCTGGATTCGATATTAGAGAAGGTGGTTTTACCTATACACAATTGCGTTTCCAGAGAGATTTAGAAAGTTGGAGAATGAGTTTTAGCTGGGTGCCATTTAGTGCAAGAAGATCATGGAATTTCTTTATCGGCATAAAATCTTCAGTTTTAAGTGATATTAAATACGACAAGCGTAGACAGCCTACAAGAACTATCGGAAGAAACTAAAACCTATAACCACTAAATACAGATTATGAAAAAACAAATAATAAAAACAGAAAAAGCACCTGCTCCTATCGGTCCTTACAATCAGGCTGTGAAAACCGGGAATATGATTTTTATTTCAGGACAAATTGCGATTAATCCGGTAACCGGAAATTTGGAAACTAGTGATTTAGAATCGGAAACTAAAATGGTGATGGCTAACCTTCAGGCTATTTTAGATGAAGCTGGCTGCACATTCGAAAATGTGATTAAAACCTCTATTTTTATAAGTGACATGAATAACTTCAGTAAAATAAATGAAATCTACGGAACTTATTTTGAAGCTAAAACTGCTCCCGCAAGAGAAACTGTAGAAGTTGCCAATTTGCCGAAGTTCGTAAATGTAGAAATAAGCGCTATTGCGGTAGTAGAATAAAATTAAGTATTAAAAACCTCGAATCTTAATTCGAGGTTTTTACCGTATTATCCATTCAGTATTTTCTCTATTTTTTCTAGTTCTTCCGCTTTAAATTCTAAATGATCTAAAGCTGCAATATTATCCTCCAGCTGCTTTATCTTGCTCACTCCTACTAGAACTGAACTCACGCGATTATCTTTAAGCAACCAGGCAACAGCCATTTGCGCTAAACTTTGATTCCGGTCTTTTGCTATTTCATTTAATTGCTGCACTGTATTCACAATTTCAGGAGTGATTCGATCTTTCTGCAAGTAGGTTCCTTCCTTATCAGCTCGAGAACCTTTCGGTATGCCTTTTAAATATTTATCTGTCAAAATCCCTTGCTGAAGCGGAGAAAAAACAATACTACCAAGACCAGCATTTTCTAGAGTATCTAACAGATTATCTTCTTCAACCCAACGATCCATCATGCTGTATTTGGGTTGATGTATTAAAAATGGAGTTCCTAGTTCTTTTAAGATTTTAGCAGCTTTGGCAGTTCTATCTGCGGGATAATTTGAAACACCAACGTATAATGCTTTTCCGCTTCTTACAATTTGATCTAAAGCGCCCATTGTTTCTTCTAATGGCGTTTCGGGGTCTGGCCGATGATGATAAAATACATCAACATAATCTAATCCCATTCTTTTTAGGGATTGATCCAAGCTTGCTATTAAATATTTTCTAGAACCAAAGTTTCCATACGGGCCTGGCCACATATCATAACCTGCTTTGGAAGAAATTATTAATTCATCACGATAGGATTTGAAATCTTCAGCAAAAATTTTTCCGAAGTTTTTCTCAGCACTACCGTAAGGCGGACCATAATTATTTGCCAAATCAAAATGAGTAATGCCATTATCAAAGGCAGTTCTCAAAATCGCTCTAGAATTATCCAAATCGTCCACATCGCCGAAATTGTGCCACAGGCCCAGTGAAATCATTGGCAATTGAATTCCGCTTTTACCGCAGCGGCGATATTTCATTTTAGTATATCTGTCTTCCTTTGGTTGATAATTATTCATTTTTAGCATGTTTAATGAGCAAGACTACAAGCTAAGAAAACAATTGAAATTCCATTAATTTTACCTGAAATAGTTACCGAAAAAAGACAAATATTGAGTTTCAGTTTAAAAATATCTTTAATAAGAGGTTTAATTTATGTAAATACTATTTATTTGTAAAAAATTTAAAAAAATGAAATTGAAAAGCTTTAATCTAAAGCTATATTTTCAGAGCTTACTTTTTGTTTTAACCGCATCATTAGTAGCTCAGGAAGGAACTCCTGAATTTAATACCACTTTTAATAATCCTGAAGAATCTACCTGGGAAACCTTAAAAGGTGACGCAGAACTTATGTTTGGCGGATTAAAATACACATATTCAAGACCTTTCCAATGGCAAAATAATGATATCGGTCTTTTTTTAGGAACGGCTATAGGAACCGCAGGGCTGAATCTTATGGATGAAGAAGCTCATCAATTTTTTAGAGATCAAGAAGAAGATGTTCCGGGTGTTATCAAAGAATTTGGATGGTATTTTGGAAGTCCGCAGAACAACTACGGAGTTACCGGATTAATCTATTTTACTGGATTGTTCACTAAAAGTCCTAAAATTAGAAGAACGGGAATTTTAATGATTTCAGCAGCCAGTAGTGCAGGACTTATTCAAACTATTTCTAAGAATATTGCGGGAAGAGCCCGTCCCGGTGATGGTAGAGGTCGATTATCTTTTAAACCATTTTCTAAAGAGGGTACTTACCATTCCTTTCCTTCAGGACATACCATATTATCATTTACGACATTTTACGCTTTAAGTAAGCAATTTGAGAGTCCCTGGGCTAAAGGTGGTTTATATTTAGCCGGTATGGTTTCCCCCGTATCTCGACTATGGCAAGGCGCTCACTGGCTAACAGATGTAGCTTTAAGTATGGCTTTGACTATTGCTGTAGTAGATTCGGTAGATAAATATCTTGATCAGCAAACATTAATGAGAGACAATCCTGAATTAAGAAAAGAGACTAAAGTGAGTTGGCATTTAACTATTGGTGCTGGTACCATAGGTGTTGTAGGAAAATTCTAGCGGTTTTAATTTAGAATAAATATTAATGAAAAAACAATCTATAGCCATAGACATGGACGGTGTTATGGCAGATGTGGAAGCACATTTTATAAACTGGTATAATAAGGAATATACTGAAAATCTATCTAAGGAAGATATCAGAGGTAAATCTGAATCTAAAGCTTTTCCTGTTGATGGCATTATAAAGAAATATGCAAATTCTGCACGTTTTTTTGAAACTGCACCGGTAATGGATGGTGCTGTAGAAGCCATAAGAAGATTACAGAAAAACTATGAAGTTTATGTTGTTTCTGCAGCTATGGAATTCCCAATTAGCCTTACTGAAAAAAGAAACTGGCTAAAAGCCAACTTTCCTTTTATTAGCTGGAAGAATATTATTTTCTGCGGAAACAAAAGTATCATCAATACAGATTTTATGATTGATGATCATCCAAAAAATCTAGACCCTTTTAAAGGAGAAACATTACTTTTTGAAGCTTTCCACAACCTGAAAGTTAAGAATCACTCTAGGGCCAAAAATTGGAAAGAAGTTTTAGATTTTTTTGAGATTTAAAGCAAATAGTATTTTTATAATAAATAAAATCCTATGCCAATATCTAATACTAGAGAATCATAACCATCATTCACCTGATTGATGTTAGCATTAGAAACATGGCGATAACCTATCCGTGAATCCAAAAAAAATCGGTTAATATCGTAACTAAAACCTATTGCCAAATTATCAGAAAAACCAATTCCTTTTTCCATACGTTCACTGGTCTTCTCAAAATAACCTGGACCAATACTAGCAAGAAAATAAAGACTACTGGAATGGCCGATTTTCTTTCTAGCAATCATCCCAAAATTCATTATATATTCATGAAATTTTTTAAGTGTTTTCATTTCCTCCACTCTATCAATTAAAGGATGATTAACACTCACAATATACCTATCACTAGTGAGTTGATGTTTAACGGTATTATATTCTGGCTGAAAAATAAATTCTAAATCATAAAGAATTCCTTCTTTAATTTTATAGTAAATCTCAATTTTTCTAAGCTGAAAATCATAGAAATAATCATCATCTGTAAAGATCGGATTGTCTACACTTCCAAACCCATAGTTAAAACCTAATTTATAAAATTCACCTTGATAATTAGATTTATTTTTCTGTCCAAAAGAATTATAAAACGAAAAAAGTATCGCAATAAATAATAGTGGTTTATTATACTTCAACTGAAAAATCTATTTAAATACCCTCTACTAACAGTTTTGCCGTAGCCGGATTTGTTGCTAAAGGAATATTATGAACATCGCAAAGTCTCATTAGCATAAAAATATCGGGTTCATGCGGATGTTTATCCATAGGATCTCTAAAGAAAACCACCATATCTACTTTACCCTCTACCAACCTACTCGCTATCTGTGCATCGCCACCAAGCGGACCAGACAATAATTTATGTACACTAAATCCAGCAACCTCGGCTTTGCTACCCGTTGTTCCGGTAGAAATTAATTGCACGTCTTTTGATTCCAAAACGGTTCGATATTCATTAAGAAACTGAACCATTTCAGCTTTTTTCCCATTGTGGGCAATAATTGCGATTGTCTTCATTAAGTAGAAAGGATTTCAGAAATTCTAAGTAAGTCTTTATTTATTGATGGTTTTTCGTGAATTACATCATCTAATGGACAGGAAATTATATTATCATCTTTTAGACCTACCATTAGATTTTTTTGATCATCTAATAACAGTTCTACAGCCTTTACAGACAATCTACTTGCTAATACTCGATCAAAACAAGTAGGAACTCCTCCTCGCTGGATATGTCCTAAAACTGTAACTTTGGCGTCGTAATACGGCAAATTCTCTTTTACATAATCTGCTAGTTGAAAAACACTCTTTCCTATTTTATCACCTTCAGAAACAATAACAATACTAGAAGATTTTCCTGACCTTCTACTTTTTTCCAAAGAATCTAATAAGCGGTCTAATCCTAAGTTTTCTTCAGGAATTAAAATTTCTTCAGCTCCTGCTCCAATTCCAGTATTTAGAGCAATAAAACCGGCATCTCTCCCCATTACTTCAATAAAAAATAAGCGATCATGAGAACTCGCTGTATCTCTAATTTTATCTATAGCGGTAACAACGGTATTCAATGCCGTATCGTAACCTATAGTGTGTGAAGTACCAAAAATATCATTATCAATAGTTCCCGGTACACCAATAACCGGAATATCGTATTCTTTACTAAAGATTTGGCCACCGGCAAAAGTTCCATCACCACCAATTAAGACCAATCCGTCAACTTTTTCTTTTTGAAGAACTTTATATGCTTTTGCTCTGCCTTCTTTTGTTCTAAATTCTTTAGAACGAGCACTTTTTAAAAAAGTACCTCCCAAATTTATAATATTACGTACACTACGAGCATCAAGTTCTTCAAACTCTCCGTTTATTAGTCCGTTGTATCCATTGAAAAAACCTACACAGCTAACATGATAATAAGAGCATGCTCTAACCACAGCGCGAATTGCAGCATTCATTCCAGGTGCATCACCTCCAGAAGTTATTACCCCGATTCGTTTAATTCTTTTACTCATAAAATAATTATAATTTGGATTGTAAAATTACAAAGTAAACACGAAAATAGTAAGCGAACTGGGATTTAATTGACTTCAAATTATCAATTATTTTTTACTATTTATAAATCTGTATCTTCAGATGGAAAGTTGATATAGTCTGGAGCTAATGAGTTTTTAGCTTCAATTTTCTCGTTTACATTTTCCTGAGGAGTATTGGAGCTTTCCAATTCTTTATTTGTTATTTTTCTAATCAATTCTTTGAAAGTATCGAAATCTACAGAATATGATAATCCAACACCTTGGGTAAATCCAATTTGCTCACCTATAAATTGAATATTATTTTCTCTATTAAAAACCGTAGCTCTTAAAGAACCATCTTCATTTAACAAAAAATCGATTTCCAAATCTCCAACAATAACCGATTCGGTAGTACCACCAATAGGAACTCCCACTGCTCCATTAATAAGTACTCTTTCACTAATTTGGGTACTCAATGTAAGTCCAAATCGATCGACTGTTTGTTGGTTTGGGGTACGATCTCCCTGAACGTAATTAACACCTACCTGAAATTTACCATCATCATCGGCAAAAATATCGTTTACAATACTCGAAGCTCTTTCAGCTAACGTACCGGTAATCGCAGTTTGATTTAATCCAAATTCGCTGTAAAACGCATTTTGTGTTACTAGAAATAATGCCTGTAGCTCTCTGCTTGCCCTATCATCCATACGATATTCTAATTCTGAACGCACTACAGAACTTGCCGTTGGAAACTGAATATCAAAATTAATATCTGGTTGGATTACCTGTCCTTGTAAATTGATCACAACGTCTACAGGGATTTTTCGATTCACTGAAGGGTTTTCTAATAAGACTGCAGGATTGGCATTTAGCGAATAAATAGCGCTAACATTTAATTCTGCTTGTAATGGATTACCGTCCCAATTGATACTTCCGCCAGATTTTACATTAAATACTTTTTGAACTAAACCAGCATATTTAAAATTATAAACACCCTCATAAACGATAAAATCACCCCACATATTAAATTTACCACTGGTGTTAATTTCTAAAAGCAAATTTCCCGCACCGCGACCTCGCAAAGTACTTCCGCTTGTCTGATCTATTACTACTTCTACTTCAGCATCACGGGTAACATCAAGATCAAACAATAATTCAATACCTTTTACTTCAGGAATTTCGATCTCTTTACCCGCAGCTCGTGCTGCTTTTTCTTCCGGAGTTAAAAAGTGGATATAGGAGTTATCCCCCACAGATTCTTCATCACTAAGCGGAATTTTAAATATCGTTCCTTCTTCTGTAGTAGCATTAACATCGATCACTAATTCATCTGTAGGCCCTTTGATTCCGGCATCACCACTAATAAAAGCTGTTCCGTAGTACAAGGCATCTTCATCTGCTTCAGTATCCAAAACAAGCAATCGATCGGTTGTAATCCCCAAATCTAAAAACCATTTTGTGAAATTCTCGTGAGCAATATTCCCCTTCAGTATTCCGCGGGTTTTATATTTTGTATCCCGAATATCGATATTATTGAATATAAACTGCTGTTGATCTAAAATGACTTCAGCTTGATTCAGAAAATCAATATCAACATTCAAATACGGAACTTTTAGACCTGCTTTATCTAAAAATAGACTTCCGCCAAAATCTGGATTTTTATAATTACCAGTTACCGTTGCCGTTCCCGACGCTAAACCACGAATATTAGCTATTACATCACCTCCTAAAGGACTAAAAGCAGCCATATTCAATTTCTGAAGCGCCACTTCTAAATCGATGGTGGGTTGTGAACCTTCAACATTTATAGCTCCGTTAGCTGAAAGCGATTCGATACCTTCTTTGCGTAGTTGAGCGTTAATATTGTAGCTTGTTAAATTTTCATTCCCCGAAACATCTAAACTCATATTCCCAAGCAGAATTTCGTTTATTTTTAATGAATCGATCATCATCGACGTATTGGGATAATACGCTCCTTTTTCCTGAATCACATCTAATTTACCGTTTAGAATCCCCCCAATCCCCAAACTATCAATTTCTGGAGTGATTTTATGCAGATCAACATTATCAAAATTCATCTGCAAATCTTTATAAGTTGAATCTCTAAGCACACCACTTAAACGGATTTCTTCATTTCCGTGATTCATCACCAAAGAATCAATCGTGATGTCTTTGAAGCTATTTTCGAAAACAATCTTGTTTTTCTTATTTCGATTTTGATTTATATACCACGTATTCTGTTTAAAAGTTAGATCACTTCGTTGAATCCCTACTACAGATTGATTTTCTTTATTTATGGTGTGATACAAATTGAGGTTGAAGACATCTTCGTCGCTCTTCCCTCCTTTAAACTCAGATCGTATAAATAAAGTATCTCGTTGGGTTACGTTGATAAAACTAAATTCTGAAAAGTTATAGCTCGCCGTAGCTACACTATCGGCTTCAAAATACGTGTTATAAATTGGGTTGGTGTTATCTACCTGAAGATTCACTCCCTGAAACATATTGTCGAAAAGATCTATTTTTGGCGATCTAAAATTCAGTGTAAATTCAGATTCATCAGATTCTACTCTACCACGTAAAAAGGTATTAGGCGATAATGTCAAATCTGGGTAAAAAACTTCAACAATCTTATTATAGATATCAAAATCGAATTCCATAAACTGATTATTGGTAATCACATTCGGCTCGTAATTGGTATAAATCGAGCCTATAGAATTCTGAAATAAAGCTTGTAACTCAGATAATCTAAAACGTCCTTCCATTTCGCCGCTAAGCACATCTGGACTATTGATGGCAATTGTTCTTATATCAGCATTAAAACTAGATTTGATACTAAAATCATCGAATCTGTATAAATCCATTTGATTTTCGTAAGATGTATTCAGCAATAAAATTTCTCCAACAGCATCGTCGATGTTTGTTCCTGCCATATTCATAATAACATCACCTTTAAAAATAGAAATCGTATCACGAGTAATAAGATTCATTTTAAAAAGATCTGCATAACCAACAGAGGCTTCAAAATCGTAATTATTAATATCTGAAGACAAATCTGCAAGACCATTAAACTCCATTCGTAGATTAGGATCATTAATCGCCAAATTTCCATTGAAAACTGGTGCGCGCATATTTCCGATCACGCGAATATTCGAATAATTATATCCTTTAAATCCTAATTTCGAGATTTGCCCTTTTAGCTTCGTATTTAAATTATCAGCAGTAAATCCAGTTCCGTCGATATCCAAATTGAAGGATGTTTTTCCTACTTCTTTGTTTTCGATTAACCTACCGATGTTGAAGTCTTTCACTGTTAAGTTCCCGGCATAACCAGCATTATCACTATTTAGATTATCAAAATTAATTTTTGCAATAGCCGATCCTAATTGAGAATTTAAATTGATATCTAAATCTACGGATGTACTGGTGATTTTTGCGTTACCGGCAACTCTTACACTCCCAAAAGTGCTAAGTTGCTGCGGAAGTTTACCACTTAATACTCCGGGTAAAAAGTTGACTAAATCATAATAATTAGAAGAAAAATTTCTAAGATCTCCAATTAATTCAAAATCTTCAGCTTCACCTGTAAAAGCGCCTTTCATGTTTAGATCTCCATAAATTGCACTTCGATCCAAACCAAATAGTTGCACGTCGTTCATCTGAAGATCATTCAAAGTTCCACTTAAATTTACGCTAAGATTTAAAATCTCATCATCTCCAAACGCATCATAGAACACCTGAAGATCATCTGAAGAAATCTCAGATTCGTGAAAATCTGCATTAAGTTTTACTTTATTGAAAAAATCACCAAAATCACCTTCCTGGTACTTAAAATCTAAATCTGCATAAATTTCTGAATTTGCCGTGATTATTTCCAGCTCACTCAGCTTCATTTCAGTAGGATTATAGAGAAAATTAGTGCTTAGGCGTTTTATTTGCATTCCACGCTTATCATGCGCTCTTATTAACTTAATATCAGCAGTAATTTCAGCACCATCTACTCCAAAATTATCAGCATTGATGCTCAATTCATCAAATTTGATAATTTCAGGATACTTATTATTTTCATCAATAAAACTGTAGCGACTATCCAGCACCTGAAGATTCGATACGTTTAATTTAAAAGGTTTGCTTTCAGAAGAGGTTTCAGAATTCAATTTACTTATAAAAACACCCATATTATCCAAATCTTCCCCTTCATATCGGCGCATTCGCATCGTGAAATCTTGTACGGTTGTTTTTCCAAGTTTTGGAGAACTATTTAATAAATTTCCTAGACCGAGTATTGAGGTTCTTAATTCTTGAGCAAATATTAAAGTGTCCTGATGATGATCTTCTATAAAAATGTCGTTAACCTGAACGTCGCCAAAATAACTTAGCGACACACGGCCAATATCTATATTAACGTTATTGTTTTCTTTTAAAGATTTGGTAAGTTTATCGGCCAAAGAAGTTTGGACCGCCGGTATCGAAAAAACTATAAGCAGTAGTATAAACAGCAAAAGCAATCCAACCAATGTTCTAGTTAATATTTTCCAGAATTTTTTGATATGCTTTTATGTTTTAACTTTGCGTTCTAATTATCAATATTTATGCCCAACAACCCAAATATGGCCCAAGATATCTATATTTTAGGAATAGAATCCTCTTGTGACGACACTGCTGCTTCTATACTTTGCAACGGCAAGATACGTAGTAATATTGTCGCTACTCAAGAAGTTCATCAACAATATGGTGGTGTAGTTCCAGAGCTTGCCTCTAGAGCGCACCAACAAAACATTGTTCCTGTAATTCATCAAGCCATTGCCAAGGCAAATATCGGTAAAAAAGATATATCTGCAATTGCTTTTACAAGAGGTCCGGGACTTATGGGATCTTTACTTGTTGGCACCTCTTTTGCAAAAAGTCTATCAATGGGATTAGGTATTCCATTAATAGAAGTTAATCATATGCAGGCGCATATATTAGCTCATTTTATTGAAGAAGATGGATTTGGAAAACCAGAATTTCCCTTTTTAGCCATGACGATTAGTGGTGGGCATACTCAAATTGTGAAAGTTACCGATTACTTTTCGATGGAAGTTATTGGCGAAACTATCGATGATGCTGTTGGAGAAGCTTTCGATAAAAGTGCAAAAATTTTAGGTTTGCCCTATCCTGGTGGACCGCTAATCGACAAATATGCCCAAGAAGGAAACGCTAAAGCTTTTAAGTTTCCTAAACCGAAAGTAAGCGGACTAAATTTTAGTTTTAGCGGATTTAAAACTGCGGTTCTTTATTTTGTTGAAAAGCAGTTAAAAGAAGATCCCCATTTTATAGAAAAGAACCTCAAGGACATTTGTGCATCAATTCAGTATACTATCGTTGAGATTTTAATGGATAAACTGAAAAAAGCGGTGAAAGAAACCGGAATAAATCAGGTTGCTATTGGTGGCGGAGTTTCCGCGAATAGCGGTATTAGAACTGCGTTACTTGATGCTGAAAAAAGATATAAATGGAAGTGTTTTATTCCAAAATTTGAATATACTACAGATAATGCTGCCATGATTGCGATTGCAGGACATTATAAATTTCTGAAAAAGGAATTTTCAGATTATTCGACAACCGCACAGGCCAGATATAAAATTTAAGCATGCAATTATTTTTTCAACCCGATATCGACGAATCTGCTCAACAAGTAGTATTTAGTAGAGAAGAAAGCAAACATATTATCAAAGTATTGCGACGAACCGAAGGTGCTTTGCTAAAAGTAACCAATGGTAAAGGTTTACTCTTCACGGCGCAAATCGTCAATGCAGATATTAAACAATGCGTTGCAAAAATTATCGATACTGAAAAAGAAGCCCGGCCAAAGTACTGGTTGCATTTAGCCGTTGCTCCTACAAAAATGAACGATCGTTACGAGTGGTTTTTAGAAAAAGCTACTGAAATTGGTGTAGATGAAATTACTCCCGTTTTCTGTGAGCATTCAGAACGTAAAGTGGTAAAATTAGATCGTTACGAACGTGTTTTACAAAGTGCCATGAAGCAATCATTACATTTTAGAATGCCTAAATTAAATGAACCGGTAGCATTTTCAGAATTTGTAAAGCAATCGTTTAAAGCTGAAAAATTCATTGCGCATTGTGAAGAAAATAAACCAAGAATTCTATTACAAAATGCCGCAGCTGCCCAAACCGACACGATTATCCTTATTGGACCAGAAGGTGATTTTTCTACGGAAGAAATTGATATCGCTTTAGAAAATGACTTTTCTCCGGTAAGTTTAGGCACAAGCCGATTACGTACAGAAACTGCAGGGATTGTGGCGTGCCACACGATTAACTTAATTAACGAATCCGTATAATGAACAAAAAGTGGCTATTTTTATTTTGTTTGAGTTTTGGGCTTCAATTCGGAAACGCTCAAAAAGTAGCGCTTTTAAAATATAATGGCGGCGGCGATTGGTATGCAAATCCTACCGCACTACCCAATCTTATCCAATTCTGTAATCAAAATATTGCTACAAAATTAGATGCTAAACCCGTAACAATTACCGCTTCTGGCCCAGAGCTATTTATGTATCCTTTTGTACACATGACGGGGCACGGAAATGTTGTTTTTACTGAAAACGAAGCCGAAAATTTAAGAAATTACCTTTTAGGTGGTGGTTTCCTTCATATTGATGATAATTACGGGATGAAGCAATATTTAACCGTAGCTCTCAAAACTATTTTTCCTGAAAAAGAATTAATAGAATTACCATCTTCGCATCCTATTTTTCATTCGAAATTTGAATTCCCTAAAGGGTTACCAAAAATCCACGAGCATGATGGCAAACGCCCACAGGCATTCGGGATTTTTGATAATGATCGACTTGTTTTACTTTTTACGTTTGAAAGTGATTTAGGTGATGGATGGGAAAATGAAGAAGTACATCACGATCCCGAAGAAGTTCGCTTAAAAGCTTTAAAAATGGGTGCAAATATTGTAAAATATGCCTTTGAAAACTGATTCACAACTCAACCATTCCCAAAATAAATTCAGCAGTAAGAAATTTCCTGTGACGCTTGTTTTAGATCAAATTTCAGGAGAAGCAAATATTGGAAGCATCTTCAGGTTGAGTGATGCATTTCATGTAGAAGAAATTATTTTCTGCGGAATTGAACCAAATTTAAATAGCAATAGACTGAAGAGAACTTCAAGAAGTACGCATGAATATGTCGAATTTCAGTTTCAGGAAGATTCAGAAAAAATTATTCAGCAAAAAAAAGAGGAAGGCTATAAAATAATTGCTCTTGAAATTACCGAAAACAGCATTCCGCTTCAGGAATTACAAATAACGCCTTCAGAAAAAATTGTTCTTATCGCAGGTCACGAAAACTTTGGAATTTCTGAAAATATTCTTAGTTTTTGTGACAAAGTTGTTCATATCAACATGTTTGGGAACAATAGTAGTATGAACGTGGCACAATCTGTTGGAATTTCTCTTTACGAAATTACAAAAAGCTTGATCCCTTAAATTAGAAAATCCTATATTTAGCCTGTGAATGCTAAAGAATTTTCGTACGGAATATTAAGAGCCGCTGGTATCGCTCTGGGAATCATGATTTTATTATTTTTCCTTTACGAAATCCAGTCGGTTATCGTTTATATAGTAGTTGCTGCCATCATCTCTTTGATCGGTCGGCCAGTAGTTATTTTTCTAAGACAGCGTCTAAAGATCCCCAATCAGATTTCGGTAATTATCGTTTTACTTTTGGTTTTAGCGATTTTCGTTGGGATTATTTTAGTCTTTGTTCCTATAGTTATAGAACAAAGTCAATATCTGGGAAGAATTGATATCGAAGCTTTTAAAAGTGATCTAAACGATCTAAACGCTCAGATAAACGCATATCTTGGGATTGAGGAGATCAATATCATAGAGAGCCTTAAAGAAAGTCAGTTTGTTAGAAGTCTGGATGTAAGTCTAATTCCTAAATTTTTAAATAACGTTTTTGGAATTTTAGGTGCAACGATCGTGGCACTTTTTTCAGTAATATTTATTTCTTTTTTCCTTTTAAAGGATAGCAAACTGATGCTAAACAGTATACTTGTTTTTGCAGATCGCGGAAAAGAGCAAAAATTCGTACGTGTTTTTAATAAAATTAAAATTCTACTTTCTCGATATTTTGTGGGACTAACGCTTCAGATCACGGTTCTGTTTATCCTTTACATGATCTTGCTGACGCTTTTTGAAATTAACAATCCTGTAGCGATTGCGTTTATATGTGCATTTTTAAATTTAGTTCCTTATTTGGGGCCTGTTTTTGCAGGAATACTAATGGCTTTATTCGTAATTTCAAGCAATTTAGGAGCAGATTTTCAGGCGATCATTCTTCCAAAATTAATTTATGTAATGTTGGGATATGCTATTTGTCAGGTAATCGATAACCTGATTTCTCAGCCTATGATTTTTGGAGCCAGTGTAAAATCTCATCCATTAGAAATCTTTTTGATTATTCTTATCGCAGGTTTGGTTTTTGGGATTGTAGGAATGGTTGTCGCAGTTCCTGTTTATACCGCTATAAAAGTGATTGCAAAAGAATCTTTGAGCGATTACAAGATCGTAAAAAGACTTACCCGAGATTTATAATTATAATATTATGAATATCGAACTTTTAAAACCCGAAGTTCAACAATTTGTAAATGAAAATCTAAGAGCAGATATTTCTGCATTAGTTTTAAAGGGTAGTCCTTTCCCGAAAATTACTGCGGCGGAGCTTGCCACTCAAATAGCCGGTAGAAAAACTGCCGAAAGAAAGCTTCCGCTTTGGTTCGAAAATGAGCATATTTTATATCCACCGAAATTAAACTTAGAACAAACTTCTTCGCAAATTACTGCGGAATACAAAGCCTCGCTCATTTCTGGAAAGTCTTTGGCAGATCTTACCGGTGGCTTTGGTATCGATAGCTATTTCTTTTCTAAAAAGGTGGAGAAGCTTTTTTATAATGAGATGAATGAAGATTTAGCCCAAACAGTGAAAGCGAATTTTACTGCTCTAAAAGCGGCGAATATTGAAGTAAATGTTGGAGACGGATTAGAATTTTTAAGATCAAAAACACCCAAAATTGACTGGATTTTTCTAGATCCTGCCAGAAGAGACGATCATGGTGGCAAAGTATTCCGCCTTTCAGATTGTACTCCAGATGTCGTAAAACATCTACCCTTACTTTTCGAAAAAGCAAATCGTATTCTTATAAAAACTTCACCACTACTCGACCTCAAATTAGGCATTTCTGAATTAAAATTTGTTGCTGAAATTCATATTTTGGCCGTCGAAAATGAAGTGAAAGAATTGCTTTGGATTTTAAAGAAAGATAGTACTTCAGCAGTAAAAATTATTACTAAAAACTTCAGCAAAAAAGAAGATCAGAGCTTCGAAACTATTTTTGAAGAACAGGATCAACCTCTATACAGTCTGCCTGAAAATTACCTTTACGAGCCGAACGCTGCCATAATGAAAAGTCAGTTATTTGGTAAGCTTTCCAATTATTTTGAAGTGAAAAAACTTCATCAGCATTCTCATTTATTTACTTCAGAAGAAAATATAGATTTTCCGGGAAGAAAATTTCAAATCACTGAGGTATTAGCTTTTGGATCGAAGGAATTAAAGAAAAAATTTAAGGGAAAAAAGGCCAATATTAGCACTCGTAATTTCCCGATTGATGTATTGAGTATTAGAAAAAAATATAAAATTAAAGATGGAGGTAGTGATTATTTGTTCTTTACCACCAATCTAAAAGAAGAAAAGATCGTATTGGTTTGTGAAAAGTCTTAATTGCAACGCAACACTTTTAAAATGAATGTATCTAACTTAAAATCATTTAAATGAAACAATTATTATTGCTGTTATTTTTTGTAATTACAGTTTCTACTTACGCTCAAGAATCTTCACTGCGTATTTTTTATGGATTCGCTGACGCCGAACTTTTAGAAGGCAAGGACTTAGATGGAGTTTCCAATAGCGAAGTAGAAAATCTTTTCGAGTTAGGGATGGAATACACAATTCCTATTTCTGCTAAGCTAAGTATAGTGCCAGGCCTTACTTACACTAAAACAGATTTGAAAACTAGCTCAAGACTATACTATGATTTACTTTCATCTTATCATGACGAAGGTAATGACACACAACCCGCTCCACAACTTGAAAAAATAGAAATATTATCCATTCCTATTTTAGTAGAATTTAGTTTTTGGAACTACTTTTTTGTAAATGGCGGACCTGTTTTGAGCTTTCAGCTAAATGATAACATCATTAACTCGCAAGAAGGCATTGGCTATCATTTAGGGTTTGGTGGTCAGTATAATTTTGGGGACTTTTTTGTATTTGCTAATCCATATTTTAAACAATTTGGCACTATCGATTTTAAGGATGAAAATCGTGATCGTAATTTAAGTCAGTTTGGAGTACACGTTGGACTTGGTTATCAGTTTTAAATCGATCTTAAGTCGTGAAAAATCATTGGCTTTCGACTTTCTTTTGGAAATTTTTTCCGGAGTAATTCTGAAGCTGATATTCGATGAATTTCAAGTTTAATTTGAAGTTTCTCCCTTAATAATTCCTGAATTTCAGTAGGTTTCATTGAAAATTCTTCTGAAACTTTTATACAAACCTGGTCATTTCCGAAGATATCTTTTTTGGCCTCGATGAAATAATCAGAAATTTCTAAAGCATTCATCCCCTCCTGAATATGTTGTGGATAAAGTGAAGTACCTTTAATCTTCAGCATTTGCTTTTTTCGACCAATTACTGGCCCAATTCTTTTTGATTTTCTACCGCACGCACAATCATCTCCAATATTCATAAGCATATCACCCGTAGCGTATCGTATTAGTGGCATACTTTCAACTTGTAATGGAGTAACCACCAACTCTCCTACTTCTCCATTCTTAACCGGTTTTCCGGCTTCATCTAAAATTTCAGTATAGATAAGATTGGGCAAAATATGATTGCCTTTATGAAGTTCACATTCGGTAAAAGCTGTAGCCATTTCTGTAGAAGCATATGTTGAATACAATTCTACATCCCATAATCGCTGAATTTTAATTCGTAGCGCTGATGCCTCTAAATGCTCATTCAGCAATGATTCGCCAATACAAATAACACCTTTTACAGACGAGTTTTTATAATCGATTCCGTTTTTCTCTGCATAATCAATTAACTTCAGTAAAAACGACGGTACCGCTACTAAAAATTTCGGTTTAAAACGCTCAATACTATCCCATTGTAGACCCGGCAAACCGCTTCCTGTTCTAATTATTCCTGCTCCCAGCTTGCGTAAACCTAAATAATAAGCCATCCCCGCCATAAATCGGCGATCTAAAGTTGTGGTAATTTGCACGACGTCATTTTTCACTATTCCGGCAATTTTAAAAGACTCATATTCGTTGTAAGCCAATCGCTGCAAATCTGCTTCATTCAGCATAAAATTAACCGGATTCCCTAGAGTTCCCGAGGTGGTTACATGATCGATAATTTCTGAATAATCCACTGCCAGAAAATCAAGATTATGTCTTTGCAAGTCCTCTTTTGAAGTTATTGGAATTTGTTGAAAATCACGATAAGTTTCTATTCCTGAAACATTAATTTTATTCTTATCTAAAAATCGTTTATAAAATGGCGAATTTTGCTTCGCATAAAGCAAATGTTCTCGCAACAATTCAAATTGCTGTTCAAGTGATATATCTGGAGAAAGAAAGTCTTTCATTTAGAGTTTTCTGTAGGATTTTTTAAGTAATTTTTCTAGATGCTCTTTTTCAGGAAGTGTGGTTACTTCTCGACGCAGCGCCTGCTTAAAATCGATAATCGCTTTTTTGTAATTTCCCTCACGATAGTAATATTGACCGCTTAAATAATAAGCCTGCCAAAAGTGGGGATTCAGTCGTTTTAAAGCTTCTGCTTCATCTTGAGATATAGACTCTTTATTACTTAAGGCTTTGATGAACTCTTCCCTTAAATTTCGATATTCTTCGTAGTCTTTATAGTTTTTAGTTTTCAGAAAATCGGAAGCAGGAATAACTTTTTCAGTACTCATCACACTTCCTTTTACATTTCCTTCTTCAAATTCAGCAAAAACCTTATCTAAATCGTAAGCTAAAAAAGCACCCATCTGATAAGGATTGGCCGAAAGCCAAACCTTTTTTTCTTCAGGTTTAAAAACGATTCCGTGATGCGCTAAAAGTTGATTGATCGCTTTTTCATTTCCGTAGCCTATTTTTTTATCATCTAATCCATTTCTATTTCGTAGAATCTCAACTGCTTTTTCAGTAGTCAATTTATCAGCTTCATTAACCAGTTCTGTCATACGCTCAAATCGATATTGCGAATGACTTTCTTTTATAGTTTTCTGATTCCTTTTATCTTCTGTATAAGCTAAACTCTGAAAGTGATTACTACAAATTAACTGATCTGAATTTTCGACTTCATAAATTCCAAAATTCTTAGGACTCACCTCTATTAAAACCGCTTTATGATCTTTTGCACTCCCAATCATTATTGATTCTGAAACGAAAACTTCTCTTTTTTTAGCAATTTCAATCGCCTCTTCCAAATTCGAAGCATGTTGCAAAATTTCTCTAGAAACCAACGTTATCGGATCTTTCGCTAACATGGGAACCTTAGACTTCCCTGCGTTTATGGTAACGGTAAGGCCTTCTGTATTCATCCCGCTAACAGCCCCAATCATTCCTCCCCAGGTGTACATCATAAATTTATGGCCATCGTCAGGGTTTACAAAAGCAACCATTTTTTGATCGGAAAACTCGTCGCCAGCATAAAAATCGAAGTTGCGTCCCAACAATAATTCGCCATCGACTGTTTTATTATCCCAAGCTGCAAAACTGGTACAACCTACCAACATTAAATCCTGTAGCGCATGCCCAATATCGTGCGCGCCATGGAAGTAAAGCATACGCATATAGGCCGGTGCAAAATCATCATATTTTTTGAGTCCGAATCTTGACACTCCGTAAATTTCCTGTTTGTACTCTTCAGGAACGTACAAATACATTTTTCGATTAAACCAGGAAACCATTTTTTTAAGGAAATTTCGATAACCTTCAGAAGGCACCATCTCGTAAATCTTACCCATAAATGCATTTTCCTGATGATGGATAAGATCCTGAGTTAAGGCTCCATTAGCCAAGCCCAACTCCAAGGCATCGCCTTCAATATAAAGTTCCCAAACTCCATATTTATTCTGAAAAAGATTGTTTTTACCTAAAGTGAAATGAGTATCACTAAGCCTCGTTCTTACGGTATCAACTTCAGCAATACCAGAAATATCCGGCTTGTCCTGAAAGGATTTTTTAATTCCGCAGGAAAACATAAAAAACAGTCCAAAAAGGGCGAAAAGCTTCTTCATTCTATTTCTGTTCAAACACTAAAATTCCGCTTTGGCGATAAGTGATTTCAAAATTAGCATCGAGCAACCACTGCGTTTTCAAGTCTGTATTGAGTACAACAACTTTCTTTCCGTAATTTTTAATCACTCTTTTAATCTCTTCTAATTCACTCAAATCGTGATTAGGAACTACAAAAGTAGCGCAGGTTTTAGCTTTCCCAATTTCAGTAGTAAAATTTAAAAGCTCATGTTTACTACGGAAGCAATTTTGCGCTACTTCGATATCCTCTGAAGTTTCGTAACCGGTAATACTTGAGTTTGGATTAATATAACTAAGATAAATTGGGAAAACTCCGATCCCTGAATAGAAAAAGAACACACACTCGCCTTTTTCTATAAAGTTGGAAACTCTTAAATAGGGCTCTTTCCTTTCAGCAAATAAAGATTTTGCCTCATTGTAAACAGGCTTGTAACGGTAATTATCCAAAACAGCATCACGATAGTAAAGATCCTGTTTGTAATAAATTTTATTCCGAATAAAACTACCAATTCTACTAAATCGGAATGGTGGTAAACCTCGTTTTCGCCGATTAATAAATAACACATGAAATAACCAAACCTGAATTACAAACGCCACTAAAACTGCCGAAAAAACTCCAATTATAGAAACTGTAGATACCGATTGTAATGCAGGATGTTTTGCAAAAATCAAGGCTCCAATTCCTAATAAAGTGGTAATTACAGAAATTAAAATGGACGTCTGATAGGTCTTTAGTTCACTTTTATCGGTTTGATACTCTTTAAGACAGGCGTTGGTTATAAAAATGCTATAATCCAGCCCAAGACCAAAGACAAAGGTGGAAATGATAATATTCAGAATATTAAATTCTATAGCTAAAGCTGCCATCACACCTAGCGCGATGATCCAGGTGATTCCTATAGGAAGCAAGGTTAGCAGACTAATTTCCAGATTTTGGTAAGAAATTAAAAGGATGATAAAAACCGCCAAAATTGATATCCCAATTAGCTGATTAAAATCATCTTTAAGATTGCCCAGAAAACTTTCGTTAATACGCTCGCGATCGATGATTAGTGTATTATCCAGATTTTCGAATTGTGAAGTAAATTCTTCTGAAGGTAACTCTCCTAAATTTACGGTAGTGGTAACGGTGGCAAAATCTTCACTATTAGAAATAAAGTCACTGAGAAAGAGATTAGTAGTGTTTTGATAGTCGTCTAACTGGAGATTCTGAAAATTCTTTTGCAGTAAATCATAAAAATCCTGAAAACTTTCCGGCTTAAACCCATATTGAGCAGATTCTGCTAGAATTTTATTTTTGATTTCCAGCGTGTCTCGCTTACTCCAAAAATCTTTCCACTGCTCTATTTTCTCATTCTGCGATTGTGTAGACAAAACCAATCCTCCAATGCTACTGTAGCTGTTTAATTCTTCCCGATCGTTGATGCTTTTAACTTCTTTATACACTTTAGAATTTTCCTGTAAAGCTTCATCGATGGTTTTGCCGTAGCTTACCAGATACAATGTCTTTCCGCTACTATTTGCGATATTCTGGATTTTTTGTTCTGCTTTTTTAATCGCTTCAGGCTGAAAATTGATTTTGCTGAGATCATTATTAAATTCAACTTTTGTGAAGAAGAAAAGACCTAATACAAATAATGCGATCACTCCAAAAAATAAAGGCTTAATTTTAAAAAACTGAATCCCTGCAAGCTTATCTAAGAAATTGATTTTAGGCTTTTCCCCGACTCTTTTTCCGTAGAGTACAGGAATCAACAATAAAGCTAAAACTGCTGCAAACACTACGCTTAATGCAGCAAAAATCCCGAGGTCATTAAGTGCTTCACTATTTACAAATAACAAACACAAAAAAGCTATCGCAGTAGTACAACTGCTCATTAAAATTGGTTTTGTAACTTCTTTATACAACTGGGCAACATCCCGATTATTACGATAATGTGTTAGAATATGAAGACCATAATCTAAAGTTATTCCCAGTAAAATCGAACCAATTCCTATTGAAATTGCAGAAATACTGCCTTTAAAAATGTAGAGAATAGCTATCGAAGTTACTGCTGCGATGATCCCCGGTATGAATAGAATTAGAGGAACATAGATCTTACGATAAAAAAAGATCAGTAAAATCAATAATATCGAAATAGCAATACTTATGGTTATTTGCACATCCTTCTTAATCTGGTTGGCATTGGCCAAGGAATATAAAACTCCGCCGAAAAAATCGCCCTCAACACCATCGTATTCCGAGTTTAATTGCTGCTGAATTTTCTTTAGCTGTTCAACAAACTCATTGTTTTTATTCGTTTCTGAAGCTGGCAGCGTCGGAGTTATAAATAGAAGTAGATGTTTTTTATCTTTAGTTAGTAGATAATCATTGTAAAGCAGGTAATTATCCCTAATTTGTAATTCCCGAAGCTTTTCTAATCCTATAGGTCCTAAACTAAGTGGATCCTGGAAAATAAAATTTTTGGTCACAATTCCAGTTGGAGAAATAATACTGCGGTAGTCTTCTTTAATTTGTTTTGATATTGCTGAATCTGAAAGCTTATTTTCAATTTCAACATAATCTTTCTCGTCTAAAAATAACGGAAGGTTTTGGTAAACGAAATTGTAAACTTCACGAATACCTTCTTCAGGAACTTTACCTTCAATATTTTCTACAAAATCCGGTAATTTTGTATTTACCGAATCTATAAAACGATCGGCATATTCAGTTAATTTCTGCGGCTGCTTCCCTTCCGAAGAAATCGTCACCACTATTTTATCTGAAAATTCAGTTTCATTTAAAACTCGCTTCAATACATCCTGATCTTCTCCTGAAGGAATTAATCCTGTCACGTCTTCTTCCAACGCTACTCTAGAAGCTAAAAATCCCACACAGGCTATAAAAACCAATAATAGTGAAAAACCTAGCAGTTTCTTTTGCTGAAAAAAATAATAAGATTTGAGGAAAAATTGATGCATTTAAGATTTGATGATCTGCTTTTTATTCAAGATCGAAAATAACAAATAAAACACAATCCAAGCCAGTATTGAAGCAGTAATTGCCAGAATAAGACTTCCTAAAATGTACTGGCCTAATCCAAGAAAAACATCGGTGGTAGAGCTTATACTTTCTAATTTTAAGCTCCAATCCCATCCATTCCCCATAACCACAGATCCTATTTGGAAACTCAAATAGAGAATTACAGGTATAAAAGGCGGTATACTAATGTTAGAGAATAAGAAAGCGGTAATCTTATTCACTTTAAGAAATGCCGCCAGTACGAAAACAAGAAAAGTATGAATTCCCCAAAAAGGTGACAAACCTACAAAAATGCCAACAGCAATAGCAGTCGCTTTTTTCGCCGAACTTTCATCGCTTTTTAAAACGTCCTCTTTCCAGAATTTTTTAAAGCCTTTTTGCTTAAAATCGCGATACTTATTGCGAGGATGAATCCAGAAAAAGCTTACCAATACAAACCACATATATAAGAGCGTGATTCTCACGATATCCCAGAAAGGACGAAAATGACTTACACGATTTTCCTTGTCGTAAAGTACTTTTATAGGTACGTTTTTAACATCAACTTTGCGCCAGCTTGCTTTAACGATCGTTTCAATCTCGAATTCAAATTTCCAGGTATAAAAAGTAATAGAATTCATCACTTTTAATGGATACAGTCGATAGCCGCTTTGCGTATCATGCAACTGAAATCCCGTAACCACAAGATACCAATAGCTTGAAAAATCGTTTCCGGTAGCACTTTTACCAGGCACACCGTCACTACCCATATTGCGATCACCAATTAAAAGTAGCTCTTTATCACCGGGCTTTCTATTTTCCAATTCAGATAAAAAAATGTCTAAATCGTCGGGATAATGCTGCCCATCTGAATCTATGGTGATAGCATACTCATAGCCTAATTCTTCAGCAATTTTGAAGCCTTTTTTTAAGACCTGACCTTTCCCCCTATTTTTCTTGAAATTCCTTACTTCAAACTGATCGAAATTTTTAAGAATTTCAATAGTAGCATCGGTACTTCCATCGTTTAAAACAATAATCTGATTCGTATAACCCAAAAGTCCTTCTAATACTGAAGCTAATGTGCCTTCATTATTATAAGTTGGAACTAAAATACAACAGTTTAAAGCCTTAAAACGGTTTTGGTAAATGCCAGAAGTATTCAAAATGATTCTTTTGCTTAGCGCAAAAGTATCAATTAAAAATACCTAAACATAGTAAAAATGGATTAAGAAATAGAGAACCTAGACCGCTTTGTATAATGCGTTGAATTTTAAAGCTAAAGCATTATTCTGCTTTGCTATGCCTTTAACTTTAGTGATACCTTCTTCTTCGGTAATTTGTGTTTCAAGAATAACTTCGTCTGAAGTATTTGGGTCTACCACAGCCATAAATTTTACGTTACTCGCTTTTATTAAACCTAAATTCTGGCTTGTACGCCTTTCAGCTTCTTCCTTAAAAAGATGCATTAGAATAACACCCGGAGTTACGGGACGATCGGGAAAGTGACCTGAATATAACGAATGGGATTTTTCAATATATATTTTAGTAATAAATGTTTCTTCTTCTTTAGAAGATTCTAAGACTTTATAAAAATCTTTAAGCAACATAGTAGGGATTTAATTCCGACTAAAATACAAGTTTATGTTCTAAAATTAGCATAGAAAGTAGTTTTAACTCTATAATTGAGAAGTTTTTCAGTTCTTATAATAAAATTGCTAAAAATTTATATTATGGTTGAAAAACGGCGGCTTTTATAGTCTTATTCATTTCCCAGTTTTGAAAACTAATTAAGGTGTAGTCTCCGCTTTCCTCAACTAGCTTTACCGATTGAAGCATTTTATCTTCACTAAAGCTCATAATTACTTTTTCAAACATATCGGCCATGCTTTTGTCCTTTGGAGAAATTACAGCTTCTACAAGATTATTCTTTTTTTGATATTCAACATCAAAATGTTCATCATCTTTTAATAATTTACCATTAAGACTTCCGGTAATAAGATCACCAAGTTTCGCAAACATTTTATTGCTGCTCATATCTTGTTTACTCTTATGTCCATCATCATCGATGTACAAAAAGTTATCTTTAAAAAGTAATGAATATGGGAAAGGCTTTGTGTATTCCCATTTTATAATATCAGGAGATTTGTAATAAATTTTTCCATAAGAAGTTGATTCAGCATCCATCATTTTCATCACTTTGGTTTGCTCGAATTCTCCGTAAAGACTTTTGGCCGATTCCATTTTTTCGGTAAGCTGTGAAGATCTTTTTAAGCTAACACTAGTAAAATTGTTACTTTGTGCAAACATCCCAAAACTCCAAAAAAACAGGATTATACTAAGTATACGCATTGATTTTGAATAATTGATCTGGCCTAATTGCCCGATATCCGTTTGATTTAAGATGCAACAACAATTGTTCCAATATTATTATCGTCTGTTCCTTGTTATCGTGTAATAAAATAACATCGCCAGGTTTCAATTTTCGTTTTACCCGAGTAACAATTTTAGATTCATCATTTAAAATAGCATCGTACGTTCTAAGATTCCACCCAATAACCAGATGCCCGGTTTTCTCTAACGCACTTTTAGTTTTAGGATTAATAATCCCAAACGGTGGCCTAAATAAATTGAGGTTAAAACCTGTAATATCATTCGCTATTATATTGCACGCATCAATTTCTCTTGCCAAACTTTTAGAGGAAAGAAATCCCATTTTTCGAGTATGAGAATAGGTGTGATTTCCAATTACATGTCCTCTTTCGATAATATCTTTAACAATTTCTGGATGCTTTTCCATTTGCTCACCAATACAGAAAAAGCAAGCCTTAGCATCATATTTTTCTAATAAATCCAAAATCATAGGAGTAACTTCTGTTGGACCGTCGTCAAAGCTTAAACATACCTCTTTTCTTGGATGATTTTTTTGATCATGAAATCCTTTAACGAAGACATTCCATCTGATATTTGTAGAAATTGTTATTAAAAAAATAGGATACAAAAGAGAAATAATGGCGATGGGCCACAACGGGAGTCCGTTTACTCCGCAATACATCGCCACTGCGATTAATACGATCCAGATAAAGAAATTTAGAATGCGGAATTTCAAAGACTTCGAAGCAAAGTTAGACTGTGATTTTTACCAAGATACTGATTATAAATTAAAATCGATTTTGGTTTTTTTACTGAAATTGCATTCAATTTTAATTGCTGCGGAATTATATTTCTTTTTAAAATTTCGGCGCCTAACCAACATGCATAAGCAGTCACCGTGTTATAATCGCCTACCAAATGCTTATAGCCTAATTGAAGAGTATTTTCAAAAATTCCTTTTTGTAGTTGATGATAAAAATGATCGAATCTTGCGTCTCCATTATTTCCAAGAATAATCGCATCAAGATCTTCAACTTCAAGATTGTTTTTCTTTAAAAACCAGCTAATCTCTTCAGAAAGCTTTTCTTCAGAAATAACCCTATAAATTGCACAATCTGAAATTTCAGCATACGAATTTTGAGTTCGAATTTCTGAAAGTAAAAAGAAAGCAGCACCTTCCGAAGTGATCGTACCACCCGATTGAGATTGTAATAATTCCGAAGAATTTATTTTGCCCGATTTTAACTGTTCATCTAAATTATAAAATGGCGTACTGGTTTTTGCAAGTTCATCTACTCCCCCAACCAAAACTGAGCGCGTATCCATACCTTCAGTAAATTGAAGTTTTGCGTCAATCAAAGCCGACTCGAACGATGCGCTGTTTTGGGTGTAGGTCATATTATATCCGGTACATTTTAAATCTAACGCAATCTGCCCACCAACCGTATTATGCGTACTTTGAATGAACGAGGTTGGTGTTGAAAATTGCTCATTTTCGTTTAAGATATTCTCCAAAAATTTTTCAGTATCCTGTTTGCAGCCCTCACCTGTTCCAACAATAATACTATCGGGAATTTCTACTGAAGCTTCATTTAAAACGTTCTTGGCGGTAACCAAACCCATTTTAATCGCTTTCGACATGCGACGAAGCATCATAGGTTTGATGTGCTCTTTATAATTTACTTCTCTGGCAGGAAAGATGTTTTCGCGAAAAACTTTAGCTTTTTCTGAAAAAATTTCTTCTTCGGTTTGTGCAGATATACTTGCTGCTCCATTGATGTAAATCTTTCTATCCATTTTTACTGAAGATTAAAGAAGTACAATTTCCACCGAAACCAAAAGAATTAGATAAAACATGCTCAATATTCGCATTCTTAAGCTGAGTTACCGGTTCTAATTTGGTATCCTCTACCTGAGTTTCAAAATTAAGATTGGGATATATTTCCTGGTTTTTTATGGCTAACAAACTAAAAACCGCTTCGATTGCTCCGGCCGCAGCTAGCGTATGCCGGTAAAAGACTTAGTACTACTAAAAGCCGGCATTTCTTTGAAGGTTCTTATCAACGCTCTACTTTCAGAAAGGTCATTGTTTAGCGTCGCCGTACCGTGTGCATTAATATATTCTATGTGATGCGGATTAAGATTGGCCGTTTTCAATGCCTTCTGCATGGCAAGATAAGCACCTTCCCCATTCTCTGAAGATGCTGTTTGATGAAAAGCATCATTCGCATTTCCATAACCAGAAACATAACCTAAGATCTCCTTATCACCAACAGAAGCTTCAGATTCTAAGATTAAATAGGCCGCTGCTTCTCCCAGATTCAATCCCTCGCGATTTTTATCAAAAGGTTTCGGGAAGTTTTCAGAATAGATCTTTAAAGAATTAAAACCATTAAGTGTAAAACGAGAAAGGCAATCGGTACCACCCACAATTACTTTATCTAAGCGACCGGATCTTATAAGTCTCGCGCCCATCATAATGGCATTTGCGGCAGAAGAACATGCGGTACTTATAGTGGTCACGTAAGCATTAATTCCAAAATAAGCTGCAATTTTTTCGGTAGTAAAACCTGGATGCTGCGCTTGTATAAACCGATGATTAGTACTGTCTTTTTCGTATTCTCGATAAAAACGCTCGGTCATATCCATCCCACCAACACTCGTACCGTTTACAAATCCAATATTGGTAAAATCCTTAATTCCAGAAGCTTCCACAGCTTCCTTTAAAGCTAGCGTTCCTAAAAGAGCTGCTCTGGTAAATGCATGATCTTTATCCAAATTAAGCATTTCAGCAAGATCATTATTAGAAGACTTAATCTCGCCAATAGGCAAATTTCGATGATTAGTTTCTAAAATTGTAGGATTTGAAAGTCCATGTTTTCCATGAACGAGCGATTTATGGTTTTCCTCTACATTTCTTCCGATAGAAGAAAGAATCCCCATTCCCGTAACGGCCACGCTCCTATTCATAAATTATTTTGTGCGATTCGCTTCAATAAAATCGGCCATTTTATTAATACTTTCAAAAATCTCCCGACTTTTTTGGGGATCGGTAAGCTTAATTCCGTAGTCTTTTTCTAATAAAACGATTAATTCTAACGCATCGATAGAATCTAAACCGAGACCATCACCAAATAAAGGTTCGTCATTTTCTATATCGCTAACCTCCATATCTTCCAGGTTCAGCTGTTCTATTATACTGGCTTTTAACTCGGTATGCAAATCAGTCATAATCGGCATCGTATATTTTCCTTATTTGTTGCTCAGAAATTTCCGTTTTCGGAGATTTCGAATTAAGCCACAAAAATACATCATATTCATCGTTTTGCAAGTTTAACCAACCACAAACCACTTTTTCTGCTTTTTCAGTTTCAATTAATTGCTCAGAATATTTCAATAATAAATTTGCATTAAACTGATCTTCAATAAAAAACGCATTTTCGCTTTTCAGATTAAAATAGATACTAATTTCTCCCAAAACGATATTCGGTAATGTATACACAAAAAGTGATGGTGAAGGAAATTCGTCAATTGATTTCTGATACTTTATATCGCTCTCTAAACTAGAACTATTATTGCTGAAAATTAGTGCGGTATCTTCACTAAATTCGGTTTTTGAAGCTATTATTGCTGAAGCTATAAAGCCTAATTTAGAAAGTCGATCCATTTTATGGAATTTCGGATATTTGATATCCAGGAATTTAAAAGCAGCTTTGATAAATTTCCCAGTTCCTTCTTCCGAAGAAAAAATAACTTCATCATCACAAATTATCTTTCCATTTTTAATGCGTACCCAATGTTCTAATTTAAGATTCGCCATTTCCTGCTTCTTTTTTAAAAATCATAGCCAAATTGCAACCGCCAAAACCCGAAGCTGTTTTTAGCATATATTCGATAGGCACTGATTTTTGATATTCGGTTACCACATTTATTTTTTCTGAAACGCCGAGCTGAGTGAAATTCAGACTTTGATAGATCTCATTATTCAGCATCATGTGTTTGCAAACAATTGCTTCTATTAAAGCTGAAGCTCCTAAAGTATGCCCGTAATATCCTTTGATACTATTTAAGGGAATTTCGGTTAAATTATTTCTTGAAACCGCAATAGCTTCCATCTCATCATTATAAACCGTTGCGGTACCGTGAGTAGAAATTGCATTAATTGCTTCGGAAGAGATCTTAGCTTCTTTTAACGAATTCTGAATGCTTTTATGTAAACCTTCACCCGTTCGTGATGGTCCTGAAATGTGATTAGCATCATTCGCTGAAGCATCTCCCACCAAATTTATACAATTTGAATGTGCTTTTTTCCTATCACTTACCAAAACCGCTGCCGCCGCTTCGCCTAAATTAATCCCGGTGCGATCTTTAGAAAAAGGCTTGCAAGCCGTATCGCTTAAAGCCTGAAAAGAATTAAAACCAGAAACTATGAATTTGGATAACATATCGCCACCTACCACAATCGCTTCTGAAAGTTGACCGGCATTTATCATTTTCTTTGCGACAGATAGTGCTAAACCTCCAGAAATACAAGCATTCGAAACCACAATCGGCTTCAGTTTAAAGCCAAAAAAATCCCGGATAATTTTACCCAATTTGGATAATAATATGCGTTCTTCCTTAAGACCTTTTAAATCGTCTAAAAGATGAACATTGCCTTTAGTTGTAGAAATTATGAGTCCGCTTTGATTTCTATCAAAATTTGGATTTTTGTTTAAAATATCCTGGATTGCAAGCAACATCATCTGCTCTAGCTTCGTAAAGTTCTCAGGATTTCCAATATTAGCAAATGCTTTCGATAATTTATCTGAAGCTATAATCCCGGCACAAATTGGAGATTCTAAAAATTCATTATCAGCACATGTCTGTAAACCGGTGGTACCACTTCTTAATTTTTCAATATTTTCTGAAGTGGTAAAGCCAAGCGGAGAAATTATGCAATCATCATGTAGGTAAAGGTTCTTCATTAAATCAGCTTCATTTTCTTTTTCCAATCTAGAAAAAATGAAGGATTATTCAGTACTAATTCTCCATTTTTATCAATAAAAACCTGAGTTGTCTCGCCGGTACAAATTAATTGTCCCGCTTTAAAAATCTTACAGCTATAAATTATTTTTGCGGCACTGGCATTTACAAAAGTGGTTTCTACTATAAATTCATCACCGTATTTTAGAGGTGATTTATGTTCACAAGACGATTTTACAATTGGTGTTGCAAAGCCATGTTGCTTGGCATCTAAATAAGAAATACCGTGTTTACGGGCAAAATCTTCGCGACCTTCTTCAAAATACTTCAGGTAATTACCATGCCATACAATCTGCAACGAATCGCACTCACTAAAACGCACCTGCAATTTAGTTTGTACGGTTAACTCTTTATTCATTTTAGAAAATTTCAGGAATTAATCTACCGTTACGGTTTTCATTTCTGAAGTTGCAATTACCAAGCCATTCTCATCTAAAGTTTTTGCAGTCACCAAAGTCACTTTCATCACTTCATTCAAAATTTCAACATGGGTGGTAAGCTGCTCTCCTACGTTTGGAAGTCTAAAAATCTCAACAGACTTGATTGCGCCAATAAATCCAGTTTTTGGCTTTTTTAGTCCGCTTGAATATCCTTGATAACCACGATGCAAAGACATACTTTGTGCCATATGTTCGATAAGTCCGGGTTCAGAAAATATACCATCTTCGTCTACCAAAATATTATCTTTTGGCACCATAAAGCCGGTGATTCCGGTAAGATCGGTATAATCATGTAAACTATCTACCATCACAAATGGCGGTTTTTGCGGAATAAGTTTTATTATCTCCTGTGGATCTAAAATTGGAGCCTGAAGTAAATTTTCTGCCATAAAAATTGTTTAGCTGAAATCTTTCCAATAGTCATAAAAATTATACCACTGGTGTGGATACTTTTTAACCATTTTTTCCAGATTTTCAAGATACGCTTTTAAAAGTTCTTTTGGTGTATTTTTTTGCGGAATATAGGGTCTCGCATAGAAATGGTATTCATAATTTCGCTCTCGCATAATGTGCACAAACAGGACCGAAATATTATTGCGAACCGCCAGTTTAAAAGGCCCCTGCGGAAATTGACTCGTAGCTCCCAGAAAATCAGCTTTCCAGGTTTTAACTTCTTTCATATAACGATCTGCAGCAAAAACCAGTAACTCATTATTTTTTAAAGCTTCATTCATTTTAAAAATATGAGATAGATCTTTCTTTAAGACGATTAGCTTTACACCCGATTTTCCGGTAACCGATTCCATATAATTTTTTATACTTTCATGCTCAAAATCACTAATTATAAGATTGATTACCGTATTGTTATGCTTTTGGTCAAAAAAGTGCTTCGCTAAATTGAAATTACCGATATGGGCGGTTAATAAAATTCCGCCTTTGTTTTGTTGCTGAAGATTTTGAATATGGCTTATCCCGTCAAACTTAAATTTATAACGTTCTTTCGCTCCGCCCGTAATTAAAACACGGTCTAGCTGCACTTTCCCATATTCAAAATAGGTTTTATAAATATTCCATATTGATTTTAGGGAATTATAACCATGTCTTCTTCGGAAATAATAATAGATACTTTTAAAAGAAGTAGGAGCAAAAAGAAAGAAATAAAATGCAATAAAGGCCAGTAAAAAATACGCAGGATATAAACCGAACGTTCGAATTATAAAAACATAAATTCGAATAGTAAAAAGTGTTCCGCGTGATTTTCCACTCCAGCCGGCCATAACTTAAGAATATAATCCTCCGTTAATGTTTATGACTTCTCCCGTGATATACGATGCTTTTTTTGAAGCCAAAAAACTGACTAAATCGGCAACTTCTTCAGCATCACCAAAACGTTGCATAGGAATCATCTTTTTTAGCGTCTTTTCATCAAAATCGGCAGTCATGTCTGAAGTTATAAATCCCGGTGCTACTGCATTTACCGTTACTTTTCGTTTTCCGATTTCTTGTGCTAAAGCTTTTGTTGCTGAAATTACTGCTCCTTTTGCAGCTGAATAGTTTACCTGTCCAGGATTGCCTTTCACTCCAGATAATGAAACGATATTGATAATTCTGCCATATCGTTTTTGAAGCATCCCTTTGACGAATTGCTGAGTTACATTATAAAATCCATTAAGCGAAGTATTAATTACCGAACTCCAATCTTCTTCCCCCATCCACATAAACAAGCCATCTTTAGTAATCCCGGCATTATTTACCAGGACCTCTACCACGGCATCTGGGTTCGAGATTTGCCAATTTTCAATGGCTTTTTTTGTTGCTTCAGGATTAGCTACATCAAATTTTAAAAGCTCACAATTTACGCCTAGATCTTCAATAAGTTTAGCGGTTTCTTCAGCAGCCTCGGTATTCGAATGATAATTCAGTAAAATATGATATTCAAGATCTGCTGCCAGTTTCATGGCAATTGCTTTTCCTATTCCTCGTGATCCTCCTGTAACTAAAGCGTATTTCATTTAATAAGCATCGTTTTCTTTTAAAGACTTTGTAATATCTTCAATAGATTTGTATAAAGGGAAATCTTCTTTTTCCAAGTTCAATTTATCATTAAATTTTTCGAAAATTTCTATAGACTTGTTACTAAAGCTATCTAACTTATCGATATGCTTGATTCCCTGAATAATCGCCATCATTTCTACCGCCAACACCTGGTAGGTATTGTCTATAACTGTTTTGGTTATATTGGCTGCATTAGTTCCCATACTTACAATATCTTGATTATCGTTATTATTTGAGATACTATGCACGTACATGCTATTAGAAAGTGTCTGATTTTCTGCAGTGGTTGAAACTGCTGAAAATTGTGCTCCCTGCAACCCAAAATTGAGTCCTAATTTGCCTAAATTCACAAATGGAGGGAAAATTTCGTTCAATTTACTATTCAGTAAATAATTTAATTGTCGCTCGCATAACATCGATAAACGCGTCATAACCAACTTCAGTTTATCCATTTCTAAGGAAATAAAATCGCCATGGAAATTTCCGCCGTGATAAACCATTTGGTCTTCTACCGAAACAATCGGATTATCGTTAGCCGAATTTACTTCATCTATTAAAATTTTCTCTGCGGAATTAATAGTAGCCAAAACCGGACCTAATATCTGCGGAATACAACGTAAACTATAATATTCTTGAACCTTTTCTGAAAAAATTGCTTCTGAAGTTGACGTTTCTCGGTATAAGTGATCTTGACGATTTTTGATCCTGTGACTATCGTGTAAATGATCGCGCATCATTTTGGCAATTTCATGCTGACTTTCATGTAATTTGGAATTATTTAATTCTGAAGAATAATGATCGGAATACGCAGAAACCAACTCATTAAGCATCGAAGAACAACAAACCGACCAATCTAATAATCGCTTAGCATGAATCAGGTTTACAATTCCGATTCCTGTCATTACCGAGGTACCATTAATCAAGGCTAAGCCCTCTCGTAATTTAATTTCGATAGGTTTTATACTTAACTGCTGAAAAACCAATTTTGTAGCTTTTCGCTCTCCTTTATAAAATACTTCTCCTTCACCAATTAACACCAAAGCCAAATGCGCTAATTGTACCAAATCTCCCGAAGCTCCTACTCCGCCATGTTCAAAAACAAGAGGTGTAACATCGCGGTTTATTAATTGCTGCATGGTTTCTAAAACCGACGTATTTATGCCTGAATATCCCAATGAAAGTGAGTTTAGGCGCGCCACCATGGAAGCTTTTACACATAAAGGATCTATTGCTTTTCCTGTTCCAGAAGCATGACTTCTAATAAGATTGTATTGCAATTGTAATCTATCCTTATCTGCTATTTTATACTGCGCCATCGGCCCAAATCCCGTATTTACACCATAAATAACTTTGTCTTTTGCAAAATTTTGTAGGAAAGAAAAAGAAGTTGTTACTTTTTCGAGAATCTCTTCTGAAATTTCAAGTTGTTGATTTTCAAATAATACCTGACGAAAATCGCTTAATTTTAGTGTTGCTTTGATGCTAAGCATAGTATTTTGGTAAAATTCTGCATGTTTGGGTACAAGCGCAAATGTAATATAATTAGTACAAATTTTAAGAAATACTGTTAAATCCCTATGCCATGCCATCTAAATGGAAAAGCATCAGGAAGCGAATTGCGCAATCCAGAAGAATAATTATATTTTTTACTTTTACTTCAGAAATATTTCCGCAGGGATAAATCTAAATTAGACGAATGACTAAAGAATTCATCGATATCTTAATTATTGGTGCAGGACCATCAGGAATGGTTTCTGCCGGATATCTTCAGCAACACGGTGTCAATATAAAAGTCGTGGAAAAGCAGTTATTTCCTCGTTTCAGCATTGGCGAAAGCCTTATTCCCAGATGCATGGATAATTTTGAAGAAGCCGGTTTGTTAGAGGTGCTGAAAAATGCTGGTTTTCAGAAAAAATTCGGAGCGCGTTTTATTAAAGATGAAAAAATTGGAGAATTCGATTTCAGCCAGAAATTCGGCAAAGGTTGGGATTGGACCTGGCAAGTACCAAGAGCCGATTTCGACAATATTTTAGCCACTGAAGTGCAATCTCGCGGTGTTGATATAGCTTTTGAAACTGAAGTAATAGCCGCTGATTTAAGTAGTGAAAATCCTATTATTACAATTCAGGATAAAAACGGGAATAAAACACAAATTGAAGCGAAGTTTGTTATTGATAGTAGTGGCTATGGTCGAGTTTTAGCCGGTTTATTAGATTTGGAAAAACCTTCTAAAATAGAATCACATTCCTCCATGTTTACGCACATCGAGGAAACCAACCGACCAAAAGGAAAAGAAGGTGAATTAATTACTTTTGAAATTTTAGAAACTGAAGTTTGGTTTTGGTACATTCCTTTCTCGAATGGGAACACCAGCTTAGGTTTTGTAGCTCCTACCAATTGGTTTAAACAATTTAATGATGATCCTGAAATTGCATTTTCTGAAATGCTTAGTAAACTGAATTACTATAAAACAAGATTCGACGATTATAGCTTAGATTTTACACCGAAAAAAATTAATCATATCGCCAAAAGTGTTATCAGGCTCTACGGAAACAAATTTGCTCTAACCGGTAACAGCGCTGAATTTTTGGATCCTGTTTTCTCTTCGGGAGTAAGTTTCGCCACAGAATCTGGCCTGAAAGCAGCAAAATTAGCTTTAAAAGAACTCAAAGGCGAAGAAATTGATTGGCAGCTGAATTATGAGAATTACATGAATCAGGGAATCGATGTTTTTTCCAGTTATGTTAAAGCATGGTATAACGGTGACCTACAAGATATTATTTTTCACCATGCCCCTAATCCAGATTTCAAAGAAAAAATATGCGCAGTTTTAGCAGGCTATGTATGGAATCAGGAAAATCCATTTGTCAAAAAGCATCAAAGAATATTATCTACCGTATCCAATTATCTTAAACTTGAAAATATTTAATTTTTTTATAAAATTTTAATGAACTGAAATGAAGAAACTTAAGTTCGAAAATCAGTTTATCACTCAAAATTAAAACTAAAAAAGCCTTGAAAGGCTTGCATGGTTCGTAAGTATGGCTTACATTTGCAACCGCAAAAATACTTGCAAAGTTCTTAAAAAACGGAGAGGTGGCAGAGTGGTAATGCAGCAGCCTGCTAAGCTGTCATCCTTTTTGGATGCCTGGGTTCGAATCCCAGTCTCTCCGCACTATCGCGCCGAAGTCGCGATTCATAAATTACTCGGGGTGTAGCGTAGCCCGGTTATCGCGCCTGCTTTGGGAGCAGGAGGCCGCAGGTTCGAATCCTGCCACCCCGACCAAGACCATATTGAAATGGTATAAAAAAACCTTGTTAATCTGTTGATTTTCAAGGTTTTTCTGTTTTTAGACGGTTTTTCATATCATTTGCAATCATTGTAAATGAGTCCGATTCGGTGACCTATTCGGTGACCTTTTTTTTGGTTATCTTGTTGTTCATATTGATTTGACTTTCGTTTTCACGCCTTTTGTCTAATTTGAAAACGAAACACTATGAAAAATGCAGTAAGCTTTGGAATTCTTTTTATTCCAAAATCATCAAAAGCCAAAGATGGAACAGTTCCCCTTTATGCACGAATTACCGTCAATGGAGAACGTATTGAACTCAGCCTTAAACGAAGGATTACCTTAAGTCTCTGGAACGAGAAGCGTAGCCGTTTGAAAGGCTATAGCGAAGAAAGCCAACAGGTCAATCGATCTTTAGATCGTATATACAATAAAATTTATGAGGCTTTTAGACAACTTCAAGAAGAAAATAAGCTTTTAACTGCTAAAACTATAAAAGCCCGTTATTTAGGCTTAGATGATTCCTATAAAACCCTTGCGGAACTCCTGACCTATCACAACACCACGATGAATTCAGTTTTAAAACCCGGAACAATGAAAAACTACTATACTACTGAAAATTATGTTTTGGAGTTTTTAGAGAAAAAGATGAATAGCAATGATATCTATTTAAAGCAAATTAATTATGGCTTTATCACTGATTTTGAACATTTCCTTCGTAACTATAAACCAAAGACACATCGAGCCAGACCAACAAACAACGGGGTCATGAAGCATTTGGAACGCTTAAAAAAACTTACCAATCTTGCGTTAAAAATGGAATGGATTAATAAAGACCCATTTAGCAAATACTCCTTGCATTACAAGAAAAAAGAACGGGACTATTTACTACAGAGTGAAATTGAGGTTTTAGAAAACTTAAACCTTGATAGAATAACTTTATCCAGGACAAGAGACATCTTTTTATTTTCATGCTATTCCGGCTTATCCTATGGTGATGCAAAGTCATTAGAAGCAAAACATATTGTTACAGGAATTGACGGCAATAAATGGATTGTAAAGGAAAGGGAAAAGACAGGTAAACTTTTTAAAGTGCCTATGCTTCCAAAAGTAAAAGCTATTCTGAAAAAGTATGAAAAGGAAGCTACAATAAGTGGTTTTTTGCTTCCAGTATATTCCAATCAGAAAACTAACCAGTACTTAAAAGATTTGGCGAAGCTTGCCAAAATCTCCAAAAAGCTTACGTTTCATGTCGCCCGTCATACCTTTGCCACGACCGTTACATTATCCAAAGGGATTCCTATAGAAACAGTATCTAAGCTTTTGGGACATACCAAGCTTTCTACCACTCAAATATACTCTAGAGTATTAGACCAGAAGCTTAGTGACGATATGAAGAAGATTATGTGACTAAACATAATTAATTTTAAAGATTTGATATATTACTTGGAAAAGATTCGTATTCAATATTTAGGGTTCTTAAGTGTTTTTTATTTATTCTTAGTGTTAAATTACTAGAGTAGTCTATTATGGTTTAAAATACATTATTTTTTAGACTCAATACAAATAATTGGAATGGCTGTGTTTTTGTTTTGAGGTTCTTTTTTTATTAAATAAACTGTTTTAAATTAGAGAATATTTGTTTATGTAGACAACATAAATATTCAATGGTATTATGGTATTGATGCATTATTAAGCTTTTTTGTAATTAACTCTCTAAGCGTTCTTATGAGTTTATTACTTCAGTTTTGTTAATGAATTATTAAGATTACAAAATTTATTTATAATTTGACTAGGGAGTAATTTTTATTATCTGGAGATTATTAACTCTACTAAGAGGAAATATATAGTTTTGATGATTTTCGACATCTCTAAGAAAAATATAATCAGTGGTTTTTCCTACAAATACTCTCTTTGCAGAACTCTTAATATTTCGCCCATCATATCCAAACTGTACGTCGTAAGTTTTATGATTTAATGTTTTTTCTGCTTTGCCTTTTTGATAAATTGTTATTGAAAGAAATATTAGGAATATAAGAGGTATAATCTGTATCGTGATTATAGATGATTTGGATTTATCTTCCTTTGTTCTACTTATCATTGCATATATTATTGCGCACCATAATGATATAGAAATAATTGTAGAGGTGTTATTGATAAAAAATGGTTTATAAAAATCCAGATTATACTCAAGCGGATAAAAAATAACTAACATGCCGGCGGCAGTGAAAAAAAAGAAAAATAGCCATAATGTAATTTTAAAAAGGACAGCTATAATATTCAAAAACATCAAAAAAAGATGAGAGGTCGCCATAAAATATTTCTGCAATTTCAATTTTCTATGAAATAAGAAGGCTCTTTTACTTATTAGATTATGATAGTTATTGTAAATAAAACTTGTATTGATACCCTCTTTTTCTTTAATTCGTTTTAGCCTTTCAAATTTTGGATCCGAATTGATTTCCTTTTCTTGTCTTTCCTCTGATTTCACCTTCTTTTCCTTTGTTTTAACTTTATAAAGGGGTAGTATTATCATGAACATTATATAGCAAAATGCTAAGAACACAGTTATAAAGATTGTAGTAATTTTGGAAAGAATTGAAAAAAGAATTTCGTAAATAGTCAAATAAGGAAAAATTTCAATATCAAAAAATCTATAATAACTAAGATAATTGTAAAATCCGAAGAATATTAGGACTGGATAAATTATAGGAATTAGTTTATTTAGGTTTTCAATATTTTTTTTCAATTGTAATTAGTTTAAATTCATAGTTTAGTTGGTGAATGCATAAATTGTCCGTTACTTATGTGTTTATAAATAAGATAAAGCAATTGAGCAATTCACTAACGACTTTTGTACTTATGCAATAGTATTCCTAAGGCAAAAGTCCTCAATAGTTTGTTTTTAAATTTTGTCAAGATGTATTTACCTTTGTTTGGGATATGACGTTAAAAAGCTTAGAAATTTAGGAAGAAACCACTCTCTTGTAAGTTCTTCGTAAATATTATTCAAATTAGATAATTGATTCCAGGTTATTATTACAGTTTCTATTAATTCGGATTCTTTGAGTTCATTTCTTTCTATCCTATCTTTTAAATCGCAAATTTTAACATTCATTTCTTCTAATATAACCCATTCGGAATATTGCCAGATTTCTAAAAATTCAATTTGTTTAATAAAAAATAAAACCTGTTTTTTAAATTGCGATATTGATTTAATTTCGTAATTCGTTAAAAACGATAATTCATTTTTTTGATAAGAAAATTTAGAAAAAGTAGATAGTAATTTAGCTCTTTTACCATAAAGTTTTAAAGCTGCTTCACTAATTTCTTTATTAGATAGATTATTCAAAACCGGTATATTTAATGTAATAAAGTCTTGCTCTACGTAATTTGGCTTTTGAGGCAATAGTAATTTATCTATATAGTCGTTAAGACAAAGGAAATATACATTCTTTAATTTTAAATCAACAAGAAAAAGTAGCACAGAAATACTTGAGCCCAGAGATTGGATTGTAAAAAGGCTATTCGAATCCATAACAAATTTGACTACCTCAATATTTAGACTTTCGGTTTTATCTTCCCTCCAGTTTACTTTTGCTAAATTTTCAACTGGAAAAATTTTCTTGGATTTTATTTCAAGTTCTTCAACAGATTTTACTTGAACATTTAGATACTCTCCTAATACTTCCGATACTTTTTGGTCTACATTCTCAAATAATTCAATAATTAAATCAATTCCATAATCTAGATTATTAAACTCTCTTATAACCCAATGTTTTGGTAGTAAATTCTTAATAATTAAAAATGATTCACCTTGCATTATATGTTGAATCACTCTCTGTTTCTTTCGAACCATATTTTTTAGTGAAGCACAAGGGTCTTCTTAATAATTCGTTGCCCATTGTTAAAAAACTAAAATAGATAAAATAGTTGCCTTTTACCATCGCTTAATTGGGTTTGCCTTAAGCGATGTCGCCGATATTACTATATAATTATTTAGCTAGTGCTTATTTCAGTTGAAATTGTTTTAGAAAATCATTAATTTTTCTTTGAGCGTCTATTTTTCGAGCTTGCTTTTCTTCTTTAGTAGGAGATGTATCCTTTATTTTTAGACTACTAACCCCAGACTTGCTAAAAATTAAGGTTTCTCTTTTGTTATTATTGTAAACAAATAAATATCCATTAGTTTCTCCAATAAAGTTTAAGCTGTCGGATTTAGTATTATACTTTGTCTCTTGCTCAACAAATTCTATTTGTTGTCCAATATCGCTATTCTTAAGTGTTATTCCATCCTTGTAACCCCAGAACGCAAAGCATAAAATAAGTGTAAGTGTTAAAAGTCCTAAAAAAAATTGATTCAACTTAATTTGCCTTTCTCCCTTCTCCTTAGGAATTATTTGGTATAATTTTATAAAAAAAAAGGGAAAAAATATGGAAAAAATCAACGTTATTTCATCACTGAAATACAGTAATAAAAAAACAATCAGCATGAATAAAAAAAAAGTAATGGCTATTATATTATCGGAATAGTGTTTGTAACTTCTAAATTTTATGAATTTCTGAACTCTTGCGTTATTTCCCAATCTATTCGAAAATTTGCTTTTAAGGAATAAGTAGAAAATAGTTTTGAGAATTATGACTCCAATTAGATATAAGAAAAACTCTACAAATAAATACGCTAATATCAATATTGCTAAAGTATTGATTGTGGCAAAAATTATATCTTGTAGATTGATGTAGTTTACTATTATAATGTCGAATTGATAATAGTACATGCTTAGATAACTATAGCCTAATACATAGAAAAATAATGTAACAATTGTCAAATTCGATTTGAAAATTTCTAAATATTTATTCATTCTCCATATTTTCTTAGATTTTATTTGGATTACTAACTTTATTCTCTAACAAATGTTTTATTTCTCTATATATGTTTGAAGTTGCTCATTAATCACAATCAATTTGAAGTTCTCCGATAAGTCTTTTAATTCTTGTTCATCTCCAATAGGATAAAATGTTTCTAATCTGGAGAATTCTATTTTACCAATTCCTTTTTTAAACTTAACTCTTTCTTTTAACCAAATTCTATAATCTTGGTCGTTATAGCGGAAAGCTATTTTTTCAGTGTTTGATATAGCTACTTTCTTTTCTTCGATTTGATTAAGTATATCCTTAAGTTTTATATGAAGTAAGTCAGGTTCAAAATCTTCTATATGATAAGTTTTATCAGTATTTTCTTTTATTATTTCCGCGTAATGCCTGTTAATAATATGTATTAAGGAATAAGCATCTATTTCTACATTTTTACCCATAAACTCAAACTTAAAATCTGATTCTTCATAATTTTGAATTGTTTTCTTAACGAGTAAATAAATAAATTTTGAATGTAGAATCTGTTTTTCTTTTTTTAAAGCATATTGCTTCTTTTGCTTTTTGAAAAATAAAGTCCCTTCTTTCCTTTTTAATTTTTTTAAATCGTTTCTAGTTTCAGAAGCTAATGTTTGTAATAGCTGGTCTGAATGATTTGTTGTTTCAATTTTTTTCAACCATTTTATTTGCGTGGAATACAAAAATTTTAGGTCTTTGATTCTTTCATTTAATGGAACTAAATATAGCTTTCCTTTATGTGGCTTATAAACAGCATCTGATTTTAAACCAGAGCTGAAATAAATCGGATATAAATGCTTAAATAAAAAATCATTACAAACTTGATAATCTTCTGGATTACCATCAACGACGTAATCACTAAGTTTCAAACACCTACAGAAGAAGTCTTTTTCCCGTTCTAAAAGTGGTTTTTCTGCTTTAGCCCTTTTTTCCAGTTCTTCAAAAATTTCCCTTGTTCTTTTTTGTTCTTCATCGGAATCGCGACCAAAGTAAAATTCCAATTCATGTTCTTCGAAATGCTTCATATAAAATTGATTGAAACAACTTTTATAAAAAAAGTGCCAATTTACTCGAAGATTAATCCGGTTATCGACACTTTTTTCAAATCTTTAATATTTTTTCTTCACTATTTCTTATCTAATAGTTTCTCTAAATAAGCCACTTTCTCCTTTTCAGCTTCTAATAACCTTTCATAAAGCTCAACTACTTTATCTATTGGGTTAAACGTAGGATTATTTAATATGGCATTTAAAGTCGAATTATCATGGAATGAATTTGAAATAATATTTAAGATATTATCCTCCGAAAACTTTTCAATTGCTTCCTTACTTACACCTAACACTTTAGCTACCTTTTCAAGCTTTTCATCCTCAATATGCTCGCTTTGCTCTAAACTGGATATACTTTGTTGGCTGATTCCTAATTCTGCGGCAAGGGCTTCCTGCTTCATTCCTCGAAGTTCTCTGATTCGGCTGATCTTTCTACCGATATGACTGGTTTTTGTTGCTGTGCTCATAATCTCAAAGATAAACATTCTTTTTAAAAGTTTCGCTCATCACCCTTTGGAGTAAAAAACAAGTTCTCTATTGTTTTTTACTGGTCATTCTGGTTCGCTACGGTCGGTTCTTTTTAAAACTTGAAAGCTCATTAACCATCACTGAAGTTTCATTTTAAAACCTTTTGATCTATGCTTACCAACTTGCATCCACCCAAAGTTATAGAATTTGCATTATCCCAAATTACGGAAATCCTCAAAAAGCATATCGAAATTACAAGTTTATACTATTTCGGTATGCAATCATCGGCACAGGGAACTCATAATTCTTTGAATAATGGTGCTTCCAAGCAACAGCAACACTATCATTTTTATTTGCTGCTATTGAGCAAGCATATTAGCACAAATGCCTTAGCTAACCTTTCAGATATTGTTCGTCAAGATTCCGGCGGTAAATATACTGTTAGTTTGTTGCTCTATATGCCGAAGCAACTTATAGCGGCTTCTGATCATCATAAATACTTCTTTTGTAAAATAATCCAATCAGGTGGTTTGGTTGAGGGTTCTCCTTTTGAATTAGCTCCTTTACAACTCAGCCAAATCCCTAAACTGGATATTAAGGGCATAACGAACTACACACAAGATCGAATAGCAATAGCAAAACATTGTCTACACTTAAGCGATATCAAAGAAAACGCAAGCATTTTAAGCGCACATTTAATACGATTGTCTTTTGAGCAACTTCGCTTAAGCACTATTTATGCGTTTCTAAATTACCATCCGCAACATTATCATCCGTTATACCTTTTTAAACTCGTTCTATTTTGCCATGAAATCCCTCCCAACATTTTTTCAGAACATCTATTTGAACAGTCCCTACTAAAAAGCATCTTTTGCTTTCATCATACGGAGCTTCGCTATCGAAGTAGCGCTTTATTTTCATCGGCAGACCTTCACATGGCATATTTTTATAGCCAATGTCTTCTAGATTATCTCTTACCCATTGTAAATCACCATCTACAAACTTTAAAAACAGCATCTCATGAAAACGAAAAAACTTGATCAACTAAAATTGAAACAGCTAAAGAAAATCGGAGCTACAGCTTATGGTTTAAAAAAAGAAGAAACCAAAAGGCATACTTTTAGAAATGCCATCATTCGCTTTGAAGATTATACCGATTACATCATGCGTATTACATCATTACTGGAAGTCTGTGTCTTAGCCTTAGATGGTGAAGGTGATTTTTATTCGAAAAACTTAAGCCACCAAAGTAAAACTTCCAGTGTTCAATTAGTTATAGAAATGGTCATTGAACTAATGCCCGATGGTGATATGTTTCAATTGGAAAAAATTATAGCCATACTGGAAAATGATACAGATTACGTTCATTTCCCCAAGCAACTCAAAAAACAAATCCTTAAAAACCAAGAACGTTATGAAAAAGGGAAAACTCATCAATAGGCTTCAGGAACTTAAGCAATATCATATGTTGCATTTAACCCCGGATACCAGTAGAAAAGGAAAATGTTATAAGGGCTCTTATAGAGTTGATAGCCACTTGGATCTCATATTTTTGATCACAAACCTAATTAAGGTCTGTGTTGTAGCATTAGGAGAGAATGAACAATTATGTGATCTGGAAGTGCCCAACCCTAAATATAATGTTATGGAAGTACTTCGTTTTGTAACCCAACTCATACCGTCGGAAGAATTTGCTTTAATCGATAAGCTCTCGGAACTATTGGAAGATATAGAACTAGAAAAGAAAGTAGCTACTGAAAATTCCTAAAATTGGTTGTCAGGTAAGAAGTGTACACGAATTTGAAATAGGTGCTTTTTATCAAATTGCGTACTAATTCAAGATGTGTGTCTGTGGACACAATCTTGGTTGCGCCCCATGGTTGCAACAAAAAAAAAGAGATGTTTAAGGGGATATAATCAGAATAACTGATATGACTACTTAAAATTTGATCCTAATAAAAGGATTATGCTTTTGCAATAAAATTGGTAATTGTATATCCAGCATTTAAAAACTACATTTGAATATGCAAAAGCTTAAACTTAATGAGAGAGGTTGATTTAGTAACAATTGCGGGGATAATTTCCACTTTCATAACATTACTTTTGGCTATTTTTATTTTTTCGGTAGAATCAAAAAATAAAAACAGTAATAAGCTTTTCGCCTCTTTTTTGCTATTAAATGCTTTGGAATTCTCCAGCTGGTTTTTGCACCTTTTTATCGAAGAGCCTAATAATTTGGTGAATAACCTTCTAATAGCAAAGGATTTATTAGCTTATTTACCAATGCCACTATTTTATTTGTACATATTATCTGTCTGTTATTCGGACTTTAAACTAAAATGGAAGGACTTATGGCATACCGTGCCTTATTTAATAGCAAATTTGGTGATGCTCCCGAGATTTTATCTGACCAATACCGATCAAAAATTAGAACTATTCGGGGAGTATAATCATCTCCACGAAATTATCTTTTTATATATTTCGCTCCACCTGCAAGCTATTATATATTTAACTGCCGGATTTATAGTTCTAAACAAAGCCAGAAAATTATTCCTGGAAAATTATTCCAGTAGTACCATAGCAACCTATAAATGGTTGTTTCAGCTATTGCTTTTTACCTCACTGCTATATGTAGTCGCATTAATAAAGAATATTTTAAAGTATTACGGTGAAGTAGCTATATTTAATAATGCTCAAACTATAGTAGTTTTGTTTGTGTTAGGTATTGTTTGCTGGTATGTATTAAAAGCCCTTCGCTACCCCAATCTTTTTAGCGGGGTAGATTCCAAATTAACATTAACCCCAAATTTAGCTGATGAAAACAATAATACTGGGCAGGACCCGAATTACAACAACCAAATTGAAAATTTAATTTCTTATATGGAAACTGAAAAACCATATTTAAACCCTTCTTTATCGCTTAGAAATTTAGCTGACCAGATGGGAATGAATTCCAGGGAGCTTTCCATCATAATAAACCAGAAGTTGAATCAGCATTTTTTTGATTTTGTAAATGGATACCGCATTAAAGAAGCCATGAATATATTAGTCGATCCGACTAAAAAAGACGAAACTGTGTTGGAGATTTTATATGAAGTAGGATTTAATTCTAAATCTTCATTTAATACTGCATTCAAAAAACATACAGGAAAGACGCCAACCGAATACAGGAAATCATTTTAAAATCAGTTACTTAACGTAAAGTCGAACGTTTGAAAAACAAAGTCGAACTCATTTATAGTCATGAAATGAGTTCGACTTTAGGTTTTCGGTCGCCCCAAATAAAGGAGTATCTCATTTTTGTTTCATCAAAAATATAATGTAAGATGAAAACACAAATGAGCACCTTAGCATTCCTAATGCTAGTATTAATTCCAAGCTTTTTATATGCGCAAACCATCACAGGTAAAGTCGTGGATGGAACTGGGGTAATCCCTTTTGTCAACGTAACTATTATTAATGATAAGGACCAAATTATAACCGGAACTACTACGGATGAAAACGGTTTATTTTCAATAAAAGTGGAGCCTGGAACATACAATGTTGAAGTAAGCTTTGTAGGCTATGCTACAATTGTAAAAAGTGTATCTGTAGAGGATGATATTAATTTAGGTACAATTAATATGAAAGCAGATGCACAATCCTTAAATGAAATTGTGCTTGTATCTGAACGAAGGATTATAGAACAGGAAATTGACCGGCTAGTTTTTAATGTTGAAAAAAGTATAGCTTCTACTGGAGGTAATGGAATGGATGTTTTAAAAATAACTCCGGGTGTCCAAATTCAAAATAACACGCTAGAAATTTTAGGGAAAGGGGCTACTCAAGTAATGATTAATGGCAGAATTTCTCCTTTACAAGGTGATGAATTAATGAGCCTATTAAATGGAATTTCAGCAAGTGATATCAAAAAAATTGAGGTTATCACTAACCCACCAGCAAAATATGAAGCATCTGGTAATGGAGGTCTAATCAACATTGTATTAAAAAAAGGCGTTCAAAATTCTTGGAGAAATTCAACAACGCTTTCCTATAATCAAAACAGGTTTAACTATGGCGTACTCAATAATAATTTCTTTTTTAATAAAGATAAAATTTCACTTTCAGCAAATATAAACGCCACCAAAGGGAATGTTGAAAATTTAGAAGGGCTTTTAATAGATTATCCAACTAATTTTTGGGATGTAGATGTAAATTCAAAATTAGGTAAAAATCAGTTTTCTGGCCGTTTGTTTATTGATTATAATCTTTCGGATAATACCACCATTGGAGTGCAATATTTAGGAAATAATACAAAGCCTAATATAATGGCTACCACTACTTCCTCAATTTTTGATAATGATGATAACCTAGAACGAACCTTAATTAATGAAGGTGATAATATGGTAGATAATCAAAATCATAGTTTGAATTTTCATGCGATAACTCAACTAGATTCTTTGGGCAAATCCATCTCTTTCGATGCGGATTATTTTACATTCGATTCGGAAAACAGCCGTGATTTTTTTAATGAAGAATTCAACACAGCTGGAGTTTCACAAGGAGTCAATTCTGCTGCCCTAAATATCTCCAACCAGGAGATAGAAAATTTTAGTTCAAAAATAGATGTAGAGTTTCCAATAAATAAGATAAACCTTTCTTATGGGGTTAAGGCAAGTTTTACGAATACTAACAGCGATGTTTTATATTATGATAAAACTTCTGGCTCTGAGGTTTTAGACCCGAATAGGTCTAATGAATTTCAATACAGGGAAGATGTATTAGCTTGTTATATTTCTGGAAATACCAAGTTGAGTGAAAAAATACAGATGCAATTTGGTTTACGCTGGGAAGACACGAAAACCAAAGGTATTAATGAAGAGCTGGATCAAGAGGTATCTAATAAATATACAAAATTGTTTCCGACATTTTACCTTTCATATGCCAAGGATGATAACAATAATTTAGCTATGACTTATGGAAGAAGAATTAACCGGCCAAATTTCAGAAATTTGAATCCTTTTCGTTTCTATATAAATGCAAATAGTTATAGTGTGGGTAATCCTTTCTTACAACCATCATTCTCCCATAATATTGAACTATCACACATGTATAAAAGAAAAGTGAATTCAAGTGTTTTCTTAAATATAACTTCAGATGGGTCAGGAACAGTCTTTACCACTGATGCAAATGACCAGACTCAAATTATAACTAGGGAGAACTATTACAAACAATATAATTACGGATTAAAAGAAAGTTTTTCTTTTACTAAACTCAGTTGGCTAAAAAGTCAAAATAGCATTAATGTTTTGGGATATCACACCGAATTTACCAAAGATTTTGGCACTACGCCCAAAAACGGGGTTCAGATTTACTTAACTACGAACAACACTATTCCATTAAGCGATAAGACAGGTCTTCAAGTAAATTCATATTATAGTTCACAGCATGACAGAGGCTTATTTAGTGTCGGGGAAATGTTCGATTTGTCCTTAGGCTTACAGCATAATTTTAATGATAGCCTTACTATGTCCTTATTATTTAGTGATGTTTTTAATACAGCCAGTCTTAATAATTATGTTTCTTCTGTAAACGGAATAGAACAAATTTACAGGCAAAATGAGAGTTCCAGAAATGCTAGAATTTCACTTTCCTATGAATTTGGGAATAAAAAAGTAGATGTGAAAAATAGAAATTTTGGAAATAATGAGGAACAAAATAGAAGTAATTAAATAATCTTGATTTTAATTAAGAGGATCCATTTACTTTTTTTATCCAGAGCATTTGCCTTTTTGGTTCCATTGAAGCATTACTAAGGATCAAATGAAATAGGCTTTAGGATTATTTTATTTACTTCTTTTAGAGCCGTCACATTACCTTTTTGATATTGATTCTTCTACAGGATTTAGGATTAGGAAAAGGGCTATAAATAGGAAAGCGTAGCTGACCGGTTTATGCGCCCGCTAATTCTAAATCCTGTTCTTTTGAGATCAAAAAGGTAAGGCAGTAAAATTCAAAGTGAACTTATACCTATGAAATGTAGATCGGTCAACGTTTCCAGAATGTTGCTAAAGCGAACGTGAGCCAAAAGCAAATTTTGCGCTTCAATCCATCTGTATTTTTGTTTGCTTTTGGCTTATGTTCAAGATCATTTTGACGAACCGTTTTGACTGTAGCGTAGTGAAAGGAAATATGGTGAGAATAGTTCGATTTTCGTTTTTTCCTTAAATAGTTAAGAATAAAAACTTTGAAAGAGAAAAATTATGAAAATGCTAGACAGCTTAAATTTTCTTCAACAAGTAAAAGTTTTCATTTAAAATCAGTGTTTTTTCTTTAATGACTTTATGGTCATATTTTTTCGAAAGGCTAAAATAATCCTGTTGGTCTATTAAGGTATAATTGGGTACAGAGGTATAATATTGATCATCAATAGTTTGATAATCATCTTTACTTGTTTTTGCGACTTTTAAATTAAAGAAGTGAAGGAGATTCTTAAAAGCTTGGGTATTCTTTATCGTTTCTTGAAAAGAGGCACTGCCAATATAGTCGCCAGAGTTTTGAACTGTTTTGAAGAGTTCAAATAAGTCATTCGTCTCCTCTCTGTTTAAAAAGAAAAGCACCCCTTCGATTAAGATAAAACAAGGTCTATTTCCTTTAATAGCATTTAACTTTGTGATTAAACCGGACTTATATTCTGAAGTGAAATCGACACCGATAAAATGAATATCCCGTTTAGCTAGTACATTCTCTTGTTGCCAATGTTCTAATTTCTGCCTTTTATACGTTACTATTTCAGGCTTATCGATTTCAATATGTATTAGTTTCTTATCAAGTAAAAAAGGATACATACTGAATCCACTGCCAAAATTGATCAGTACATCAATTTCATTCTTTTGTACTAATGCATTAATTTCATCCAGAAAATATCTATTCCTTAAACAGTGTGTAAAAGGCTCTTCTGAAGAAACCATTTTAAGATATTCGATGATCCATTTTTCAGTTTTAGAATTCTGCCATAGCCGGGCAAAAGTATCATGACTCAAATTTTCATCGGTTGCTCGGAAAGCGGAAGTCACAAAAGCAGTTTCATGAACCCTTATGTTTTTTTGATGTCCCATTTTGATTGATGTTTTGATGATGTCTTATTGGTCTAAATTAAAAAATAATAATTTAGCCACAAATTATAGTATTGAAATAACGAACTGAATTTCTTTAAAATTAATTATAACCACCCTTCGCCCATTTTATAGTAGGTAAAATCCATTCTTTTAAAGGTTTGAAAAGGAAAGCATGATTTAAGCCTGTATCTATTTCAATTTATTTAAAATGGGATATGTTACATGTGGAGTTCTTTATTCTTTCTAATGCAGAAACCCCAAATGGATCTGTTCTTTCATAGATCGTCAGGATATTGCCACAAAAATTAATTTCAGGAATAGTAACCAAGTCACTTTCCCTTAAAGCAAGCTATAAAAACAAAATTTAAATCTTGATTATTTGTTAACGTTGAAACATATTGCGCTATATAGCCTCCTTTAGAAGTTCCTACAATGGTAATTTTTTGGCATCTGTACCGATTGCTAATAAACTATCTATCTGTTCAATTATTCGTAATGCATATTCCCGAGCATTTACATTACCATTTTTTGTAGCGTAGTGAAAGGAAATATGGTGAGGACTGCTGGAATAATACCCCAATTTCATTTTTTACTAATTTTTCACGAAAAAAATTGCCTGTCTATAGGGGCTCAGTACATTTTTCACGAATTTTTAGTAAAAAACATTTTGTGCTAAATATTCAAATATCTGATAATCAATAAAATGAATAATTATAACATCGCGTAGCGTGTTATCCTCTTGCTATTCAATCTTTTTTTTAATTATCTTTCCAAATAAACTTAAGCGTTAGATTAAATTAATTAATGTGTTAGATCAGTCTTTTTCTCCAGATAATCTTAGAATCATTCTAGACTTAGAAAATAGAAAGGGAGTATATATTGAAAATAAAAGTTTTTTCGAAAATGATTATTTCCAAAAATCGCGAAAAGTTTCTGAAGAGATAAAATCAGTAAACGAAAAGATTAAAAGAGAGCTCGGTAAGGATCCTTCAGATGAAGATTTATTAAATAAGTTGGAAAATGAAAAAGATATTCTTAAAAAGAAAAGGGATGATGTACTTTATGAAATTTTGAATAAAATTAATAAAAATATTAACAATGATAAATTTACCCTAAAACTTGAACTAGGCGAAATAAAGTTTAAATCTCAATTATATAAATTCAGCAATACGGCTGAAAATTTTTTTGCCTCTAAACAAATTCAAAGGAATATTCTAAAGACATTCAAAGTTAAACAGCAGAATAGAAGAGCCATACTTTCCCAATTAATTCTGCATTTAGAAGATAAATTCCCTAAAGTCATTATTAGAACTGATATTAAAAGCTTTTACGAATCTATTCCGCATAATGATCTTCTTAATAAGATTGATAATAACAATTTATTGAGTTTTCAGACTAAGTACCATATAAAGCATACATTAAATCAATATTGGAAACTCGTCGAATCTCAATTTCCGAATAAATCGTTAAGAAAAGGTATTCCGCGAGGTATAGGTTTTAGTGCATACTTAGCTGAACTTTACTTGAAAAAAATTGATGATTTAATTAAAACATCTGATAATGTAATTTTTTATAAAAGGTATGTAGATGATATAATTATTATATATAGTCCATCAGATAAATTTGAAAATAAATCAATCGATCAGTACAAAAAGAAAGTTTCAAAAATTTTTGAGAACACTACTAAATTAAGATTGCATCCAAATAAAACTAAATGTTTCGATCTTAAAAATAAAACTAAAATAGGCAGAACTTATAAATTAGATTATTTAGGATATCTGTTCATTTTTGGGTGGAAAAAAAATAAAAAAGATGGTGTAATCTTAAAAAGAAAATTGGAGATAAAAATGTCTGAAAAAAAATTAAACCGATATTCTGATAAGATTAAAATGGCATTTCTAGATTATAAGCAAGGGCTAATTAAATACAAAGGTAAGGAAACTCAAATTCGTAAATTATTGATTTCAAGGATTAAATATTTATCAACTAATTCCAGATTGAACAGTAGGAAACAAAATGTTTTGATAGGTATATATTTTTCAAACGAATTCTTGACTGAACCATTTTCTGATCTTACTTATCTTGATACGTTACTTAGAAATGAAATAAATAAATTGCCTACAATCAGGGATAAGGACAAAAAATTAGTAAGAAGATTAAAAACTTTTAATTTTTCGAAAAGCTTTAAGCAGAAAAAGTTTTCAAAATTCAATAATGCTCAGTTTGAGAATGATAAATTATTGAAAATCTGGAAATACTTATGAGAAAAAAAATAAATATCAAATATCCCATTGAGAGAGTGGTTTTATCTGATGTTCTTCCGTATGAAACACCTTTGACTTTCACCAACAGATATTTTTACGATTATTTAATACATAGAAAAAAGATAATAAATAATAGCAATACAACTAAAGCTTTCAACGCAATAGAGAATATACTATTCGGAAGTGGCAAAAAAAATAATCCTTTTTCTTTTAAAGTAAGTCATAAGAAAAAGGAGTTTCGAAGTTTATCTCTTATCCATCCTTTAAATCAGCTTGAAGTAGTAAACTTTTACGATAAGTATAATAATTTGATTATAGATGCTTGTTCGAAAAGTCAATTTTCGTTAAGAAAACCAGCTGTGATCGCAAGACATATTTATTATGATGATCTATTGCATAACAAAAATAAGGATGGTGAACTAGAAAATTCTGTTATAGAACAAGAAAATAGTGAATATGAAAATTTGAAATCATTTTTTAGTTATAAAAAATATAGCAATATTCATCGATTCTTCGAATCCTATGAATTTCATAGATCTGAAAAGAAATTTAGGAGTTTGCATAGGACAGACATTTCAAAGTGTTTTGATAGTATATATTCTCATACTATCTCTTGGGCTTTCTATAATAAAGAAATTATTAAACAAAATATTGAGTTCTCTAGGACAACGTTTCCTGGTAAATTTGATGATTTAATGCAGAAGGCTAATGCTAATGAAACAAATGGAATTTTAATAGGACCTGAATTTTCAAGAATATTTGCAGAAATTATTCTCCAAAGAATCGATATTGATGTTCAAAAAAAAATATATAGTAAGTATCAGTTAGCCCATAAAAAAAATTATGAAATTTTTAGATATGTAGATGACTATTTTATCTTCCACAATTCCGATTTTGACTTAGATAATATATTGAAAACTTTGAAACACTGCTTAAAGGAATATAAACTTTCTATCAATTCTAGTAAATCTAAAAATTTTGAAAAGCCAATCATTACTGAAATTAGTATGGCGAAACAAAAAATAAGTGATTTATTTATAAATCACTTAAAATTCAAAATAGAAGATCCCAAAGAAACAGATATTGCTACCGACACTTCAGATAATTCAGATAATTCAGACGAAAGCAAAGTATACTTTTCATCAAACAATATTATAACTCGTTTCAAGTCAATTATCAAAGAAAATGATATTGAGTATAAAGAGGTGATGAATTACAGTTTGGCTGTGCTCGACAATAAGACCAAAAAGATTATAAAAAATTATCAATCATATTATAAGAAAGGAATTGAGTTAGAAGAGAATCAATTCGAAAAAGCTTTTCTAGAAATTTTAGATGTAAGCTTTTTTCTTTATTCTGTATCTCCTAGGGTCAATTCAACAATTAAAATCTGTTTAATTATAAATAAGATCTTAACCTTTGTAAAAAAGAACAAAAAGAATAAATATCAGGCTCCCTTTTCAATTAGTGCAGAGCACAATATCTTAAAAAAAATATCTGATGAAATTTATCACATACTTGAAAAAAATAAATCAGATGAAGATACTCAAATTGAGAGTCTATATTTATTGATTGCTTTAAGTAATTTAGGAAAAGAATATAGACTATCAAAAGAGTTATTGTACTCCTATTTTAATATTGAAAATAAGAATTCGAAAATTAGATTTAAGAATGATCTCAATTATTTTTCTATAACAGTGCTTATCTTTTACATTAAAAATATTAAAATTTATGCTGATCTGCTCGAAGAGCTAAAAAAAATATTACTTAAGTTATTTTCATCACAAACTCACGAATGGAGAAATGAAACTGAAATTATCTTATTGTTATTAGATGTATTATCTTGCCCATATTTAAATTCCGATACTCCTGAATGGTTAGATTCTAAAATTCAGAATGCAAGTACCCCAAAAAGTAAGAAAAAATACATAACAAGTAAAAAAAAGAAAAAGTATGCTTTCAAAATTAAATTGCTGAATTCCTTGGGATTTAAAGAAAATTGCATTGATATTATAGAATACAGAAAATATTGGTTTACAAAATGGAATAATTTCGATTTTGGACTAGAATTGCAAGCAAAGAGAAGTAAAGAAGTTTATTAACCGCATACGAGCAGCCCTTATAAGGCATCACACACTATAAAAGCGGTTCGAGGTACTCCCTAAAAAGAGTTCTCGCTGGAGTAACATAGTCTCGGGTTACTCCTTTTTTTTATATTTGTAAAACGTGAAATTGACTATATGAAGTCAATTGATATTGAATAAAATGATTCCGATTCGGTGACCTTTTGAAAGCGACTTTCGAAACCTCCCGATTGACAAGGCATACAAGAGCTGGGTAGCGTTCTGCCACCCCGACTTTTTAAACTATCAAATTTTGGTTAATTAAGGGTAATTATATGGTTTTCATGTAGTTACCCTTTTTTAATGCGTTAAATTCTACCAAACGGCACCAGCTATAATGTGAGTTATTCGTGAGTTTTGGTCTTTTTCGTGAGTTAATCGTGAGCTTATTTTTTGTATCTTGATTAGCCCCATGACCCTTAGTACATATTGATCGTTTTGGCTTTCAACCCTTAATTATTGTTTCATTTAAAAAACAAAACGATGCGTACCACTCAAACATTTATGATTTCTTTTTTCATCCGCAAGAAAAAAAACAAACCGGAAGAAGCCCTCCTTTATGCCCGAATATCAGTTAACGGCATTTATATTGAAATGAGCCTAAAACGTAGCTTAGATGTAAGCCGTTGGAACCAATCAGCCTGCAAGCTAAATGGTAGTAGTATGGAAAGCCAACAACTCAATAAAAAGATAGACGATACCAAGGCACTTTTATATAAAGCCTATGACAGCCTGCAAAAAGAAGATCAGGTGATTACCGCCAGTGCTGTAAAGTCAAGATACCTGGGCATTGATAAAAAACACTACACCTTAACCCAATTACTGGACTACCACTCCACTAAAATGAAAGGTGTTTTGAAATATGGAACATTAAAGAATTATACGACAACAGAAACCTATCTAAAGAATTACCTAAAAGAAAAACGTAACATATCGGATATTTATCTCAAACAGATTGATTACCAATTTACGCTAGGTTTCGAGCGATTTCTGGGTGATTTGCCATCATTGAGTAACAATGGCGTCATGAAACATATGGAACGCTTTAAAAAGCTTATGCGCCTTGCTGAAGATCTGGATTGGATTGAAAAGAACCCAACCAAACGGTTTAAACTTCGGTTTCAACATGTGGATATGGTGTATTTATCCAAAGCAGAATTACAAAAGATCAAGGAAAAGAAGTTTAAACGTTCTACGCTTGGCATAAACCGTGATATTTTTGTGTTTTGCTGCTATACCGGATTGCCTTATGGGGATGTCTTGGAACTGAAGAAAAAGCATATTCAAATCGGATTTGATGGTAAAAAATGGATTTATACAAGGCGAATGAAAACAAATAAGTTACTTAGAATCCCACTTCTGGAAGAAGCTGAACGAATTTTAGAAAAATATAAAGAGCATCCACGTGTAAGTAATAGTGATATCTTGCTTCCGGTGTATTCCAATCAAAAAACAAATCACTACTTAAGAGAGATTACCAAAGCTGTCAAAATCAATAAAGCTCTTAGTTTCCATGCGGCAAGGCATACCTTTGCTACAACGGTAACTTTAGCTAATGGTGTACCCATAGAAACAGTCTCCAAGCTTTTAGGGCATACTAAACTATCCACTACGCAAATTTATGCAAGGGTGATCGATTCAAAGATTTCAAACGATATGGATAAGTTGAGGGAGAAATTATAAAGTTAGGTAGCTGAATGCTACCTAACTTTAAACTTAAAATATTACAATTTATGTCTAAGTTGTAATATAGATAAATGATGTTTCTGACTTCACTTAATACATTAATTTTAAAATAGAGTATGACGAAGCACTAAAATTAGAAAAATTAAAAATAATAGTGAATTGCGAGTATCGAATCTCTTTTCTTTTTTATAAATAGTAAACAGATTAAATCCTGAAATAATTAGCCCACAGAAAAAAAGTATTAGTCTTATATTTTCCCACATAAAATTCAATTATTAAATTAAATCCAATCCATACAATCAACAAAATCATATACTGCAAGTGCTGCACCAACATACCCTAAATATTTAACTGCAACTTTTCTAATTACTTTTTTAATCGCTTTCTTTTTCATCTTTTTATTTAATCCGTGACCAAAAAGTTCGAATACCGCCGCAATACCAACAGCATCCATTATACAACCACCCAAAGTATCTCCTTGATATGAATAGGCTTTGGAAATTCCAAATAGGCTTGCAAATTCTATGTCTGTTTCATCCATAAAATTCACCTTCTGGTCTTGATCCAGTTTATCTTCTAGGGCTACAACAATATTAGCAACTACAGAAATTTCTGGTGAATCCATATTTCCAAATTCCTGAATAATGTCGGAATTTGAAAATTCATAAGCTCTTAAAATATTTATGGATGAGTTATGGATTCCTTGTTCAAAATTTACAGCTAATTGCGCCATTGGATCTGGGTTATCATCTATAAAATCAATTGGCACGTCATTATTAGTTTTATAAACCGCATTATTAGATTTCTCTAATTTAGAAAGTTCAAGATTATAAACTTCACCTTCTTTTTTAATTGCATTTTTAAATTCTTGAATAGCAAGATCAAGTTTCTCGTCTCTTCCATCTTCCAGTTCATTATCACTACTACATGACTGTATTGAGAACGATACGGCAACGATAATTAAATTTAGAATAAATAAGCCTAAAATACCTTTTAATAATTTTTTCATTTTTTTGAATATAAGTTAACCCCTACCTTGATATCAGGCGTTTTCGAGATTATTCGCCTAACTAAACAAAACATTATTAATTAGGTCTTATGATTTTACTGATCATATGATAGATGAATCATAATTAAATATTAATGATATTAAATTTAGATAGTTCCAAAGAAAGTTTATTTTTTAAATATTGAAAAGAGGAAAAATACCTTATTTTTTAATATTTAAACCTTAATAATATCAGACTTTGACAATGCAATATATTAAGGAAACTTTCTTTAAGGTAAAGAATATAATTTAGGAATAAAATCGAAAAAATGAATAGCAAGAGGATAACACGCAGAGCGGTGTTATTATTTTTTATTTTACTGATTTTCAATACCTTATAATTTTAACATAAAATATTTTTTACAAAATTTCCAGGAAAACCTTTGGAAAGCCCTATAAATAGGTGTTTTTTTTCGTGAAAAATTAATAAAAATGAAATTTGGGTATTATCCCACCAGTCCTTACCATATTTCCTTTCACTATGTTGCAGTCAAAACGGTTCGTCGAAATGGTCTTGAACATAAGCCAAAAGCAAACAAAAATATTAATGGATTGAAGCGGAATATTTGCTTTTGGCTCACGTTCGCTTTAGCAATATTCTGGAAACGTTGACCGATCTACATTTCATAGGTATAAGTTCACTTTGAATTTTACTGCCTTACCTTTTTGATCTCAAAAGAACAGGATTTAGAATTAGCGGGCGCATAAACCGGTCAGCTACGCTTTCCTATTTATAGCCCTTTTCCTAATCCTAAATCCTGTAGAAGAATCAATATCAAAAAGGTAATGTGACGGCTCTAAGAGAAGTAAATGAAACAAATCTAAACCTATTTCATTTGATCTTTAGTAGTCTTCTATGGAACTAAAAAGGCAAATGCTCTGGATAAAAAAAGTAAATGTGTAGTCGTTTTTAATATTAAAAAAACAATATTAAATTTATACAATATTTTTTTCTATGAAGATTTTCAAGATTTTACAATTTATAATTTTAGCCATTGTACTCCTAACAATGAAAGGATACAGCAAAGGATTAGATGATTCTGAACCTTTTGTTCAAAAAGAAGAAAAAAAAGCCTTAGAAGATACTATTAGAAATTTTGAAGAATCTATACTTGATGGCAAAACAAAAAGAGAAAGCAAAGTGTGGGGGAGCAATGCCGAAAAAGCCTGGTTAGATTACCGTCTTTTTGAGAGCAGTTTGAGAGAAGATTACGATGCCAAAAATTATCTAGAGCAAACCAAGTCTTATTTAAAGGATTCTACTCAGATTTTAATAGTCAAACTTAAAGGCCTTGAAAGTTTAAACGAAAAAGGACTCTTAGAAAAAGATATTTTACAGAATCAAGAATATTATTTAGCCTTACTTGTCGAATTTGAAAATAGTGAATTACCTCCACAAACCTATTTATACTTTGAGAATAAAATAAGGAAAGTAAGCCTTAATAAGACCAATGAAAAATACAAAACAAGCCTTATTCTAAATTTTGTCGGTTTGATAGCTATAGGTGGATTGACCTTCGGTTATTTCAAAAATAAAAAGGAAAAACCTTCTTACACTCTTTTGAGTAGTCAGGAAAAAAAGATTAAAAACTTGATACTGGATGGCAAAACAAATAAAGAAATAGCAGAAGCCCTTTTTATAAGTCTAAGTACCGTTAAAACGCATATTTCCAATATCTATAGTAAATTAGGGGTTAAAAATCGAAAGGAACTACAAACCAATTCTTAATATCCTACCAGTACTAATCCTTTTTTCAGCCCTGAAATTTAATTTTTTTACACCCTCAAATAGTTACTTCGTTTCAAAATTTTGAAATGAAAAAATTAGCTATTATTCTTTGTTTGATCAGCACTTTCTCTGGCTCAAGTCAAAATATATTTACATTATCGGGAAATGTGGAAAATGAAAAGGATGAAAAAGTTTCCCTGGGACAGGTCTATTTATTAAACGAACAAGAACAACTTATCGATTTCAGTGTAATCGAGAATGGGGATTTTTCTTTGGATGCTGAAAGAGGTAAATATCTGCTAAAAGTTGAAGTACTCAATTATGAAATTTTTGAAGAAACTCTTGATTTGGATGAAGATCAACGGCTTGACATTAATTTGAAAAGCCTTCCCGATAATCTGGATGAAGTAAAAATAACGACTAAGCGAAAAACTTTAATTTATAAAAATGGAAGCATCAATATAAATGTTGAAAATTCTGTTTTTGAAACATTGCCACAAGCAAAAGATGTGCTCGCGAAACTTCCTAAAGTTCAGATCAGTCCAGATGGCGAAAATTTGAGCATATTAGGACAGGGAACTCCGTTAATTTATCTCGGAAATCAACAAATTCAATTTCAAGAATTGAATTCTATTCCAGTGACCAATATTAAGAATATCGAGATTATAAATAATCCCAGTGCGCAATATGAAGCCGACGGAAGAAATGTGATCATAGTTCACCTGAAAGATCAGCGCGAAAACGGATTTAATGTGAGTTTAGCTGAAACAGCATCTTTTAAAAGAAGGTTTAATAATTATTCTTCAACCGCACTAAATTATAGAAAAGATAAATTTGCTTTTACTGCTAATTTTGAATATAACCGCTTACATCATTGGGAAAGTAATCAATCAGAATTTACGCTTTTGGATGAGGATATTTATTCCAGCTATAATGTGGTTACATCTGCACCAAGACCACAAATCGTTTCCGGGCTTAACGTATCCTATGATCTTGATGAAGACACCAAACTATCAACTAGCATCAATTTCAGGACGCAGAGTGAGGATTTTCCCATTGAAACAGAAACGTTTTTGAAAGACGGTTTTGAAAGTACAGATATACTTACCCTTACCCAAAATAATGGCGAAAGAAACTATATGACTTCCCAATTAAATTTCAGTAAATCATTTTCTGAAAATCAAGACCTCTTTTTGGGTGGTCAATATTCCTGGTACGGACAGGATTTACAAACGGAAATTTACAATAGTATTAACCAGCAAGAATACCAGTTTGCAGGTTTAAGAGATCAGGATTTTGGTATCAAACGGGGCAGTATGCGGATTGATTATGAAAATAAAACTAGTTCGATATTTACTGTTGCTTTAGGAGCCAGCCTGGCATTGGCTAAGGCAAATGCATATACATATATTAATTCAGAAGCAAAAAACTATGGTTATGAAGAATCCATTTATGCTTCTTATGCCGATCATTCCGGAAACTTTAAAAATTGGGACTATCGCATAGGATTAAGAATAGAGGAAAGCCAAGTGAAGGGAAATTATGAACAAGAACAAAATTTAGTTATAGATCGGAATAACCTCAATTGGTTGCCATCAGTACAATTTAATTATACTCTGGAAAATGAAAATACACTGTCTATAAATTACAAAAAAAGCCTTCAAAGACCCAATTATTCAAATGCCAGTTCAATTAGAGCCTATCTTAATCCATTCCTTGAATTCTCAGGGAACATAAATTTAAGACCAACGTATACTGATGAAGTTTCCCTGAATTACCAATGGAAAAAAATGTCATTTGAGGTGGGTTATTATACCGAAAAAGATCCGGTGTATTATAGCGTCGATTTTAATGAAGCGATGGAGCGTTTAATTATGTCTCCCAATAATTTGGAAAGGGAAAATGGAATATACCTGGAACTTGCGGCACCCGTATCCTATAAATTCTTAACTTCTACCAATTCCCTTTTATTTGCATATTCTGAAATAATGGATGCAGCCGGAATTCAGACATTGAAAGCCAAACCTTTTTTTTATTATTATTCCCATAATGAGATTGATATAATCCCCAAAACTCAATTCGCTATTAACTTTCGGGGACAGACTACCAGACATGAAGGAATTTATAAAAGAAATTCCATGTTTGTTTTAGGAGCATCCTTTTCCAGAACTTTTTTCGAAAAATTGCAAGTGAGTTTAAACTTTAATGACATTTTTCAACAAATGAATTATGGGGAAACCTATCAAATCAATAACATTTATACCAACAGCCTGTTTTTTGCAGACGGACAGGAAATAGCCATAGGTTTAAAATATTCCTTCGGAAAAAATATAAAAGACGCAACTCTAAAGAAAAATGTAGACGAAGAATTGGAGCGACTTAAATAAGTTCATAATTTATGCATAAACTATATTCTGCAAAAATACTACCTTCTTGATGGTCTTTTGAAGTTTTAAATCAGTATTAATGCACCTAGATTGTTCCTAGATAAACAACTTGGAAACCTTTCTAGCTTCCCCCCATAAACATCTCTATTTTTCATTGCGACCGTGGGGAGCAATCAAGATTGTGTCCACAGACACACATCTTGAATTAGAACGTATTTTTGATAAAAAGTACCTATTTCAAATTCGTGTACACTTCCTATGTAACAACCAATGTTAGGAATTTTCAGTAGCAACTTTATTTTCTAGTTCTATACCTTCCAATAATTCCGAGAGCTTATCGACTAAAGCTAATTCTTCGGACGGTATAAGCTGGGTTACAAAACGAAGCACTTCCATAACATTGTATTTGGGGTTGGGTACTTCCAGATCACATAATTGCTCATTCTCTTCTAATGCTACAATACATACCTTAATTAGGTTTGTGATCAAAAACATGAGATCCAAGTGGCTATCAACTCTATAAGTACCCTTATAACATTTTCCTTTTCTACTGGTGTCAGGTGTTAAATGTAACATATGATGTTGCTTAAATTCCTGAAGCCTATTGATGAGTTTTTCCTTTTTCATAACGTTCTTGGTTTTTAAGGATTTGTTTTTTGAGTTTCTTTGAGAAATGAATGTAGTCCGATTCGTTGACCGTTTTTTTGGTTATATTGTTATTCATATTGATTTGACTTTCATTTTCATTGCTAGTTTTGGGCTAAGGGATTTGGAAAATATAACGTAAAATTTTTTTTCGGGAAACATTTTAAATATTTACGAAAAAACCGATCCATTTGGCGTTTCAGTATTAGAAAGAAAAAATAGATCAAACTGTTTGATAACAAATTTTAAAGAAGTTGAAATTAATATAGGCTTAAATCACGGTTTTATATTTAAAGCTTTAGACGAATAGATGAAGCCAACAATTAAATGGACAAATGGAAACTACAAGTAGCTCAAAATGCAAAACTCCCTTATTACGAATTGCTATTCTACTTTGTTTTCTCTGAAATTATTGTAAAGTTTATTTTGGTGGTCTATTACTTTTAGCTGATAAAACTGATCAATCTTTCTTGTGAAAATATCCAGTTCGTCAGTAACTATATTTATCAAGTCGGCATACTCCCTTAAATCAGTTTCATCCAATTCTGAATGATTTTTTAAGTTCTCATTCAATCCCATTAAAGTGGTTAAAGGTTTCCTTATTACATGTGAGATATCATAGGTTATCTGTTCTAGAATAGTTTCATATTCCATGATACCCGATATATCCATAAGAGTTCCAAACCAAACAATTGTTTCTCCATCAATACGCTTAGGTATAACTCTAACTTTATACCATTTAATCTTAGTATTAGGGGATATAACACGAAAATTAAATTTATAAGGACTTAGAGTAGTTGCAGATTTTCGCATACTCTTTCTAAATTCTACTACATCTTCAGGATGAATATAGTTTAAAAAACTCTTCGGCTCATTTCTCATTTTTTCGAGAGAGAGATCTTCATGTACATCTTTTATTCCTTTACTTATAAAATCGAAACTAATTTCAAAATCATCCTGAATTCTCAATTGAAAAATTACGCCAGGAGTATTATCAAGTATTTCCTTTAATCTGGTAGCGCTAAATTCAATATTTTTCTGTTGATCGATTAATACTTTTCGAGTATTTAAGTACTCTGTAGTCTTATTTGCTAAAATTTTTAAAGCCTCTTTTTGATTATCTTTTAGACTATTAGGTTTTTGATCGATAACACAAAGTGCACCAAGAACGTGACCGGAAGAACTTTTAATTGGGGCTCCGGCATAAAAACCAATATGTGGATAACCGGTAACTAATGGACTCGTTTTAAAACGTAAATCTTCTGATGCATCTTTTATTTCGAAGAGCGAAGAAGTGCCATCTATTAGGTAATGACAAAACCCGTCCTTTTTTAAAGTTTGTTTAAGATCAATGCCATAAACCGATTTAAACCATTGGCGATCCTTGTCTACAAGGCTAATTAAAGAAACAGGTGTTTCACATATTAATGAAGCAAGCTTTGTGATTTCATCAAATTTCTCTTCTGGATCGGTGTCTAATATCTTATAACTGTATAAATCCGTGAGCCGTGCAAATTCGTCCATAGATATAAATTTAATAACGCATTTTAATAAAAAATTATATCAAAAATAAATAATATTACATTTTAATAAATTTTTAAGATAAAATTTAAAATACCTTAATTCATGTATTTGTTAGTGATTATATATAATTACTTAGCTAAGCACCACTCCTACTCCAATTTTCTGTAATAAGTATTGATTATGGTCGATTACTAATAAATCGTTGGTCTGACTAAGTTTTAAAAGCATTGTAAATAATAAATCGATATCTGCATAATGCAACCCGGTGCTGGGTTCATCCAAAATCAATAATTCATTTTCAGTTTTATTCTGAAACCAATTTAAGAGTAATAATCGTTGTTTTTCCCCAGAAGAAAGCGATTTTACCGGTTGCTCTAAACGAAGATGAGCTAAGCCTATTTCTTCTAATTCTTCTATTAACTGAAGTATTTTTGAAGGCATATCTGTAACTGCTAACCACTCTTTAAATTCTTCTAAACTCATTGCTAACACCTCAGCTATATTTCTTGAGGCTACCTTATACCTTAAAATTTCTTCTCTATAGCGATTTCCATTACAGACTTCACAAATCTCGATATAATTAGCAGCAACATCTAAACTTGTTTCTACATACCCTGATCCTTTGCAATTAGGACACTGACTCGATTTTGTTTTATAAGAAAAATCTTTTGCTTTTAATCCGCTTTCTTTAGCGAATACTTTGCCGATTACTCTTAATAGATCTAAATACGAAACTAATAATGTAGCATTATGAGCTTGTAGCTTTTTAGGCTGGAAATATTGAGCGCCTCTATATTCTTTGGGGAATTGAATGGTTTCGCAGTTTATCGCTTCTCCTTCCTCAATGCTTGGTATTAAAATATCTTTTACCATAGTAGTTTTCCCTATTCCCGATTTTCCGGTAATAGCAGTAATTCCTTTTGCCGGAATTGCTAACGAATCTTTCACAAGCGAATGTTTAGCTAATTTCTGAATTGAAATTTTAGAATCTGCCGATTTTAATTCTAAATCGGTTTTCGATGATTTCAAATAGGGATGACATTCAGCCGTTTTTAGATACTCTTCTGGGCTGCCTTGGAAAGTAACTGCTCCTCCGTTTGTTCCTGCATTTAGTCCTATTTGCACTAAATTATCGGCTGCTAAAAGTAATTCTTTATGATGCTCAATAACAATTACTGTATTTCCTTTGGCCACTAATCCTTTTAGCAAATCGATTAAATCGGGTATATTTTGTTCCGATAATCCTGCAGAAGGTTCATCCAATAAATATGTAATTCCTTTTAGCGGACTGTTGAGTTGTTTTATAAGCGAAACTCGTTGTTGCTCTCCTCCACTAAGTGTACTCGATTTTCGGTTCAATTGTAGATGATCGATATGTAACTGTCTTGCTCGCTTCAAGGTATGTGAAAGATGCTCCTGAAGTTTTTCAAGTAATTGCTTATCTATTTCAGTACTCGGTTTAGCTTCTGAAATCCATTTTTCAAATTCATTAAAATCCATCAACTTTAAATCGTAAATAGATTTTTTATCTATGAGAACTTTTAAGCGTTCCAGTTTCAAACCACTTCCTTCACAATGGCTACATTTCGAAGTAGATAATAAACTTCGTAAATGTTGAATATTCTTATTCTTCCGTGTCAAAAAATATTCATCCATCAAATACGTAAATAGTCCTTTCCAGACCATTTTTACTTGTTGTGTTCCTTCCCTAGATTTGGTTTTAAAATGCCATTCGGCTTCCCAAGTCTTATCGGGTATTCCCTTAAAAATTATATCTTTTTGTACTTCATTTAAATCTTTAAAAGGAGTTTGTAAACTAAAACCATAAGCTTTGCCGATTACTTCAACAATTGCCATGTACTGTCCGCCGGCTTGTCCGTAATAAAACAAGGCTTTATTATGTTCAAATAAACCTTCAACAATACTTAAATTTTCATCTACTACAAGTTTAGAAACATCTGGTAATAATTCTTCTCCTAATCCATCACAAACCCCACATTTACCCAATTCATGATTTGTAGAAAAATGGCTTGCCGACCATTCGTGGCCATCAAATTGTGCTTTTCGAGAAAAAACAAAGCGCCAACTTTTATCAATATCGGTTTGTTTGGCAATATCAGATCGATCTGAAAAGTTTTTTTCTTTACGAGTCACACAAATACTCGGAGTTAATCCATTAATATGGTCTACTTCAAATTGATAGTTAACTCCTACTCGATTTTGCTGATAGCTCGAAAATTGTTTACTCATTTCTTGCATTCCGTAACCATGCAGGGTATCGATTACTAGAGACGATTTTCCCGAACCAGAAATTCCGGTTACTACACTTAATTGCTCTTTCGGGAAACTAATATTTATATCTTTTAAAGCATGCGTTCGAGCTCCTTTAATAGAAATATGCTGAGTTTGCTCAACCTCATCAATAATCGATTCTTTCTCCTTATTTTTTTCTGAATTATCAACTAAAACATCGCAGCTTGATTGAAATAAAGCATGATTTTCAAAACAAACAATTCCTGCAGTTTGGATTTTAAGCTGCTGCAGCGCCTCTAATAATTGTATCACATTTAGTTGATGCAACCCAATACTAGGCTCTTCTAATATTATAAGTGTATTTTTAGCCGGTTTTGCGAAATGTTTAGTCAGTTTTATTCGTTGAGCTTCTCCTCCTGATAAGGTGTTTGAAGGCTGACCAAGTTTTATATAGCCTAATCCTAACCGAATCATTAACGATAGTATTTCGGCTAACTTTTTTTCTTCTTTAAAAAATTCAAAAGCTTCTGAAATACTCAAATTGTAGATTTCAGCGATATTTTTTTTATTCCAGGAAACTTTTAACACTTCAGGTTTAAACCGTTTCCCATTACAAGTAGGGCACGTTTGATTGATGGTTCCCATTACACTCATTGATAATGTAATTACACCCGCACCTTCGCAACGCTCGCAACGTCCTGCTTTATTGTTGAATGAAAAAGCACTTTTAGTAAGTTGTAATGTTTTTGCTTCTGAAGTTTTAGCTAATAAATCGCGTATTTTATCGGCAATTCCAGTATACGTTGCCGGATTACTCCGCGGAGTTTTCCCAATGGGCTGATCGGATACGGTAAGCCGATTTACATTTGCTTTCTCACAATAATCTTGCAGATGCTGTACAACTGCTGCTGTTTTTCTACTTATAACCGAAAGTCCATTTGTTTTTGGTTGAAAATCGTCAATGCTGACTATTTTTTGTTCGGAACTTACCGCTGAAGGTTCGGCTTTTAAAACTTCTAAAGTAGGACTATTCGTTACATCTGCTTGAAGAAATTTTTCTGTTGAACCATTAAAAATAACTTCTCCACCTTCAATTCCCGCTTTAGGTCCTAATTCCAAAATCCAATCCGATTTCTGAATTAAATTCAGATCATGTTCTACAACCATCACCGTATTCCCACGGCTAATTAATCGATGTAAAATATGGTATAAATGCTTTTGATAAGCAGGAGATAAACCTATAGATGGTTCATCAAAAACATATAAAATACCTTGCAAACTGCTATTTACTTGTTTTATAAGTTTAATACGCTGCCCATCTCCAGATGAAATTTGCGTACTTGGCGTACTTAACTTATAATGATCCATTCCTAGCCGAATAAAATCATACAACTGTGTACATAATTTTTCAACCAAAACCTTCTCGCCACCATTCAGCGTCAAGCTTTTCAGTTTATCAAACAACTGCTGAAGCGGCAACTCCATCCATTCCTGAAAATTTAGTCCTTTCCATTTAAATTTCAAATGCTCAGGCTTTATTCTCGCACCATTACATTTTGGACATTTTTTAGAGCTTACAAAACGTAGAATACTTTTGTTCCTATCTAAACGAAGAATATTGATCATAATAGGTAATATTCCTTTGTAATAGCCTATTTCACGGGGTTTTGCTTTAAAACCTTCCCACCGCAGTCGAGACTCCAAGCTATGTTTTCCGTAGTAAACCTGAATACGATCGCTTCCATTCAAAATTACATTTTGTTGCTCAGCGCTCAAATCTTTCCAAGGAATATCTACATTAAATCCATGTGCTTCACATACTTTATTTAGCTCCTCTACGGTAACCTGTGAATATACAATGTAACCGCCTGGCAAGGTAGTCACAATAGCTCCTTCCCGCAGCGTTTTGTTTTCGTCGCCAACCAATTTTTCCAAATCGATATATTCAGCTTCTCCTATGCCTCGGCAGTAATCGCAAGCGCCTTTTGGATGATTGAATGAAAATAGTGATTTACTCATTTTTTCTTCTGCGGAATAACGAGCAAATAAAATCCTGAAAATTGGAGTTAATTCTGAAAGTGTTCCGAAAGTAGCATTTATCGACTGAAATCTTTTGGACTGTTCAACCTTAATCACCGGAGGAAGTTCAGCAATTGTATCGACTTCTGCCGTTGGAATACCAGTAGCATTTTGCTGATTATAGGCTGGTAAACTTTCTAAAAAATAGCGGTAACCCTCATTCCCAATTACGCCCATCGCTAAAGATGATTTCCCAGAACCCGATAATCCGGTCACCACGATTAAGCGATTTTCGGGAATTTCTAATGATATATTTTTTAAATTATTTTGATAAGCGTTTTGTATGCGCATAAAGGGTATTTTCTTAAAGGAAATCAAATATATAAAGATTTAAAAGGCTTGTGAAAAAGTGACTTTATCTTTAGATATGTCAATTATAGAATAGGTTTAATAATTACTTTTTTTTATAAAAATCAGAAATGATCTTTCATTGCTTGTTTAGCAGCATTCACGCCTCCCATTCCGTGTACGCCTCCACCCGGGGGAGTTGAAGATGAACAGATATAAACTGTATCGATAGAGGTTTTATAAGGGGAAATTTTCGCTACAGGTCTCGTAAAAAGCTGTGTAATATCCTGTCGACCACCATTAATATCTCCACCTACGATATTAGGATTAAAGATTTCTAATTGTGCCGTATTCATAACCGAACGTTTTAAAATAGTTTTTTTAAATCCAGGAGCTGCTTTTTCAATTTGCTGTTCAATTAAATCGGTACAATCTTCTTTGCTCCCGTGAGGAACATGACAATAAGCCCAAGCTGTATGTTTGTTTTCAGGTGTGCGAGTAGAATCAAAAATACTTGGTTGCACCAGTAACACATAAGGTTTCTCCGATATTTTTCCTTCAGAAATTACTTTTTCTGAAACTTCTATTTCCTCAGGACTAAAACCAACATGTATGGTTCCGGCTTTTCTACATTTTTCATTCAAAAAAGGAATAGGTTCATCTAGTGCCCAATCAATTTTAAATACACCAGAGCCATAATTAAAATTCGATAATCTTTTGCGATATGTGGTACTAAAGTCCAAACCTTCAATCTCTAAAAGCTGTTTAGGAGTAAGGTCGAATAACTGTATTTTTGAAGGAATCTGACTAGTTTTAGTAATTGTCTTATTCAGCAAAACTGTACCTCCTAAATCTTTATAGTAAGCAAGTAACACATTAATTAAAGAGGAGACCCCTTTTTCTGGAAAAGGCCAACCATTTTGGTGCGCCATAATCGTTAATACTAAACCAAAAGATGCGGAGGCTAAATTGGTAAGCGGCAAGGTAGAATGCGCTGCTGCACCGTAAAATAAAGATTTAGCTTTTGAAGTTTTAAAAGTAAGATTTGCTAACGTCTTCGCCGGAAGTAACGCATGTCTTCCGAAGTTCATAAATTTTATAGGATGCTCGGGTATTCCTAATGGGCCTAAAATATCATTAACTATTTTTGACCAATCTTTAACTAAAGGCTTCATCAATTTATTATAAGCCTTTTCGTCTTCGCCAAGATCACTTGCAGTTTTAGCAACATCTTGATAACAGGCTACTGCATCGCCATTTTCTAGCGTTTGTACGAAAGGAATTTCAGGAAATATCCATTTTAATCCATATTTTTCTAAAGGCAATTTTTCGAAGAAAGGAGAACTATAGGCCATTGGTAATACCGCAGATCCTATATCATGCTGAAAATCTGGTAAAGTTAATTCTCCTGTTTTTGTAGCTCCTCCTGGTTCAGGCTTCGCCTCTATAATTAATGTTTTTAATCCTTTTTGCTGAAGATAAATTGCAGCTGCTATACCATTCGTACCGCTTCCTACAATTACAGCATCATAATCCTGCATAATTTTTACTTTTCCAAATTTTATTTAATTTCGTTCAGGTCTACATTTTGCAGATAATCATCAAAAGTCAAAAATCCTCTTTTTGAAGCAATCATATCGTGGGTCATGATATATGTAAAATATGATAGTTTATGCCCAAATTGCTCTTTGCTTATTAATTTTGAAACATTACTTCCTACTTTAGCTAAGCCAGTAGGTAATTTAATAATTTTTCCACCAACATGTTTCTGAATCATCTCTGCCATCTCTTCTCTCGTATGAATGGATGGACCTCCTATTTCTATAAGCTTAGGAAGATCCAAAAAAGTTGTCATTATATAATTTGCTAAATCGCCATGATAAATACTATTTGTTTTAGCTTGGCCATCTCCTATTAACGGTATAACTTTTCTTTTAGCCATAATAACCAGATCATCTAATCCCGAAAAAAATCCAACGGGACGTATAACGGAATAATCTAAACCAGATTTCTCTAATTCATCCTCTACCTTCTTATGCATTCTTGGGATAGTAAATTCTGAGGCACTATCAGCTCCTTTCATCGACACATAAAAAAACCTTTTTACATTATTTCTTTTGGCATCGGCAATGATATTTGCATTTGCTTTATAGTTATTTTCATAAAAAGAGTTAGGAGTTGGGTGAAACAAACTAATAGATTTCCCTAAAGCAGAAACGATATATTCCACTCCTTTAGTAATATCATGAAGTTTATTTTTTTCTGAGCTGGCATCCACACGCCAAATATCGTCGGTGTGTTCTCGTAGTTTTTCAAAGCCTTCTTCAGATCGTGTTAGTGCTCTAACTTTAAATCCTTTCTTTTTAGACTCCTGTACCAGATGCATTCCTAACTCTCCGGAAGCTCCCACTATTAAAATTGTTGTTTCCATACCTCCGCTGATCTCTAATCAATGTTCACATAATAATCGATACAAGATATAAAAAGGGAAAGACGCAGATTATAGCATTTTTCCCAAATCATTTATAAAAGTATCGAAATCTATTCTTAAAATAGAAATTGGATGTTTTCGGTATCACTTTTAGCATTTAAACTGATTTTTTTTTGAAACCTAAACGTAGCAGTATATATTTGCCTACGTAGATTTAATCTAAATAAACATGATTACGCTTTCTATTGTATTTTGCTTGCTGGGATGCTGGTGTCATTATAACCTGTCTAGAAAAATGAGGATAGAAAAGACTTCGTGGGAGACAAGGTTAGCCGAGCAGATTGGGATATCTAAAATAGCAAGCATTACTTTTTCGGCGTTATCTTACTTTCTTCTTTATTTAGTTTTTGGTGTAGTTAGCGGTTTAATTATTTTTATTTGCATTTTGAGCCTGGTTTTTAGTTTGTTTATTATCTGCAGACCTATTAAAACTCCCACTTTCGGTATATTATCATTGGTTCTTCTTATATGCTTATTTTCTGAAATTCTAGTTTAACTATGCCGGCAAACAAAAAGCATCTTACTAAATCTTTTCATCAAAAATTTGCAAAACTAACCGCAGGATTTCTTGGTGGCTACGCTATTTCAGCATTATTTCATATGCTATTAGCCTTTTGGCTTCCAGACCATAAATTAGTGCTAATTACTTCAATTTTCACGCTGTTTTTATTGTGGATGGTATTACTTATCATTCCGTATTTATTCAAAAACGGATGGAAAATTTGGGGAATATATTTTCTTATTACGCTTCTACTCTACGGCGGAGTTTATTTTGGTAAACTGTATCATCCTATTATTTGAATATGGCAAAAAGAAATTACAACGTATTTTTTCATTTACATACAGTAAGCGGCATTATAATTAGTGCTGCACTATTTATCATTTTTTTCTGTGGCGCTTTTGCTCTTATAAAAGATGAAATTACCGCATGGGAAAAAGGGGAAAACGTTGATATGGAAATTGCTTCGGATGTGGATTATGATCGTGCCATGCAAACTTTAGAGCAGGAAGGTCTTAATTTGAGCGGGAGAGATATAAGAATGATTCCGCCAGATGTGAAGCAGAAAATGTTTGTAGGACTTACAGGTTCGAAAGCCAAAACTGCGAGTGATGAAGACAAAATCGCTACTTATTATAATCTGCATACCCGCAAATACGAATTATCTACTTACTATGAATTTTATAGTATTGGAGAACTTATATATCGACTACATTTTTTTCATCAAATCCCAACTTACGGAATTTTTATCGCCGGTTTTATCGCCTTCTTTTTTCTACTGGCCATAGTTAGCGGAATTATAATTCACTGGAAAAAAATAGTTTCTAATTTTTACGTTTTTAGACCTAAAGCGAAACTGAAGACAATTTGGACAGATGCTCATACCGCCTTAGGTGTTATAGGTTTACCCTTTCAATTCATGTTCGCTCTAACTAGTTGTTTTTTGTGTTTATCTGCTTTGGTGCTTTTGCCTATCAATTATGTATATAATGGTGATCAGGAAGCTGCGCTATCTGAGCTCCGCCCAATGCAAAAAACTTACGAGTGGGAAGCAGAAACTATCAAGAATATTCCAAGCCTAAATGATCTCGTTGAAAAAACCGAAGCAAAATGGCCAGACTTTGAACCTGCACAGGTGTACATAAAAAACTATGGTGGCACCAACATGAAGTTTCAAATTGACGGACTTTTAAATCCAAAAGAAGCTTTTCTTGGCCACGGAAGGATTGTTTACGACGTTATGACCAACACGATTACTGAAGAAAAAAATCCAGAAGATCCCGGCTACGCTGAAGTAGTTGAAGTGGCGATTAGGAGACTTCATTTTGGTGATTTTGGAGGCCTCGCTCTCAAGATTATTTATTTTGCTTTGGCAATAATTACCTGTTTTGTGATTCTAAGCGGAGTTCTAATTTGGCTTGAGGCAAGAGATAAAAAGCATATTGCAGATAAGAAGCGGAAATTTAATCGAGGTTTAGGGTATTTTTATATTTCAGTGTGCATGAGCTTATATCCTATAACTGCTTTAGGCATGCTCGTGGCTAAATCTCTACCAAGAAGTTTAGATTTAAGTCGCCAATATATTCTTTACGCTCTATTTTTTATCGGCTGGCTACTTTTTACGCTTATATTTAGTTTGAGAAAAAATAATTATATCACAACCAAATACACTTTAATTCTGGGAAGTATCTTCGGAATTTTTGTGCCTATTGTAAACGGAATTGTCTCCGGAAATTGGATATGGACAATGTATCAGCAGAATCAAACTGCGATCTTATTTGTTGATCTTTTTTGGATTGTAGTTTCCCTAATTAGTTTTGGAATTCTAATGAGAATGAAAAAACCAGTTTAAATAACTCCCTTCTAAAAGGTATAATATAGAAATGCGTAAGAGCTACCAACGTAGTAATTTCTGTTTTCTATATCGGGTTTTATATCATCTCTTTTTTCGAAATTAAATTGTATCCCTATTCTAAAATTACTATTTAAAATATATCTCAATTCTAAGTCTATCGATAAGTTTACAAATTGATCTGATTCCAAATTATTATTTAAAGGATATTCGCGATTAACTATACCTAAATCTCCTCCTGCAAGCGCTTGTATCTTATTATTTAGAAAAATGGTGTAAATGCTTCCGCCAATTCCAAACTGTTGATAGTTCACATCTTCAAATCGTTCGTAAAACAAATTTAATTCTATAGGCACGAAGAAACTATTCGTACCGTAACCTGCTTTGAAAACTAAATCCAAGCCATCTGTGGTAAATTCTGGATCTTGAACATTTATCCATTTTTGGTTAGGAATCGGATCTGCCCCAGCAGCTACAAAGAAATAAGAATCATTATTTTTTCGTTTAGGGCCCAGGTCATAACATTGTGAAAAGCAATGAAAGCTGGTAAAAAGCATAATCAGTAAAACTCTTGTTTTCAAACCTAAATAATTAATTGAGAAGTATAAACTTAAACAATTTTAGCAGAATCCACTTGCTTTTTCTTCTCAATCAATATGGCGCTCCTTCTCTTTTCGATAGTCTCATCTGATTTCTTCAATCTTTGCCAATCCATTTCATTTACTATCGTAACGCCCTTACTTTTAGCCTCATCAACCACCAACCAATCTGGATTTTTTCCTGTTACTAGCAAATGTGTATCTTCAGTCATTCTCTCTTCAACAAGAGCGTTTCTAGTTTTAAGTTCATTTTTAATACTAGATTCTCTATTTATATCTAAGTGCCCATCGAACACCACTTTCTTCCCTTCAAAATCATCCAACTTTGAGGGTTTAGCTTGATGCTCATCAGTGTCTTCAGGAGTATTGAAATAATTCCAGGAAATAAAAATAATTCCTACAAAAATGAAAAGATAGATAACAAGTAATATTGGTGCCATAATTAATGTAGAGTTAATTATTTTAAATTAATAACGAAACAAACTTACAGGATTTTAGTGCTTCAAGAATAAATTTAAACAGCTTTTAACGATTTTAGGAATTCATTATAAATTTGTAGACCACTGTAGCTTTTAGAATTCTTCATCAGTTAAACATAACTTAAAACTCAGCTCTAATTTTTAATGTTTTCAGGAAGTGCATAATTTTAAATAAAAAGATATGCAACTAAATAATTTAGGTAACACCGATCTAAAAACGCCGAAAATCATATTCGGTGGAAATGTCTTTGGCTGGACACTAAACGAAAAAGAGTCCTTTGCAATGTTAGATGAGCTTTTAGAAAAAGGATATACTTGTATTGATACTGCAGATGTATATTCACGCTGGGCAGACGGAAATTCTGGTGGTGAATCTGAAAAGATCATTGGTAAATGGATGAAAGATCGCGGCGTTAGAGATAAAATTACGCTGGCAACCAAAGTAGGTTCTGATATGGGACAAGGCCAAAAAGATATTTCTGAAGAATATATACTTAAAGCAGCTCAAGATTCCTTAAAAAGGTTACAAACCGATTATATCGACTTGTATTATACTCATTGGGACGACGATCGTACACCCGTGGAAGAAACTTTGGGAGCTTACCAAAAACTAATTAAAAACGGAGATGTAAAATACATTGGAGCTTCAAATTTGAGTCCGGCGCGATTAAGAGATTCTTTGAATGCTTCAAAAAATAAAAATCTTCCTAAATATCAGGTATTTCAGCAAGAATATAATTTAATGAATCGTGATAAGGTTGAAGGCGATATTCTTGAATTATGCCAGCAAAATAATATAAGTATTACCACTTACTTTTCTTTAGCAAGTGGATTTTTAACTGGAAAGTATCGTAGTGAAGATGATCTTGAAGGCCAGAATAGAAAAGATTTTGTAAAAAACTATCTGGACGATCGTGGCAAAAATATCCTGAAATCTTTAGACGAAGTTTCCGAAGAACAGGGAATTTCTAATGCCGGTGTTGCTTTAGCATGGATTATTAACAAACCTGGAATTACGGCTGCTATTGCAAGTGCTACAAAATCTTCACATCTAAAAGCTTTTGAAGAAGCTACGAACGTGAAATTAAGCAAAAATGATATGAATAAATTGAATGAGGCTAGTAGTAAATAAAGTGTTCAGAATTAATAATATCCAATTATAAAACGAAAAGCCCCAAATTGGGGCTTTTTCTATCCTATTTTTGTAACAATTTCTTTTAAAGTAAGGCGATCCTGTTCGCCAGTTTTCATGTTTTTCAGGGTGTATTTCCCTTCTTGCATTTCTTCATCCCCCGCTAAAATAACAAACGGAATATTTCTTTTATTTGCGTAGTTCATTTGCTTCTTCATTTTCGCAGCATCAGGAAAAACTTCAGCATTAACTCCTCCCGCTCTTAAAGCATTAACTCCTTTAAAAGAATAAAGTGCTTCTTTTTCTCCGAAGTTTATAAATAAAGCTTTCACATCGTCAGCGACAGCATCTGGGAATAAACCTAATTCTTCTAAAACCAGGTAAATTCGATCTAAACCGAAAGAAATACCTACACCACTTATATTTTTAAGACCAAAAATACCGGTAAGATCGTCATAACGACCTCCCCCACCAATAGATCCCATTTTCACATTCTCGGGCGCAGCAACTTCAAAAATAGCACCCGTATAATAATTTAAACCACGAGCTAGTGTAACATCTAAATCAAGATTCGCAGTTTTCAATGGCATTTCTGAGAGCGCATTTTGAATAAATTCTAGCTCTTCGATTCCTTTTTTACCAACTTCAGATGTTGCTAATATTCCTTTTAAAGCCTCAATCTTTTCAGCAAAACCACCTTCTAAACCAAAAACAGGTTTAATTTGCGCGATAGCATCTTCAGCAATACCTTTAGAAAGCATTTCTTTTACCACACCATCTTCCCCGATTTTATCGAGCTTATCCAAAGCCACCGTAAAATCAATCAACTTATCTTGTTCGCCGATTACTTCAGCAAAACCTGAAAGAATTTTACGATTATTGATTTTTATAGTTACTCCTTCTAATTTTAATGCTGAAAAAACAGCATCGTATAATTGCACAAACTCAACTTCCTGCCATAAACTATCGCTCCCAACAACATCGGCATCACATTGATAAAATTCTCTGAAGCGACCTTTTTGTGGACGATCTGCGCGCCAAACAGGTTGAATTTGATAGCGTTTAAATGGAAAATCAATTTCGTTTTGATGCTGAACCACGAAACGCGCAAACGGCACCGTTAAATCGTAACGCAATGCTTTTTCTGAAATAGATGGAGTTAGTTTTAAACTATCTTTATCGTCATAAGCATTTTGATCGGCTTTCTTTAAAAAATCACCAGAATTAAGAATTTTAAAAATAAGGCGATCCCCTTCATCTCCATACTTTCCCATTAAAGTATCAGAATTTTCAAAACTTGGCGTTTCAATAGCCTGAAATCCAAACTTTTTAAATTCCTTTTTTATAGTGTCGAAAATAAAGTTTCGCTTTGCCACTTCCTGCGGAGTAAAATCTCTGGTTCCTTTTGGGATAGAAGGTTTTTGTGCCATAAAATCTATATTCAGGAATTGTCCTGATTTTTTCAGTTTATCGTTTTTTACTTAAAAATGAGATTTCAAAAAATATTGAATATTCATCGAAAATGAGAAATCTCTATATTCAAAAATTCAGAATTATTCTAAATTCTTAAAGAGCTGCAAATATCTTAAATTTTGCCCGAAACAAAACAATTTTAAAATTTTAAGTAACATTCTCACTAAATTGAAGTCTAACCTGTAGTGTTTGAAATTTCATAATATGTTTACACTCCTACGCGAGAACATTAGTATCGCTTTCGATTCGATTAAAGGTCAGCTTTTAAGAACCATTCTTACTGTGCTAATTATTGCTATTGGGATTACCGCTTTGGTAGGAATTCTTAGTGCTGTTGGTGCTTTAGAAAATACTATTAGTGGAAATTTTGCCTCTATGGGCGCCAATACTTTTAATATTCAGCGATACGAATATACCTCACAACGTGGTGATGAAGTAAATAAAGTAAACCCCGTGATTACCTTTAGAGAGGTAAAAACCTTTAAAGATAATTACCAATTTCCGCTAACCACCACTGCGATTAGCTTCACCGGAACTGCTGCGGCAGAAATTAAATGGGAAAACGAAAAAACAGATCCTGAAATAAATGTACTCGGAGTTAACGAAAATTATATAACAAATTCTGGTCTCAATGTCGAAAAAGGCCGGGAATTTAATTATTTCGATATTCAGAATAATAGCAATGTTGCGATTATAGGAGCAGATTTCGCTAATGATAACGGACTTTTTAACGGGGCTAATCCTATCGATAAAACCATAAGTGTAAGAGGCGCTAAATTTAAAGTTGTAGGTATTTTAGAGTCTAAAGGATCCACATTTGGTAATAACGAAGATTTGAGGGTTTTAATCCCAATACAGCATGCACGATCTATTTTTACCAATCCCGGCATTAATTACAATCTGAGTATTAAGGTTGAAAACAAAGACGCTTTAAATGCTGCGCAGGATGAAGCAATCTTAACTTTTAGAAATATTAGAAAATTAAATCCAATCGAACCGAATAATTTTGGCCTTGAAAGAAGTGATAGCTTACTAAATGAAATTGCAGAAATGTCTGGCTATTTAAACATGGCAGCCTGGATTATTAGTCTGGTCACCATTTTTGGATCTTCGATTGCGCTAATGAATATTATGTTGGTAAGTGTGACTGAAAGAACCCGAGAAATAGGCGTTCGTAAAGCACTTGGCGCGAAGAAAAACACCATAGCTGCCCAATTCTTCATGGAGACTTTAATTATTGGTCAGTTTGGTGGAATTTTAGGTATAATCTTAGGAATATTAATTGGAATGGCAGTTTCAGCCGGTGTTGGATTCGACTTCACAACGCCGTGGTTAGCCATGTTTTGGGCTGTTGTAGTGACTTTATTCACAGCTTTGGTTTCTGGCCTCTATCCGGCTATTAAAGCCTCTAAGCAAGATCCTATTGAATCGCTTAGATACGAGTAAGCTTTAAATTAAATATCTTCTTCGGAAGAAAACACAATTTTTCTTAAAAATGAATAAGCTAATATTGAATTTATAATTTACAATATAACCTACGCTGAAATAGAAATTAAAAATCAGATCATTAAATTTACAAATTCAGTTTTCGGAATTGAAAGTGTTTTAGTAAATGAAAAGAATGTTTCTAAGAAATTTACTATTTCTGGATGCCGACATCAACTTAGGCTAAATTCAGGAACATTTATTTTGAGATCTAAATACGATCAATTGCGCAAAAAAGAAATCCAGTTAGAACTAATCAAAAATGACATGAATATTGAAAAGCATGCTGTCCAGATTGATAAAAAGCAGAGAATTTACTGGATACTACTGGGAACTGCGATGGGTATTGGAGCTTATGAATTATTAAAATACACACTTGCGTTTCTATATGATAAAATATAGGTATAGGCGCTAGTATAGTTCATAATCATTAAAATTCAATTGAAAGGCTTTTTTCTGCTTTTCAGTTTAAAAAATTAAATACAAAGTTTAGCCAAGCCATATTTAGGCTTGACATCACCTGCAATATTTTCCAAAAAAATCAAAATTAACCTTTTACGATACCAGCGAAATATTGGTATAACTCACCTTTGGTTATACTCGCGCCTTGTTTTATTAATGCGAAAATATCCTTATTACGATCATCACTCATCGCTTTAGTTGATGTATAAATGTTTACAGCATCATCCATTAAGTTCGCTCTAAGCCAATTGTAACCTTCACGAGTGGTAATATCAATCGCTTCATTTTCAATTTTGACAGCTATTAAATTAATGGTTGCTGTAGTTATTTGAAACAAAAACAGTTGCTGCTTAGAAAAATGCTCTAAAAACTCAACTTTATTTAAAACGCCTTCCCAAATAAGGTCACTAAAAACATCAATTTCCTTTTCGGCTACATCAGGCTTGTTTGTTTTAATATCTGTCCACTCTTCCGCAGTAATAGATTGCGTGGCTAGAAAATTTATAAATTCCTGATGCATTTCTTCTAGCTGCTCTTTTGTAAGTCTTGCGTATTTCATGATAAAAAATTAATTATAAAAAAAGCCCACTCACAGAGTAGGCTTTTTAAAAATTATATAGGTTTCTTAAGCTTCTCCTACAACATCAAATGATAATGTAGAAATTACCTCACGATGGAAACGTAATGTAGCATCGTACTGTCCTAATCTTTTAATATTTCCACCAGCAATACTGATGTATTTCTTTTCGATTTCAACACCTTCTTTAGCTAAAGCATCAGCTAAATCTGCGTTAGTGATAGATCCAAATAATTTGTCTCCAGCACCAGATTTTGCAGTGATTTTGATATCAACACCGTTAAGTTTCTCAGCTTGTTTCTTAGCTTCGTCGATATGCTTTTGCTCTTTGTAAGCTCTTTGTTTAAGAGTTTCAGCTAAAACTTTCTTAGCTGATGGAGTTGCTAATTCTGCGAAGCCTTGTGGGATTAAAAAGTTACGACCATAACCGTTTTTTACAGCTACTAAATCGTCTTTAAATCCTAAATTATCTACGTCTTTTTTAAGTATCAATTCCATAATTGCTTCTTTTTATTTTAATAAATCACCAACGTATGGCATTAATGCTAAATGACGTGCACGTTTAACAGCAACAGCCACTTTTCTTTGGTATTTTAAAGAAGTACCTGTTAAACGACGAGGAAGTAATTTTCCTTGTTCGTTTACAAAACTCATTAAAAAGTTTGGATCTTTATAATCGATGTATTTAATACCCGATCTTTTAAATCTACAGTACTTTTTAGTTTTGGTAGTTTCTATATTAAGAGGAGTAAGATATCTAATCTCACCATCTTTTTTTCCTTTTGCTTGTTGTTCAATAGATGTAGCCATACTTACGCTTTTTCTTGGATTCTTTTTCTTCTTTTCTCAGCCCAGGCAATAGCATGCTTATCTAACTTCACAGTTAAATAACGCATCATACGCTCATCTCTTCTAAAAGCAAGTTCTAAAGGCTCGATAGCCTCTCCTGGTGCTTTAAATTCAAATAAGTGATAAAAACCACTTTTTTTGTGCTGAATTGCGTAAGCTAATTTTTTTAGCCCCCAATTCTCCTTTGATACCATCTCAGCTCCTTTAGAAACAAGAAATTCTTCGTATTTCTTAACTGTTTCCTTTATCTGCTCATCAGATAAAACGGGATTCAAGATGAAAACAGTTTCATAATGATTCATAAAAAATATATTTTAATAAAATTGGCTGCAAAAATAGAACTATTTTTTGTATTTCACAAGCAAAATTTCACTAGTTGAAAATAGGCGTTTTATCGATGAAATTCAAGCCAATCTTGTCTATATCAATTTTAATGCATATTATTGTTAAAAGTAAAATTAACAAAGAGCTGTGGAAGATATTTTGTTAAAATGTGCAGTGGTAGATGATTCAAGTCTTCAAAGACTATCTATTGTCAAAATGATAAAGGATCATCCCAACCTTACTTTGGTAGCGGAATACAATAATGCTATCGAAACTAAGAATGGTCTATTAGATAATGAGATAGATCTTATATTTTTGGATATAGAAATGCCAATTTTGTCGGGATTCGAACTTCTAGATGATCTTCCTAACAAACCGCAAATTGTTTTTGTTACCGGTAAAACGAAATACGCCTATAAAGCTTTTGATTATAGTGCCGTAGATTATTTACAAAAACCAGTAAGCAAAGAACGCTTTAATAATGCTACAACTAAGGCGTTAAACATGTACAAGCTTAAAACGCAGGCTGTACTTCCCGAAGATGAAGATTTTATCTTTGTAAAAAGTAATTTAAAAAATCGCAAGGTCTTTTTAAATCGCTTAAAGTATATTCAGGCTCTTGGGGACTATGTAAAATTTGTTACTGAAGAAGACAATTTTGTAGTATTGGCTACAATGAAATCTTTTGAGCAAGAATTACCTTCAGAAAAATTTCTACGAACTCACAAATCTTATATTGTGAATTTAGAAAAAGTAGAACGATATAATAGTAAAACCATAGAGATATCTGGGGAGAAGTTGCCTTTAAGCCGACATAAGAAAAATAATCTTGTAGAAGCTTTAGCAGCTACCAAAGCCTAGAACTTTCCTTATATTTATAATAATTTCTAGAAACTTTAAACAGGATCTACATTTACGATTACCCGTACACTGCGATACGCGCCTATCGAATTAAAACTGATTAATATCTTATTTAAAACCGCTTTAGTTTTCCCCAAAGATTGATTTTGTGGAATTTTAAGCATGATATTTTTATAATATTCATTTCGAATTCTCGCTACGGGCGGAAATTCTGGGCCTAATACATGCTGTTTAAAAACATTTTGCATTGCTTTTGCAATCCAATCGGCGGCATCGTTGGTTTTACTAAAATCACGAGACTTTAAACTTAAACGAACTAATCTATAGTAAGGTGGATATTTATAATTATAACGCTCTTGCAATTGTTCTTTATACATGCTCGAATAATCATTTGTAGAAACTTGCTGTATAATTTGATGATGAGGATTATAACTTTGAATCAACACTTTACCTCGCTTCTTTGTTCTTCCCGCTCTTCCGGCTACCTGAAGCATTAGCTGAAAACTCCGCTCGTGAGCTCTAAAATCGGGAAAATTGAGAAGGTTATCAGCATTCATTACTCCTACTAGATTTACATTTCTAAAATCTAAACCTTTCGTTAGCATTTGCGTTCCTACCAAAATATCGATCTCTAAATCTTCAAACGCGGTAATAATTTTTTCATAACCGTATTTTCCACGGGTAGAATCCTGATCCATTCTACCGATTTTATGATCTGGAAATAAAGCTTTCAATTCTGTTTCGATCTGTTCAGTTCCAAAACCTTTTGTAGAAACATCATCACTGTGACAAGCCATGCAACGCTGCTGCATAGCAATATGATATCCACAATAATGACATCGTAATTGATTACTGTGGCTGTGATACGTCAAACTAACGTCACAATTTGGGCATTGCGGGGAATGTCCGCAGGTATTACATTCTAATATTGGTGAAAAACCTCTTCTATTCTGAAACAAGATCACCTGTTCTCCTTCAGCCAGCGATGCTTCAATTTCTTTGAGCAAGCGATCAGAAAAATGGCCGGTCATCCGTTTCTTTCTATGTTTTTCCTTGATATCGACGATTTCGATATTCGGCATCAAAACATTTCCAAATCGTCTTGATAATTCAGCAAAACCATATTTATCATGTTCAGCATTAAAATAAGATTCCAATGATGGTGTAGCAGAACCCAATAAGGTTTTCGCCTTAAACTGGTTAGCTAAAACTATGGCCGCATCGCGCGCATGGTAGCGAGGCGCAGGATCATATTGTTTAAAGGTAGCTTCATGCTCTTCGTCTACTACAATTACCCCTAATTTCTGAAACGGTAAAAATATTGCCGATCGTGCACCAATTATAATTTTAGCATCATCTGTTGCATTCAGCACATTTTGGTAAACCTCCACCCTCTCATTCATTGAATATTTACTGTGATAAACCAAAACCTTATCACCAAAATAAGCTTGCAAACGGTTTATAAGCTGCGTTGTTAATGCAATCTCCGGAAGCAAATAAAGTGCCTGCTGTCCTTGCTGAAGTACTTCTTCTATTAATTTGAAATAAATTTCAGTTTTACCACTAGAAGTTACCCCATGCAATAAACACACGGTTTTATCTTCAAAAGAAGCTTTAATTTGACCAAAAGCTTTCTCCTGAAATTCGTTAAATTCAATATGATTTCGAGTAATTTCACCACCAAAACCTACCCGATCTTCGTTAATGTAATATTCCTGAAAAATATTCTTCTTCAACAGACTTTTTAAAACTGAAGAAGTTGTCCCTGAAATCTTCAGCAACTCCTTCGCCTTGATTGGCTTGGTGCTTTTCGCTTTTATACTGAAGTAACTTAAAACCACTTCTCGCTGTTTATGCGCTCTGGATAGTTCATCCAAAAGCGTGTGCATAGCATCTTCAGATTCATGATTTTCGTGTAGTTTTATGTACCGAACTCGTTTTGGCTTATATTGCTCGTAAATTTCTTGGCTTAGTACAACAATATCTTTAGCCATTAAACGGTTAAGAACTGGCAAAACCGTTTTCTTATCTAACAAAGCTTCAACTTCTTTAATCTTTAATGAAGACTGATTTTGCAATGCTTCGACCACCAAAAATTCATCATCCTTAAGATCAGAATCATCAATTATGGCATCTTTTTTAAGCTGAACTATACTTTCACTTTCTAAAATAAATGCTCCCGGAAGTGCCGCACGCATCACTTCACCTTCAGTACACATGTAATATGAAGCAATCCAGTTCCAAAATTTCAGCTGTTGCTTAGTTGCAAGTGGTTCCTCATCCAAAATCTGACTAATAGGTTTTGCCTCATAAACTTTGGGGTCACGATCATGCACTTCAGCAATAATTCCTGTATAAATTTTAGATTTCCCAAATGGTACGGCCACTCGCATTCCTTCCTGTAAGAAAGAAGCTTCTTCAACAGAAATACTGTATGTAAATCTATTATCTAAGGGTAAAGGTAAAATGACGTCTACAAACTTTGGCATACGCAGAATTTGGTCTAAAAAAGGTAAAAATAAAAACCATTCTCGATTAAAGAATGGTTTTTAAAATATTTTATAAAAATGCTGAGATTTAATTATCAGAAAGTCTTTTCAAAATATCAAAATTACTGAAATACTAACTCCTATTTTGAATCCTGATTACTCTTCAAATTATAAACTAATCAGCTCGATCCCAGGTCATCGTTTTAAAAAAGAAAGCCACATAACCGCGAACATTAAGTTTGTCTGGTTGGTCTTCATCAACCCAAATTTTTACTTTATATATTTTACCGGACTTCGGATTTATAATTTCGCCACCAGAATATTCGTTACCATCTTTTTGCAAACCATGCATCAGCTGTAACCCTTCGATCGGTTTGTTTTTAAGATCTCCCTCACATTCGGTACAAATCTTATCGCGATCTTCTTCCTTCAGAATTCTAACAACTTTCCCACAAACTTCACCATCATCCTTCTGATAGATTCTTACAATAGAATTCACTTTACCATCATGATTGGTACACCTCCATTTTCCAAAAATGCCTTCTTGTGCGTTTAGATTGGCTCCAAAAGCCCAAATTAATATGGAAAATAGAATATATTTCTTCATGTTGTTTATTGTCCTAACATTGCTTCTTTTAGATCGTCTTCTGCTGGTTTTTTAGAAAGCCAGATTCCGAACAAAGCTTTTTTGAAAGCAATTCCTTTAATAGTTCCTTTTTCTTTGCCGTTTTTATACGAGATCACACCTTCGCCAGGAATGTAAACTAAGTCAAAAACATCGTTTTTCTTTATCTCGTCACTAAAAAAGCCTTGAAATCGTTTAATTTCAGCTTCAATAGGCGCTGTTTTACCATCGGTGGCATTTTCAAAACCTTCGTTTACCGCATCGATCATTTTATCGCTGGTAATTAATTTAGAAACGATATGCAGTTTAATTGCCATGGGCTTATCTGCACTTATTACCTTTTGAGCATCGCTATCCTTATCTGTTAGATAAAGTGCTCCAGCATATAAATCGATCCAGAATTTTTCTCGAACTCCAGCTCCATTCAACTTTAGTGTTTCTCCCTTAAATTCAACTGTTGCTGGTAATTCTACACCACCCACTTTTTTTTGTGCACTCATTGTTGTTAATGAGCATACAGCAACCAAAAGTAAAACGTACTTTTTCATTTTTCTGTATTATTAAGTTAAATTAAATTTTTAAAATTTCTTCTTCAATTTTATCAAAGAGGCATTAAGTTCGAACCCCAATAGAAGAATATTAGCATTTAACCAAATATACACCATTAATATTAACAATGCTCCAATAGAACCGTACAATTCGTTATAATTTGAAAAATTTTCAATATATAATCCAAATAAAAATGAGGTTAGCATAATTAAAATTGTTGTAAAAAATGCTCCTACTGAAAAAAATCTTGCCTGCCTGGCTTCCTTTGTTCCGAAGTAATATAACGTGGCGACCGCAATATAAATAAGCACTACAAACGCCAAATATTTTACAACGACCGTGCCCGACTCATTGTTTGCAATTAATCCATATTCACTTAAATCTTCTATCGCATAGGTAACATATACCATTACTATAACAGTAATTAGCAAAAGAAATGCCAAAACTAATGATACCCCGATCGCAACTATATATTGCTTAACTAAAGATCTTTTTATTTTGGTGTGATACGAAAATTCGAATCCTGTGAAAATTGCATTTACCCCGTTTGTCATTAAGAAGATCGAAAGTATAAAAGAGAAGGATAACAATCCGCCACGCGGATTATTAGCTATATCTGCAAAAATATCGCCAACATATTCCTGCGTTTCTGGAGGCAATAAAGAATCCATAAATAGTAAAAACTTAATCCTAAAATCGTCTATAAGATTAATTTCTTCTACATAAGGAATAAGGTTGAAGATAAACAACAAAAAAGGAAAAAGGGCCATAAAGAAGCTGAAAGCAATCGCACTAGCTCGCGTCGAAAACGTGCCCTGTACGATTCCGCTAGAATAAATATCCCAAAGATGATGAAGCGAAAGACCGTCTGTACCCGGTAAAATGATTTTACTCGATTCTCTTTCCCACCAATCTGAAATATCTTCTATTTTAGCCGTGATCTCCTTCCCTATAGACATACATTACATAGCTTTTAAGCTAAGATCCATATTATAAACCGAATGTGTTAAAGCGCCGCTAGAAATATAATCCACTCCGCATTCAGCATACTTTCTTGCGGTTTCTAACGTAATTCCGCCACTCGATTCTGTTAAGCATTGCTCTCCGATAAGTTGTACTGCTTTTTTTGTTTCAGCATAATCAAAATTATCAATCAAAATTCGATAAACTCCGCCTTCATTTAAAATTTCTTTAATTTCTTGTATATCTCTAGCCTCCACGATTATCTTAAGATCAAGATTGTTCGTTTCTAGGTAACTTTTTGTTTTCTGGATAGCTTCTGCAATTCCGCCTGCAAAATCAATATGATTGTCTTTTAGCATAATCATATCGTACAGCGCGAAACGATGATTTTCACCTCTGCCAATTTTAACTGCCCATTTTTCTAAAGCTCTAATGCCCGGTGTTGTCTTTCTGGTATCCAAAATTTTTGTACCAGTACCTTCAAGCTTATCTACAAATTCCTTTGTTTTTGTTGCTATCGCACTCATCCGCTGCATAGCATTCAGTATCAGTCTTTCTGCTTTTAAAATCGACTGCGAACTGGCTTCAACATAAAAAGCAATATCGCCTTTCTTCACTTTTTCACCATCCTTTATTTTAATATCCAGTTTGGCTTCTTTATCTACATATTCAAAGACTCTTTTCGCAAAATCTACACCGGCAAGAATGCCATTATCTTTCACCAATAGCTTTGCTTTTCCTTTAGCTGAGGAAGGAATACAAGCTAATGAACTATGGTCGCCATCTCCTACATCTTCGCGAATAGCGTTCGTGATTATTAATTCAATTTCTTTTTCAAATTGTGCTGCTGAGATCATTTGCAATACTTATTTTTGTAAATGTAGGAAAGTCTGCGCTAAATTTACCGAATGACGATAAAATTACTCTGCATAGGAAAAACCGATAGTAAGGAATTACAAAACCTTATTGAGGTCTATCTAAAACGGCTTCAGTTTTATACGAAGTTTGAAATCGATATTATTCCCGATCTCAAAAAAGTAAAGAACCTTGACGAAAATCAGCAAAAAACAAAAGAAGGAGAATTGATTCTGAATAAAATTCAAACTTCAGATTTTTTAGTGCTTTTGGATGAAAACGGAAAACAATTTTCTTCGGAAGCTTTTTCAGAATACCTTCAGAAAAGAATGAATAGCGGCCTAAAACAACTCATATTTGTAATTGGCGGGCCTTATGGTTTCTCTGAAGAAATGTACCAACGCGCCAATGGCAAAATATCGTTATCTAAAATGACATTTTCCCATCAAATGGTACGACTTTTTGTTACTGAACAAATTTATCGGGGATTTACCATCCTTAAAAATGAACCTTATCACCATAGATAATCACATGGAATTAGTATTTGCAACCCACAATAAAAATAAATTTAAGGAGATTGAAGCCATGCTCCCTGAACATATCACATTATTATCTTTAGATGATATTGGATGTGTAGAAGATATTGCTGAAACTGCCGATACCATAGACGGCAACGCTATTTTAAAAGCAGAATATGTTCGCCATCGCTATGGCTATAACTGTTTTGCAGATGATACAGGTTTAGAAGTTGAAGCTTTAGCCGGTGCTCCGGGAGTATATTCAGCAAGATATGCCGGCGAACAAAAAGACGATAAGGCCAATGTAAAAAAGTTATTAGAACAACTAGAAAATAAAGATTCTAGAAAGGCTCGTTTTAAAACAGTTATTGCTTTAAATTTAAAGGATAACGAGAATCTTTTTACGGGCATTTGCAAAGGGCACATTACAGATGCTCCTAGTGGCGCAAAAGGTTTTGGCTACGACCCTGTTTTTATTCCCGATGGACATGATCGCACATTTGCCGAGATGGAGATGGAAGAAAAGGCAAAAATGGGTCATCGTGGTAAAGCTTTTAAGGAGTTAATGGACTACCTATCAAAATAAAGCATGAATTAAAAAGAATAATGTGATAAGCTGTAAACTAATACGTACATTTGCAGCTTATTAAATTTTATAATGAATAAATTCCAAGAATTAGGTTTAAATTCCTCTCTTTTAAAAGCAATTGAAGACATGGGCTTTGAAAGTCCAAGTGAAGTACAGGAAAAAACCATCCCCATTTTATTAGACGAAGAGACCGATATGGTTGCCTTAGCCCAGACCGGGACAGGAAAGACGGCAGCTTTTGGTTTCCCTTTGATTCAGAAAATTAATCCGAAGTCAAAGCACACACAAGCCTTAATTTTATCTCCTACCAGAGAGTTATGCTTGCAAATTACAAACGAATTAAAAAATTATTCAAAATACGAGCCCTCGCTACATCCAGTAGCCGTTTACGGAGGTGCTAGTATTACAGACCAGGCGAGGCAAATAGAGCGCGGAGCCCAAATCATCGTTGCAACTCCTGGGAGAATGCAGGATATGATTAGACGTAAACTTACCGATATTTCTAAAATCGAATATTGCGTTTTAGATGAAGCAGATGAGATGCTAAACATGGGATTCTATGAAGATATAACTGCTATCCTATCCCATACTCCAAAAGAAAAAAATACGTGGTTATTCTCGGCAACAATGCCTAAAGAAGTAGCTACAATTGCAAAGAAATTTATGCGTTCTCCTATCGAAGTTACCGTTGGTAGCAAAAATATGGGAGCAACTAATGTATCGCACGAATTTTACCTGGTAAATGCCAGAGATCGTTACGCGGCACTTAAAAGATTGGCTGATGCTAATCCAGAAATTTTTTCTGTAATTTTTTGTCGTACAAAACGTGATACTCAAAAAGTAGCAGAGCGATTAATCGAAGATGGTTATAGCGCTGCAGCTTTACACGGAGATTTAAGTCAGAATCAACGTGATTTGGTAATGAAATCTTTTAGAACGCGCCAAATCCAGATGCTAGTTGCTACAGATGTTGCAGCTCGTGGAATTGACGTAGACGATATTACCCACGTTATAAATTACCAGCTTCCAGATGAAGTTGAAACTTACACTCACCGTAGTGGACGTACAGGCCGTGCTGGTAAATCAGGAACTTCTATAGTTATTGTTTCTAAAAGTGAGCTTAGAAAAATTAAGAGCATCGAACGTATTATAAAACAATCGTTCGAAGAGAAACAACTACCAGAAGGTAAAGATATTTGTAAAGTTCAGCTTTTACACCTGGCCAACGATATTAAGAGCACAGAGATAAACCATGATATTGAAGAATATCTTCCTAATATCAACAAAGTTCTTGAAGACTTTACAAAAGAAGAACTTATCAAAAAATTCTTTTCAGTAGAATTTACCAGATTCTCAAATTACTACAAAAAAGCAAATGATCTTGCTCCAGTTAGTGGTGGTTCTAATGCAAATCTGGATCCTAACTCTACCCGATATTTTATGAATGTTGGTAAGAAAGATGGATTTGATTGGATGAGCCTTAAGGATTTCCTTAAAGACGCATTACAATTAGGAAAAGATGGTGTATTTAAAGTAGATGTTAAAGACAGCTTCTCGTTCTTTAATACTGAAAACTCTGAAACTGATAAAGTAATTAACGCATTTAGCGATTTTGAATATCAGGGAAGAAGAGTAAACGTTGAAGTTACCAAAAACTCTAACAGTGGCGGCGGTAAAGGCGGTCGTGGACGTAAAGGTCGCGGTGGCGGTGGCTTTGGTAAAGGAGATTTTAAATCTGGCGGAAAAGGCAGATCAAGATCGAATGACTCTAAAGATTCTGGTTTTAAAGGAAAGAAAAGCAAACGATCAGGAAGTCGTGGAAATAATATAGAAAGTTCAATTAAAAGAAGAAAATCTAAAAAATAAAAAAACCAAATTTTAGATTTGGCATCATTTTTTATAATGATTTTCATATTTTAAGCGTCAATTTCTATGAAGCATTTAGTTACTTTATTATTTACAGTTTTATTCACTTGTCAAATTGCAAGTGCTCAAGATGTTATTTCAGGAACGGTTATGAACGCCGCTAATGATGTAGCTTTGGAAAATGTTCATGTTGTGAACTTAAACCAGGTAAAAGGTAATATCTCTGATGAAAATGGATCTTTTGAGATCGCAGCAACTGTAAATGATACTTTATATTTTACTTATATCGGTTTTAAATCAATTAAAGTTAGAGTTACAAACGACTGGTTGAAATACGGTAACGTAAAAGTAAAAATGACTGAAGTAGGTATTGCTTTAGAAGAAGTTACTGTAAGTGACGTAAAACTTACAGGATATCTAGAGATCGATGCTAAGAACATTCCAATTTACGAAAATAAGAGATATAGTATTTCCGGCCTTAATAGTGGATATGAGGCCGGAGATTCATCTCCAAGTGCATTTAATAAAGTAATAGGCTCCATTTTTAATCCTGCAGATGCGTTAAATAACCTATTTAGCCGAAAGGAGCGACAAATGCGGAAACTTAGAAAAATGAAGGATGATGAAAGCATCCGTGAGCTTCTGGGGTCTAAATACAACCGTGAAACGCTCACTGCAATGCTGCAAATGAGCAGAGGAGAAATCGAAGAAGTTTTAAGCAGATGTAGTTACTCTGAAGATTTCGTAAGAACCGCTACAGATTTACAGATTCTAGATGCAATAAGTGGTTGTTGGGAAGAATATAAATTGCTACAGCGAAATAAAAATTAGAATTTATTTTTCTAATTCTCTTTTCAGATTTTGTAGACTTTCTTCAAATTCTTTACCTAAGCGATTTTCCATACTATAGAATATTGAAATTACCGTAAAGGGAAAACTCAAATATCCCCGTACTCCAAATACCATTTTAGTTCTTTCTGGCTGAATTTCTTTGGTGGCAAAATAAGCTAGCGCAATCGCATTTGTAGGTTTTACTAGCAAAATTTTAGTTTCTAAAACTTTGCCGGGCTTAATTTTAGTAATTTTTTGTGTGCCTTCTCCTATCCTATCATTTCCCTTCCAGTAACTAATAGCACCTAATTTTCCGTCGGCTTCTTTAAATTTAATCTGTGGACTATTGGCTTTAAGGTACCATGAATTCCAAAGTGTTTGATTTTTTAAACGTCGTGTAAATGCGTAAACATCAGATTTTGGTCGGTTAATAACAATCGTTCTACTTACATCGTAATCTTTTTTAGACCAAGCATGAAGAAAGGCCACGAAAGTAATCAGCGCAATGGCTACGTAGAAAAAAAGGGTCATTCTTATTTTTTAATATTTGTTAAATTTAACACTTATTTTGAATAAAAATGAGAAATAAGCTCCGTACTATTTTTCAAGTTATTTTTAAGCCATTCTAACTTTAGAGCGCTTTTCTCTTCCTCTGTTAATTCCCATGAAACACCTTCCGCTCTCATTCTTTCAGCCAAAGTTTGCAGTATGATCGCTGCTGAAACCGAGATATTTAAACTTTCAGTAAAACCATACATTGGGATTTTCAAAGTACAGTCGGCTTCCGCTAAAATCTCGTCAGACAAACCATGACGCTCGGTTCCAAAAAACAAAGCTGATTTTTTACTAATATCGAAATCTTGAAGATGTAAAGAATCACTATGCGGACTAGTAGCAACAATTTGATAATCGTTCGCACGAAGATTAGAAATACATTCTTGTGCTGAAGAATGCCGATTAATGGTCACCCATTTTTGTGCTCCCATAGCGATTTCTCGGTCAATGCGTTTAGGGAACTTTTCTTCGATCACATGTGCATTTTGTATCCCAAAAACATCACAACTTCGAATTACCGCACTGGTATTATGTAGCTGGAAAACATCTTGGGTAGCAACCGTAATATGATTAGTTCGTTGCGCTATCACTTTATTAATAAGCGATTTTCTACGATCGGTAAGAAAATTTTCTAAATACGTAAGTAATGCCGGGTCTTCCATCGTTTCAAAAATATAAAATTTGAGCTTATAAAAGAATGTCTTAAATACTTAAAAGTAGCTTTTCTTTTACATCAACAGCAAATAACTACGCTTCAATTGTTTACACATTTTACAACTCCACAAGATTTCAAAACATCAAATTTGATTAGTTTTTTATACTTTTATTCTATGAAAAACCTAGTTGTACTTACAGGAGCAGGAATTAGCGCCGAGAGCGGTATTAAAACCTTTAGAGATGAAGACGGTCTTTGGGAAGGCCACGATGTAATGCAAGTAGCGTCGCCCATGGGTTGGAAAAAAAATAAAGAATTGGTTCTTGATTTTTACAATAAGCGAAGAAGACAATTATTAAGCGTTCAACCAAATAAAGCGCATCTTGTACTGGCCGAATTAGAAAATGATTTTAATGTTGAAGTTATTACACAGAATATTGATGACTTGCATGAAAGGGCCGGCAGTTCTAATGTTTTGCATCTTCATGGTGAATTACTGAAAGTTCGAAGCACTTTTGATGAAGACCTCTTACTAGATTGGAAACAAGATCTTAATATTGGTGATTTTTGCGAACATAATTTTCAGTTACGACCGCATGTGGTATGGTTTGGAGAGGCGGTACCAATGATGGAAAAAGCGATACAAAAAGTTTCCAATGCCGACATTATTGCAATCGTCGGAACTTCGATGCAGGTTTATCCAGCCGCGGGACTTGTAGATTTTGCTCCACCAAAAACACCTATGTATTTTATCGATCCTAAACCCAATATTAGCGAAAATAATTACCTCTCTATTTTAGCCGAAAAAGCCGTGACCGGTGTACCGAAGCTGGCAAAAGAACTTCGAGAAAAATTTAATCGATGAATATTAAAGCTGATCTTGAATACATGACGCTAGGTGTTGAGAGCCGATCAGCTTGAAGCAAGAAGATTGCGGATGATAATTTACTGTTTCAATTAATTGAAATAATTCAATATTCGAATAAATATCGTTCCAAATGAATTGCCTCATTAGAATTTTATGGAAGGAATTATTTAACTGAAGTTTTAAAGTTTTCCGAAGAAATTATTGCAATTTCTACCAAAATTAACACTGCTACCGAAAAACGATATGCTTCAAATTTACTCTTCAAAATTTTCGAATTTCAGTATTTGAATAACAATTTCTCACTTCCGCAGCAATATTTAGAAATCGCAAGCGAAGTATCTTTCGATTGGTTACCAGGCAATAGTAAAACCGTCACATAGATTTTTGCGATGCAAGCTTTGTTCTTATTAGGTTTCAAAAATGATTGGATTCATCCCGAACTAAATGCCTATCTGAAGCAACACTTACATCAAGGCTCAGCTGGTTTCAAATCTTGTGGCGTAAAAATTTTAAAGAAATTAAAATAGTCGCTTCACAGATAATTTTGAAGCGCTATCTTTACACTTTAACTTTTTAAATTCAGAAAATGACATCGCTAAACGCAATTTCTCCTATAGATGGAAGATATCACTCTAAAACTAAGTCTCTGTCGGCTTATTTCAGTGAAGAGGCGCTTATAAAGTATCGTGTAAAAGTAGAAGTTGAATATTTTATTGCGCTTTGCAAATTACCGCTTCCGCAGTTAAAAGACGTAGATGAATCAATTTTTCCTGAACTTAGAGCTTTGTACGAGAATTTTGCTTCTCACGATGCTCAAGCTATCAAAGAAATTGAGAAAACGACCAATCATGATGTAAAGGCTGTAGAATATTTTCTGAAAGAAGAATTTGAAAAATTAGGTTTAGAAAACTCAAAGGAATTTATCCATTTTGGACTTACATCTCAGGACATAAACAATACTGCGGTACCGCTTTCTTTGAAGGATGCTATCGAGGAAGTTTATATCCCAGAATTAGATGAAATCCTGAAGAAATTGAAATCTCTAGGAAACGATTGGAAAGATATTCCACTTCTTGCTCGTACTCACGGTCAACCGGCATCGCCTACGCGTCTTGGTAAAGAAATTGAAGTGTTTACCGTTCGTATAAAAGAGCAAAAACAACTTTTAGAAGCTTGTAGCCACGCCGCCAAGTTTGGTGGTGCTACCGGAAATTATAATGCACATTTTGTTGCCTATCCTGATATTGACTGGAAAAAGTTCGGAACTGGTTTTGTTGAAAACACCTTGTCTTTAAAGCACTCGTTCCCTACTACGCAAATTGAACATTACGACCATATGGCCGCTATTTTCGATGCTTTAAAACGTATCAATACGATTCTACTAGATCTGGATAAAGATATCTGGACCTATGTTTCTATGGATTATTTTAAGCAAAAAATCAAAGCGGGAGAAATAGGAAGTTCTGCGATGCCGCATAAAGTAAACCCTATAGATTTTGAAAATAGTGAAGGGAATTTAGGAATTGCAAATGCACTTTTCGAACATTTATCTTCTAAATTACCGGTTAGTAGATTACAACGAGATCTTACGGACAGCACGGTTTTAAGAAATATTGGAGTTCCTATAGGTCATACGATTATAGGTTTTAAATCCACTTTAAAAGGTTTGAATAAATTATTGCTGAATGAAGAAAAGCTTAATGCCGATCTTGAAGCAAATTGGGCAGTTGTTGCTGAAGCCATACAAACTATTTTGAGACGTGAAGGTTTTAAAAATCCTTACGAAACATTAAAAGGGCTTACGAGAACCAATGAGAAAATCAACAAAACAAGCATTGCTAATTTTATTGAAACTCTAGAGGTTGACGCGCATATAAAAGAAGAACTTAAGAAAATTACTCCGCAAAATTATACCGGAATATAATCTTAAGTTCAATTTAAATAAAAGAAAAATAGGAATAGAAACTAGATTTGAAATTTCAATTTCGTCTAGTCAAATTCCATAATTTTAAATAAAATTTACTATTAATTTATGAGTTCAGATTCTCAAATCACAAGTACTATTCATTCTGAAGATCAGGCAACTTACTCTGATTCTCAATTGAAACAAGGCCAGGCAGCTTACATTAATAAGGTGTTTAACTGGATGGCTTTAGCATTACTAATTACAGGAGTTACTGCTTTTTTTGCAGCCAGTAGCGAACAATTAATGAACTTAATTTTCTCTAACAAACTTGTCTTTTACGGTTTATTGATAGGTGAAGTTATTTTGGTAGGATATATAGGTTCTAATATTCAAAAGCTCTCGACCACAACTGCAACTGCCTTATTTATTCTGTATTCGGTCTTAAATGGAATAACTTTATCTTTCATTTTATTGGTATTTACCTCGGCCTCTATTGCTACAACATTTTTTGTAACAGCAGGAACTTTCGGTGCAATGAGTGCTTACGGTTATTTTACCAAAAGAGATCTTACAAGTATCGGTAATCTTTGCTTTATGGCTTTGATAGGTATTATTATCGCCTCGATCGTGAATATTTTCTTTTTTAGTGAAATACTATACTGGGTAATCACTTATGCAGGAGTTCTTATCTTTGTAGGTCTAACAGCCTATGATACACAAAAGATTAAAAGAATGTATCGCGCAGGTATGGAAGATTCTGATATCGGTCACAATCTTGCTCTTATGGGGGCAATTAGATTGTATCTTGATTTTATAAATATGTTTTTATTTCTACTTCGTATTTTTGGAAACAGAAAATAGAAATCATCAATATTCAATAAAAAAGCGCTTCGTAAATGAAGCGTTTTTTTTATGTCTTTAACCTGAGCATGAAAAACTCTTAGTTTAATTCTTGCAAAGCTTTAGCAAGAGAATCCTGCCAATGTGGAATCTCAACTTGAAAAATTGTTTTTGCTTTGGTCTTATCGAGTACGCTATAAGATGGGCGTTTGGCGGGAGTTAGATATTCTTCAGATTTTATTGGTTTTAAATCGATCTTGATTCCTGAAATTCTAAAAATGTTGAACGCAAAATCATACCAACTTGCGATACCTTCATTGCTATAATTATAAATCCCATATTGGTTAGATTTAGAACTTATTATTTTCAATATAAATTCCGCTAAATCTACTGCGTACGTTGGGGTCCCTACCTGATCGTAAACTACAGAAAGCTGTTTTTTTTCCTGACCGTATTTCAGCATAGATTTCATGAAATTATGACCAAATTCTGAATACAGCCAAGACGTTCGAAAAATAAAATACTGCTCTAAATTTTGATGAATAGCTTTTTCTCCAGCTAGCTTAGTTTTCCCGTAAATACTCTGAGGATTAGTTTGATCGCTTTCAGTATAAGGAATATTTTTTGTGCCTTCAAATACAAAGTCTGTGGAAATATGAATTAAAGTAACTTTAAATTCCTGACATAATTCACTCAAAATTGAAATTGCCTCATTATTGATCAAATTGGCCTTTTCTTTATCAGATTCTGCCTTATCTACTTGCGTATAAGCTGCGCAGTTTATACAATAATCTATTTTTTGATTTTCAAAAGCGGTTTTAAGAGCTTTTTTATCACCAATATTTAGCTCCGAAGAATCTTTAAAATGAAAATGAAATTCAGGAAATCGCGGACTTATTTTTTTTATACTCTGCCCTAACTGGCCACTTGCGCCTGTTACCAAAATACTTACCATACCGATTACGTAGTCGTTTTTTGCTGTTCCATAAATTCAGTAAAGCTTGGTAATACTTTATCTTTTTCAGAAATTATAAGCTCATCATCCTCTAATTGCCAATTTATATTCAGCTTTGGATCATTATAGATAATACCAGTTTCCGCTTCTTTATTGTAAAAATTATCGCATTTATAGTAAAAAAGAGCGGTTTCACTAAGGACCACAAATCCATGGGCACAACCGCGCGGCACAAATAGTTGTTTTTTATTTTCTTCGGAAAGAACTATAGAAAAGATAGCTCCAAAAGTGTTGCTATTAGGTCTAACATCAACGACCACATCAAGTACTTTTCCTTTAGAAACTGAAACTAGTTTTGCCTGAGAATCTTCCCCCTTCTGAAGATGTAGGCCGCGCAAAACACCTTTTTCTGAAAAGGATTGATTGTCTTGTACAAAATCTATTTCCAGCCCCGTTTTATTTTGAAATTTTTTCTTGTTGAAGCTTTCAAAGAAATAGCCCCGTTTATCTTGGATAATTTTTGGTGTAATTTCAAAACAACCTTCTATATAGGTTTCTTTTACAACCATTAAATGCTTTTTAAAAGATTTTCACTATAACCACTTTTAAGAAATGGTTCTGTTAATTCAACAAATTGTGCTTTTGTAATATATCCCATTTTAAATGCTGAAGCTTCTATGGCACCAATTTTTAAACCCTGACGCTCTTCAATAACCTGTACAAACTGAGAAGCCTGCATTAGTGAATGAAATGTACCGGTATCCAGCCATGCCGTACCACGATCTAGAATACTTACATTTAGTTTTTTCTGCTTTAGGTATTCTTTATTTATATCTGTAATTTCAAGCTCACCTCGATCGCTAGGCTTTATATTCTTTGCTATTTCGATAACGTGATTATCATAAAAATAAATGCCAGGAACGGCGAAATTCGATTTAGGTTCTAGAGGTTTTTCTTCTATAGAAATCGCTTTTTGATCATCATCAAATTCTACCACCCCATATCGCTGAGGATCGGTAACATGATATGCATAAATAATTCCACCATCAGGATCGTTATTTGCTTGAAGTAATTTAGCTAAACCTGATCCGTAAAAAATATTATCACCTAGAATTAAAGCTACTTTATCCTTGCCTATAAACTCTTCTCCAATTATAAACGCTTCCGCTAACCCATTTGGTTCTTCCTGAACCGCATACTCAAATCTACACCCGTATTTTTCACCGTTGCCAAGTAACTTTTGAAATAAGGGCAAATCATTTGGCGTGCTTATTATTAAGATCTCACGAATCCCTGCTTCCATTAATGTCGATAATGGATAATAGATCATAGGCTTATCATAAATAGGCATCAATTGCTTACTTACTGCTATAGTACAGGGATGCAATCTTGTTCCTGATCCTCCGGCTAGAATTATTCCTTTCATTCTTAAAATGTATATCGCATAATCGGCAATTTAAATAAAAGCCACTTAATAAGCATATTTTTTAAGGTACCATTCTACAGTGAGCTCAATTCCGCTTTCAAAATTTTCACTTGCTTTCCAACCAAGCTCCGTTTCAATTTTTGTGGCATCTATTGCATAACGATAGTCATGCCCGGCTCTATCGGTTACATAGCTAATTTGTTCGGTATAGCTTTTCTTAGATGAAGAAGGCATTTTATTATCCAAAATTTCACATATTTTTTCTGCGATGTAGATATTGGTGCGTTCATTTCTTCCGCCGATATTATAAGTTTCTCCAGAAATACCTTTCTTAAATGCCAGCTCTATCCCTTTACAATGATCTAAAACGTAAAGCCAATCTCGTATGTTCTTTCCGTTACCATAAATAGGAATTTCTTCGCCAGCCAATGCCTTTCTAATTATTACAGGAATAAGTTTTTCGTCGTGTTGTTTAGGACCATAATTGTTGGAACAATTAGTGGTTACCACGTTCATTCCGTAAGTATGATGATAACTTCTTACTATAAAATCTGAAGACGCTTTAGAAGCGCTATAAGGACTATTAGGCGCATAAGTAGTATTTTCATGAAACAATCCTTTCTCACCTAAGGTTCCATAAACCTCATCTGTAGATACATGATGAAATCTTGCATTTTTATAGTTTGATTTATAAATTCCGGGAGCTTCCATCCAATATTTCTTAGCAACATCGATTAAATTGAATGTCCCCATAATATTCGTCTGCATAAAAGCATCGGGATTAGATATGCTGTTATCGACATGAGACTCCGCTGCGAGATGAATCACATCCTTAATATCATATTTTCTAAATAAATTTTCGATAAGTTCTCTATCGCAAATATCTCCTTCAATAAAAATATGACGTGGATGAGATTCAATTTCTTTCAAATTTTCAAGACTACCGGCATACGTAAGAGCGTCAAGATTAATAATATTACTCTTAGGATTATTTTTTAAAAAATAAATTATAAAATTTGAACCAATAAAACCTGCTCCTCCTGTGATAAGAATATGCCGCATATTTAAAAGAAATGAATTATTTTATGCTAAGATACTTTCAAAAATGAAAAGCACAATACATTAAGTAAAGACTCTATTCTAATATATTAGATACAAAATAAAAAAGCTCAAATCTTGATAGAAATGAGCTTTTTAAACTTGTTATAATTGTAAGAATTTAGATTTCATCTATCTTCTCTAAAGTAAAAGAACAAGCGTTGTTTACTAATGAAAGTTTCGAAGCATCTCTATCATGACCACCAACATTCACTTGTCTACCGTACACAGCTACTTGTTCCCATTGTTCTAACTTTATTAGTTTATTTAAAGTTACTGTATATTTCTCATTGTTATCAATTGCACTATCGATTGTAATGTATACTGAAGAACGCGCAATCTTATTTCCCTCTTTTGTAAAATAAAATTCATAAACTGTATCTTCCGCATCATCACCCTCTGTATTTACTGTAATTGTTGCATTGACTTTAAAGATACCACTTTTTTGAACTATGATACCTTGGTTAGATACTTGGACATTTTTAGAAAGTGATGTTTTATCAAATTCTATAATAGATGCTTCCCCTGTATTATTAAGTCTAGCTAAACCGTTATTATATAAATCTGCATATACTTTACCTGAACTTCCCGAGTTTAAATCCTTCCAGCTAGCATTACCATTTGCATCAGAGGTTAAAACTTTTCCTTCTCCTTGGCTTCCATCTTTCAATCCCAAATTAGAGGTAGAAACTTTACTTACATTCAATTCGTTCTTCCAGCTAGCCTTACCATATTTATCTGAAATTAAAACTTTTCCTTCTCCTTGGGTTTCATCAACTAATTTAAATCCTCCATGAACTTCCAATCTTTCAGTAGGATTACTTGTACCTATTCCAACTCGGGTAGCATCAGAATTACCAATATATTGATCGTTTCCTAAAATTAAAGTATAATCTTTAGTGGCTTTAGCTCCATATCCAATAGCTATAGATTTTTGAGCTTCAGAAGAAGAATTTTCTCCTATAGCAAAAGAACCTATGCCAGATGATGTTGAATTTCTTCCAATTGCGTAAGAGTCTTTGCCAGAACTTTTAGATTGATATCCTATTGCTATCGAGTTATCTCCAGAAGACATCGCCTCTCTTCCAAAAGAATAGGCGTCTTTACTACTAGAAGAAGCTTTATATCCAAAAGCATATGTACGTTCTCCAGAAGTCATTGCTTCATTACCAAAAGAATAAGAGTCATTACCACTAGAAGAAGCCTGGTAACCAAAAGCATATGCACGTTCTCCGGAAGTCTTTCCTTCTCTACCATAAGCATAAGAATCATTACCATTACTTTTTGATCCGTAACCGTATGCAAATGAACGCTCTTTATTAGATTCTGCATTCCGTCCTATGGAAATGCGATCTTTAATACCGAATTCTGCTTCTTGAATGTTATTGATCTTGAATCTTATTGGCTTTTCATTCTTAGCACCAATATATTCATCACCAGATAAATTATTACCATATAACTGCCAACCACCACCAGATCCATCACCAACCGAGGATTTCAAGCTATCTATTCTTTTATTTATTTCATCTGCATCACGCTGCGATTGGATTTTATCCCATTTCTCGCCATCCCAGATGTAGAAACTGTTATTTAAATGTTTCTGATTATCTTTATGTTTATTATATATCAATAATCCTTCTGCCGGTTTATTAATAGTATTCTGATCTCTCAAATCTTGTAAAGAAACTTGAGGTAACAAAACTCCAGCGGTTTCACTATGAATATCAAGAATAGCTGATGGATGAGGTTTTGAAGTTCCTATACCTACCTGAGCAATTGCAGATGTATTTGTGAAAATCGAAAAAATAAATATCAAAAAAACCGATAATGATAAGTTGTTTTGAACAGGGTAAAATTTCTTCATTGTATTCTTATGTTAGACAGTTATAAACGATTTAGGGTGTAATTTTTATTTATAACGGCTCAAAGATAAAATGAATAATTAGCGTAAATAAAACTTTACGATAACCTACCCAAAAACTCGTTTAAAAACGTTTTTGATATTTTCCATCAGTAATTTCCATAAGAATTTTTAAAGGTTTAATGGAGTATTTGTAGGTAACCTACACTATAACAGGTTTTTGAATAAAACAATAGCTAAAATTCATAGCCAAAATTGAGGCTTATACAATTTTTTTCGAAATCATCCTTATAGGTAGCTATAATGAACTGGATCCGTCGGATCCAAATACAATTATTATTTTACAGCAGAAGAACGTACAAAGAAAAGCTGATTCTAGTATTATCAGCAAGAAAGATAAGATTTTAGAGGAATTGAAATTCGATTAATTTCAATTCCTCTAAGATTCAAATTCCATAAAGTTTTCTACACCTTAAGGAGCTTTAAAAACAATTATTTTATATTAAAAATCATGATTAGTTTTCTTAATTAAAAAGTTCAATTATTGGATTGCCTATACAAGCACTAGGAAATTTAATATGTAACACCTCTGCAAGAGTTGGCGCTATAGCTGTTATATTTAGCCGTTTAACTGTTTCTCCTTTTTTTATAGTACCGCCAAACCATAATAAAGGGACATGAGTATCGTAATTATAAGGAGAACCATGTGTAGTTCCAAATTCCATAGTTCCAGACCAAGATATAGGATTATAAACCACAGCAATATCACCAGAGCGCGTATTATGATATCCCAATTGAACCATAGATCCTATTTTATCAGTATAGTTTAAACGTCTTAAATCATCTGCGGTATATACTTGTGCCACTCCTGGAATAGTATATAGATAATCCCTAATTTCATTTGAAATTTTTTTAAGATTTAAATTATTTTTTAATAAGACATCTCGATTTAAGTAAATCTGTTGATCTTTATAGCTCTCGATAAGCTGAAGTTTTCCATAACTTTCCAACAACTTTGCTTCTAATTTTTCAGAAACATCTGTGCTTAACTCAGTTGGTATTTTTGTTTCATTTAGATATTGCGGCGTATCTGCACCTCCATGATCTGCGGTTAAAAATAGTGTATAGTTTTTTCTACCTACTTGTTGATCTAGTGAATGAATTAACGCAGCAATCTCATTATCTAATCTTAAATAAACATCTTCTATTTCAACCGATTGTGGGCCAAATTTATGTCCAACCGCATCGGTACTAGAAAAACTTATTGCTAAGAAATCGGTTTGAGAAGATTGACCCATATTTTCATTTTTTAGAGCAGCTTCCGCTAATTCTCTTACGATAGTATTACCATATGGAGTTCTTGTTAATAATTCATACCTCTTCTCTTTAGGAAGCTTTTTAAAATCGTAAGGAAAAGTTGGTCTTTTTATTCCTGGAAACCCCTTTTCATATGAATGCATATCGCCATTACTTTCTGAATAAGAAGCTATAGGTAAAAGAGTCTCCCACCCTAATTTTAATAAAGAATCTGGTTTATTTAATGCATTATAATCTTGTACCCAAGTAGGAAGTTCTTTCGCATAATAGGTACTAGTTATAAAATGACCGGATTCATGATCATACCAATACGCCCCATCCGCCAAATGCCCTCCGGGTAAAATAGCTCCACGATCTTTTAAAGAAATACTAATTACTTTAGATTTTCCTTGAGACGAAATTTTTAACTCATCCGTAATATTTGTCCCTATTAATTGGTAAGGAGATTTCCCAGTTTTTGGAGTTAGTGTTCCCACGGTTTCAAAGCTTTCGTCTTCTACATTTCCCATAACTCTTTTAGTTTCTCTATGGTACCAAGAATTAGATATAATTCCGTGATATCGAGGAGTTGTACCTGTATAAATAGAAGCATGCCCCGGTGCTGTTTTGGTAGGTACATAATTATAATGCGTATTTTTGGCCATAAAACCTTCTTTCATCAATAGCTTAAAGCCATTATCTTGAAATTTATCATAATACCGATATAGGTATTCTTCGCGCATTTGATCTACTACTATACCTACAACTAGTTTAGGCTTTTCATTCTTGTTTTGAGCCGATATATGAAAGCTAATCAGAAACAAAAAGTAAAAACTATAACTATATTTTTTTAGCAAATATTTAAAACTATACATAAATGTTGATTTTCTATAAAATGTTGATTATAACTAATTTTAGGTTTTAAAACCTTATTCAAAACCTGGATTTTGCTGCATTTTTTTTGTAATATTTGCATCGATTACAACCTGAGGTATAGGGTATAAAAGATCTCTTTTACTAATAAACTGTCCACCATTTTTATTATGAGCTTTAGTTCTTTCTAACAATTTATCGGTACGCAAAAGTGTCCACCTTCTATCTTCTTCTAAAACTAGTTCTCGCGAACGCTCATCAAGAATGAAATCTATACTCAAATCTGCTACTGTAATTTCTGAAGCATGAGCTCTTCTACGCAATGCATTTATAGTTGCAGCTGCATCTCCGGGTTTATCTAATAAATATTCTGCTTCAGCTTTAAGCAAATAAGTGTTTGCTAATCTTAAACAAATCTGATCGTTATATTGACTACTTGTAGATACATCATTAGGATCTGTTCCTTGTACTTTTCGAGAAAAAGGCCAATTTTTAACCGCCACATTATCTGGTGTTATATCTTGCTCCCAATTTAAATAAATGGTATCTCCGTAAGCATATCCTGGTGGTAATTCATCTGCAGGGTAAGGAGCATTTGCTGCTGCATCGTTTAAAATAAAGTATTTTCTGATCGCAAATTGCGAGCCTCGATCGTCATTTGGCTCATAAAGATCTAAAGCCCATTTTGTTAAAGACTGTCTTGCTCTTCCTCTTCCTCCTCTTTCATAAGTATTTTTAAATGCACGAACACCGTCTATTACCCAATCGCTATACCTACTTACATGACCTCTTCTGATTCGGCTACTTCCTCCGCCTATTGTGTTAATTGCATATTGCCATACCCATAAGGCCTCTGTATTTCCTTGGGTCCAATTTTCATTTCCTTCGTAAAACATATCCATAAAAGGTACTCCTGGCTTATCCTTGTTTACACCGTAACGCTCTGTAATTAATGAATATTCTGGTGATTCTATTACCTTATTAGCCCAATACAAAGCACTATCAGGTTTTTTTAAGGTAAGGTACATTTCTGATAAATAATGCTGAACAGCACCTTTAGTAATTCTTCCATTTAAAGCAGGACGCTTTTCTATATATTTTTCTGCATACAAAAAATCTGAAATAATCTGTTTTCTTACAGTCTTTACAGGAGTTCTTTCCCAATCCGTTTTAATATTCGATCCTTTAGATTCTTCTAAATTAATAGGAACGTCTCCCCAGCCATAAGTTAGATTTCTATAGGCCCAAGCTCTCATTGCTTTAGCATGTGCTATAACTCTATTCTTATTACCATCATCTTTCCAATCAATATCCTTTTTATCTTCAGCTTGATTAATAATACTATTTGCTGAATTTATTATACTATATAATCGTTTAAACTCGATTGCATAATCATTAACCATGGCATTATTAGCATCTCCCCAATGTTGCCAAATAAAATTTAGGCCATCGCTAGATTTATGATTAGTAACTAAGTTATCTGTACCTCCTTTAAATGCTAGCGACATAGACTCCTCGTTTCTTTCATCTCTAACGGTAGCATAAATACCATTTAAACCAGCTTCAAAACCATCTAAGCTAGTATAAAGCGTACCAGTAGTAATTAAGTGAGGAGGATCCTCATCTAAAATATCGTCGCTGCAACTACTCAAGCTTAAACTGATAAATAAAATGAGATAATAGTGAACTGAAATTGTTATTATTTTTTTTGAATTTTTCATGATTTTAGAATTTTAAGTTTAAGCCAATCACTAACTCTTGCTGCATGGGAACGCCTTTTTGATTATTAATTTCTGGATCTAAACCGCTATAATTGGTTACAGTTAAAAGATTACGGCCTGTTAGGTAAACACGTGAACTTAATCCTTCAATTAAATCGTTTGGTAAATTGTAGAAAAGTGTAACATCTTTTAATCTTACATAACTTGCATCTTCGTAGTACTTTCCTTTAGCAGATATGCCTCCCATAATTTCAGCATCAAAATCATTTTTCACCCATTCGTTAGTAGGGTTATCTGGGATCCACCAATTTTTCGTAATTGTATTTGAGCGTACTTCTCCAGTAGTGTCGTCTGTCATTAAAGGATTTGCTTTATATAAACCGTGAACACCATGAATAAAAACCGATAGGCCAAAATCTTTATAGGTAAAAATATTACTCAATCCCCATAAAAAATCAGGGTCTTTATTTCCTAAAATTTGTCGGTCTTTATCATCTAAAACACCATCATTATTTACATCTTCAAATTTCACAAAACCGGGTTGAGACCCCCATTCTGCGGCTTCTTCAGCTTCATTCAGTTGCCAAGTTCCTATACGCTTATGGTCATAGATTACATTGATGGGTTTTCCTACAAACCATGCATTAGCTAAATCATTAACTGGTTGTCCATTTTCATCAGAAATACCATAAAGAGAAACAATTTCATTCTTTATAAATGAAAAATTTGCAGAAGTAGACCAAGAAAAATTATTGGTAGAAATATTAGTACTATTTAAAGTAAATTCAATCCCCTGGTTCTCTGTTTCTCCAATATTTTGCACAGTAGAACCTATACCATGTACAGGAGATATAGTTCGATCTAATAATAAATCTTTTGTACGGGTTTTGTAAAGGTTAATTGTACCTTGAAGTCTATTCTTCAAAAGTCCAAAATCTAATCCTACGTTTAATGTTGAAGAAGACTCCCAACCTAAATCATCTTGTCCCAAAACGCTAGGTCTATAGCCAGGCTGTGTAACTTTATTATCGACCATATTGTACTCTTCAAGTCTGGATAATGTTTCATAAGCACCAACTGCTTGATTTCCATTTTTTCCATAAGAAACCCTTAATTTTAAGGAATTAAAAATAGTATTCGCAGCAAAGAAATTCTCTCTATTAATATTCCAACCTAAAGCAACAGAAGGGAAAAGTCCCCATTTTGTATTAGCTCCAAAGCCTGAGTAGCCATCTCTTCTTCCAGTTAATGTTAGGAGATAACGGCTATCGTAAGAATAATTTACGCGTAGCATTTGAGAGATTAACTTTGTATTGGTTTTTCCTAAAGAAGGAATTATGGATTCTGCCTGTGAAGCTGCATAGGAACCTCTAAAATCATTAGGAAAGCCACTGGCTTCTAATCCCTTGAAATTAGTTTCATTCTCTTCAAAACTATACAAAGCTGTAGCTTTTATTTTATGTACACCAAAGCTCCTATTATAGTTTAAAATGTTTTCTATAACCGATTTGCTAGACTTTGAATCTTTAGTAATAGACTCACCTCTTGCATCTAAACCAGTTTTAGTATCTCTTCCTCTGTATTCTGAATAATCTGAAAAGCTAAAATTAAAACCAGTATTCAATCTATAATTTAGGCCCTTTATAAATGGAATATCAATATCTACATAATTATTTGTTATAACTTGATACGCCTTATCTGTATTATCATACAATGTTTGCTGAAGAGGATTGGCATAAGTTGTGTTTCCCTCCCAAGGATAAATGGTAATAGCTCCATCTTCATCAAAAGCTTTAGTTAAAGGATTCATGCTATAAGCTTGATCCCATCCAGGCACCACTCCACTTTGGTCACTATAAGAAAATTGACTCTTAGAACCTATAGTTAACCAATCTTTAATATCGGTATCTATATTAATTCTATTATTAAAACGTACAAATTTATCATTTATGGATAGTCCTTTAACATCTAAAAGACTACCGGCTACATAAAAAGTAGTTTTTTCACTTCCTCCAGAAACAGAGATATTATGTTGTTGTGCATTTCCTTGTCTTAAAAGTAAATCGTACCAATTTTCCCAATTACCAGATTCATAAATTTCGCGTTCTTCAGCTGTCATCATTTCAGGAGCTCTGGTCATTTTAAAATCATAAAATTCAGCGCCATCCATAACATCAGGAAGATTAATATAATCCTGAATAGAATAATATCCATCATATGCTATGCTCAATTCACCACTCTTACCTCTTTTTGTGGTAACTAATATAACTCCATTTGCTCCTCTAGATCCATAAATGGCACTTGCAGATGCATCTTTTAACACATCTATAGAGGCTACATCATTAGGATTAATATCATTAATATTTCCATTATAAGGAATACCATCCAAAACAATTAATGGCTGATTACTCGCTTTAATTGAGTTACGCCCTCTAATCATTAAACTTTGGTTAGGAGCTGCTCCTGCACTAGTATTTTGAATCATCATTCCTGGAACGGCTCCTTGTATGGCTTGCGCAATATTTACATTAGGAACCATTTCTAGTCTTTCTTTTGGTAAAGAAGAAACTGATCCTGTCACGTCACTTTTTTTCTGAGAACCATATCCTACAATGAGAATTTCATCTAAACCCTCTGTGCTTTCTTCCAAAATAACTTCTATGTTGGAGGAGTCACCAACTGTTATTTCTTTAGATTTAAAACCTACATAAGAAACAACTAACTTCATATTAGCATTACTGATGTTAATAGCGAATTTTCCATCAAAATCTGAAAATACACCATTCTCAGTATTTTGTTCTCTGATACTAGCTCCTGCAAGTGGCACTCCATGGGTATCGACAACAATTCCTTGAATAACTTCTTGAAAGTCTGAATTTAAATTTCCTGATTGTTCACTTTGATTCGTTCCAATATTTTCTCGTTTAATTAAATAAACTTGACGGTCATCTATATTAAAACTGGTTTTCGTTTCTGCAAGAATATTCTCTAAGATTTCTGCTATCTTTTTATTTTTAGCATCTACAGAAATTATTTGCGATAGGTCTACATCTTCAAGCTTATACACAAACTGAAATTCTGTAGTACTCTCAATCTCATCGATAAGTTTTCCAAAAGAAATATTGTTATAATTAAGGTTGATTTTTGTTTTCTGAGAATAGCTTTCATTGGCACTAAGGGTAAAAAAAGTGACAAACATTAACACTATACTTAATTTCATTTTCAAGTCAAGTTTAAATAAAGTGATATCCTCCTTACCTGAATTAGGAAGTTTTTTCATAATTTTATATTGTTATTTGATATGTTTATTTTTAAATAATCATTTTGAACTAATCGGGAAATGTTACCGCATTTTCCGATTTTTTTAACTGATAATTTCTTAACTGGTATAACTATGTCATTGGCTTTTTGGTTTTAGTTATTGTATTGTGATATTTCCCGAATAATCTTTAGCATATTGTATTCCGTAGTTAGCTTTTAGGCCATCTAAAACTCCTTCTAAAGATTCATTTCCAAAATTCATATTGAATTTTTTTCCAGCTAATTCTTCATTTTTATTATTGATTTTCACGTTATAATGCCGCTCTAATTTTTTTATAATATTCTTGAAGATCATATTCCGAAAAACTAATTTCCCATCTCTCCAAGAAGTATACATAGTCGTATTAACTTGTTCTGTTGTAATTTCATTTTCAGTTTTAGATAAACTTCCTCTAAAACCAGGCTTTAAATAAGCTACCGTTTTATTTTTACTAGTATTTTTAGCAGTTTGAAGACTAACTGCCCCTTCTACTAAAGTTACTGCTGAAACTTCATCCTCTGGATAAGCAAAAACATTGAATTTAGTTCCTAACACTTTCACTTCTAATTGGTCTGTATTTACAATAAATGGTCGTGACGAATCTTTAGCTACAGCAAGAAAAGCTTCTCCCGTTATGTAAATCTCTCTATTTGTATTTGCTAGAAATCTAGAAGGATATTTAATAGAAGTACCTGAATTAAGATAGGCTACAGTACCATCTGATAGTTCTATTTCAAATTTTTTACCGTAAGGAACTCTTAGCGTATTATAAACTATTCTTGTGGTTTTACTTGTATCCATATACAACATACGTGTACCTTCATGCCGCCCAATCACTTTTCCTGCTTTATTACTAATTGAACTGCTATCTTTTTCGTTGATGATTTGAAGAGAACCATCTTCTAGCTGAAGAGTAATTGCATCCTCAGGTATAGCTTGTGAAATAGAATTACTTTGTTGAAAATAAATGTAACCACAAACACCTAAAAACACTAAAATTCCAGCTAAGTTTCTAATATGTTTCCACCTGAACCTATGCCGATTCTGTTGCTCTATTTTAATGGTCTGCTGAATTTTTTTGAGCAGTTGAATTCTAATTTTTGATTCCTCCGAGAGATCCCAACTTGTTACAATACTTTTAAACTGAGCTTGTTCACAAAACTTATATAATAATACCTCTTCCTTTTCTGAACATAATCCTTGTTCAAATTTATCGGCTAATGCTAAAAACTGTTTTTTCGTCATGAGTTGCATTTACAATAGAAGGACGCATAGAAACCAAAATACTCACATGAGAAATTTGCAAAAAAAGCACTCTTAACAAAGCATTAATGATTAAGAAACCTGTGCCTAACTTAACGGGTAGAAAATATTAAAAGAAGAAGTATTAGTTGTTTTAGAGAATGTTTAATATGTTTTAATGCCAAATAAAGTTGATTCTCTACTGTTCTTTGTGAGATATTAAAATGCTGAGCGATTTCTTGATTTGAATAATAGTTATACTTACTCATATAAAATATTTCTCTACAACGAGCAGGCAAACTTTGGGTAACTTCGTTTAGAACCGTTTTTAAATCTATAAAATCAAGATTAGTTTCAATTTCGGGTTTTAGAGAAAGCTTTTCTATTATAGAAAGATCTAATTCTGTAAATTTCACTTTTCGAAATTGAGATATCGATTTATTTTTTGCTGCTACAAATAAATATTTCTCTAAAGACTCAATTTCTAACTCATCTTTTTTAATCCATAATGTAGAAAAAACATCATGTAAAACATCTTGAGCCAATTCTTTATCATTTAATATATTAGCGGTATATATAAATAATCTTTTCCAATATTTATTATATAACCTATTAAAAGCTAATTGGTTGTTCTTTTTTATAAGTGCTAAAAGCTGAACATCATTTTCTTGATCTATTTGTTTTGAAACCACTCTTATTATTTTTTTTAAAATTAAGAGTAGTAGATAGCTTATAAATTTAGAATTTGTTAAGAAACTATTAACTTAATAATGTAAGGTGTTATAATCTTCAAAAGAGAAAGAGTTGGTAAAAAATCAAAGCTGCCCTTAAGAGCAGCTTTAAAAAGTTTTTATTAAAAGTGGGGAAATACCCGAGACTTGTCTTGCAGATAAATTTTTAAAGTTTAAAAGTGTTCTGCTAAAATTTTCTGCGGGCTTGATCCGGAGCAATTTACTTCTCGAGTCCGCGTTGCAGCACATCTCTAATACCTTCAAGATTTTCGCTAAACGCCATCATTTGCGATAGCACTTGTGCCATTTCATTTTTGTTTCCAAAACCTTTCAGCTTATTGTTCTTCAGAAAAGTTGCTTTAATCGCAGTCCAGCGTTTTTGTTCTTCTTCAGAAATACTTCCTCGAAGCTCTTTAAATTTCAGCAAATTTGCTTCAGCAGCGGCTGTTAGCGTTTGCGATTCGTTTTCATAATGAGATAATAATAAACTATTTAGTTCTTTTTCATTCATAATCGGGACTACTTTCGAGACCAATTTATTCATATCTCGATACGATCCCTGAAGCTTAAACGCAGGTTCCGTACGATATTCATCTTCCATTCCTGCCGATTTAATATAATTGGCGTTGACTTTTAAAACGATATTCCGAATACTAAGCACTTTTTCTAAAACCGATTTATAATCGCTAATTTCCTGTTGTGTATGGTTTCCTTTTAATTCTCCGACATCCGAATTATTTTCTACACGATTAATCAAAGTATAAACATCTTCGAAATTACGCGAACTTAGCTGATGCAACACAGGATTAGAGGTGAGTGAGTTTTCTAGTAAACTCAATTTAAATAAAGTCTCTGTGTCCCCAATAATATCTCCCAGATTATAAATATCGGCACGGTTAGAAAGCATATCGGGAATCCTGAATTTCTCTCCGCTTTCGGTATACGGATTCCCAGCCATAATCACGCAAAATTTCTTTCCGCGTAAATCATAGGTTTTCGGTTTTCCGTTGAAAATTCCCTCGATTTTTCGGGTTCCATCGGCCAAAGAAATAAACTTCTGTAAAAATTCAGGGTTACAATGCTGAATATCGTCTAAATACAACATCACATTATTCCCCATTTCAAAAGCAAGATTCAGCTTTTTTAATTCTTCTCTGGAAGCTGAGTTGGTTGCAGCTTCTGGATCTACCGAAGTAATATCGTGACCAATTGCAGGGCCGTTTATCTTCATAAAAACCAATCCTAAGCGGTTAGCGATATATTCCATCAAAGTGGTTTTACCATAACCCGGTGGCGATACTAATAACAGCATTCCCATACGATCGGTTCGGCGGTTCTCCCCTACACTTCCTAATTGTTTCGCTAAATTTTCTCCAAAAAGCGGAAAATATACCTGATCGATTAATTTATTCCGAACAAAAGACGTTAAAACTCTCGGCTTAAATTCGTCTAATTTCAATTGTTCTTTCAGATCTTCAGTTACCTGATGTCTTGCTTTTCTGAAAGCTTGAAATGCGGGAACACTAAAATTAAAATACAATTGAAGTTTTTGCGTGAATTCATGAAAATTGAACTGAAATTGCCCATTTTCGATATTCTTATGATCTCCTTTTAATCCTGAAATTACTACAGAAGAATCGATATGATTCACTTCTGGACTTTGCTGCGGAAATAAAACACAACATACCGCCTCATCGATATAATTTGTCTGATTTTCTACCGATTTTGCTTTTGCAAATGCCTGAAGCCATTGTTTTACCAATCTTATTTTTGCTGAATAAGAATGTAAACTTTCAACGCTATTTTTAAACTGAGATTCGGCTTTCTCTTTCTTCAGCATTTGCTGAAAATCATCTGCAAGTTTTTTTGCAAACCCACTAATTACAAACTTATCGTCACTTTGTAATTCTTCAAATAAATATTGTGCAGTTTCTAGGCTTACTTCCGCAGAAAATAATCCTGTATTTTGCCCAAATTCGCTTATTACCTGCTCTAATTCCTGAATCAAAAAATCATATTCTTTTGTATTCGGGAAATATTTTAAAACCTGGCCTGACGCTTTAATGGAATTATTGTAAACTTTTTTAGCATCGGTATCTAATTGATTCCAAAAATATCTGGCAAAAGCACGAATTTCAGATCTGTATTTTAAAATCCCTAAATCTTGATGTTTCTGAACTAAAATGTGTAGAATTTTAGCAGCATCCAGATCATGAACGCCTTTTATGTATCCTTCGGAATAATTACTACTGCTTTCTTCTTGAATTAACTTCAGCAAGTCTTCTTCATTCAATACAGAAAGATCTTCAAAATGCTGATTTTTGTAAATTTTGAAAGCTAAAAATGATGCTCGATACACCGAATCGTTTTCAGAAATAAATTCCTGATCCCAATATTCTCGACTATTATTTAGAATTTCATTTTTTAATTCCTGATAAAAATCGGTTCCGCTTAAATGATAAAATAGCGTCCCCTCTTTAAAAACGATACTTAAATCCAGATCTTGACGATTAACTCCAAATTTATGATTTCCAAGTTTTAAAATATTCTCGCCATCTTCGTAAAGATCCTGCTTATCTTTTAGCTTTCGTAACGCATCTTCTCTACTTGTTTTTAGGGAAGTTTCAATTTCTTCTGCATTACCGCTATCGTCCAGTTCGCGCAACTGCTCCACAATATCGCGGAGCTTATTGACCATTAGATCTGAAGCGTAATACCCGTTGATTTCAGAAACCGATTTTAAACTTTCGGCTTTTTTACCAACACTTTTTAAAATTCTATCGGAAGCTGTTTGCAGCGCGATTGCTTTTTTATTTCGTTTTTCGGTAATCGCACTTTTCTTACTCTCAAAAGCATTATAAACTTCTTCTCGTTTCTCTAGAATTTCAGCAATAAATTCTTCAAAATCGGCAAATTTGCCTTCTAATTCTTCAAGCTGAATACTGACTTTTGTTTGAAATTCGTCACATTTTTCTGGTGTAGAAGCAATATCCAAATAGTTTATAATACTCTGATCGATAAGTTTTAACTGCGCAGCAAAATCGGCTTGAGCTTCCTTGCTTCCAAGTGATTTTTTCTTGTTTTTAATTGCAGCTTTAAGCTGATTGATAGTTGCAAAAATCAGCGAAATATTATCGATAATTTTAGTGGAATGCGAGGTATCTTCAATCTCTAAATTCGATACAATATCGATTAGCATTTCTAAATCGAGTGCAATTTGATTGACTGCTTCTTCTAGCTTTTTGGCTTCAACTACTTTACTAATTTTCTCTAGTTGTTGCTTCTTTTCTTCAACCTTATCATGATACGGCGCTAAAGCTTTATCATTCAGCAAAAATTCTACGCAGCGTCTTGAAATTTTTGTCGTTTGCTCGGCAATTTCAGCTTCCAGCGATTTAATAAATTCTTCGTCGACATATCGAATTTCATACAAACCAATAACCTCGCCTCGTAATGCTCTAAGTTGTGAGAGTAATTCGACAAATTCATCGATGTTTTTAAACGAAGTACTTTTTATTTTACTGAAAAGTTCCTGCGCTTTTTGCTGAATTTCCGTGGTCTGTTTTTCAGCATTTTTCTTTAACTGAATTACTTTCTGAAATTCATCGATAGCCGCATTTGCAGCGGTATTAATTTCTTTTAACGGCTCGCTTAAAACAGCCGTTTCTTTCTCGTTTAACCAATAGAAAGCATCTAGAATATTTTTAGATGATTTAGCAATATCGGCGTATAAACCATCATAATTATCTTCTTTGCTAAGCAAGGTAAGCAGCTCATTAGCCTCGGCCATTGCTTTTACAATATCTTTATTGCCAATTTTATACAACATCGAATCCTGATGTTCAGACGGCATAATATCACCTTCCAGATAAGGGGTTTGCCAAATCTGAATCATATGATGTTTGGTTTGCTCGTCGTCGGCTTTAAAATAGCATAGTTCGCCATTGGGTAAAATAGTAAACCCGCCACAAACAATTGGCGTATTTATTTGCTGATCGATCATGTTATAATCCATCAACAAATACGTTCCTTTTTTTGGTGAATAAAAAATATACAGAAAATCTTCCCCATTTGAAGAACTCATCGTTCCCTGATATTTTAACTCCTGAACTTCGTTAGAAAATAAATGAAATTCTCCGGTTTGCAAATAATAACCATTCGGAAAAATAATTCCCTGATCGTCCGGTAATAATACTGCAGTTTCTTTTATAGAATCAATTTTTTGTACTTCCTGTATTTTATGATTGTACACAAAATAGCGTGCTTCTTCCTGAAACGGCTTAATTTCTAACGCAATCAAATTCCCTAAATCAGCAAAACGAATCTGGCCATCATCTAATGTTTGATCTTTATAGTCTACAGGTTCAGAATAAATTCCTTTTCCGTCGTCTGTATTATCTTCAATTTTAATAGTTAGATCGCCACCAATGGTTTCTACAAAAACTTTATCTAAAATCGCTACGTGTGAATGTTCCCCATATCGCTGCATATCGCGCGTAGCCTCCTGCCAGTTAAATTGATGTTGTTTTGGATACTTAAATTCGTGCTCGCTACGATTATCGATATAGGTTAAGGTATCCTCACTAATAAGCCATTTAAAGGTCTTAATATCGGTTACGCTATCACTTAGCTGAAAAACCATATGCAGGTAATTCCCTACTCTGGCAAACTTGGTGAAAATTGTATTTCTATAATACTTATAAAGATTCGCAAAATCTGTTTTAAAGGTTTCATCGTCTAAAATAGTTAAAGAAACTGCTTCAAAATTATTATCCTGAAATTCATAAACACTAAAAACATCAGAAAGTGTGATTTCTGTTCGTAATCCAAAATGTACATTGTAACCAAAAATACAGGTATTTCCTAGTGAAATAATATCTCTGGCAACGCAATTATTCTCAGTACTAATTCGATTATTGGCAATTAACTGTGTTTCGAGCGAACCAAAAACCGTTTTTCGGGCTTCATTTAAAGTATTAAGACGTTCCTGTAAATCGGATTTATGAGTATGGAGTCGCTTACGGATAATCTCGTAAGTGCCACCATCTAAAGCATCTTTTTGTACAGAATTTTCTTCGTTAGTATTCATTAGGTTTTGTGGTAAGGGTTGGATTCATTCTCTAGTCATTTCGATTCTATTCCTATTCAGGGCATAGATCCGAAACTTTTGTATTAACAACAGGATGAGACCCTGAAACAAGTTCAGGGTGACGTCCTAATTGTTTTTAAATTGACTAAACCTTTAAGGTTGAAACGCGCTGATCTGACAATCCTAAACCTTTAGCAAGATTGAATAAATTGCCCAACATAGTTTGCTCATTTTGGTCGTTTGAGCGACCTTTTAGTTCCATAATCAAATTCGCGATCGTAAGGTTTTTGATATCTTCGGAAGAAATTCCGTATTTCTCTGAAAACTCACGCACTTTAGTTAGTAAATTTCCTTTAATATCATCGCTTCCTAATATTGAATCCTTTAAATCCTGAATATTAGAACTGTTCTGTACTAATCTATCGAATCCTTTACCTCTGGTAATCTGACCAATAATCTGATCGAAGAACATGGTTTCTCCACCAACAATATCGATTTTAGCCGCCTTAAGCGCATCACTAATTACATGTGCTTGTGCATCGGCAATATCTTTTTGAATATTGATATGTGCCAAATCTACTTGCAATTCTTTATCTAATTTTAACTTGAATTCTTCGTGTTCTTTACCAACACCGTCAAGTTTCTTCATTGCAGCAGCTTTTTCTTCGATACCCGCAGCGTCGGCAAGAGCTTTGTCTCGAATCACATCTGCAGCAGCTTTCCCTTCTTTTCTACTCGCTTCAGATTTGGCTTCCATTCCGGCAGCTTCTGCTTTGGCTTTTTTCTCGATGATAAGCGCTTCCATAAGTCCTTGTCTTTCGTTAGCATCTGCTTTGGCATGCATTACTTCAGCTTCAGACAATCCTAATGTAGCTTCTTCTTTTGCTTTAGCTTCTGCTATTGTTTTTCTAGCTTCAGCTTCTTTTTCGCTTGCTTCTTTATGTGCTTGCGCTTCAATATTAATTTCTTCTGCTTTTTGCTTAGCAGCTTCTTTTTGCGCTTCTGCGGCTTTAATAGTTTTAATTAGCGATTCCTGAGCACTCGCTTCAGCAATAGTAACCTTTACTTTTTTATCACGATCTGCAGTTTTAAAAGCCTGGATATCTTTCATATTTTCCTGCTCTTCTACCACACCTTTTTCTAACATTACGCGATCTCGAATAACATCCTGGATGTTTTTCTTCTCTACTTCAAGCACTTTTTCCTTCTCGATTTGAGCAAGGGTAACGATACGTTCTCTCTCAGTAGCTTCAAGCATACGATCTTTTTCAACTCGTTCGCTTTCTACCGCATCTGTTCGTTCTTTGTTTTTCGCCGCCACGATGATTTGACGGTTCATATTTTCTTCAGCTACTTTTACTTTTTCTTCCGTAGCAATTCTAGCTGATTCAGATTTTAGGCGTTCTTCTTCAGAAACTTTGCTAATTTCTGCGTGTTCTCTCGCTTTAATATTTGCGATTTCACGTTTTTGTGCTTCTTCTTTTTCAGCTAATTGTTTATCTAATTCAAGAATAGCTTCTCTAGCTTCAACATCTTGTTTTCTTATAGTTTTTTGCTCATCTCGCTTAATAAGATTCGCTTTCATATTCTGAACTGCGGTAAGTTCAGTAATCTTTTTAATCCCTTCAGCATCCAGAATATTGTCTGGCTTAAGATGTGTAATTGGCGTTTGTTCTAGAAAGTCGATCGCACAATCTTCTAAAGTATATCCATTGAGGTCTGTCCCAATAATATTTACAATTTCGTCTCTAAATTCGCGACGTGCTTCATATAATTCGATAAAATCGAACTTTTTACCCACAGTTTTTAAGGCTTCAGAAAATTTAGCTTCAAAAAGGTCTTCTAAAGTTTCGATTCTCGATGCACGATCCACCCCAATGGTTTGCGCTACTCGTTTAATAAAAGAGATATCATTATTCACCCGAACAAAAAAGGCTACTTTAATATCTGCACGCATATTGTCGCGGCAAATTAAACCTTCGTGCTCCATTCTTTCAATTTGGATTTTCTTTACAGAAATATCCATTACTTCCACTTTATGGAAAACGGGAACTACATAAAGTCCCTTGTCTGTGGCTACTTTGGTTCCGCCAAAACCAGTACGAACGATCGCACGACCTTGCGGTACTTTTTTGTAAAACATCGCAATTATTGCGAAGTAAATGACGATTAGGAACAGTATTCCCCCTAATCCAATTCCGATAATTGGTAAGATTTGATTCATTTTTTAATAAGTAAGATTAGTCGTTATAAGATTGTACTAAGAAGTAATTTTTATCAGCCGATTGTTTGATGATTAAAATTTTATCCTGATAATTAAGTTGATTCCCGTCCAGTGATTTTACATAAATAGAGTGTGAATCTCCATTCACATAAATCTCGGCATTTCCCATTCTATCTCCTGCTATGGTAGAAAGCAATACTCCCTGTCTACCCACATAATCAATAGCTTTATCACCGTCCTTGTTTAGATTCTTAAAAAAGCCTTTAAAAGGCGTCGTGAAGATCTTCGTGACAAACAGCGAGGTAAAAAAACCAGCTATCATTATGGCAAAACCTATAAAATTATCATAGGTAAAGGTGAGTGTTGTAGTTAATGCTGTGGTAAACCACCAAATAAAAACAAAACAGGTAAATGTAAACATGAAAGGCAAACCAACGAAGTTGAAGTAAATCAATAAGATTTGCCACCATTTTAAAGGCTGGATACGCTTACCAACTACGCTTTCTTTATTCAGCTCGGCATTCGATACATCCTGAAATTCCATATTCGAACCTTCGGTAGAAATATCGACATCCAAATCGGCATCGATATCTATATCCATATCGTATTCAAATTCGATTCCGCTAACCATGGTTAATACCCAATACACTATTAGAAGAATACAAAGAATACTTAAGGTAATATTTACCTCAGAAAATAATATGTCGGTTAAGTTGGTCAATTTCGTTATTTTTTATCTTCATTTAAACCCAGTTGATCTTTCAATTTACTAAGATCATCTTCGGCTTTAGCTTCTGTAGAGCTGGCCGCTTTTTCTAACTCATCATCAATAGATTTAGAAGCACCTGCGATGTCTCCATAAGCTTCTGCCAAAGCTTCCTCTTGCGCAACTTTCTCTTTCATACGTTCTAACATAGAGACTGTGCTACTACTATCTATTTCTGCCATCTGCTTGTTAAGGCTCTTTGTTGCATTACTCACTTTTACACGTGCTTTAAGCGTTTTAAGTTCGTTTTCCCAGTTACTAATATTCGATTTAATGGTTTGAATATTTCGTTCTAACTGCGCTACATTTTCGTTGAACTTTTTAGCTTCTTCTTCAGAGCGTTCTACGTGTTTTTGAGCTTCCTCCTTTTTCACTAAAGCTTCTCTTGCCAGACGATCAGACTCTGTTTTATCCATTTCTCCTCGTTCGCCTTTCTTCAGAATAAGAATAGCTTTATTGTGATAATCTTCTTTTTTATCCAGATATTCATCTTGGTCGTTTTTCGCTCTAATTGCTAAGGCTTTTACCTGAGCTAAAGCTTCCAGATTTTTATCTAAATCCTGCTTAAGATCTCGAATTCCCTGTTCGGTAAGTTTAATGGGATCTTCCATATTATCGATAGCTGAATTTGCTTCGGCTTCTCCTATTTTAAATAATCGCTTAAAAATGTTCATAACGCTGAGGTTTAATATTTTGAAAATTCTATTATTTTGTCTGAATACTCACTCATTAATAAACTAAGTGAGTTTAATGATCCTTCCAATTCGTTAAGATCTAAGTTTTCGATCTGAAGTGTATCTCTAAAGATTACTTTTTCTCCTGAATCGTCTACTACGAATGCTCCATGGATGATATCGCGGTTCTTTTGTAAAAGACTTCGATAGATCTTTTCTGACTGGTTATTAATTCTGAATAAAAACTGCTCCATAATTAAAATAGGCGGCGCAACACCCAGAATTAGGTTTTTAATCCCAAAACTTTCTTTTTGGATCATCAATATCCCTTCGATTTCATTTTCGAATTCGATATCGAAGTTCAGTTCCAAAAGAAAATTCTTGGTAATCTGAAAGTGATTTTTCATCTAGACAGTATTTTTGATTGGTGTTAACTATTACGGTATAATAATACGAAAATCTATGGTATTTTAAGGTAATATTAACACTATCACGGTAGTAATTAGTAATGTGATCATTGGTTGATTAAGTTTTAGTTTATAAAATTCACGCTAATCACTTTAGCAAAATCTTGGATCATATTTGAAAACCAAGAAAACACCAAGTAAATTAGTAATTATCAAAAGTATTAGCTAATATTGTTAGATAAAGATACTACTAAATTTCAATATTGCAAATAATTTTAGCAAAATATGTCATATTTCGGTAAAAATATTAGGAAAATAAGAAACGTGAAGAAGTTAAGTCAGCAGGCTTTTGCTGAACTTTTTGATCTAAAACGTGGTACATTGGGGGCTTACGAGGAAGAAAGAAGCGAACCAAGGATAGAAACTATTATTAGAATTGCTAAGCATTTTAGTATTTCTATAGATGATTTGCTTACGAGCGAATTAACTGTAAATAAATTATTGAAGTTTAAAGACGATCTTGCTTTTCATGGTACATTCCATAAGGAGAAATTCACTAAAATTCCCTGTGTAACCGCTAAAAGTGAAGCTGATTATCTACAATATTACGATAAACCTCATTTTATTGAAGATTTACCCAAACTTCATTTACCAATTAATTCAGAAAAAAAATTAAGAGGTTATATTATTTCTAATCTAGAAATGACCAATAATGATAAAGGATATTGTCCTAAAGATGTGGTTATAGGTGAAAAAATAGAACAAGAAAGTTACACGAAAATAGCCAATGGTAATTTTGTTCTTATTATGGTGCACGATAAATTGCTTCTCCGAAAATTTTATCATGCTGAAGAACATATAACTTTGAGAGCAACTAATAAGAATATCGACGATATTAAAATTCAACTTAAAGATATAAAAGAGATGTGGTATGTAAAATATTGCTTCTTAAAACGCATTCCTGAAAATCATAATGTTGAGATCGAACAAAAATTGAGTTACCTAGAACAGGAATTCATGAAACTGAAAGAAAATTTTAAATAAAAGTTATTAATTTTTAAGTATTTTAGATTACTAAAACCTAATGTCATGAAATCGCTTTATACGCTTATTACGGTTTTATTGCTTCAACTAAATTGTTACGCTCAGACAGAAAAATATACTTTTTCAGTAATTCACAGAGATGATAAAATAGGTGAATTAAGTGCTTTAAAAGAAACCAAGGGAGATCGAACTCAATATATTACTAAAACAAATATAGAGACTCGCATTTTAGCTAAGATAAGCGTTAATTATACTTTTGATGTCGTTTTTGAAGAAGCTCAATTTCAAAAATCTGATGTTGAAATTTATTTAAACGGAAAAGAACGAACCAAAACAAAAACGCTAAAAGCCAATAAGGGTTATAACTTTTACGAATCGGGAGATTGGGAAAAAAACATAAATAATCCCGTTTCATATTGTTGTGTACAGCTCATTTTTGAAGAACCCATAGGAAAAATTACCGTTTACAGTGAGGAAACTGGCGTTTTTCATAGCTTAAAAAAAATTGGCGAACATTCTTATGCTAAAGAGAATGAAAAAGGTAGAGAAAGTATATTTCATTATAAAAATGGAATACTTTACAAAGCAGAAATTGATGCCGGAATTATAGAATTTGACCTACAATTACAGCGATCATAAAGCGTCTGCTATTTCTATTAGCTTCAAACAGGTTTTCCAATTTCTGGTCGTACAATTTATTTTCAGAATCTTTTCTGCAACGCTATTATTTATACGGGCTTGGCTATACCGTTCTGTAGCGCAGCAAATATAAACGCAGTCTTTTGCTGTCTTAAATTGATCTGGCGAAGCATCAAAAATTTCAAGCTTTTGGCGATTTTGAATTATAGGTTCTGATTTAAAAAAACAACAATGTAAACGCTTAATATCAATTTCTGAAAAAGGATTTTCATTAATAATATACTGTAAGTTCTTAGCAGAAATCACGATAGTTTGCACTTCAAAACCGTAGTGAGCCTTTATTTTTTTCTGAATAAAATGTTCTAAAGTAGCAGTATTGTATTCCGAAGAATTAAAAATAATATTCCCACTTTGGATATAGGTTTTAATATTCTCCAGTAAACCTTCTTCGCTTAGCAAATCTCTAAGCTCTGCCATTTTAATTTTTTTGTGGCCACCAACATTAATACCTTTTAAAATTGCTATACTTGTTCCCATTTGCTATTTAGAAAAATTAACACGATACGCTAAATCGAAGTGAATTTAAAAATAATTAAGACACTAATCCCTAGTCTTACCCTAATTTTGTTTGAAATGTAGAAAATTGTCTATGGTAAAAATAAAAGATCCCAAAAGTATAGCTAACGCCCTAAAAGAACTTTTGGAGAAAAATCACGATGCAGGAGAGGTTTACAAAGATGGTATAGAGGAAGCGGAAAGTGATCTTTTAAAAGATTTCATTTTAACACAGGCAAGTCAGCGTGCTCGATTCGCAAAAGAATTAGAGCGTGAGCTTTACCAATTAGATGAAGTTCCTTCTTCTTATGGTACATTTCAAGGAACCTTAGAGCGCACCTGGATGGATATAAGAACTATTTTTGTGGATAATAAAGATGAAGCAATATTAGAAGAGTGCTTAAGAGGAGAACAGGAAAGTGCTGAAGAATACGAGCGAGCTATTGCGAAATTCGACTTTAGTGACGATGTTTTAATAGCCTTAAACGGCCAATTAGACGAAATTAAATATACGATTAATAAAGTATCTAATATTAAAGATCTGGAGACCTATTAGTCTCCAGATTTTTTATTTTTTGATAGGAATCATATAAACTGGCACATTAGTTTTTTCTAAAACCTTTGATGCCACAGTGCCAACTAATACTTTCTCGATCGTAGAATGGCTATGTGTCCCCATTACGATAAGATCGGCGCCCCATTCTTCAGCCTTCTTCAGAATACCGTAAGCGCTGTCTCCAATTTCTAACGCAGTACTAACATTATCATCGTTAAATTGCTTTTTCGCAGTTTTAAGATAATCCTCTGCCATTTCTTGCAATTGGGTTGTAACTCCTAAATCGAAACCCATATTCTGATATCCGGGATAACCTAGAAATTCAGAATAATTGACTCCGTAATGAGAAACTTCTGCTAATACATGAAGAAGACAAACTTCAGCTTTCATCTTCTTTGCAAGATCATAACCTGTTGTAGCGACAACTTCTGAATTTGGATGATAATCCAACGCAATCAAAACTTTTTTCATAATACGATATTTTAAGAATTAAGGAGCGATCTGTTCTTCTTTTAAATAAGATCCCGCAGCTACTGAAGGATAAAATACCGAGTAAGGTTTTATCTCATCATTGATCTTTTTATTAATTAGATTTCGGTTTAATTCTGAAAGATCAGTACACCCGGCTGCAGCAAATAACTCTAGAAAATCATCTAAGGTTTGTTCTTGATAATTCTTAACACGTTTCCATTTATCTTCGACAACTAAACCATTCATTAATCTAGTATTATTTGTAGCGACACCTGTTGGGCATTTATTAGAATCACATCTTAATGCCTGTATACAACCCAAAGCGAGCATCATACCTCTTGCCGAGTTACAAACATCTGCACCGATACTTAAAGCTTTAAAAATATCAAAAGCGGTAATGATTTTAGTTGCGGTAATTACACTAATATCTTTTTTTAGATCGTAACCGTTAAGAACATCGATCACGAATATTAAGGCTTTCTCCCAAGGCATTCCCACATAATTAGAGAAATCTATTGGTGCGGCTCCGGTTCCCCTTCAGCACCATCTACGGTTATAAAGTCTGGTTTTATGCCTGTTTCTACCATTTTTTCGCAAATCTCCAGAAATTCATCTTTAGAGCCGATACTTAATTTAAAACCAACTGGTTTTCCATTCGATAAATCGCGTAGCTGTTTTACAAATTTCAGTAAAGTTTCTGCGTCACTAAAAGCAGAATGTCCTGGAGGAGATAATACATCTGTATGCGGTTCTACTCCTCTAATTTCAGCAATTTCTTTATTATTTTTTGAAGCCGGTAAAACGCCACCATGCCCGGGTTTTGCTCCCTGAGAAATCTTGATTTCAATCATTTTCACTTCTGGCCAGTTGGCTTTTTCTTCAAATTGCTTAGGATCAAAATTTCCATCATCAGCACGGCAACCAAAATATCCTGTTCCTATTTCCCAAACCAAATCTCCGCCATTTCTATGGTAATCTGAAATTCCGCCTTCCCCGGTGTCATGAAAAAAGTTTCCTGCCTTTGCTCCTTTATTAAGCGCTTCAATAGCATTTTTGCTTAGCGAACCATAGCTCATTGCTGAAATATTAAATAACGAACAGGAGTATGCTTGCTTACAACTTGGTCCTCCAATAACTACTCTTGGGTAATCTTCCTTAACTTTAGATGGATAAATACTATGCTGCATCCATTTAAAGTTCTCTTCTTCTACATTAAGTTGTGTTCCAAAAGGATGCGTTTCTTTCTCTAATTTTGCACGTTGATAAATGTAACTTCTATGATTACGATCGATTGGTTTTCCATCAGTATCATTTTCTATAAAGTATTGGTGAATTTCAGGGCTAATTAATTCTAATAAATAACGCATATGCCCCAATAATGGAAAGTTTCTTAAAATGGTATGCTCCTTCTGAAAGATATCATACAAACCTATACCAAAAAGCACCACTCCGAGAATCGAAAAACCCCATGCCGGCCATAAAATTGTACAAATAATTAATCCTACTATTACAGCTACGATTAGTGTAAAACGTATGGCTTCGCGCATAAAATTGAGTTTAAAGAAATAGATTATTTTTAAACAATATAAAACTAAAAAGCATTTAACATTTTCAATGCTAAAATCCTGTTATAATTTATGGAAAATAAAAAAATCGACCTGTAAAGATAGATTATCGTTATTCTAAGATTATTTTTTTATTGTTTGATTACCATTAAACTGGCTTTGGCTCCGGTTAAGAGATTCCACTCCTGCCCTACTAATTGCTTGCCATCTTCACCAAATACTTTTAGCTGAGCTGTATTTGGACCGGAAGTTCCTTGATTTAAAGCTTCAAATTCTATGGTATTAAAACCGCTTTGCAAAGTAACCAAGATGGGCTTAAATCCTCCGGTTAACAAGAAGTTCTTATAGATCACTTCGCCATTAACCGTAATTTTCACTCGATCGCCATCAACATATTGATGATCGCGACAATAAAGCTCTATGAACTTCCCTTCTGTCTTTACATCACCCAGATATTGATCGTTTCTGTATTCCGCTTTAGCTTCTTTATCCTTTTTCCATTCTTCTGCTACGCGATCACCTTCTGTTAAAAGACCATTATCTTCTATTCGCATATTTACTTTCGGCTGCTCCTTTTTCATGAAGATATTCTCGGTCTCCTCTTCAATCCTTGGCATAAAAATATTGTTGCTTCCCGTAGAGGTAGATTTTAAAGTTCCTCCGGTATTGGTGGTACGAGGAATTTCAACCTGAGCCTGACTCAAGTTTGTTGCTAAGATTAAAAATAATAGCGTTAAAGATATATTTTTCATTATTTCATTGAATTATCTAAAAAGAATACACTCAAAAATCTAACCAAAATTAAGCATTTTAATTGAACTTCAATAAGTTCCTTGTATTGAGAAAATGTTATCGATGTATATGCCCTATTAATATTGAATGGCTATTGATTAGTTTGTATATTTATGCACCTAACTACTAAAAAATATAGCGATGCACGTTCATCATTTACTCAATAATAACTCTATTGCTAATAAGTTTATTGCCCAACTTCGTGATACTAGCATACAAAATGACCGTATGCGCTTCCGTAGAAATATTGAGCGATTGGGTGAAATATTGAGTTATGAATTAAGTAAAAAACTAAATTATTCTTCGGAAGAAATTACTAGTCCGCTTGGGATTTCTAAAGTTTCTGTACCAAAGGACGAAATTGTAATTTGCTCGATTTTAAGAGCAGGATTACCATTACACACCGGTATTCTTAATTATTTTGATGATGCTGAAAACTCCTTTATCTCCGCCTATCGTCATCATCCTAATGATGATAAAGAATTTGAAATTAAAGTCGAATACTTGGCTTCTCCTTCAATCGAAGGCAAAACTTTGGTGCTTGCAGACCCAATGTTAGCCACAGGTCGATCTTTTGTAAATGTGATGCATGCGCTAAAAGAAATGGGAACTCCTAAGGAAATTCATCTTGTCGCCGTAATTGGAGCCGAAGAAGGTTTAAAACTTCTAGATGACGAATTTCCTCCACATACTCATTTATGGATTGCTGCTATCGATAAAGAATTAGATAGTCGCGGATATATTGTTCCAGGACTTGGAGACGCCGGTGATCTTTGCTTCGGAAATAAGAAACAACACTAGTTTTTGACTAAAATGGATATCCAATAGCAAAATTAAATACCGGACTTCCAAGATCGTATGTCCAGCGTTGGCCTTCTTCTAATGAAGGATCATGCATTGGAGCAGCAAGATCAAAACGAATTACAAAACCCTGGATATCTACACGAACACCAACTCCTGTACCGATTCCTAATTCGTTTGCAAAATTAGAACTAAAACGACCACCCGGTAAGTTATCATCGCTTTTGGATGTCCATACATTACCGGCATCTGCAAAGACAGCACCGTTTACGTAAGGTGGAATTAATGGAAAACGATATTCGATATTAGCTTCCAATCGAATATTACCTGCTCGATCAAAATAATCGGTATCTATAACGTCAGGATCTTCTTCTGCACCGTTCTCTTCTTCCTCATTACTTGGATTGTAAGTCCCAGGACCTAACTGCCGAGTTCTAAATGCTCTAACACTATATGGCCCTCCAGAAAAATATTGCTTTGTAAATGGCATAATATCAGAGTTTCCATAAGGCATTCCGTAGCCCGCAAATACTCTTGTGGCAATCTTGCTTCCTTCGCCAAAATTGAAATGATATCTTAAATCTACATCTAGCTTGGCATATTGTGCATATTCCAGATTGAAAACTGTTTGTGGATCTTCATCAGAATTTCCACTTAAAAGATCCAGCACATTTCCTGCTAAATCTAAAGTAGTATTCACAAAAACCTGATGTGTATCTTGTTGATCTACCATCCCATTATAAGTGAAATTATAAATTGATCCTGCAATAAACTGTTGAGTAAAACTGCTTTCTAAATAAGGATTATTATCTAAAACAGCTTCAAACTCTGGAGTGGTATTTATAAGATCGACATAGTTAATCGAAATTGGATCGAAACTATGAGTTATATATCTATTGGCATTCCAGATATAACCGAAGCTTGCAGAGGCCGATCCCAAGGCAAAAAGCTGACTTCTCTTAAGGTAATCAACATTTAAACTAACTTTAGTTTTAGGAATTTCATATTTAAAAAAGTTTTCTCTGGGAGACCAAGGAAACAAAAGTCTAGGAAAAATTAAATCACTCCCCAAACCTAACTGAATACTGTTTAAGCCTGTGTTATTTCCGCTGGCTATTTGTACTTCGTATCCAAATCTTCCCTGAATATTTATAATCTCACCTCCTTTAAATAAATTACGATTGGTTAAAGAAACTGCCAGACTTGGGCCGGCAAAATTATTTGATTTTGTCACTGCTTGCAATTCTGCTCTAATGGCACGCTTATTTAACGGAGACAAATAAATATTAGCTTCAAGAATTCCGAGACTATCGGTTGCAAGCGTATCTATTTCCTGATAATCTATATTTATAAATTTGTAAGCTCCTATTGATCCTAAGCGACGACTAGTCGCTTTAGATACTTTGGGATCATAAAAATCACCTTCATCTATAAGTACAAAAGGATCTAAACGTTTAGGCAAAAAGAAAATACTATCTCTATCCTGAACGTAGGTTTTTTCGTTAAAACGAATACTATCTTTAACGATAGAATCACTCTCTAAAGTGTTATTTGGATAGATATTTACTTTGGAAATTTTATACGGAATTATCGCTTTGTTAGGAACGTCTTTTTTTATTTTCAAATAAAGATCGAAACGTTTATTATCGTATTGATTTGTATCGGCTTCAAAAATTAAAAAACCAGAGTTAAAGTTATAATATCCTTTTTCCTTTAATCCCACATCAAGACGCTCGCGCTCCTGCTTCATTTTTGCAAGATCGAAACGCATTTCTTCAAAAAATTTGCTTTCGTCTACTAATGGTTTCATATCCTGATAAAGCAACAAACTATCGGCTACTAATTGATAAGACTCCATTTTGTAAGGGGTTGTTACACTTACATCGTAAGCCGCGGTGCCGGTCTTCTCTTCATCATTTGTATTCACATCTGCACTAACCCTGCTATAAAAGAATCCACGATTTTCAAGACGATTTAAAATTAGATCCTGTGTATTGCCGACTTCAACATCACTTAAATAAACGGGTTCTTCTCCTATCTTTTTATTCAGAAATTTATTTATAATTCCTGGCTTTTCGCGCTGCGCTTTGTAATGAAAGTACAAACCCGGATATTTTCCTAAAAACTTAGTGTTTGGTTTAGGAACTAAAACATTTTTAAGCTCTGTCTTTACATTTTTTAGATCATCGATTCCGGTAGTATCCGGTTTGATGGTAATATCTGCACCGCGATAAAGGTATTCGTCTTCAGGAATATATTTATCGACACTACAGGCATTTACAAATACCAAAACGACTATAATAATAACACTGTAATTCCTGATTCTCATTCTTCTTCCTCTTCTTTGTTGGCCGGTTGTTCTTCTTGCTCCTCGCTTTTAAGAAGATTCTTCCACAATTCGTTATAATAGTTAAATTCTCGGGTAAATATTAGCGCGAGACCACTTACGATAAGTTGACCATCGATTACATTTTCATATTGATTTCTTCGGAAACCTCTTACTCGGAATCGACCATCTTCAGTAATTAGATACTCCAAACTAACATTCCCAATTAAAGGATTAGTTTCTTCTCTTCCTGTATTACTTCCTTCTAAATTTACCTGGCTACCTACACTTACTATCAAGCGATCGTCAAACAATTTCTTCTGGGCATTTACATTTAAATCTGTACGCTGATCTGGACTTTCTCCCTGATAATCGGTATAACTATCTACACCAAAATTAAGCTGCACTCCAGTATCTCCTAACAATTTTTCTGAGAACATGTTAAGCTGATCTGATAATGCCTGGCTAATATTATCTCTAGCCATTGCCATTGTTCCTCCGTTACTACCATCGGTACCTGCATCTGGATAAAAACGATTTAAAACCAATAGGCTAAAAACCTGCTTGTTTAGCTGATTTTCCTGTGTATTTATTTGCTGAACTCTACTATATACCTGCCCGCCTATCGCTCCCTGTGAATCTTTAGGCATATCTAAACCAAAAGTTAGCTGAGGTTGCATAATTTCGCCATCTACATTTAGGTATACTTTAAAGGGTAACTCTTGTCTAAATTGCTGCTTATCCCTACCGCTACTATTGGATATATTAGTCGCCATTAACGCATAAGCTGAAGTTTCTATATCATAAACCGCTCTGGCATCTAAAGTAGCATCCATAGGATCACCACTCCAGCTAATGGAACTTCCGTTTGCAATCTCAAATCTTCTGTTTACAAGGCTGTAAAGACTCATTTTGTAATGCCCCTTGTTTATCGTGTACTTACCGGTAAGCGTCGTTCTACCATTTGGAGAAATACCGAATTGCAAATCACCTTCTCCCTGAATTTGCAAATTATCATTTGTTTGCTCATTCAAAACAACATTAATTACCGCACTATCATCTATTTTTAAATGCGCGTCAATATCATATCCACTAAAAACATAAGATTCTTCTTCACTTTGCGTAAGAATATCATCGGGGTTTTCCTTATTCACAAAATTCACAATTCCGTCACGGCTCTGCATTTGCATCTCGGTTTCTGGAATTACGTAAGTAACATCTGTATTATCTCCAATTTCTAGATCTAGCTCTAGTTTAGGCAAAGTAAGGTCTCCGGTTAAAGTAGCGTCTGCATCGAAACTGGCAGTACCGTAAAATAAGTCGTTATCTTCTTCAGTAGAATTAAGAATATTGAAACCCTCTGCTTTAAAACTCAGATCGAAAGTTGGATTTATTAAGCTTTCCGTTCCTAAAGTACCATCAACCGCGAATGAATTTCCTTTAGTATCTCCTATTTCGAAGCTATTGAAATATACTCCTTCATTGTCTAATTCCAGTTTTTCATTTTTGAAAATAAATGGAGCATTTAGCATCGAAACGGTAAATTGAGCCTCATTGAAATTAAGCTCTCCCTGATATTCTGGAGTCACTACTGTACCTCCTAATTTTACATTTCCTGAAAATGATCCTTTGCCATCTTCCAGGGTTCCGAAAGAAAAACCAGTCACAGCGCTCATCTCAACTTTATTAAGATCTAAGTTCATATCTAGACTGGCGGTAGTATCTGCAGCGGTATAGTTTCCAGTAAGATCCATATCTATAGCGCCTTCCTTCATCCCCAGGTCAAACTTATATTTTTCTGCACCAATGGCGATTCCGCGTAATGACAATTTCCCAAGATCAACACCCATCGATTCCAGCTGATCTATATTTAGATCGGCTAAAATTCCGGTTTTACCAAAAGGTTCTACTAAGGCGAATTTCCCATTCATATTTCCTTTTGCCAGTTTCACTTCAGGATTTAAAAAGTTAAGCAATGCCGCTAATTTATAGTTATTAAAAAGCATTGTGATATTCTCTAAATTTCTTTCGTTTTCTTCATTTACTAACTCTACCGACTGGTCGCTTCTTGAAATTTTGAAATCCTCAAATTCTATAGTTTTGCCGTCGTAAAGCAGCGCATTGTTTTCTGAAATATTCCAGGAGTTTTTATTCAGAATTAAATCTTCGCTACTCACTGTGTACTTAAAAGTATCTTCACTTTTCGATAATCTTGAAAAGACATTCACAAGGGTATCACTATCATAAACAGAATTGAAATTCATTAAAAGTACCCTGGTTTCTAGGTTGGCATTTAGCTGTGTTTTTTTAATCGCAAGTGGGCCAACACTTAAAGAATTAAATCCGAATTTGAAATCCATATCCTCTCTATCCGATTTTACAGATATTCCAAGGCTATCAACCAACGCCCCATAATATTTAATGAAAGGCAACTGAACGTCAGCATTTAATTGATGCTTTTTCTCATTAAAATCGACATCTATGGTTATTGTATCGAGTTCTTCTAAATTCACTAGAAAAACTTCATTAAGAATAGGCGCCTGGGAAATTTTCCCTTTCAGGTGTAAATTCACAGGTTTCTCTACCGTATCCGTATTGTCCTCTTCAGTTAAATAATTTTGATAATGACGGCGCAACGCATTACTAAAGTCTGCAGGACTAGCATTAGACCGAAGATCTAAGTCTAACATTTTATTATCTACCTTAACTGAAGTAGAATCTGGACGAACATGAGCCGATAAGTTTAGATTTCCTAATAAATAGGTATGGCTATCGTAAACAGCAACACCGTCATTTATTTCTGCGGAAGCATCAAATTCTTTAGAATTTCCTTTGAAGGATCCATTAAGTTTAAAACCAGTTCTTATATTTCTATTAGCGATGCCAAGTTCTGCGAGATCTGCTCCATCCAGATCTAGATCCAGTTTAACTTCTGGCGAAACGGAATCTAATATCACATTTGCGACAAGATCTCCGTTTAAATTATCGTCTTTATAAGAACTTTTTACATCGCCACGGCCATCTTTAATATCACCTGTAATTTTCAGATCTTTGATTGGATAATCATTATAAGTAAAGCTACTTATATTCGTTTCTAATTGGGCATCTAGCGTATTCATAGAACTACCGCTACCCTTTGCTTTCAAAGTAAGATTCAGCTTTCCTAAAGCAGGATTTTTAAGCAGTTCTCCAAGACCAAGACTATCAATTTCTACATCGGCAGCAAAAGCTATTTCCTCTGTATTTTGGAAGTTACCTTTTGCAACAACAGCACCTAAACTCGATTTTAATGTAGCATCGGCTTCAATATCATCTGGAGTTCCCGCTAGACTTCCGTTCAGGCTAATGTTTTTAGGTAAGGAAACACCTAATTGTTTTTCATCCAAAAAGTAATTCAAATCTTTTTTATTAGACTGTACTCTGAACCTTGGAATATTGAAATAGATACGATCGGGATCTGTTGCGTTTTTGATCTGCCCGTTTAGCACAAGAGAAGTTTGGCTTCCCCAGTTAATATTTGCTGAAGGTATTTGGATGTTAGCAAGCGTTCCCTTTGCGCTAATGCTACCCATAACAAGTTTGCGACTTAAAGCTTTTACGTATTGATTTTCTTTAAGCACTGGCTGGAATCTAAAAACTTCATTTATATCTAATTGAATTTCTGAAAGATTAGCTTCCATCTTAACAGCTTCTGGATTGTCCATTAAAGATTCTATAGAATTGTAAGACAAATTCGCTGCTCCCTGAATTTCATTATTATTTAAAGCTACAATTAGATTCTTCACATTTAATGAAGAATTATCCATTGCAATTTCAGTAGAAAAATCCCTCAAATCTAATCCTGAACCTTCACTGAAAGTAATATTATCAATATCTGCATTTACCTGCCGATCTGCTAATAATAGATTTCCTGTTTTCAGATTAAAATTTCTGAATTTTAGTGCGTTCGCATTGAAGGTTCCCTGCTCGATCTTAGCGCTATCTACAATGTAAGCGATATTATTTTTCGCAAGGTCAATATTTTTAATCTCTACTTTCCAAACGGGCCAGGTAAATCCAGCAGTATCTGTTTGCGTAGTATCCTGATCTTCAGATTGGGCAGTTTTCGTTTGCATTCTCAAAAGCGCATTCGCCTTTTTAAGTTGAATGGTATTTAGCTGAATTTCGTAATTCCCTAAGTCCATTTTAGGCATTTCAGCTAAAAATTCTGGAATATGAATATCGGCAAGCATGCCATCGGGATCAGATTGATATTTTGCATTTACATTATTTAAACGAAGCTGATCGACTTCTACAACCGGTAATGGTCCGCCAGAATCTTCGCTTGGTGGTAAAGGTTTGGTTTGTTTATAAACTACCATCGTATTTTTAAGCAATGCATCTGCCACTGCAAATTGCATAATCTGAAGGTCTGTTTTACGCATAGAAACCTTCAACTCTCCCAGTTTAACTTCAGCATCCATTCCGGTAACCTCATCATTATAATTCACAATGATGTTTTTAAGGTTTACATCACCTATACTAATTTCCATAGGAGACGACGTGGTATCTTTTTGCTGTTGTTGCTGTGTGCTGGTAGAATCTGAAGAAGCGAAAGCATCCATCAGAAATTGGTAGTTAAATCCTTTAAGACTATCTTTTCTATAAATGTTCGCCTTAAGTCCTTTAAGGTCTAACTCATTTAAACCAAACGCTCCTCCTTTTATAATTGGCCAAATAGGAATATTTGCTTCTAAATTGTGAGCATAAACTAGAGTATCTCCTTTTTCATCCTCAAGATATAAACCTTCCAAACTAACAGCGCCACCAAAAGTGATAAATAAACGATCGATATTCACCTCGGTATTTGTTTTATCCTCGATAGTAGAAACTACCTTATTTACAATGATATTTTGGCCCCAGGGACTCCGGATAAATAAAATAAGCAGAATAAGGAATATAAGTATACCCGCTAAGATCTTTGCGGTAATTCTTAGTGCTTTTTTAAGTTTTGGATACTTCTTACTCAAATGTAGGATGTCTTATGTAGTTGTGGAAATTCCGACTGCAATTAAATACTAAGAAGGCATATTCCTGCCGATATTCTTATAATCTTCTGTTAAAATTAAAAATACGAAACTGTGGAATTTATTCCACAATAGCTTAGAAAAATTCAACACTTTTTCAAATGCACTCAAAATAGCCTTTATTCAATTCATTTTTAAATGTCGTACTATTTACTGAATAACAGCTATTTAAATCATAGTAATCGATTTTAGATGAATTTTGGATGAATTTTTGACCTATCTCTCGCCAATTGTGAAAAAAGTTTAATAGGACGTTAAATATGCTAAAAACAGGCATATTTCTTAAAAATCTAAGTTGTTTTAATAACCGAAATCGTTTTGCAACGACGCTTTTATTAAACTATAACCACTAAAAATTTAAAAATGATGAGAAAGACTTTAGCAGTATCAATTTTTTCAACGGCTCTTTTAGCCTCTTGTGTTTCTAAAAAAAAGTATGTCTCTTTAGAAGGAGAACTAAACGATACTAGAAGCACTTTGCAAAAAACTCGTGTTGAAAAAGAAGAAATTGAAGATAAATATGCCGCTATAGAAGAACGCGTTGCAGATTATAACGCTAAAATTAATTCCTTACGTTCTTCTAATGACGAAAAATTAGAATTGAACGATGTAACGGCAATGTCTAACAATACTAAAGATCAAATGAGAAAAACCATTGCAAAAATGGATGCTTCTCAGTTAGAAGGTGTAGAGACCATTGAAGATTCGATTAATGCTGCCATTTCTTACAATTTAAAAAGCCAAATCACTGAAGGTAAAGATGGCGACGATATAGATATCACGGTAGATAAAACGGTAGTAATGATCAATGTTTCCGATAAATTGCTATTTAGAAGTGGTAGTTACAGATTATCAAGAGATGCGCAACCACTACTTAAAAAACTTGCTGAAGTAATTAATAGCGAACCAGCTATGGAAGTAATGGTAGAAGGTCATACCGATGATCGTACAATGGTAGAAGATTCTTGGTTAGAAGACAACTGGGATCTAAGTGTACGTAGAGCAACAGCCGTAGTTAGACAATTACAGGATAAATATAATGTAGATGGTTCTAAACTTATCGCTGCCGGTAGAAGTAGCTACTCCCCTTTAGTAGAAAATACTTCTAAAGAAAACATGTCTAAAAATAGAAGAACAAGAATCGTAGTGATACCAAATCTTGATAAATTCTTCGCAATGTTAGATTCTGAAGGCGAAATTTAAAAAGTGAAATGAATAAAATAAAAAAAGCGGAACCTAAACGTTCCGCTTTTTTTATGCCTTGTTTTAAGAGTTTTTTAAATCAAGCTTAAGTTTGATTTTTGAACATTATACCTCTATTTTTTTATCTTGAAAATAAAAATTATGAGCTCAAATAAGGAAAAAAAAGATCAGGACTTACCGTACAATCCTGAAGTTACTAAAGACGATCAGCAAGCCTTAAACGAAAAAGGAAGAAGCATGAATAAAGGGCAAGATGCAGCACTAGATCATACTCAAACGAATAATGATTTTGCAGCAAAGGATCTAGACATCCCTGAAAGACAAGAAGCAGATATAAGCAGCGACGGTAGCGACATTCCCGATGAAGAAAATAGACAGTTCAATAAGCGTGGTGCGAAACCTGATTATCAGAAAGACAGGGAACATCCAAATTCAGATAAAGAGATTTAGAATAATTCTTGAAATTCATACAAAACAGCAAAACTTCATGGTTTTGCTGTTTTCATTTTCATACATCTCGTTCAGCAATAAACAAATTGAAATCGGCGTTATACAATTCAGTTATTAATCTCTCCTTTATGATCTAATTTTTAATGCAGTCTATGGAATCTGAATTAATTCCTTTTATCAAATTTCAATTATTCTTTATCTGAATTATTTTTTACTATGCCAACCATTCAACCTATAAAAACATTATTATTAGTAGTATTCGGTGTTTTCTATTTAAGCGCCAATGCTCAAAAAGTTAGTGGTTATTTATATGATAGTGAAGGTATCGTTTCAAATTTCAAGATAAAGAATCAAAATCAGGGATTTTATACGGAAACAAACGAGAAAGGATTTTTTGAGATCTCAGCTAAAGTTGGCGACAGCATTCTGTTTAATTCCATTGCTTATAATAGGTATACATTTGTCGTAAAAGAAACCGATTTCAACAAGAACGTTGTTGTAGAACTTAACTTTAATACTTTGGATGAAGTAAAGATAAATAGTGGAAAAAGTTTTAAAACCGATCCAGATCAATTAGATGAAGAACTTAATGCAGGAATACAATACAGTATTAAAAACAATCCATTGGATTATCGTCCCAGTAACGGAAATCTATTAGAAATACCTCGATTAATTATAGGCCTGTTATCTAAGAAAAACGGAAAAACAAAAGTTACTGCTGAAAAAGAAACAGTTTTAAAACCGCAGGATTATTATCAACTTTTTGAAACCGATAATTTATTTAATGCTGAATTTTTAAGCGCAGACCTTAATATCCCGGAGCATCAGCATTATCTTTTTATAGATTATTTGGCAACGAAAAATTATACCTCAGCGGTGTTACAGGAAAATAGGAAATTAGATTTTATAGATATACTCCATCGAGCTGCAAAAGAATTTCACGAGCAACGTATTTCCGAAGAAAATAAATAAAGTATTAGTCTAAAAAAGAAAACCTCATGCTTTCACAAGAGGTTTTCTTTTTTTAATCAAGTTAGAATTCTTTATTGATCGCCATTCTTAGCTTTCTAGAATAATCTTCTTCTAACCAGTCACGATAATTCTTGGTACTTTTAGAAATGCAATACGAGTACTGTTTGATTCTTGAAGATATATCAGCTTTTAATTCTTTAGCCAAAATTCGTGCATCAAATACATCTTCGCTATTTTCAACACACATTTTTACGTGTTGCTCCATAGACCACTCTAAAACCGATTTCGATTTCAATCCACGTTTAATCACATCGTCATAAGCCGCTTCTACGTCAAAATCTACACTTTCTGATTTTGAAAATTGCTCTCTTAATTCTGCGGGCATTTCGTATTTAAACTCACGTTCAATTTCCTCGTCGCTAAGTAGATTTTCAAAATAAAAATCTGGCGAACGGAAAATTTGTCTCCAATCGATTGGTGAACTCCAATGGCCAAAACGAGCCATATTATTACCAAGATCGATTACTGTAAATTCTTTCTTACCAGGAAGTACACGAGATCCCCGACCAATCATCTGGAAGTATAAAGTAAGCGATTTGGTAGCACGATTCAGTATAATGGTATCTACCGTAGGCTCATCAAATCCTGTAGTTAAAATACTTACTGAAGTTACAATCGCATCTGGTGTATGTTTAAACCATTTTAGAATTTCCTTCCGATCCTGCTTGCTTGTCGTATTATCTAAATGCCGAACATTATAACCCGCTTGCTTAAATGTGTAGTAAACTTCTATAGAAGTATTAATACCATTATTAAAAATTAAGGTTTTCTTTCCTTTAGAACGCTCCAAATAAGCATTTAAAAGCTTTTCCTGCATCGACATATTCGTATACAGTTCTTCGGAAGATTTTACGGTGTAATCACCGTTCATCCCTACTTTTAAAGCAGATAAACCTACGTTATAGCTATAAATATTAGCTCTAGCCAGGAAGCCTTTTTCAATCAAAGAAGTAATAGAATCACCAACGATCAATTCGCGGTAATTATCCTTCATTGGTAATTTAATATTCGAGCTAAGTGGCGTTGCAGTTACACCAAGGATAAAGCACTTTTCAAAAAACTTAAATAATTTTCTAAAACTATTGTAATGCGCTTCATCAATAATAACCATCCCAATATCTTCAAGGTCTAATTTATCATCGTGAAGACGGTTATTTAAAGTTTCTACCATGGCAACAAAACACATATAGTCATGTTGATCTGGTAGTTCTTTAACCTTACTGTTTATAATTTTATTCTTAACACCAAAATCGGAAAGCATCTTGTTCGTCTGCTTACAAAGCTCGATACGGTGCGTTAGAATTAATACTTTCTTTTCGGTACGCTGAATATATTCTCGTACCATTTCAGAGAAGATTACCGTTTTTCCTCCACCGGTAGGCAATTGATACAAAAGATTATAATGCTCTGGATTTTCTTCTATAACACCAAAGATCTTATCGATATCGTTCTGCTGATAACCGTATAATTGTTTGTCTACCTTCTTTTCGCTAATTCCTAAATCTGAAACTTCCATAAACCCTGTTTTAATCTGCAATTTTGCAAAAATAGCGCATTTTTCAGGTTTATAGAAATTATCTGAGCAGAAATCAACATTAAAGCCGTAATTAATTAATTTTCAAATAAATCTGAAGATAAATATCGATCACCACGGTCGCAAATGATGCTTACCACTATGCCTTCTTCTAATGTATCACACAATTTTAGGGCTGCTGCCGTTGCTCCTCCACTACTCATACCGGCAAAAATTCCTTCTTCTTCCGCTAGTCGTTTCGTCATTTCGCGAGCTTCTTTTTCGCTAACCTCAATCACCTGATCTACTTTTTCAGCATTAAATATCTTCGGAAGGTAGGCTTCTGGCCATTTTCTTATTCCTGGAATACTAGAATTATCTGTAGGCTGCACACCTACAATTTGAATAGCCTTATTTTTCTCCTTTAAAAAAGTGGAGGTTCCCATTATGGTTCCTGTAGTTCCCATACTAGAAACAAAATGAGTCACTTTATGATCGGTATCTTCCCAAACTTCGGGACCGGTAGTTTTATAATGCGCTTTCCAGTTATCCTCATTACTAAACTGATTAAACATAAAATAACCTTCGTTTTCGACCTTAGCTTCAGCATAGTCTCTACTTCCTTCTATTCCTTCTTCAGCATTGGTTAAAGTTACTTTCGCTCCGTAAGCTCGCATGGTTTGCACACGTTCTTTTGTAGCATTTTCAGGCATTACCAGTTCAATTTTCAGCTTAAACATCGAAGCTATCATCGCTAAAGCAATACCGGTGTTCCCGCTAGTAGCTTCAATTAGCTTTGTTTTTTCATCTATATCGCCACGATCTAAAGCACTTTTAATCATATTATAAGCTGCTCGATCTTTAACACTTCCGCCGGGATTTTGTCCTTCTAACTTAAAATATAACTTAACGTTCGGATTTTTAACCAGCGTTCTGGCTTCTACTAATGGCGTATTTCCTATTAATCGGAATATCGATTTACTCATTTTGAGCTGTATTTTTAATATTAATTTGTGGTGTATGCGAAACCATAGAATTTGCAGGAACAGATTTTGTTAACCACACATTCCCACCAATAACGCTGTTCGCGCCAATTACTGTTTCACCGCCAAGAATAGTGGCATTCGCATAAATAGTGACGTTATCTTCTATCGTGGGATGTCGCTTTACTTTGCGAAGATTTCGATCTACATACAAAGCTCCAAGCGTTACTCCTTGATAAACCTTTACGTTATCCTTAATAACCGCAGTTTCACCTATAACCACACCTGTTGCATGATCTATAAAAAACGGGACGCCGATTATCGCACCGGGATTAATATCGGTACCGGTAAGATTGTGTGCACACTCGGTCATTAGACGTGGCACTAATGGCAGACCAAATTTGTAAAATTCGTGACTTAATCTATAAATGGCAATAGCAAAAAAACCAGGGTAAGAAAGACAAACTTCTTCTACTGAATTTGCTGCGGGATCATTCTCGGCAATAGCACGGGCATCTGCATTTAATTTTTGAAGAATCTCGGGTAATTTTTCAATATATTCTGTCCAAATATTTCGGCAAGGTGTGTTTGGCTTCCAGCAAACAAGATCGGCTAATGCTTCAAATTCCTTTTCTAATGTCTTCAGATTTTCTTCAACCTCGGTATCTTCATCAAACAACGTATAAAATAAATGCTTGGTAAAAGCTTCCGTTTTTTCCTTAATCTCGAATTTAAGATTAGGTAATTTTTTATGGTTTTTTATTTCTTTGATTACTGTCTCCAGATTCATTCCTTGTCTTGCTATTTAAATCCAAAAATAGGGATAATGATTGCAATAGTCGAATGATTAATCCAAAGCTTTCACAATACCCTATGGGATTTATTGGTTTTACACCTAATTCTCCTATTTATTAGTGTGAAATTAAATAAAATTACACTGAGATATATTTCGAATATTCTAAATCTTATATTTGTGAAAACGCTGCATTTGAAGGATTTTTACAAATTTATCATCACTAATTTTAGAAAACTTAGTTTCGGCTGGATTCTTACTTTTTTATCCAGTTTTGGACAAACGTTTCTTATTTCACTATACGTGCCGGAAATTATAAAAGCCTTTTCTATTTCTGAAGGTACATTTGGTGCTATTTACGCCGGTTGTACCGTTACGGCATCGATAATCATGTTAACTGTTGGTCACACCGTAGACCATAAGCCGGCTAAAACGGTAACCGCTTTTAGTATTACGGGCCTCGCCATTGCTACCATTTTACTAGGTTTTAGTTATTATTTTATTCCATTAATTATCGCCATAATCATGCTAAGATTATTTGGGCAGGGTTTGCTTACGCATATTAGCATGACATTAATCTCTAAAATATTTGATAAAAATCGTGGAAAAGCGCTTAGTTTTTCTTCGCTGGGATTTTCGATTGGCGAAGCTATCCTTCCTATTTTAATTACTACAATCATCGCTTTTTACAATTGGAGAGTTGCAGCGATTGGTAGTGGTGCTTTGCTACTTTTATACCTGGTTAAACTGAAATTCACCAATCTTAAGCATTTTGATGATAAGCTGATTTCTATAAAAGGAAATACCACCAAGAAACTAGTCAATAATTACAAAGAAATCATCTTCAATAAAAAATTCGGCATACTAATGCCGGCGGTATTCGCGGTGAGCTTTATCAACACAGCAGTGTTCTTCTATCAATATATTTTTGTCGAACAAAAAGAATGGTCAGCAACGCTGTACGCTTCATTTTTTACGGCTTATGCCATAACTCGGCTTGTTTTTTCATTATTTGGTGGCGTTTGGGTTGATAAGTACACCGCTAAAAAACTATTCAGATTTTATCTAATTCCACTTAATATTGGTCTTTTACCATTTGCTTTTATGGATAGTATTATCGGTGCACTTGCTTTTCTTATTTTGGCGGGAATTACCACGGGAATTTCAGGAACGGTAAAAACGGCTATTATTGCTGAAGTTTATGGAACTGAAAACCTTGGTGCCATCCGAAGTATTTTTACCATGTTTATGGTGATTAGTACTGCTCTTGGACCTTTAATAGTTGGATTTTTAATTGATCATGACTTTTCAGTTTCCCATATACTTTTAATACTAAGTATTATTTTGTGTATTGTCGTTTTTAATTCGCAGCGAATTAATAGAATTTGATTCTTCGGAAAAAATTATCAATAGTTTCAACTAAATTCAGAAAATAGAAATAAGCTGAAATGCTTATATTTATCGAAATCTGAAATTTTAATCTCAAAACCTCATTAACATTTTAAAATGATTAAAAGAAAAAACACACTTTTCTGGATCGCATGCTTTATCATGAATGTGATGCTTGCCCAAGAAAAAGCAAAAGTCTCCCCTATTTTTAAAGATGGCGAAGCTCAAATTGTTCCTGAATTTGAAGATGAATCTAAATGGATACGCCATGACCTTTGGGTAGAAACCGAATTCGACTCTGATGGCGATGGCAAACCTGATCGTATGCATGTTGATGTTACCCGGCCAGAACAAACCGACACACAGGATCTAAAACTTCCTATAATCTATGAATCTAGCCCTTATTACGCTGGTACCGCTGGTTTTGCTGAAGGTATTTTTTGGGATGTAAATCACGAACTTGGTGAACAACCTAAAGAACGCGTACATCCTGAAGTTGAAAAACGAGGTGAACGCCCAATTATTTCGAACTCACAAATTAAAACCTGGTTACCACGAGGGTATATCGTCGTACATTCTTCTTCTCCCGGAACTGGATTATCTGATGGTTCTCCAACCGTAGGAGGCGACAACGAATCTTTAGCTCCAAAAGCCGTAATCGATTGGTTAAATGGTCGCGCAAAAGGATATACCGAACGCACCGGAAACGAAGAAGTTAAAGCCTACTGGTCTACCGGAAAAGTGGGGATGACGGGGACTTCTTACAACGGTACCATTCCACTTGCCGCTGCTACAACCGGAGTTGATGGTTTAGAAGCGATAATCCCCGTAGCTCCAAACACATCATATTATCACTATTATCGTTCTAATGGTTTAGTTCGATCTCCAGGCGGTTATCTAGGCGAAGACATCGATGTGCTTTACGATTTTATCCATAGTGGAGACGAATCTAAAAGAGCCTACAGCAATAAGACGATTCGTGATAATGAGATGAGAAATAATCTGGATCGAGTTACAGGAGATTTTAATGATTTTTGGGCCGGGCGTGATTATTTAAACGACATGGAGCCAATGCAAGCTGCACTACTGATGTCTCACGGTTTCAACGACTGGAATGTGATGCCTGAACATAGTTACCGTATTTATAAAAAAGCGGAAGAAATGGGCTTACCAACGCAAATTTATTATCACCAAAACGGGCATGGTGGACCACCGCCAATAAGTATGATGAATAAATGGTTTACGCATTTTTTATTCGGAATTGAAAATGAAGTCGAAAACGATCCAAAAGCTTGGATTGTGAGAGAACATGACGATCGACAAAATCCAACTCCCTATGCCAATTATCCAAATCCTGATGCAAAAGAGGTAACTTTGTACCTAACTAAAGGTGCTCCTAAAACTGGTGGTTTATCAATAGAGAAACATAAAAAACAAGGCAAAGAAACCTTAGTTGATAACTATTCTTTTTCTGGGGAAGCATTAGCGCAAGCTGAATATACCGATCATCGATTGCTTTTTGTGACACCTACGTTAAAAGAAGATCTTCATCTTTCAGGAATTTCAACTTTAAAAATAAAATTAGCGAGTAGTAAACCTGCAGCCAATCTCTCGGTTTGGATGCTTTCTTTACCATGGACAGAAGGTCGAAATTCTAAAATAACCGATAATATTATTACACGCGGTTGGGCAGATCCACAAAATTATAAATCGATTAGCGAAAGTGAACCTTTAAAACCAGGTAAATTCTACGAACTGAATTTCGATTTAATTCCAGACGATCAAATCATTCCAAAAGGACAGCAAATAGGTTTAATGATTTTTTCTAGCGATAAGAACTTTACGTTACACCCAGAACCAGGCACCGAACTTACTGTAGATTTAGACGGAACTTCGATTAGTATCCCTGTTGTTGGCGGTGAAGATGCAATCAAAAAGGCTATTTAATAACTATCAATATTATATAAAATCGGCTGGTATTTTCTAGCCGATTTTTTTTATGCTTTAAAATGAATAATCCGACGTTAAAAAACAGCACTTCAGCAGCATCAACTCGTTTAAAATATTTTAAGAAATTCTATTTTATCTTCAAGAGTTAGTATGATGTTTTTTTCATTATCTTTCTTTCAAATCTAATTTTGGACGAATAATCGGCTCTTAACTATGAGAAAAATAATTCTACTTTTAGCAGTTTTAACCACATCAGTATTTTGTGCACAAACAATTAATGAAAAAGAAATAGCAACAGAGGTTAGCGAAGTCACTGTATTTCTAGATGGTGCCCAGATCACCAGAAAAAAGAATGTTTCTGTAAATAGTGGAATTACAGTTTTAAAATTTACCGATTTATCGCCGTTTATCGATGGAAAAAGTCTTCAGGTAAAAGCCGAAGGAAACATAACAGTTCTCGCTGTAAATCATCAACAAGATTATTTAAATGAATTGGAAAAATCTTCAGAATTAAAAACTCTAGAAGCTAAACTTGAAGCGATCGTCCAAAAAATAGAAGTTGAAAGAACATATTTAACCGTAATTCAGGAAGAAATTGCCTTTCTGAAAGAAAACAAAAATGTAGTTGGAAAAAACGAACAGGTAAATGTTGCCAACCTGCAACAGACTGCAGATTTCTACGGAAAAAAGCTCACCGAGCTGATGCTGAATGAGCTTAAAAGAAAAAGAACTATTGAAGAACTTACGGTTGAAAGAACAAAACTTGAAAGACAGATTACAAGCATTAATAGTAAAAAAGATTATCCTAATGGCGAAATATTGGTAAAAATAGATGCAAAACAAAGCACTTCTTTTCCTGTCGAATTAAACTATATTGTAGGGAATGCAGGATGGTTTCCTTCTTACGATATTAGAGCTATAAATATTAATGAGCCCATTACACTTGCCTATAAAGCAAACATAAAACAAGACACCAAAATCGATTGGGATAACGTAAAGTTAAAATTTTCTTCAGCTAATCCATCTAATTCGGGCATGGCTCCTAAGTTACAAACCTATTATTTAGATTACAATACATTGCCTCCCTCCTATAATCTTAACAATAATACTGTAGAAGGCAAAGTTATTGATCCACAAGGTGAAGCGTTACCAGGAGTAAACGTAATAGTTGCGGGAACTACGATTGGTACCGTTACAGATTTTGATGGTCACTATTCGATCACGATTCCAGACCAGGAAAGTAATTTGGAGTTCTCTTTTGTGGGCTTTAAAAACCAGGTTCGACGAGCAAATCGAAATAAAATTGATGTGGTTTTACAAGAAGACACTAATGCTTTAGAAGAAGTTGTTGTTGTGGGATATGGCGGAAAAAATAAGAGCACTGCAGAAGCGCTTGTTGGAAGAGCCAATGGTGTTTCTATAGAATCAAGAGATAAAAAGAAAAGTTTACCCATACCAAGCGTTCAGACAGAAAATCAAACCACTGTAGATTTTGAAATCGAAACACCATATACCATCAAGTCTGATAATAAGAACTATGTGGTAGAAATGACGGCTTACGAGTTACCGGCTAAATATCAATATTACGCAGTTCCGAAGATAAAAAAAGAAGCATTTCTAATAGCTAATATTACTGATTGGGAAAAATATAATCTTCTGGAGGGAGAAGCGAATATCTTTTTTGAAGGCACTTATATTGGGAAATCACTAATGGATGTACGATATATAACCGATACTCTGGAGGTTTCACTGGGAACAGACAAGAAAGTTTCAGTTAAAAGAGAAAAAATAAACGATTATACCGAAAAGCAGTTTATAGGAAGCAAGAGAGAAAAGATCAAAGAATGGGAAATTTCAGTAAAAAATAACAAGAACGAATCTATAAATATGATTGTTTTAGACCAAATTCCTGTTTCTACTACTGAAGATATTTCAGTTGAAACCGAGCAATTATCAAATGCAAAACTGAATGAAGAAAATGGTGAAATTAAATGGGAATTTAATCTCGATCCATCCCAGGAAATAAAATTCAATCTGGAATATTCTGTGAAGTACTCTAAAAACCGAAATTTGATTTTGGAATAAGATATCACAAATGGCTTTATTTTTATTCAACCATCAGTATTTAAACTAAAAAAAAACGACGCTAAAACAACAAATATAAACTGTAAACTAATTAAGCATAAACTATTTGTCATAATGATTACGTAAGGTTGACAGTAAGTTGTCGTGAAAATGACCAGCGGTTTCGTGATTTTGACTGGTAAATTTTTATTCATGATCGAGTTAATTTTTAATCAATCAAAATCGAGCAATTATGGAAAATCAAAATTTATCAAGCCGTATTAAAAATTTCAGAATCCAAAAAGGCTTTTCTCAGGAAGCACTCGCTGAACATTCAGGATTAAGTATTCGTACTATTCAGCGTATGGAAAATAATGATAGTATGTCAAATGCAGATTCTCTTAAAAAAGTGGCTGAAGCTTTAAAAATTCCTATTGAAAAACTTTCTAAAAACACGAAGTCCCTTAGCGATTTGCAATACCTTAAAGCTTTAAATCTTTCGGCGCTATCTTCGCTGATTTTTGTTTTTTGGTTTGGCACTACATTACCGGTCGTTTTAATTTTGAGTTGTTTTATACCTTCTATCATGTGGGTTTGGAAGAAAGATCAGATCGAAGGAATCGATGCGCTTTCTAAAACAATTATTAATATTCAGCTTACCTGGACTATTTTTGCATTTTTGGCTTACTTTTTTATTAATAATATACTATTCAAAATATTATTATCTCCTCTAATGCAACTCTTGGAGTTTGATTCTTACGATTCAAGCCTGGATATCAATACTAATTACATTTGGGGTGGAATCATTCTTTTAAATGTATTTCTAATATTAATCAATACATTTAAAATTCACTCCAAAGAAAAATTAAGATCTTTTATAAAAATCAACTTTATTAAATAGCTAAAATAGAAAGAGGGAATGCAAGTGCATTCCCTCTTTCTTCAACTAAATTTAAACAGTAAACTAATTTTCTGTAGCTAATGTATCTACTTCTACATCGATCGAAATACCGGATTCTACTTTTGTTGAATCTTTCGTAATTTTTACATTATCAGAATGTTTCCCCATCATACTAGCCAGACCTTTTAATCCTTCCATATTTACATCTTCGGCATCCAGAGAGTTTACAAGATCAATGATTTTTTGTGGGTTCATATCCTTTCCTAAGATTCTTGCAACTCCCATTCCGCGTTCATTATCGTAACCAAATGCTACGATTTCATCTATTGCATCTTCTTCTCCTGTAAAGTATAGTGCTCCTTTTCTTTCGTTACTTCCGTATTTCATAAGCAATTGATATTGATCATTGCTAAGAATCTCTTCTAGCTCAGTCTTTTCAGTATCAAAAGTATCATTCTCGTCATTTAAAGGATAAGCAAGTACGTTGATCTTACGAACACTTTCTAAAGTTGCTCGTTGATCCTGGTCCAAATTATCGGCTTTTGCAAAAAGACTGGTAGGAATATCAATAGCGATAAACTTACTATCTTCCTGATTTTCTACGTAGTATTTTTGTAATGTTTTCTCGTTGTTACACGCCAACATTAAAAGACTTATAGCGATAAAACTGATGGTTTTGATGATTTTCATAATTTTTTGTTTTAGTTTTTAGACTTTGCGTTTTTCAATTGATCGGCACCGGGAACATTAAGATCGGAAGTTAATTTTGATAACTGAGTAATATCGATTTTACCAGTAATTCTTAAAATTACTGAAATTGGCTCTCCGTCTTCATCTCCGTCCATAAACATCAAAAGTTCTTTTACGATATCATCGTTCTTCCCATCTGATTTTGAATAGAATTTGATGTTTTTTCCAGATTCTTTAATCCGCATTAATTCGTCCAATGAGCCTGTACTAAGGTAGCTGTCAAAATCTTTCGACATTTGGTTGCGAATAGAAGTTGAATTTGATTTGTACAATCTTATTTCGCTAAGATTTTCGATCATATCCATATACTTTTTAGCTTCGGGATCACCTTTGCTTAAATCTACCTTAGATAACATCTTAAACATCTTGCTGGTCATTACCATTGCATCGACGTCTTTCATGTTTTCATACTTGGCAAAGTCTTGTGATTGCGCCAAAAACGGAGCCACCATTATGGCTATTATCATTATTACTTTTTTCATTTTTCTGGAGTTATTTGTTGCTGATTATTTTTTGTGTTGGATTACTGAACTCTTTTAAATATTTTAAATCTTCTTTACCTTCATTCATTAATTTTGAAATCATTTGTAGGGTTTGTTTTGTTTTTTGATACGTCATTTCTTCTTCAGTTAACTGCCCTAGATTTTCTGAGTCTAAGTCAGAATTTTGATTCTGAAAGAAAAATATGCTGAAAATTAAAGCGATCATTGCTGCTGCATACATCCAAGATTGTGGTTTCAATTTAGATTTTGGCTTTTTGGCTTTTAAGTTGGGAGTAACTTCTGAAGTTTCCTTTCTGCTCAATGCTGAAAAACTAAACATGATTTGATAAGGCTTATGGCGCTCTGCCACCTCTGCACTATCAAAATAATCCTGAAGCACTTTTTCTTCAACTAAGGTCGTTTCTGCTGCATCATACTTTTTTAAGAGTACGTCTATTCTATCCAATTCCATAGCTATGTTTTTTTATAAGACTTTCTTTTATTTTTTTTCTTGCGCGAGAAAGAGCTACTCTTACCGCTGTATTTTTCATTTTCATAATTTTACAAATCTCTTCAAACTCATATTGCTCGACATCTCTAAGCTGGAAGATTACTTGTTGTTGCTCAGGTAAGGTTTTCAAAATTTCATCGATCCATTGCATTTCATCTTTAAGTTCAAGTTGTCTTTGCCCAGAGATTTCTTTATTATCATAATTGGTATGTACTATCCTAAGATTATTGTTTTGCTTAAGCTTTAATTGATCATAACAATAATTCTTGGTGACCGTCATAGCAAACGCTTCTACATTCGCATAATCATTAATTTTATCGTGTTGGTTCCATAATTTAATGATAACATCCTGAGTTGCATCCTGGGCTGCCTCCTTTGATGTAAGCAATCTTAGGGCCAAACGATAAATTTTATCCTTAAAAGGGTTTATGATATTTAAAAAGTTTCGTTCTTTCATTGGGTTGATGGTTGGTTTTAACTACCCCTTCATACTTACGACGGACAACTATTTATTTTGTTACAAAAAAAATTTATTTACATTAATTTAAAGTATTTTAGTACTTTACCTACTTAAAAAACATATATGAAAATAAGAAGCTTATTTCTATCATCATTACTTTGTAGTATTTTATTTACCTCCTGTTCTGATGATATGGACGATAGTATAGATGACGATGTAGTTACAAATCCTGAAAATGTCGAAATAAGAGACTTTATTTATCGCGGGATGAATGAAATTTACCTTTACAAATCTGGTATACCCGAATTAGCAGATAATTATTTCGACAACAATGATGACTACGAAGATTACTTAAGAAGCATCGCAAGTCCAGAAGCACTATTTGATAGTCTTACAATTCCATTAGATAGATTTAGTTTTCTTACTGATGATTATATTGAGTTAGAAAATAGTTTTAGTGGCATTTCGCAAACTACAGGAGTTGATTATATATTGTATCGCTTTTCAAACTCCAATAATCTCTTTGGTGTCGTAAGATACATCATTCCCGGAAGTAATGCAGAAGGTACTGCCATAGCAAGAGGTGATCTTTTTACTGAAGTTAATGGAGAATCCTTAAATGTGGATAATTATACTTCTTTACTATCAAGCCCTTCGGTGACATTTACCATAGCAGAAATAAATGATAATGAAGTATCAAACACCGGAGAAGAAGTGACCATTGCTACTACCGAAATTACAGAAAATCCTATACTGATTCAGGATGTTCTAGAAGTAGATGGTAAGAAAATTGGCTATCTAATGTACAATAGTTTTGTTGCCGATTTTGATGCTGAACTTAATGATGCTTTTGCTTATTTTAAATCGGAGAATATTGACGACCTAGTTTTAGATTTAAGATACAATGGCGGTGGTCGCGTTAGCTCGGCGACTCGTTTAGCAAGTATGATCACAGGTTCTAATACCGGTGAAATTTTTGCAAAGCAACAATGGAACGACAGTTATCAGAATTACTTTTTAGCTACCAATCCAGATCGCCTGTTTGATTATTTTACAGATAATATTGATGATAATGTGGCCATCAATAAATTGAATTTAGCTAATCTCTATGTTATAGGAACTTCTAGCACAGCTTCTGCGAGCGAATTAGTAATTAACGGATTAAAACCATACATAAATGTTGTAACTATAGGCGCTAGAACTACTGGAAAATCGCAAGCTTCGGTAACTTTGTATGATTCAGAAGATTTTTCAAGACAAAATGCAAGTCCTAATCATACATATGCGATACAACCTTTAGTTTACGAATCTGTAAATGCAAATGATATTGTGGTTCCATATACTGGTATAGATCCAGATGTACAAATCGCTGAAGAACTAGATAATTTTGGTATTCTAGGCGATCCATCTGAGCCGCTTTTAGCCGCAGCCATTGCCAAGATTACTGGAAATTCACAAGCGCAATCTTTTGCAGCTAAAAAAATGAAAATAAATTATCAGGAATTTAAAGAGCGCGGTGCTTCAAAACCTGATTACAAAAGAATGTATATCGATAAAGTTCCGGGTATCAGAATCAACAATTAATTAGCTGATAGCTTTCCCTTATAATAATAAAAGCCCCGTAATGCGGGGCTTTTTCATAGGTATTAGAATCTCTTTTAGCTTTCACTATTAAGATTCCATTTAAAAACGAAAACTTTTTATTATAATTCTATACAGATTATTAAAGTTTTCTAAATATTGGGTACAAAAAAGGTTAATCGTTAAAATAGAAGCTGTTTGGCAATAACCCAACTGTAAATTCATACTTCTTATCTCCAGATAAAGTATATAATCTCACAACACCTGCTGAAACGTAATCTATTGCATCTCCAGTCCAGATCATATCGTCTTCTACATCAAATCCGTATAGTGTTGTTACTCCATCTAAACTAAACAAACTAGTCTCAGGCAAATCCGTTGCATCCTTTGCCATCGAATAAACGGCCCCGACCGCTGTAAAATAAATCGTATCATCTTCAATCACTAGATTTTGAGCACTTGTAATTTCTTCTGGGAAATTTATAGTTCTGATTTCTTCATTAGTAACCAAATCAAATACCTGAAGTTCAGTTTTTGATAAAGCATAAAGACGATTATCTTCAATTTCAAAAGAATTTAAACCCCCATTCGTAGTAAATGTATTGCTTATAGAATTAGTGGCTGGATCAAAAACATGAATTGAATTTCCATTACCAAAAGAAGATCCCTGTAGATAAATAAGTCCATTTTCTTCCTCAACTTCATCAAGATAAGTTCCTGCTATAATTGTTTCTTCTACTTCTAATGTCTCCAGATCGATTACCGCAATAAAATCATCATCTCCGGTATCAAAACCTGCAAGGTTAGAAACATAAGCTTTTCCATTATAAGCAACTCCATAGTAAGGAATATTTAAACCACTATCAACAACTCCCTTATATTCAAAAGTCTTACGATCTACTACAGTAATTAGATTGCTGCCGTTAGAAATAATGTAGGCTAAATCCTCATAAAAAAAAATGGACTGTAAATAACCACCTAACTCCTTATCAGAATTTACTGTTTCAAAAACATTATTTTCTACGGTAGTTAAGTCTTCATGTAAAAAAGATACAGATCCTGCAGCCATATTTCCTTCGTTTAAAACTATTACACCATCTTCATAAGGGAGAATTTCTGGTTCTTCAGGTTCTTCCACAGGCTCTTCATTACCATTACCGCTGTCGATAATAAAATCATCATCGCTGCTACAAGAGCTAAAAAATAAAGAACCAGCAATGGCTCCAAGTGCTAAAAATTTGTTCATTTTCATTGGTTAACTATTAAAATTTAAAATTTAGATATATATTAAAATTGATTCCCGGCATCCACCGGCTCTCTACATTTTGATATTCGGTATTAAAAATGTTATTTATTTTCCCGCCTAACTGCCAATTCTGCCTTTTATCAATCGCGTAAGAAAGTCCGAGGTTGGTTAAAAAATACCCCTCGAGTTCATCACTATGGTCAGATCTTGTAAAAACCTTTCCGTTATATAAAAACTGAAGCGATGGCGTAAATCGATTAATTTGGTAGGTTATGTTTCCATTCAACTTGTGAAATGGCACATACATCAACTGTCGATTATTTTCAGAATTTTCTGATACGTTATACGCATAATTCAGATTAGCATGCAACACTTGGTTTTTAGAAAGCTTTTTGTGCCAATTTACATAAGATTCGATACCATAAAGACGTACTTCATCTTCGTTGATAGGTCGCCAAACTCCGCCTTCTCCCGGCAACCAGCGTATCATGTCTTCTACCTGATTGTAGAAAAATGTTAATCCAAATTCGATATTTTTAATACTGAAAATATTGCCGATTTCTGCCTGGTCTGAAGTTTCTGGATGTAGATCTGGATTTCCGGAAGACGCCCAGTAAAGATCATTGTAGGTCGGAATCCTAAAGTTTCGAGATCCATTAAATTTTAAGGTGTAGAAATCGCTAATCTTATAATCAGCTCCAAAAGAATACAAAAGCGGACTATCATAATTATTAGTAGATTCTTTTCTTATACCTATTTCATACTGAATTTTTTCAGTCAACGCGTGTTTCATTAAAAATGCTGCTGAAAAAATGTTTCGCTCATTTTTTTCGATGCTGCTGCCTTCCCCTTCCGTATAAGTATTCTGAATCACGGCATTCAGCAATAAATCGTTAGAAACTTCATAGCCTAAATCGTATTTAGCAATATAAGATTGGGCATTTCCGAAGGTGAAATTTTCGCTCTTTATATTTCCGAAATACTTATATTTTTCTTCAATAAACGCCAATCGAGTAACCTGCGTAAATTTCGAGAATTCGCTATTCCATTGCAGCAAATTGCGATAAGAACGATCTATATATTTCGTTCGATTTTCTGAAGGACGAATTATTGAAAAATGACGTTCGCCATCATAGACCTCACTTACAAGCTTTAAACTATTTTTAGAATCAAAGCGATAGCCCAGCGCTACATTTGCTGAAGTATTGTAGAATTCTCCATTTAAGTTTTTGCCTCGATCATCGGGATACTCATAATCGTTATCGCTGCTATTTCTGGAAATCGCTAAATTGAGACTCCATTTTTCGCTGGCAAGCTTTAAATTATAACGAGCATCCAGCGTATTGAAACTTCCGTATCGTAATAATAGATGATTTTGCTGTTGTTTTTTGAAAGATAAGCTATTATTTAGATGAACACTTCCTCCAATGGCACCAGTACCATAAACCACGCTACCACCGCCACCTCTCACTGAAATTTGATCGTAAACACCCGTATTTACAGTATTAAAATCCAGCTGCCCATTAAATTGGGAGTTGATATTAATCCCATTCCAGATTACTGCGGTCTGTGATGCAGAAGTTCCTCTAAACGATGGCGAGGACACCATCCCTAATCCATTTTCTTTAAAATAAATAGGCGTATTAAAACTTAAAACCTCGGTAAGTAATGGCTGATTTCTGGTGAGCAGAGAATCAGAAAGCTTTGCTACATGCTGTCCTGTAGAAAACTTTTCGAGTTTTTCATCTGTAAGTAGCACCGTATCTAAAACTGTAACAGCTTTAGATTGAGCGAAAATTTTAGACGAAAATAGCCCTATGGCTACGATTAAAAATAGTAGTTGTTTCTTCATGCGCCAGCGACTTTTATCCCGAAAGTCAATCCGTTTTTTATTACTATTTGGCAGGTCTCCTGGCTAGCGTCTTTTAAATTACCTTCCCATCCAAAATAGACAGTGGTATTTGAAGTCTTTTACAAGCATTTCTTAACGAAACGAAGCTTTACAGTTGCGGGAACAGCTCAGGTTTTAAAGATTATTCACATTAAATTTTAGAAAAACTAATGCTAACTTTATCCTGATTCCCTTTTAATCGACATTGCTGCCGAACCAAAATTTCGCTGCGAAAATAATCATTTCTTAAAGGAAAGCAGCTTAATTTCTAAATAATATTACTTTTGAAGTCAAACTACAACCTCGTGAAAAAAATTGGAATCCTATTTATTTTTCTTTTAAGCCTTTCTTGCAAGGAAACCGAAAAGTCAAAAAAACCATACAAAAACCAAGATGGACAGGAAATTAAGATAGATTATGCTAACGGATTTACGATTACGAATTATAATGATTATAAAATTATCGAAGTGAATTCGCCTTGGCCAGAAGCTGAAAAAACTTTCAAATATTTATTAGCTGAAAGCAATGCGCGCCTTCCTGAAGATTTAGCGTATGATCAAAAAGTAACTATTCCTGTTGAAAAAATTGTGGTAACCTCTACTACTCACATTCCGGGATTAGAGGCTTTGGATAAAATTGAAACTTTAAAAGGTTTCCCAGGTTTAGATTATATCTCTTCTAAAGAAACTAGAAAATTAATAAATTCAGGAGCTATTAAAGAGGTTGGAAAAAACGAAAGTTTGAATACTGAAGTTTTAATCGACCTTCAACCAGATGTTGTAATCGGGTTTGCTATTAACGCTGATAATAAAAGTTTTAGCACTATTCAAAAAACAGGAATCCCTGTGATTTATAATGGTGAATGGACAGAATCTTCTGCCCTTGGAAAAGCGGAATGGATTAAGTTCTTTGGAGCTCTTTATAACAAATCTAAAGCGGCAGATTCAATTTTCAATAAAATAGAAAGTGATTATAATTCAGCTAAAGAATTAGCCAAAACAGTAGAAACCCAGCCAACCGTACTTAGCGGCGCCATGTATAAAGATCAATGGTATGTTCCTTATGGCAATAGCTGGCAGGCGCAAATGATTAAGGATGCAAACGCAAAATACCTTTGGGCAGATACTAATGGGTCTGGCAGTTTATCACTTTCTTTCGAATCGGTCTTAGACAAAGCTCAAAATGCCGATTATTGGATAAGCGCTGGCCAGTTTACGTCTTATACTGGCATGCTGGAACAATCTGAACATTACTCGCAATTTAAAGCCGTTCAGGATAAAAAACTATATTCGGTGAGCATGAGTAAAGGAGAGACAGGCGGAGTTATTTTTTATGAACTTGGCCCCAACCGTCCAGACCTTATTTTAAAAGACCTTATTGCTATATTTCATCCTGAACTTTTAGAAAACTACGAACCTACATTTTTTAAAGCGCTAAACGATTAATGCAACAAACAGGAAAATATGCTTCAATATTAGCCATTTTGAGTCTGCTTTTAATCGGACTTTTACTGCTGAATATTAGTTTAGGATCTGTAAGCATTCCTTTAAAAGATATTTTCTCCTCCTTTTTTAATGCTGAAGTTTCCAAAGAAACGTATCGTTATATCATCTTAGATTATCGACTTCCCAAAGCATTTACCGCAATTATTGCAGGTTCTGGCTTAGCCATTAGCGGTTTATTAATGCAAACCATGTTTAGAAATCCACTTGCTGGCCCTTATGTTTTGGGTTTGAGTAGCGGTGCAAGTTTGGGTGTTGCGATTGTTATTATGGGAGCAAGCTTAATTGGTAGTAACTTTTTATTGCTAGCGCTCTCTAAATGGACATTGGTAATTGCATCGAGTTTAGGAAGTTTAATGGTGCTTTTTGCAGTGGTTTTAGCTTCTATGCGACTAAGAGATACCATGGCAATACTAATCGTTGGGCTTATGTTTGCAAGTATTACCGGAGCTGTGGTAAGCATTCTAAGTTACTTTAGTCCTGCTGCGCAATTGCAACAATACATTTTTTGGTCCTTCGGGAGTTTAGGCGATCTTTCTTGGGGAGAAGTTGGTATTCTAGGCATATTTTGGTTTGCAGGAATCAGTTTGGCGATTTTTTGTATTAAAAATTTAAATAGCTTGCTTTTAGGTGAAGAATATGCACGAAGTCTTGGTGTTAATATTAGTCAGAACCGAATGCTAATTATCATTTCTACGAGTTTACTAGCTGGAAGTATTACCGCGTTCTGTGGCCCTATTGCTTTTATAGGATTGGCAGTTCCGCACTTAATTCGCCAGATTTTACCGATAAATAATCATTTAATATTACTGCCGGCAGTGATTTTAGGCGGTGCTATTTTAATGCTTATTTGTGATATCGTAGCGCAGTTACCGGGAATGGAATTCACGCTTCCTATCAACGCAATTACTTCAATTATTGGAGCTCCGGTGGTGATTTGGTTACTTCTTAAAAAACAAAAATTTCTTTTTTAAATGAGCACGGTTTCACAAAATATCACCTTAAAAACCACCAATCTTGAGATTGGTTATGCTCACAAGAATCAAAGAAAAACTATAGCTAAGAATATTAATATTGAAGCGCAATCTTCAGAATTAATAGCTGTTATTGGCGTAAACGGAATTGGGAAATCGACTTTTTTACGTAGCATTTCCGGTATTCAGGAGCCGCTTTCTGGAGAAATAACTATTGGAGAGCACAAATTGAAAGAACTTAATAACCTAGAACGTGCTTCGCAAATCGGTTTGGTGCTTACCAATCAGCCCATTTCAAAAAACTTAAGTGTATTCGAATTAATTGCGTTGGGGCGCCAACCTTATACCAACTGGCTGGGTAAACTATCTGAAAATGATCGCGAGAAAATTGAAAATGTTATTAATTTAACGTCGATTAAGGACTTAAGAAATCGCAAATGTTACGAACTTAGTGATGGGCAGTTACAACGCGTTTTGATCGCCAGATCGATCGCGCAAAATACACCTATTATTATCTTGGATGAGCCCACCACACATTTGGACATGTATCATAAAGCTAATGTTTTTAAACTACTAAAAGAGCTAGTAAAACAGACTGAAAAAACGATTATTTTCGCTTCACATGAGATCAATTTAGCCATTCAGATTTGTGACAAAATCATTTTAATGCATCCCGATAAAACGCAAATTGACACTCCAAAAAATCTAATTTCAAAGGGGATGTTTCAGGATTTATTTCCGAAAGAATTAATTCATTTTGATGAAATTTCCAGCTCTTTTCGGATTAAAAATAAGGATTAAATTCGGCTAAAAAAGCCTTTAAAATTCTCTTAATTCTCCAACTAAAAAAAAGGGATTTTCAGTATAAATTTAAGTACATAATTGCTGAAAAAAATAAATAGATTTTTGTGAAATTTCACACCAATTTCTACCTCTACTATGCGTTAAAAAACTTATGACTATATTTGAAACAAACCAATCGATTTCATGGATCAAATATTGCCTTTTTTAATCATTTTTATTGTTGCATTAATCTTTGGATTCTATCTGGGAAATCTTATTTCAGGATTAAAATTTAAAAATAAACTTACAGTTCAAGAAGAAAAATATAATCAACTACTAGTTGAAATAGACAGACTTAATAATCTGGAAAATAAAAACTTAAACGATTATAAAAGTAGTATTGAAAATACTAAGAATGACTTGCTAATAAAATTAGCAGAGGTAAAAACTGAGCGAGAGGACATTAGGAAAGAGAAAAATTTTATTCAGAACGAACTTACCCGAAAAAATGCCGATTACGAACATCTTTTAGAACGACAAACAGAGCAGAAAAAAGAGCTTGAAAATCTTCAGGAGAAATTCAGTATTCAGTTTGAAAATTTAGCCAACAAAATCCTTGAAAATAAGTCTCAAAAATTCACCAATTTAAACAAAGAAAATATTCAAAACATCCTCTCTCCTCTTCAGGAAAAAATTCAACTTTTTGAAAAAAGAATTGAAGAAGGAAACAAAGAAAGTATCGACAGACATGCGATGCTTAGAGAACAAATTATTGGACTGAAAGATCTCAATTTACAAATGAGTAAAGAGGCGAATAATTTGACAAAAGCTTTGAAGGGCGATACAAAAATGCAAGGCAATTGGGGCGAGATGATTTTGGAACGTGTGTTGGAAAAAAGCGGACTGCAAAAAGGTCGAGAATATAGCGTCCAACAATCCTTTACTACCGAGGATGGCAAACGTGTTTTACCAGACGTTGTTATCCATCTACCCGGTGACAAAAAAATGATTGTAGATTCTAAAGTTTCTCTTAATGCTTACGAGCGATATGTAAATGAAACCGAAGAGGATGATAAGCCAGCGCATCTTAAAAATCATCTAATTGCGATTAAAAACCGAATAAACGAACTGAGTCGGAAAAACTACCATCAGCTATACGATGTGGAAAGTCCAGATTTTGTACTCCTATTTATTCCTATTGAAGCTGCCTTTGCCGTAGCCTCTAATGAATATCCAAATTTATACAGCGAAGCCTTTAATAAGAATATCATTTTGGTCACTCCTACAACACTTTTAGCAGTACTTAGAACTATCGATAGCATGTGGCAAAACGAGAAACAAAAAGAGAACGCTATTGAAATTGCCACCCAGGCGGGAAAATTATATGATCAATTTACTAATCTTACCGAGGAACTTTTAAAAGTTGGTAAACAATTAGGAACAGTCCAGAATAGTTATGACGGTGCAATGAAAAAGCTTACAGGGAAAGGAAATCTAATATCTCGGGTAGAAAAACTTAAAAAATTAGGCGCTAAAGCCAGCAAGCAAATCGATGATACGCTGGTAAAAAAATCTACGATACTTCCTGATCACCATTCTGAAAAAAATCTTGGTATATTTGATGAATCTGAAGAACATTCTTAATTACATACAATCAAAAAAATTACATTGCACACTAACATTGATTTAGTTAAGCCAATTTCAAACTTGATTATTTAAGATAAAAAGAATGATTTTCGAAATATGTAATCTCTGGTTCAGATTTAAAATTTAAATATGAAAAAAGTACTATTTTATATTCTTGGCGGTATTTTCCTGTTATTTTTGCTGTATTATGCATTCGCTTATTTTGCTGTATATAGTGAGGGAACTCGGACGGGAGAACTTATAAAATTCAGTAAAAAAGGCGTGGTATATAAAACCTGGGAAGGTGAAATTAGTCAGGGTATCAGTGGTGCTCAGATATTTCAATTTTCAGTTTTAAATAAAGATAAAGACGTTATAAAAGCGCTTCAGGAAAACGAAGGTAATTATGTAAAGCTCTATTATATTGAGCGCTATGCCTCATTTGTTTTCTGGGGTGACACGAAATATTTTGTTACCGAAATAGAAGAAGCTAAATCCCCACATTTTAGAGATAGATGACCAATTCAAAAGATTTTAAAAGAGTAGAAGATTCGCAGGTAACCATTTCAGAATTAATGTTACCAAACCGAGCTAATTTCAACGGAAAAATTCACGGAGGCTATGTTTTATCACTTTTAGATCAAATAGCATTTGCCTGTGCTTCTAAACATTCTGGTACGTACTGCGTAACTGCCAGTGTAGACACAGTAGATTTTCTTGCTCCTATAGAAGTTGGTGAACTCTTAACGATGCGTGCTTCTGTAAATTATGTTGGCCGGAGCTCTATGGTGATTGGTATTCGCGTTGAAACCGAAAATATCCAAACCGGAGAAATGAAGCATTGTAATTCTTCGTATTTCACTATGGTGGCAAAAGATAAAGATGGAAAATCGATAAGTGTTCCCGGCCTTATTTTGGACAACGATCATGATATTAGACGTTTTACTAAAAGCATCAAAAGAAATAAGATGAAGAAAAGGCGTGTGGACGAATTTCAGGAAACTGATTTTGTTTCTGAAAATTATTTACACCTGCTAGAAGATTATAAAGTAAAAATAGACCGATAATTTTGAAGTTTAACGGTTTTATTGTTTCGCTATTTGGTGTTATTTTATTGGCATATTTGCTTCCTCAGGGAAATGATTTACTGCCGTTAAAAACCATTACCGATATTGGAATTGGATTCATCTTCTTTTTCTACGGACTCAAACTTGCGCCTCAGGAAATAAAACAAGGGCTTCTAAATTACAAAGTGCATATTATTGTACAACTCACAACCTTTGTTGTTTTTCCGCTCTTAGCACTCTCCTATTTGCCTTTATTTGAAGAAGGAACAGATTCTGAATTATGGACAGCGATTTTCTTCTTAACCACCTTGCCTTCTACAGTAAGTTCGTCTATAGTAATGGTGGCATTAGCGAAAGGTAACTTGCCCACTGCTATATTTAATGCAAGTTTATCTGGACTAATTGGTATTTTTGCAACTCCAATTTGGTTGAGTGCCATATTGGGTAAAAATGCAGATTTTCAGTTTATCGATGTACTTATTAAGCTTGGCTGGCAAATTATGCTTCCTTTAATTCTAGGCTTGCTTTTACAACGCTACTTTGGAAAATGGGCTAGAAAACATAGCAAGCAATTAGGCTTATTTGATAAAGGAATCATACTTATTATCGTTTACAGTAGTTTTAGCCATTCGTTTACCTCTAATTTATTTAGCAGCATCGATGCCATTGGCTTTATAAAATTAATTTTAGGTGTTTTGGTACTGTTTTTTGTGGTTTATTTTGGCACTGCATGGATCTCAAATATGCTTAAATTACCAACAGAAGATAAAATCACGGCTCAGTTCTGCGGAACAAAAAAATCATTAGTGCACGGTTCTGTTATGGTGAATGTAATCTTCGGAAATGCTGCGAATACAGGTTTGCTTTTGCTTCCAATTATGCTTTTTCATTCGTCTCAGCTAGTCATAATCGCTTATTTTGCTGAAAAATATAGAAAACGAAATACTGAAATTGCTGAAGCATAAAGCAAATAAAAATTGCTAACCCATTTGAGTTTTTAAAAAGACAAACTACCTTTATAAAAAATAAGAAAATGAAGATTCGACCGATTATTTTAGGCTTATCAGCAATTATAATTTCTTCTTGTAAGAACGAAGAAACTAAAGATGCTAAACCTTCTGAAGTTACTGTCGAAGAGCAAGTTCAGGAAGAAGAAATTCCAGTTATGATGTGTTATATGTACACCTCAGAAACGGATACTATTAGTCTAAATATCGAAAAACTCGATAAATCGGTAACAGGTAGCTTAGTCTATATGCTTCAGGAAAAAGATGTAAATCGTGGGCGAATTGATGGCGAAATGAAAGGAGATACGCTCTTTGCTGAATATTCTTTTATGAGCGAAGGAAAAAATTCAGTTCGACCAATCGTATTTTTACAAAAAGGCAATCAATTAATTGAAGGCACTACTACAGAAGACAGCACGAATTATTCATTTAACGAAAGTTTTCCGCTAACCAGAACTAATTGTGGAGTAAATTAAAAAGTAATTATTGCGCCGGATTTAAATATGCTGCAATTTCAGCAATATTGATTGTAAACAAGATCCAACCAATAATTAAAATAAGTCCGCCAAGTGGTGTAACCGGCCCTAAAAATTTCATTTTCTTTCCGTTTGCATCACTAAGTACCAATCCATAAATACTGAAGGAAAAAAGTAGCACTCCTATCACAAAACACCAACCGGTAATTTGTTGGGAAACTTCTCTGAATGGAAATGCGATCGCTGTAACTATAAGTATTAGCGCATGATACATCTGGTATCGCACACCGGTTTCAAAACTTTTCTGTTGATCTTCAGACAATCTCTTTTTTAAAGCATGAGCTGCAAAAGCACCTAAAACTACTGCCAAGCCACCGTAAATTCCACCTATAATTAAAAATAGTTCTTTCATCATTTAAAATAATTTACTTTAAAATTGCCCAAATTCAGTATTAAACAAAATAAAAATCCTCTGAGGCATTTTGCTGAAAAGCTAAAATACAACAGAGGACTTATAATTTAAAAGCAACCTAATTTATTTGCTTAAATACATTTTTCTTCTTGTATAAAGATTATAGAAATCATCATCTTTAAGATCTTTTATAAAGAGAATGCTTTCCCCTGTACTCTTCATCTCTGGTCCTAATTGTTTATTTACTTTATGGAACTTTTCAAAAGAAAATACTGGTTGTTTAATCGCATATCCTTCTAATTGAGGATTGAAATTAAAATCTTTGATCTTCTTATCGCCTAACATCACTTTAGTAGCATAATTTACGTAAGGCTCTTTGTAAGCTTTCGCGATAAATGGCACCGTTCTGGAAGCTCTTGGATTCGCTTCGATAATAAATACTTTATCATCTTTGATCGCAAACTGAATATTGATTAAACCTACTGTATTAAGTGCTAATGCAATTTTACGCGTATGATCTTTTATTTGCTGAAGTACTAAATCTCCTAAAGTAAAAGGAGGCAGCAATGCATTAGAGTCACCTGAGTGTATTCCACAAGGCTCAATATGCTCCATAATACCGATGATATAAACATCTTCGCCATCACAAATAGCATCAGCTTCAGCTTCTATTGCTCCGTCTAAATAATGATCTAATAATAATTTGTTATTCGGAATTTTATGAAGAAGATCTACTACAGTTTCTTCTAATTCCTGCTTATTGATCACAATTTTCATTCCCTGCCCTCCAAGAACATAGGAAGGTCTTACCAATATTGGGAAATCTAATTCATCTGCTAATTTTAAAGCTTCTTCAGCATTTTCCGCAGTTCCGAATTCAGGATAAGGAATATCATTATTCTGAAGCAAAGTAGAGAAACTACCACGATCTTCTGCAAGATCTAAAGCTTCAAAACTAGTTCCCATAATTTTTATTCCGTAGCGCTCTAATTTTTCAGCTAATTTAAGCGCAGTTTGCCCACCAAGCTGAACGATAACACCTTCTGGCTTTTCATGCTGAATAATATCGTAGATATGCTCCCAGAATACAGGCTCAAAATATAGTTTATCAGCTACATCAAAATCGGTTGAAACCGTTTCAGGATTACAGTTGATCATGATGGTTTCGTAACCACATTCAGACGCTGCTAAAACTCCGTGTACACAACTATAATCAAATTCGATTCCCTGGCCAATTCTGTTAGGACCAGAACCAAGTACCACAATTTTCTTACGGTCGGTTACTACACTTTCGTTAGAAGTATATTTTTCTCCGTTAGGTTTTTCGATTTCAGCTTCAAAAGTAGAGTAATAATAAGGAGTCTCTGCTTTAAATTCAGCTGCGCAAGTATCAACCAGTTTGTAAACGCGGTTAATGTTTAATTCGCTTCGTTTTGTATGTACTTCACTTTCCAGACATTTTACCATATAGGCAATTTGGCGATCGGCAAAACCTTTTTGTTTTGCTTCTAGTATCAAATCTTTAGGAAGTGAATTTATATCGTATTTAGTGATTTCATTCTCCAATATGTAAAGCTCCTCGTATTGCTTAAGGAACCACATATCGATTTTTGTAATATCGTGGATGCGACTTAAAGGAATACCAGCCTGGATGGCATCGTAAATTACGAATACGCGATCCCAACTTGCATAGGTAAGCTTTTCGATAATCTCATCGTACTTTGTAGAACCTTTACCATCTGCACCAAGACCATTTCTCTTAATTTCCAGCGATTGAGTTGCTTTATGTAAAGCTTCCTGGAAAGATCGGCCAATACCCATAACTTCTCCAACAGCCTTCATTTGCAATCCTAAAGTTCTATCTGAACCTTCAAATTTATCGAAATTCCAACGAGGAATTTTTACGATAACATAATCTAAAGATGGCTCAAATAATGCTGAAGTAGATTGTGTAATTTGGTTATCTAACTCATCCAATGTATAACCCAAAGCTAACTTTGTAGCGATTTTGGCAATTGGATATCCTGTTGCTTTCGACGCTAATGCAGAAGATCTGGATACACGAGGATTAATTTCAATTGCATAAATCTCTTCTTTTTCGTCTGGACTTACCGCAAACTGTACATTACATCCTCCAGCGAAGTCTCCAATACTACGCATCATTTTTATAGCGAGATCTCGCATTCTTTGGAATGCTGTATCACTGAGCGTCATTGCAGGAGCTACAGTAATCGAATCTCCAGTATGGATTCCCATAGGATCCATATTTTCGATGGTACAGATAATTACTACGTTATCATTCTTGTCACGTAATAATTCTAACTCATATTCCTTCCAGCCAAGTAGGGCTTTATCAATTAAAACTTCATGGATCGGAGAAGCTTCAAGACCACGAGTAAGCATTTCGTCAAACTCTTCAGCTTTATGAACAAAACCGGCTCCACTACCACCTAGAGTAAAAGAAGCTCTAATTACTAATGGAAAACCAAATTCCTGAGCTACTTCTTTACCCTGTAAGTATGAAGTTACCGTTTTTGCAGGAGCTACCGGAATCCCGATACGTCCCATTAATTGTTTAAACTGCTCTCGGTCTTCAGTGATATTGATTGCATCAATATCAACACCAATAAGTTTTACGTTAAAATCATTCCAGATTCCTTTATCATCGGCCTCGATACATAAGTTTAATGCAGTTTGTCCTCCCATCGTAGGCAAAACAGCGTCGATATTTGGATGAGCTTCCAATATCTCGATAATAGACTTAGTAGTAAGTGGCTTTAGGTAAACATGATCTGCCATTGAAGGGTCTGTCATGATTGTAGCCGGATTAGAGTTGATAAGAATCGTCTCTATACCGTCTTCACGTAAAGATCTAAGTGACTGCGTTCCTGAATAATCGAATTCACAGGCCTGTCCGATCACAATCGGTCCAGAACCAATAATCAAAATACTTTTAAGATTGTTGTTTTTGGGCATTTTAAATTGTGTTGTGCTGGTATAAATGTAAGAAGCTATTAGGTATAAAAAAAGGCGTTACTTAAAAAGTAACACCTTTAATATTTTAAAATACTAATTTTCATTAGTGCTTATGTCTATTTTCAGAAGATACAGATAGTTGCTTTCTTCCCTTTGCTCTTCTTCTAGCAAGGACTTTTCTACCGTTCACACTAGCCATACGCTCTCTAAATCCGTGCTTGTTTTTTCTTTTTCTCTTAGATGGTTGAAACGTTCTTTTCATTTTACTGTATCTTTAAACTTCTGTGAAATCTTTTTATTGCTCTTTTTAAAACTGCGTGCAAATATACAAAGCTTTTTAACTCTTCCAAACAGAAAATTAAATTATTTTTAAATCTTTTTATTACCTTTGGCCGCTCAAAATTCTATGCAATATGTTCAATAAAAATATAAAATTAGTTTTAGCAGGATTACTTATAGCTGCAGCCGTTTGGCAATTTATCGAAGGATCTATTGGTAATGGTATTATGCTTATTTTACTAGCCGGTATCTTTATATTTTTATACTTTAAGAATGAAATTATTCTTTTAGCATTCTTAAGACTTAGAAAACAAGATTTCCCAGGAGCTAAAAAATGGCTTGATAAAATCAAAAATCCTGAAGCTGCTTTAACCAAGAAACAACAAGGTTACTATTGGTACTTGCATGGTTTAATGGTTTCTCAAACCAATATAACCCAGGCAGAAAAATTCTTTAAAAGAGCTATAAAATTAGGTTTAGCAATGGATCACGATTTAGCAATGGCTAAATTAAATCTTGCAGGAATTGCGATGACTAAAAGAAGAAAGCGCGAAGCCACTAATTTGCTTACCGAAGCCAAAAAATTGGATAAACACGGAATGCTGAACGATCAAATTAGAATGATGAAGCAGCAAATGAAGAAGATTTAAGCTTCATTCTCAAGCTTTTAAAGGGCAACCAGCCTTTTATCTAAAATATGCACTTTTAACCGATTATATTCAACTTGCTTGATTATTTTAACTAAATTTGGTATGCACTAACCATGTAAACCACGACCAATGCAGAGATCATTATTTTTAATATTGACCTTACTGCTTTTCTCCTTCTTTACTGGAATTTCTCAAGAGACCGATAAAGAAGAAAATCGATTATTATTTTCTGAAGCTTTAGCCCTACATCTTCCGAAATACAATGATAGAGCAGATAAGGCTTACCAACAAAGAAATTTTAAGGAGGGACAACGTTTATTCGATTCCTTAACAAATAATTGTTTATCGGGATCTTATATTGATGATTTCAAACTATTCAATCTTAAAGACAAAGAGGTAAGATTACACGATATACAAAAACCAGTTTATTTAATTACCTATGCTTCCTGGTGTATACCCGGTAAAGGAGCTATACCTGCTATTAACGACATTGCCAACAAGTACAAAAACAATATCCAGTTAGTTGTATTATTTTGGGATACCAAAGCGAAGGTCAAAAAGGTAAGTAATAAATTCAACCGAAATGTAGAAGTATTATACGTAGACGAAACTAAAAATCGATCTTCGTATGTTGTAAAACAACTAAAACACTCTTTGGGCTTACCTACATGCTTTTTAATAGATTCAGATAAACAAATAATGGACATTACTCGCTACACTGCAGTAGCTTACGGAACACCTATTGAAAATGCCCTTAAAAAGAATTTCAACCAAATTGAATCTGGAATTACAGCACATTTAATCAGCAATGAAAATAACACTTTGAACTCTGGTATTGCATCAAAGCATGAGGAGGAAGAATAACTCAGTTTCTAACTGAATTCATATTACATTACATTCAATTCTATATAAAAAAAGAGAAGCCGTTAAAGCTTCTCTTTTTTTTGTTTGAAATGTTGTTTTTAGCTTAATCAATCTTAGTATAACCCTGAGTATAGTAACCGTCTTCGGGAATATCAATATAATAGGTTTTTCCTGAAGAATTATTTAAATGAGCTTCCCGTAGCCACGGATTATGGATTTTTAAAATCTTATAAGTAACACCATGTTTTGCAGCGAAGTCTGGAAAATCTGTTACTGCGGTATCTACTTTTACTTTTTTAGTTGGAATATGTTGGTAAAGATCAGATTCCTGAAATTTGAATCCATACTCGAAAGGACTAGACATAATCTCTTTTAAAGCTAAAATTCTAAACATATACCGTCCAGTTTCTTCACCTAATAACAAATCATAATAATCGCTTACTTTTTGTCTTTCCTGTTGTCTGGCAATCCCTGCTCTACCCGCATTGTAAGCCGCAGCGGCTAAAGTCCAACTACCAAAATCCTTCTTAGATTCTTTTAAATACTGGCAAGCAGCTCTCGTTGCTTTTTCTATATGATAACGCTCATCGACGTTGCTATTAATTTCTAGACCTAATTCTCTACCAGTTCCTTTTAATAATTGCCAAAAACCAACCGCATTTGCAGGACTTACCGCTTGTGTTAATCCACTTTCGATAACTGCTAAATATTTAAAATCGTCTGGAACACCTTCTTCTTTCAAAATGGGTTCGATTACCGGGAAGAATTTATGCGCACGCTTCATTATTAGCAATGCATTAGACTGCCAATACGTATTTACCAGGAGTTCACGATCTAATCGCTCGTGGATATCAGGGTCGGTTAATGGTACCGATTCTCCAGCAAACTTAATATCTTTCGGAACACTTAAAGCTTTAATTGTGTAAACATTAGCTACATTTTTATCAAAAGTCTCCTGATATACTTCTTTATGTTCCTGCTTAATATCTGGATCTTGTACAGCTTCAGTAATGGCAAAAAAAACGGTAGCAGCTCCTACTACAATCAGCCCTGTTTTTAGAATTTTCATGTTATATTTTAATAATTTTCGGATTATTCTTTATTGCTTCTTTCCCTTTTAGAATTAGATCTGGCAGATAATTATTAAACCATCTAAACCGATTTATAATCATCACATGCGTCCCACCTTCTATCACAATTGCATCACTAATATATTTAATAGGAAAAACTACATCTTTATCACCATGAATATGGATAATCTCTGGATTTACAGTACTACAATCCCAGTTCACCATATTTTGTATTGCCCACGAAAGATAATATTTATCCCGAACCGACAAATATTGTTGGTATAATTTTGCACGTTTTTTAAGATAATCGTTAACCGCCACTTTTTCTAATTGATCTACATAATCTAATAGACCTACCGGTAACAATTTATAAACGCCCGTTTTACTGGCAAATTTCATTTTTTTAGGCAGTTCGTCTCTACATTTTATGCTAGAGATAATTATTAGCCGCCTTACCTTAATATATTTTGCTATCTCCTGCACAATAACTCCGCCAAAAGACACCCCGATTAAAACAATATTTTCGTGATGGATATTCTCTATAATTCTTTGCGAATAACCTTTAATACTTTCATCCCTAGTTGGTATTAGCCATTGCAACCAATGAATTTTAAATTGATCCTCGGGAAGTTTAACGAATTCGAAGATCGTCGGATTTGCTGCCATTCCCGGCATAAAATAAACGTGTATTAACTCTTTAGCGCTATCACTCATGTTAGTATAAGTCCTTTATCAGGCTTAAAATCGTAAATTTACTCGATAATCAAGATTAAATGTTGCGGTCCCAATAGCCATCGGAATGCCGCAGAATAAATAACTTTTAGGCAATTTTCAATTCTGATTGCCGAAAGTAAGTTTACTTTCAAAAATAAGACTAAATAATTGGCTTACATAAAAAGAAAAGAAAAATGAAAAAGACAGTTTACCCTGCCGATAAAAGAGGAAAAGCAGATTTTGGATGGCTTAATGCGAGATACTCCTTCAGTTTTGCAAATTATTTCAATCCTAATAATGTCCATTTTGGACTTTTACGAGTATTAAATGATGATTTAGTGAAGGGCGGAATGGGATTTGGTACGCATCCACATCAAAATATGGAAATTATCAGCATCCCCTTAGAAGGTGCTATTGCCCATAAAGATTCTATAGGAAATGCTTCGACTATTGAAACGGGAGAAGTACAGGTGATGAGTGCCGGCACCGGTGTTGAACACAGCGAATTCAATCCAAATTCTACAGAAACATTAAATCTTTTACAAATTTGGATATTTTCTGAAAAAGAGAACGTTAAACCGCGTTACGATCAAAGAAATTTTGCTGAATTGCTAACTCCAAACAAACTAGTAACGGTTGTTGGCCCTGAAGGAAATGATTTTGAAAATGCACTATGGATACATCAACAAGCCTATCTATCTCTTGGTAATTTTGATGAAGGCACAAATTTTGATTATACTCTAAAAGGCAAAAATAGTGGTGTTTACGTTTTTTTAATTGAAGGAGAAGCTAATATCGCTGATGAAGAGCTTAGTAAGAGAGATGCCATGGGAATTTCAGGAACAACATCTTTTGCAGTTTCCTTCAGTAAAAACAGTAAAATATTACTTATTGAAGTGCCTATGGAGTAAAATAAACTTCCTGAATTCAGCTTTAAATTTGGCGATTCTTAGCTTAATTATTTCCGTAGAATAATAATTCGAGAAATGTCTAAAAAGGCTTCGTATCTCGATAGTTAAGTTTAACTAAGATTAGAAGAATTCAGAAATAAATATGTATAAGATGAATGATGCAGACTTTAAGATTACAGACAATAAATTTTTAAGACAATTCGAAACGACTTTAAACGGCGAATTAGCCGTTATTGAGTACTCCGATCAAGATCGAAAAATCTTTCTTACCAAGCTTAGGATGCCCAAAGATTTCGAGAACGAAGAAACGACCAATAAATTTATTGAAGCAGTTCTGGCTGAAATTAAAGAAAACAGAAACGCCAGAGTTATGCCTACCCAACCTGATATCGCAAAGTTTATGCGGCGCAATCGCAGAAAATACAAAGATCTGCTTCCGGTAGGAATTAATATTTAGGCACTAACTGCCTCTTTTACAAATTCAAACCGTACCATTCCATCTTCATCAATTTCAGTTAACTGAATATCATGAAGTGTATTAACAAGCTCCGGATTCCACGGAGCTTTTACTTTTACATAATTCTCTGTAAATCCATGAATATAGCCTTCTTTATTCTCTCCTTCGAAAAGCACGGTATGTGTGGTTCCTAACTGACTTTCGTAAAAAGCTCTACGTTTTTTAGCAGAAAGGCCACGTAACATTTTGCTTCGTTTCTTTCGAACTTTGGTAGAAACTATACCATCCATTTCAGCGGCTGGAGTATTATCACGTTCAGAATACGTAAATACGTGTAAATAAGAAATATCAAGTTCGGTTAAAAACGTATACGTTTCTAAGAAATGTTCATCTGTTTCGCCAGGGAATCCAACAATCACATCTACACCGATACACGCATCTGGCATAACCCTTTTAATTTGTGCTACACGATCTACATATAATTCACGCAAATAACGACGACGCATTAACTTCAGCATATCATTACTCCCACTCTGCAATGGAATGTGAAAGTGAGGTACAAAAGTATCGCTATCTGCGACAAAATCTATCGTATCATTTTTCAGCAAATTGGGTTCTATAGAAGAAATTCTTAAGCGTTCAATTCCATCGACTTCATCTAAAGCTTTTACAAGATCTAGAAATGTGTGCTCGTGTTTTTTATTCCCAAATTCGCCTTTACCATAATCACCAATATTTACTCCGGTAAGTACAATTTCCTTGATATTCTGTTCAGAAATTTCCGCAGCATTCTGTAAAACATTTTCAAGCTTATCACTTCGTGAAATTCCACGAGCTAAAGGAATCGTACAATACGTACACTTATAATCACAGCCATCCTGAACTTTTAGAAAAGCACGCGTACGATCACCAATAGAATACGAACCTACGTAAAAATCGGCTTCCTGAATTTCACAACTGTGCACCTCTCCAAAATCATTTTTAGAAAGATCGTTTAAATAATCGGTAATCTTAAATTTTTCAGTAGCACCCAAAACAAGGTCTACACCATCAACTGCAGCAAGTTCTTCAGGCTTCAATTGCGCGTAACAACCTACGCCCACAATAAAAGCATCTTCATTAACCTTTTGAGCCTGTTTTACAATGGTTTTAAAGCGCTTATCCGCATTCTCGGTTACCGAGCAGGTATTTATTACATAAATATCTGCAAATTCGTTAAACTCTACTTTTTCAAAGCCTTCTTCCTGGAAAGATCTGGCAATTGTCGAAGTCTCAGAGAAATTCAATTTGCATCCTAGCGTATAAAAAGCAACTTTTTTATCCATCATTTTTCTGCTCTTTTTGGCAAAATCAAGCTTCGCCATATTTTGGGGTGCAAATATACTATCTAAAATCGGTTTAGTAAAATCGCAACCTCTGTTTTGAGCTTTGTTTATCAGCTATTTAATAAAAAGTAATATTTAGAAGAATTCAATTTTAAATCATGGCTTAAACTGAAACTCCTAAAAAAGAAAATTAAGTCTATTTATCGAATTTCAGCTTGAAACTCTTCGTTTATAAACTTTTTAAAAAATTATATTTGCTGAAAAATAGAAGCTATGAGCAGTAAAGCTATAGACTTAAGAACGGTGAATGTTACGCGCTATATCACACCATTGCGAGAAGGTGGTTCGCTACCTGCGTTGGCCGATGCCGATGATGATTTTAAATATGTTATTAAATTTAGAGGCGCAGGTCATGGTAGCAAAGCTTTGATTGCAGATTTAATTGGTGGCGAAATTGCTCGGTTTTTAGGTTTTAAGGTTCCTGAAATTGTTTTTGCAAACCTGGATGAAGCTTTCGGCAGAACAGAAGGCGACGAAGAAATTCAAGATTTATTAAAAGGTAGTCAGGGTTTAAATCTAGGACTCCATTTTTTATCTGGTGCGATTAATTACGATCCTGTAGTAACCGAAATTGATCCTGAAACTGCTTCTAAAATTGTATGGTTGGATGCTTATTTAACCAATATCGATCGCACATTTAGAAACACCAATATGCTTAGTTGGCATAAAGAATTATGGCTTATCGATCATGGTGCATCGCTTTACTTTCATCATTCTTGGATCAACTGGGAGAAAACAGCAAAAACACCTTTCACTTTTATTAAAGATCATGTACTATTACCACAGGCTAGTAAATTGAAAGAGGCTGATGCCGATTTTAAGAAAAAACTTTCTGCGGAAGTGTTACAAAATATCGTAAATCTTATTCCTGAAGACTGGATTCTTTGGGAAGGAAGCGAGGAATCTCCTGCTGAAATTAGAGAAGTTTACCTAAATTTCTTGAAAATAAGATTAAATCATTCTGAAATTTTCACAAAACAAGCGCAAGATGCAAGACAGTCACTTATATGAATATGCCGTGATTAGGCTTGTCCCAAAAGTAGAGCGGGAAGAGTTTATAAATGTTGGTGTCGGTATTTTTTCTAAAAAAACCGGCTTTATAAACATGCGTTATCTGCTGAATAAAGAGAAGCTTAGCGTTATTTGTCCAGATTGTGATTTGGAAGAAATCGAAAGAAATTTAGATTCTTTTAGACGTATTTGCATAGGACAAAAAAATGCCGGACCTATTGCTCAAATGGATGCAGCCTCAAGGTTTCGATGGTTAACAGCTACCAGAAGTTCTGTAATACAAACATCACTAACACATCCAGGATTTAGCAAAGATCTAGAACAGACATTGAACTGTTTGTTTGAAGAAATGGTTTTGTGAGATAAGAGAAAAGAGACTTAAGATGTCTGATAATTTTTAACGATCAAAAATTCTGAGTCTAATTTCTAAGATCTATATTCTTTTTTCTAAATTTAGAATATGAGTTTTGGAAGTTCCATAGGTGCTATTATTAGCCAACGTAATAACAAGAGAGAACTTCTCAACTGAAAAGATATGCTGAAAAAACAGGCTCTAAATTAGGTAAACTTAGTAATTATGATAAGTTTTCTAAAGAAGAACTAAACCAACTAGGACGTAAAATTAAAGCTGAAAATAATAAAAAGCGGCAAAGAATTATTGTCTTTACCGCCTTTGTCATGATTCTTATAATTTCTATTTTTTGGTATTTTATGTTTTAGCTTCCAAGCATTTTTGATATTTAAAAATCCAAACTTCTAATTTCTAAAAGCGAAGTCTTAAATCCTGAGAAATTAAAGATTAAGCCAGCAGAACCGAAAGACAGGTCCGGATGAAATAACCCCAACAGTTTTAGTCCATTTTTATCCTCTTTAATCTTATTTCTCAAAAAGCTAATAGCCGATTGGATTGCTGGAAGCTATTTCAACAAATAGAAAGAATTGCGATAAGTATTTAACTTGGACTCCCTAAAGACCTTAAACTGTGAACCAACAACTAATATCTACGATACTTTGAAGTTTCCTCAAAAACATGCTCTAAAATTGCCTGATCTTGCTCGGTAAATTCCATTTTTCGTCGTTCCAAAACTCTTTCAGCAACTTCAAAAACCTTTTTTGTTTGGTAAGTTGTCATTCCAGAGCTCCCTCCCCAACTAAAACTCGGGATAAAATTTCGTGGATAACCAGTTCCGAAGATATTACAACTTACACCTACTACGGTACCGGTATTAAACATCGAATTGATTCCGCATTTACTGTGATCACCCATCATTAGACCACAAAACTGAAGTCCGGTTTTCGCAAAGCCTTCCGTTTCATAATCCCAAAGGCGAACTTCCGCATAATTATTTTTAAGATTCGAATTATTAGTATCGGCCCCCAAATTACACCATTCGCCCAAAACAGAGTTCCCAAGATATCCTTCGTGACCTTTATTTGAATTTTGAAATAACACCGAATTATTGATCTCTCCTCCTGCTCTACTACCGGGTCCAATAGTTGTTGCTCCGTAAATTTTGGCACCCATTTTCACAATAGCTTCTTCGCCAATGGAAATTGGACCACGAAGAAAACAGCCTTCCATCACTAGCGCATCTTTACCAATGTAAATAGGCCCAGCGCTGGCATTTAAAGAACAATTCTCTACCACAGCACCTTCTTCAATAAAAATATTGTCGGGATTCTTCACATAATTTGAAGAATCTATAGGTTGTGATTCTCGATCCTCAGTAAGTAATTTAAAATCGAATTTTATGGCTGTTGCATTTTTAGAAAATATATCCCAGGTATGCGCCAATTTCAATACATTACCATCGATCTCTATCTGCTTATATGCTGAAAAATCTACCTCCTGATCCTCTTCGGTATAAAAAGAAACGATTTCTTCACCATCAAAAATCGCCTCTTTATTATTCAAATTTTTTATTTGCTGAATAAATTCTGAAGAAGGAAAATATGCTGCATTGATCATTATATTTTCCTCAAATTCTACCAACGGCCATTTTTCACTCAAATAATCTTCAGTAATAGTTGAAGTTGTATAACCTAGAATATATTCCCAACGCTCGCGCATGGTTAAAATTCCAAATCGAATATCGGCTACGGGTCTTGTAAAAGTAAATGGAAGCAATTGGTTTCTAACCGAACCATCAAAAAGTATATAATTCATTTCCGCACATTAATTTTTATAAAGTTAAAGCGAATTAGGAAAGTTTAAAGAAAATCACGTTAAATTCAGTCTAAAACTAAAAAAAGAGACAACAAAAAAAGGCTGCAAAATTGCAGCCTTAGTATATTTTTCGAATTCGCGAAGATTATTTCTTCTTGAATTTTGCGTATTTGTTCTTGAATTTATCAATTCTACCAGCACTATCTACAAGTTTAGTTTGACCAGTATAATAAGGATGAGAAGTTCTTGAAATCTCCAATTTGATTAATGGATATTCAGCACCTTCTACCTCGATAGTTTCTCTTGTTTTTGCAGTAGATTTTGTAATGAATACATCGTCGTTAGACATATCTTTAAATGCTACTAATCTATAATTTTCCGGATGGATTCCTTGTTTCATCGCTTTGATCTTTTAATTTTCAGGGTGCAAATTTAACCAATTTGTTTATAAATCCAATTATAATTTAAATTATTTTTTATTTAACAGCTTTGTAACGTTTTACTATCTTTGCTTACTAACCGATAAACGACAAATTTAATTAAAAAAATGGAAAACTCTACTTCAGTAAAATCGGTTGCTTATCCTTTTGGAATTGCACTTGCGCTATACTCAATAATTTATCTAGTTCTTGTTTATGTCTTTAATGTATCTCAAGAGGATTGGGTAGTTGGCTTAATTAGCAAATTCATTGAAATCGCCATTTTTGTATTTGCTCTTATAACCTTCAAGAAAAAGAATGAAAATGTAATAAGCTTAAAGCAGTCTCTTAAAGTGGGATTGGGCGCCGCTGTAATTGGAGGAATAATTGCTGCTATTTATACTTATATTCATTATAAATTTATTTACCCAGAGTTTTTGCAAAGTATGTATGATACACAAGTTTTGGCGATGTCTGAGCAAAATTTAACAGCTGAACAAATGGAAGGCGCTTTAACTTGGGTAGAATATACTAGTAGTCCATGGGTTTATAGTGCAATGCAAATAATAGGATATCTTATACTTGGTTTTATAATTTCCTTACTTACTGGGCTTATTATTAGAAATAATCAAGCTCAAGATTATTAGAAAATAACAATTAATGCAGATTTCCGTAGTCATACCTCTTTTAAACGAGGAACAATCTTTAGCAGAATTATATAATTGGATCGCAAAAGTAATGCGATCCAATTCCTTTTCTTATGAGATCATTTTTATCGATGATGGTAGTACCGATGCTTCCTGGAAAACCATCCAAACCATTGCAGAAAACGATAAGGCGGTCAAAGGCATAAAATTTAATCGCAATTATGGCAAATCTCAGGCTTTACATGCAGGTTTTTTAAAAGCGGAAGGCGATGTAATTATTACCATGGATGCCGATCTCCAAGACAATCCAGATGAAATTCCAGAATTATACTCAAAAATAACCAAAGATGGTTACGAGCTTGTTTCAGGATGGAAAAAGAAACGCTACGACTCTGTTTTAGCCAAAAATTTACCTTCGAAGTTATTCAACGCAGCAGCGCGTAAAACTTCAGGATTAAAATTGCACGATTTCAATTGCGGATTAAAAGCTTACAAAAAAGACGTGGTAAAAAATATCGATGTCTACGGAGAAATGCATCGCTATATTCCGGTTTTAGCTAAAAATGCGGGCTTTTATAAAATAACCGAAAAAGAAGTAAAACATCAGGCTAGAAAATACGGAAGAACTAAATTTGGGCCAGAGCGATTTATTTTTGGATTTCTGGATCTATTAACGATTTGGTTTTTATCCAAATTTGGTCGTAGACCAATGCATTTATTCGGATCTTTAGGGGTTCTAATGTTTATTATAGGGTTCTTTACTGCTGGATTTGTAGGATTTTCTAAACTATATAAAATGTATCATGGTGTGCCTAACACACTCGTTGCTTTAAACCCTTGGTTCTATATCGCACTAACCGTGATGATTATAGGTTCACAATTATTCCTTGCCGGCTTTGTAGGAGAGCTTATCTTAAGAAGCAAGCGAGATAAAGAACGTTATCTTATTACTAAAACTACCGAGAATTACTAAGTTTCAATACAGAAAATATTATTTTTGAAATCTATTTTGTTTGAACTACTAAAACTAAAACCAAAATTATGTCACAAGTAAAACCTGAAATTTTAGCGAAAGCCCAAACTTGGCTTACCGATGTATTTGATGAAGATACCAAAAAAGAAATCAACGAACTTATAGATAACAACCCTTCTGAATTGGAAGATAGTTTCTATAAAAATGCTGCTTTTGGTACAGGTGGAATGCGTGGAATTATGGGTGTTGGTACTAACCGTATTAATAAATACACCTTAGGGAAAAACACTCAGGGACTTTCAAATTATCTAAAAAGAGAATTTTCAGGGGAAGCGCTAAAAGTTGCAATTGCTTACGATTGTAGAAATAATAGTAAAGAATTAGCGCAAGTTGTGGCAGATGTTTTTTCAGCAAATGATATCGAGGTGTTCTTATTTTCAGATCTAAGACCTACGCCAGAATTATCTTTCGCAGTTAAAAAATTAAATTGCCACTGCGGAATTGTTTTAACTGCCAGCCATAATCCACCAGAATACAATGGTTATAAGGTGTATTGGCAGGATGGTGGCCAGTTGGTTCCGCCTCAAGATAAAGATCTAGTTGAAGAAATTAACGGATTGGAATACGAAGCGATTAGCTTTGATGCTAAGAACGATTTGATTCATAAAATTGATAAAGATGTAGATGAAGCGTTTATTGAAGCTTCAGTAGCTAATGGAAGTTTTGATACTTCAGCAGAAGCAAAAGCAGATCTTGGTGTTGTTTTCACTTCTTTGCACGGTACTTCTATTACCATGGTTCCGCCAGTATTAGAAAAAGCTGGTTTTGCCAATGTTACTATAGTTGAAGAGCAAAGAGAACCAGATGGGAATTTCCCAACGGTTAAATCACCGAATCCAGAAGAGCCGGAAGCTTTAAAAATGGCCTTGGACATTGCTGAAGAAAAAGGAGCTGATATCGTGATAGGAACAGATCCAGATTGCGACAGACTGGGAATTGCAGTTAGAAATAACGAAAATAAACTAGAGCTTTTAAACGGAAACCAAACAATGTTAGTAATGACTTGGTTTCTATTAGAGCAATGGAAAAAGGCTGATAAAATGGATGGTAACGAATTTATCGCTTCTACCATCGTTTCGACACCAATGCTAAAGAATTTATCTGAAGCTTACGGCGTAGAATATAAAGAGGTTTTAACCGGCTTTAAATGGATCGCAAAACTTATTAAAGATCATCCAGAGTTAGATTTTATTGGTGGTGGAGAAGAAAGTTTTGGTTATATGGTTGGCGATTTTGTACGCGATAAAGATGCGGTAACCTCTACCCTATTAGCTTGCGAAATTTCAGCATTTCTAAAAGCACAGGGAAGCTCGTTCTACGAAAAACTATTAGAACTTTATACTACTTATGGTTTATATAAAGAGGAATTAATTTCTTTAGTTAAAAAGGGAATCGAAGGTGAGCAGGAAATCAAACAAATGCTTATTGATCTTAGAGAAAAACCTTGGGAAACTATCGACGGAGAGAAAGTAGTTTTAGTAGAAGATTATCAATCTTCTGTAGCCAAACATCTTCATGATCATACCGAAGAAGAAATCACCATACCAAAGTCTAATGTGCTTATTTATTATACTGAAGACGGAACTAAAATCGCAGCGCGACCAAGTGGAACCGAGCCTAAAATTAAATTCTACTTTAGTGTAAATACTTCTTTGGATAGCGTAAGTGATTTTGAAGAAAAGAATAAAGAATTAAAAGAAAAAGTCAGCCGAATTAAAGCTGAATTACAACTAGGGTAAGACCTTTGAAATTATATGAGTTATTTAAAAAAAGTTCTTCAGTTTGCGAAACCTTATAAACGTTACGCAATTCTGAATATTATTAGTAATGTTTTTTATGCATTGTTTAGCACCTTATCATTTTTGGCATTTATACCGATGCTGCAAGTGCTTTTTCAGGTAAACGATCCAATAACGATCAAACCTGTCTGGGATGGTCACTGGACAACCATAAAAGATTTTGCTGAAGATTACGCGAACTTTTTTTTAAATCAACGAATAGAAGAATATGGGCAGATTTCTGCCCTTATTACTATCTGTGTTTTGATAATTATTCTATTCTTTATCAAAAACCTATTTAATTATATGGCGATGTACTTTATCGCCTCTTTGAGAAACGGAATGTTACGGGATATTCGTAATCGCATCTACGAGAAGATTACAGAACTTCCCGTTTCTTTCTTTTCTGAGAAACGTAAAGGAGACACCATCTCACGAATTACAAGTGATGTACAGGAAATTCAGTCTTCTTTTCTTAGTATGTTAGAGATGTTTGTAAAAGAGCCCTTAACACTACTCTTCACATTAATCGGTATGCTAATAATTAGTTGGAAGCTCACCCTTTTTGTGTTGATCTTCTTACCCATTTCGGGACTAATTATTTCTTCTATCGGGAAAAAACTAAAAGCGAAATCAACCAGTGCTCAACAAGAAAATGCTCACTTTTTATCGATTGTTGAAGAAACACTTTCGAGCTTAAAAATTATTAAAGGTTTTAATGCTGAAAGTAAATTTATAGGGAAATTTCATGAGAGCACAAATAGACTAAATGAAATCCTCAACGCACTACTTCACCGCCAAAACCTGGCTTCACCGATGAGTGAATTTTTAGGTGTTTTGGTAATAACTGTGGTACTTTGGTTTGGCGGAAGAATGGTTCTTATAGATGGCACCATGCAGGCTTCAACTTTTATAGGATTTTTAGTACTAACCTACAATATTCTTACGCCTGCAAAAGCAATCTCTAAAGCCACTTATAGTGTTCAAAAAGGGAATGCCAGTGCCGAGCGTATCTTAGAAATTATTGAAACCGAGACAAACCTGAAGGACGCACCGAATGCTATTAAAAAAGAAAGTTTCGATACGAAAATAGAAGTCAATAGCATTAATTTCAAATACGAAAAAGAGCTTGTTTTAAAGAATTTCAGCATGAGTGTTCCTAAAGGACAAACTATTGCTCTAGTTGGTCAATCTGGTAGTGGAAAATCAACAATCGCTAATTTAATCACTCGTTTTTACGACGTAAATGACGGAAGTATTAAAATCGATGGTACCGATATTCGTGAAATTTCGAAGCATTCTTTAAGAAATTTAATGGGACTTGTTACTCAGGATTCTATTTTATTTAATGATACTATTCGTAATAATGTGGCTTTAGGAAAAGATAATGCTACAGAAGGCGAAATTATCAATGCGCTTAAAATAGCAAATGCTTGGGAGTTTATTTCAACAATGCCACAAGGCTTAGATACCAATATTGGAGATTCTGGAAACAAATTAAGTGGCGGACAAAAACAACGACTTTCAATTGCCAGAGCGGTACTTAAAAATCCGCCGATAATGATCTTAGACGAAGCTACTTCGGCTTTAGATACCCAAAGTGAAAAATTAGTTCAGCAAGCATTAGAAAATATGATGCGTAACAGAACTTCTGTAGTTATTGCTCACCGTTTAAGCACTATTCAAAATGCAGATAAAATTATAGTGATGCAACGTGGTGAAATTGTAGAGCAAGGAAAACACGAAGACTTATTGGCTAAAAAAGGAACCTATCAAAAGTTGGTAGAAATGCAGTCTTTTGCATAATTTTCTTCAAATTTTGGATTCTTTTTCGGTGTTTACTAGGTAATTCTTTATTATTTTATTCAGAATTATACATTTTGACCGCTATATCTTAATAAAAATATAACGCGAGGGTTAGTCAGCTTTAAAGTTTTCTATATTTTAGCCAAACCATTTTAAAGGGATTGTAAACTAAATTTTTTCCCTTGGAAAAAGCCGAAAATTTACTTGTACAACAACTAAAAGATAAGAAAACTTCTCAGGAAGCTTTTAAAAAACTTGTATCTGAATATAAGGAACGCTTGTATTGGCATATAAGAAATATGGTTAAAGATCATGACGATTCTCATGATGTGCTTCAGAATACCTTCATCAAAGTTTTCAGAAATATCGATCAGTTTAAAGGAGATAGCAAGCTATTTTCTTGGATGTATCGTATTGCTACAAATGAGTCTATAACTTTTCTAAACAAAAAAGCGAAGCGTCAACAAATTTCTTCAGACGAACTTCAGGATGCAATAATTAATAATCTTGAAAGCGATGTTTATTTTGAGGGATCTGAAATTCAACTTAAACTTCAAAAAGCTATCGCAAGCTTACCGCAAAAACAACAACAAGTTTTTACGATGAAGTATTTTGAAGAATTAAAATATCGAGAGATGGCTGAGATTTTAGAAACCAGTGAAGGGGCTCTTAAAGCTTCTTATCATATTGCTGCTAAAAAAATTGAAGAATTTTTAAAAACAAATTAAACCATTTCAATTTCTACAAGTCAAATAAAAGATGAAGAAAGAGAAAATACCATATCACGGCGCCTCTGGCTTTAAAGTGCCTTCTGGATATTTTGAAAATCTAGAAGATCAGTTATGTGATAAGGTCTTAAGTGAAGAAGAGCAGGTACGTGAAATAGAGCTACCCGCAGAGGCAGGATTTAAAGTTCCTGAAGCTTACTTTGACGGTCTTGAAGATCGTTTGGTTGAAAAAATAGAAATAAAACAGCCAAAATTAATTAAAGTAGACTTTAGAAAAACGCTTTATTATGCCGCTGGGATCGCTGCTATTTTTATTTGTTTATACTCAACGTTTTTTACGTTAGGAAACGAACAATCTGCAAGTTGGGATGATGTAGAACTTTCTGCAATGGAAGATTATATCGATGATGGATACATTGATTTTTCTTCTACAGAATTTTCTAATATGATCATCGAGGATGGTTACATTGTAGAAGAATCAGATTTCGCTGCAATGAATAGTGATGCCGTATTTGATTATATTGATGAGAATGTTGAAGATCCCAGTTATATTTTAGAATAATTGCTATGAAAAAGATTGCATTAATAGTCTTGTTGATTTTTGGCTTTTTAACAGCACAAGCTCAGGATGACAACGAGAAGGAGCGAATTAAGTCTTTAAAAACTGCTTTTATTACTCAGGAATTAAATTTTAGTAATAAAACAGCGCAAAAATTTTGGCCTATCTACGACAAGTATGAAGATAAACGTAGAGCATTATATCGAAAAGAACATCGAGATATAGAAAATGTAGATTGCATGGCTGAAGATAAAGCTCAGGATCTTCTAAACGACTTAATTGAAATTGAAAAGGAAGATTACGAGCTTAAGAAAAAATATTTTCAGGATTTAAAAACGATTCTATCTGCACAGGAAATTGTAAAACTTCATCAGCTTGAAGAAGATTTCCATAGAAAGTTGATAAAGGAATATCGCGCTCGCAAAGAAAAAGAGCGAAAGAATGAAGAAGAGTAAGAAATTTCTATTTACAATTTAGTTTTTTGGTTAGTTAGTAGTAAGAATTCCGGTTAACATTTATTTGTTCTCCGGAATTCTTTTTTTGCACAAACTATCCTCTTATTTATTGCTGATAATTCTAATATTGATTTCTGAGTTTATATATAGCCAGAAATGTGAAATTATGGGATATTTTTTAGCAATGACACAAACCAAAACATTTGGCTAATTACCAAAGACACCTAACCTCTCAGTTTAGATAAAACTAGCTGTTTATTATATCCGCTATTGTCTTTGCCGTCTTTTTAATGTATCAATCACGGATAGTTTTATTGATATTTAAATTCCGGTATAATTTATATAATAGTGTTTCTTTGAAATATATTAACGCGATTATCATCATTATCTAAAATCATAGTACAATAAAGGCTATCCTTAGCTAAATACCGCTTCTTCCATAAAAAATGAACCGCTTTATTTTCAAGTTCCTTGGTTGTTACTTCTAGATCTTCTACATAAAATACTAATGCTTTCGAGCCAACTACTGTAGGTACGGCATCAGTTTTTGCATCTTTTCTAATTGACTCAATCGATTGGTTATTTGAGTTCTCAATCATTTCAATTTTCATACCTGCGCCTTCCATAAAAGCCATTTCCACATGTCCTTCTGGAACTGGAATAGACTGTTTTGCTAATAATTTAAAGCCTAAACTATCAGTATACCACTTTATTGAATCTTCAATGTTGGAAACTACAAAGGCAATATTATAAAATGCTAAAGTGCCTAACCCATCATTTGACTTTCTACTATTTTCCATCTTTTTTATTTAAATTTTTATTCAGTACAAAATTACTTTTTAACTTTGGAAAAACAAGTTAAATCAATATTAACTTTTAAATTCAAAGTTAAAAACTAAGTAGGTTTTAATATATTTGAAGAATGAAAATGAAATCACACTGTCCAATAAACTATTCTCTGGAACACTTTGGAGATAGATGGTCTTTATTAATTATAAGAGATTTAATGTTTAATGGGAAAAGACACTATAATGAATTTTTAGAGTCAGCAGAAAAAATTTCTACAAGTGTTTTGGGAGATAGATTAAAACAACTGGAGGAAGCCGATATCATTAATAAAGGAAAAGATGAAGTAAAAAAATCAAGAATCAAATATAGCCTTACCAGAAAGGGAATAAATATGCTCCCCATAATGCTAGAACTTGTTTGTTGGAGCGGGAAATACGATAGTGAAAGTGATATTAATGATGATTTTTTAACTCAAGCAAATAATGAAAGAGAGAAACTAATACAATCAACAACAGAAAAATTAGAAAATGAGCATTTAATGAATTAATCGTTTGATGAAAAAACCGATTTTTGAAAATAACAATTTTATCCAAATGTTTTAAAACAATAGATATCAATTATTGTAAGTTGTCGTCACAATGAAGTTGACTAAGACTTTAAAAGCTTTTCGTTTTTCAATACTATATCCAATTACGTTAATTGCCATAAAATAAATTCTACCATCACAAGAAATCAAGATTCGTTATATTAAAGCGCTATTTTATTTGAAATAGATTTTCGCAATTCGTTTAGATCCTGCCGCAAAGGCAGTTGAATCATTTAAAAACCGAATGGTATAAAAACCTTCATCACTTAATTTTCTCCAGGTTTCTCCCGCATCTTTAGAATAAGAAATTCCTGTAAAACCGGTTGCTATAATTTCTTTTCCGTTGCTATTTGGTACATAGCGAACGCTGCTTTTATAATTTGGTTCTTCACCGTCAGCAATTAGATTCCAGGTTTTACCGCCGTCTTTTGTGATGGCTTTATTTCCGGTATTTCCATTTGGATCTTCGTAATTTCCGCCTATGATAATTCCGTTTTCAGCATCATAAAAATCCATGCTATAACCGCCCAAAGTTGGTTTTCCTTGTTTAAGCGGAGTCTCTGCAACTTCCCATGTTTTTCCCTTATCGGCAGAGTGGAAAACTCGTGATTTCATTCCGCCACTCAAGATCCAAACATGATCGCCTTCTATTGCAATATTTGAGTTACTAGCTGCAAATGCCGCTTCGCTTTCAGCTGCTTTTGGGAGTTTCTCACAGTCAATTTTTTTCCAGGAATTACCACCATCTCTTGTTACAATAACAGATAAACAGTCGTCTGTGGGATCACCCATAGCGATTCCTTCCTGATCGTTCCAAAAAGCAATTGCATCATAAAACACTTTTTCGTCCTCCTCTTTGTAAACCAGTTTCATCTTTCCATCATCGCCTGTTTTATAAAGCAGGGCCGGATTTTCAACACTCAGCATAAAAAAGTCACTTGCTGTACTCGCTACTGCTCTAAACTCCGGAGTAACCGAATCGTATTTTTGCTGAGATAATTTCCAGCTTCCAGTAGCCGAATTGTACAGTCCATAAGTACCATTATTCGCAGCGAAGGCCAGATTGTTCCCAATCACTTCAATCGCACGTATGCTTAAAGAATCATTTTCTAGAATAGGTTCGATTTTCAAGCTTTCAAAAGTATGTTGAACACCTACTTCTTTTTCTTCCGTAGTATTCGTTTTAGTTGTTTTTGTATCATTTTTGCAGGCTACAACAGCCATCAAAGCCATAATCCAGACTTTCTTCATTTCGTTGGTTTTTGGTGGATTTCCTTCAAATATAAATGTTTCAGCGATAAAAAAGATTACCTTTGCACCCTTAAATTTTAGCAATGCGTTTACATAGAAATTTAGTTTTTGCAACTATAGATGGCCTCAAAGAAATTTTCAACGAAGGCCAATATGCCGATAAAGTGATTGAAAAGACCTTAAAACGTGACAAGCGTTGGGGAGCGAGAGATCGTAGTTTTATTGCTGAAACAACTTACGACATCGTAAGATGGAAACGCCTTTATGCTGAAATTGCTGAAGTTAAAGAACCTTTTTCTCGTGAAAATTTGTTTCGACTATTTGCAGTTTGGGCAACTTTAAAAGGAATTAAGTTACCAGAATGGAAACAAATTGAAGACACCCCTACCCGCCGTATTAAAGGTAGATTCGATGCGCTTAGCAAAATTAGAAAGTTTAGAGAATCTATTCCAGATTGGTTAGATGAGTTGGGTGTTGCTGAACTTGGTGAAGAAGTTTGGGAGAAAGAAATTGGAGCGCTTAATATACAGGCTCCAGTAATTATTCGAGCCAACAAACTAAAAACTGATGCTGCTACACTAAAAAATAAACTTAGTGAAGAAGGTTTTGAAACCATAAACCTTAAAGATTATCCAGATGCACTTCAATTAGTAGAACGTGCTAACATTTTTAGAACAGAATGTTTCAAAAAAGGAATGTTTGAAGTTCAGGATGCATCTTCGCAATTGGTAGCCGATTTTCTAGATGTTCAGCCTGGTAATCGTGTAGTCGATACCTGCGCCGGTGCTGGTGGTAAAGCTTTACATTTAGCCGCGCTAATGGAAAATAAAGGTCAGGTGATCGCTTTAGATATCTACGGAAATAAATTAAAAGAACTTAAGCGACGTGCAAAACGTGCTGGTGCTCATAATATTGAAACTCGTGCTATTGATACCACAAAGGTGATCAAAAAGCTATATGGGCAGGCCGATAGAGTTTTAATTGATGCGCCTTGTAGCGGTCTTGGCGTTTTAAGCCGTAATCCGGATGCTAAATGGAAATTGGAACCTGAGTTTTTAGATCGTATTCGTAAAACGCAACAGGAAATTATTCGCCAGTATTCCAGAATTGTAAAGGATGGTGGTAAAATGGTTTACGCCACATGCTCGGTTTTACCTTCAGAAAATCAAATGCAGGTAAAAGATTTTTTAGCTTCAGAAGAAGGAAAAGATTTCAAATTAGTAGAAGACCGTAAAATTCTTTCTTCAGAAACAGGTTTTGATGGATTCTATATGGCGCTGCTTGAAAAAAGTGAGTAAATAAAATTGATTTCCAAAATATTTCAAAATCGCCTGAAACTGCTATTAGCATCTTTCAGGCTTTTTTTATTTCTCTGATTTTAAAATTTCCTCTAAATGAAAATGGCTAACGAACCGGTTTTCAGTTTCTAATTTTTATTAATAAAGACTGGTAACAATTTCTTAAAATTGGAATCAAAACTTCTTCAGTACTTTCGCGCCTCCATCCATCTGGGAGATTGAAACGATTATAAACCGAAACTCAAATCAAAAAGAATGATTTCAAAATTTAATTACTTTTTACTGTGCTTATTTTTAGTGTCTTTTACTGCCTGCAGTGAAGACGATGATGTTATTACGCAAGAACCAGATCAAGAAACAGAATTACCTTCTAATCCTGATGAAGGATCTAATGAAGATGAAATTTTAAATCTTGATTTTACAGTTTCTGAGGACTTAGCTGATTATTACAGTGAAGTTTCTTTTGACGTAACTGTAGAAGAATTAAAGGAAGAATTAGTAAATCTTACTTCAGACAAGCATACCAATTTTTTAGAGTACTGGCAACGTCATGACTATTTATACGATGCTACAGAAGACCCAAACAACTCTGATAATGTTATTCTAGTATACTCTGGTGAAAGCAGACCTAAAAATCAATATCAATCGGGTAACAATGATAATTCGACGCAAACTTTCAATACCGAGCATATCTATCCTAGATCTAAAATAACCGTAGAAACCGGCGAATCTGATCTTCACAACTTCTACCCTGCGGATATTGGCATTAATTCTAGTAGAGGAAACTATCCTTTTGCTGAAGGTGATGGATCTTACTCTTCAATGGGTACTAGCTGGTATCCTGGAGACGATTGGAGAGGTGATATCGCAAGAATAGTAATGTATATGAATATTCGTTACGCTCAAACTTTCGAAAAAGTTGGAAATATAGATCTATTTTTAGAATGGAATGCTGCCGATCCTGTTTCAGAATTAGAAGTACAAAAAAATAATGCAATTGAAGAAGCACAAGGAAACCGTAATCCATTTATAGACAATCCATATTTAGCAACAGTTATTTGGGGAGGTGATGAAGCTGTAAATACATGGACAACCGACTATAGCGGACCTATCTCTGAAGAATATACCGATAATTCTGACGATTCTGAAGACAGTGAAAACGATGATGAAGAGGAAGATGACAACACAGGTGGAGATAACGAAGGAAGCGAAAATGCGATCTTGATGTTTTCTGAATATGTTGAAGGCGGCGGAAATAATAAAGCCATCGAAATCTTAAATATGTCTGAGGAAACTGCCGATCTTACTGCTTTCAGTATTAAAAAGCAAGTAAACGGAAACGGGGAATGGAGTAACGAACTGCAACTATCAGGTTCTCTTGCGCCAGGCGAAGTATTTGTCATAATTAATGCCCAATCTGATCTACAACAATTATTAGATGAAGCTGACATTACCCAAAATGGTGCTCCAATGGATTTTAATGGAGATGATCCTGTTGGCTTATTTAATAACGGAACATTAATCGATATGATTGGTGTATCAGGTGATATTGATTTTGGTAAAGATGTTACTTTAAGAAGAAAGTCTACAGTAGATGGACCCGCTACAACTTATGATGAAGACGAATGGGAAACATTCGACAAAAACAATGTAGAAAATATCGGAACTTACTAAAATGTTCTTAGAATCTTTAAAAAGCTCCTTATGGGAGCTTTTTTTAGTTTAAAGAATAAATATTCTGAAATTAAAGAAAATCAATTTTAGCTTTCTGATAATAAGTTTCAATATTCATTTTAAAAAAATTAAATTTGCGCTTTCAACAACAACACAAAACTTCTTTAGGATGATCCTATTCTTCGGAACTCAAACCAATAAGGTTTTTGCCGTTCAAACGAACACTCAGCTAACGGCTGAAAATATTTCTAAATTAAACTGGCTTTTTGGGGGTGCACAACAATATATCGAATCTGCTTTGGCAGATTTTTTTGTTGGTCCACGTGCTGCAATGATTACTCCATGGAGTACCAATGCGGTAGAAATAACCCAAAATATGGGGATCGAAGGCATTATTAGGATTGAGGAATTTTATAAAATCGATGAGCATTTTACTGATTTTGATCCTATGCTATCTCAGAAATATGCTGAATTAAATCAGAATATCTTTAAAATTGATATTGAACCAGAAGCCATTGAAGAAATCGAAGATATTGAAGCTTATAACCAACAGGAAGGTTTGGCTTTAAATACCGAAGAAGTAGCTTATTTACAAGGCTTAGCTACTAAATTAGGTCGAAAATTAACCGATTCTGAAGTTTTTGGTTTCTCTCAGGTAAACTCTGAACATTGTCGGCATAAAATCTTTAATGGAACTTTTGTGATCGATGGTGAAGAAAAACCTTCTTCTCTATTTAAACTGATTCGAAAAACTTCCGAAGAAAATCCAAACGAAATTGTTTCAGCTTATAAAGATAACGTTGCCTTTGTAAAAGGACCAAACGTGGAACAATTTGCTCCAAAATCTGCCGATAAACCAGATTTCTATCAAAATACAAATTACGATTCTGTAATCTCATTAAAAGCGGAAACCCACAATTTCCCAACTACGGTTGAACCTTTTAATGGTGCTGCAACAGGAAGTGGTGGTGAAATTCGAGATCGTCTTGCTGGTGGTAAAGGTTCGCTTCCTTTAGCAGGAACTTCAGTTTATATGACGTCGTATTCGAGATTGGAAGAAAATCGACCTTGGGAAAAAGCAATGGACGAGCGTAAATGGTTATACCAAACTCCGATGGATATCTTAATTAAAGCTTCTAACGGAGCTTCAGATTTTGGTAATAAATTTGGACAACCATTAATTGTTGGTTCTGTTTTAACTTTCGAGCATGAAGAACACGGCCGTAAATTAGGGTACGATAAAGTTATTATGCAAGCCGGTGGTGTGGGTTACGGTAAAGCAACCCAGGCGCAAAAAGATATTCCACAAAAAGGTGATAAAATAGTTATTCTTGGTGGTGAAAACTATAGAATTGGAATGGGTGGTGCTGCGGTTTCCTCTGCCGATACCGGAGAGTTTAGTAGCGGTATCGAATTGAATGCCATCCAACGTTCTAATCCAGAAATGCAAAAACGTGCCGCCAATGCAGTGCGTGGAATGGTAGAAGCTGAAGAAAATCCAATTGTTTCTATACACGATCACGGTGCAGGTGGTCACTTAAACTGTTTAAGTGAATTAGTTGAAGATACTGGTGGAGATATCGATTTGGATAAACTTCCAGTAGGAGATCCTACGCTTTCTTCAAAAGAAATTATTGGTAACGAGTCTCAGGAACGTATGGGATTAATTATCGGAGAAAAAGATATTGAAGCTTTACAACGTGTAGCCGATAGAGAACGCTCTCCTATGTATAGCGTTGGTGATGTTACCGGTTCGCATCGTTTTACTTTCGAAGGAAAGCAAAGTGGTAATAAACCTATGGATTTGGATCTTTCAGATATGTTTGGAAGCTCTCCAAAAACCATTATGAATGATAAAACAGTCTCCAGACAATACGAAACTCTGGTATATTCCTCAGATAATATTCAAGAGTATTTAAAGCAGGTTTTACAGTTAGAAGCTGTTGCTTGTAAGGATTGGTTAACCAATAAAGTTGACCGCTGTGTTTCGGGACGTGTGGCAAAACAACAAACAGCTGGACCGTTACAATTACCGCTTAACAATGTTGGGGTGATGGCCTTAGATTATAAAGGGAAAGATGGCGTTGCTACTTCTATTGGCCACTCTCCTATCTCGGCTTTAGTAGATCCTGTTGCAGGTTCTAAAAATTCTATTGCTGAAGCGCTTACTAACATCGTTTGGGCTCCCTTAGAAAAAGGTTTAAAATCAGTTTCTCTATCAGCAAATTGGATGTGGCCTTGTAATAATGAAGGCGAAGATGCTCGTTTGTACGAAGCGGTACAAGGAGTGTCTGACTTTGCTATAAGTTTGGGAATTAATATTCCTACAGGTAAAGATTCGCTTTCGATGAAACAAAAATACAAAGATGGCGATGTACTGTCCCCAGGAACTGTTATTATTTCTGCGGCCGGATATTGCGACGATCTTACTAAAATTGTAGAACCGGTTTTCCAGAAAAATGCAGGTGCTATTTATTATATCAATTTATCTCAAGATTCGTTAAAATTAGGTGGTTCTTCTTTTGCTCAGATTTTAAACAAAGTTGGAGACGAAGTGCCAACCATTAAAGACGATAAGAATTTTGCTGAAGTCTTCTATAACCTTCAGGGCTTAATTAAAAAGGGAATGATTGCTGCCGGACACGATGTTGCTTCTGGGGGATTAATTACTACGCTTTTAGAAATGTGCTTTGCAGACAAAGGTCTTGGTGCAAACATCGATCTTTCGGCATTGGGAGAAAGCGATCTTGTAAAATTATTATTCAATGAAAACAGTTCGGTTGTTTTTCAGGCGACTGATGATGCTGCGGAAAAAGTTTTGGCCGATAACGGGATTGAATTCTTTAAAATTGGTGAAGTTTCTGAAAACAGTAAACTGACAATAAAAAATGCTTCGGAAACATTGAATTTCGATGTAGCTAAATTACGTGATGTTTGGTATAAAACTTCATTCTTATTAGACCAAAAACAAAGCGGAAAAGAAAAAGCGACAGAACGTTTCGAAAACTATAAAAATCAGGCGTTATCTTATAAATTCCCATCAAATTTCACAGGTATGCTACCTGAAATTGATGCTTCTAAACCGAAAATAAAAGCGGCTATTATTCGTGAAAAAGGATCGAATTCTGAACGTGAAATGGCTCGTGCAATGCATTTAGCTGGTTTCGATGTAAAAGATGTGCACATGACCGATTTAATTAGCGGCCGTGAGACTTTAGAAGATATTCAGTTTATTGCTGCAGTTGGAGGTTTCTCTAACTCTGATGTTTTAGGAAGTGCAAAAGGTTGGGCAGGCGCTTTTCTTTATAATGAAAAAGCAAAAACAGCTTTGGATAACTTCTTCAAAAGAGACGATACCTTATCACTTGGTGTTTGCAATGGTTGCCAGTTATTTATTGAATTAGGATTAATTAATCCTGATCATGAAGAGAAACCTAAAATGTTGCATAACGATTCGCATAAATTCGAATGTAATTTTACTTCCGTAGAAATTGCTGAAAACAATTCGGTGATGCTAGGAGGTCTCGCAGGTAGTAAATTAGGAATCTGGGCGGCTCACGGCGAAGGTAAATTTAGTTTCCCTTATGCTGAAGATAAGTACAATATTGTTGGAAAGTATGGATTTGAAGGCTATCCTGCGAACCCAAATGGATCTGACTTTAATACGGCAATGCTAACCGACGATTCAGGTCGTCATTTAGTAATGATGCCACACTTAGAGCGTTCGACATTCTCTTGGAACTGGGGATATTATCCAAAAGATCGCAAAGATGATCAAGTAACACCATGGCTTAGCGCTTTCGAAAACGCAAAAAATTGGTTAGAAAATAAATAATATCAATAAAAAAGCCGCTGAAAATTCAGCGGCTTTTTTTAATAAGTGACTTAATTTTATTCTGAATCTTTCTGAAAAGCCGGGAATTCACTAAATACAAGATTTACCATTTCTTCCTGAGCTTCTAAATCGGCTTGGTCTACAAGATTTTTTGAGGTTTTACCTTTCCAAACGGTTTCTTTAGTTTTACGATCTACTAAATCGATAATTACGGCACCAGCTTCATATTCGTAAGAATCGGTATCGTATCCGGTAATTCTTCCGAAGTTTCCAAAACCACCGTAATAGTAATTTCCGTAAGCAGGGCTTACTGTACCTACTCCATCAGTATAAGGATATGCTGCATAATCTTGCTGAAGTGAAGGATTTTGCTGAGCTGTAGGCTCTACCGGATTTTTAGAACTTATAAGGACTAAAAGATCTGGATTTTCTGAATCTAAAGTATATCCGGCTCTCTCCATATTCGCATTGACGGTTTCAACAACTACCTTACTTACATCTTGCTGTTCCGAACTCGCATTTAAATTCGCATTAGGTAAAAATGCATAACTTTTATAATTATCAAGATTCTTTTCATCTGGATTAACAGTTTTTACCTGTGATCCACAAGCATAACAAAGCAATGCAATAAGAATCGGAAGAACTAAGTTTTTATTTTTCATAAAGTTTTTTTGTGTGAAACTATAAATCCAATATCGTAAAAAGAAATATTAGTGTGATTTTAAAAGCAATTTAACGCATTGCCCTAAAATTGAGATAAAACACGTGAAAATTCTAAAATCATTTAAAGTTTACTTCTTGAAAGTAAATGCTTATTTATAGAAGTGATTTGTATTAACAATAATTCTATTTCAACTACATCGTTTTCCGTTAATCAGTAAGAAGAGAAACTTCTAGACATAAAAACTTTATAAAATTCTAATAATTTTTCTATTCTTTTTGTTATATTCAGTCCAAAAACTGCTGTATTTTGCTATTTTGCAATATACTGATAATGAAAAAGTAGATGAATACTATAAAACGTCTTTTTGATTTCCCTTATTTTCAGCAAAAAAATTATCCGCTGCAAACTGCTTTGGCGACAAAGTACAATGGTGAATGGAAGAAAATTTCTACTAACGATTATATAGATGAAGCTAATAAAGTAAGCCGCGCTTTACTAAGATTAGGAATTCAGCCGAACGATAAAATTGCGGTCATTTCTTCTTCTAATCGCAATGAATGGAATATAACCGATATTGGAATCTTACAAACAGGTGCCCAGAATGTTCCGATTTATCCCACAATTTCTCAGCAGGAATACGAATATGTTCTAAATCATAGCGAATCAATATATTGTTTCGTCTCTGACAAAGAAGTCTTAAACAAAATAAACGCGATAAAGGCTAATACTCACCTTAAAGAAGTTTACAGCTTCGACGAAATTGAAGGTTGTAAAAATTGGGATGAAATTTTAAAATTAGGAGAAGACGTAAGCAACCAGGCTGAAGTACAAAAGCGAATGGATGCTATAAAAACAACAGATCTTGCTACGCTTATCTACACTTCTGGAACTACCGGAAAGCCAAAAGGTGTCATGCTTTCTCACGAAAATATAGTAAGTAATGTTTTGGGAAGCGCGCCTAGAGTACCTTTCGATTTTGGAACTTATACGGCATTAAGCTTTTTACCGGTATGCCATGTCTTTGAAAGAATGATCCTTTATTTATACCAATATTATGCGGTCTCAATATATTTTGCTGAATCCATAGAATTACTCAGTGAAAATCTTAAGGAAGTAAAACCAAACGTAATTACTGCTGTACCAAGACTGTTAGAAAAGGTATACGATAAAATCGTTGCAAAAGGATCTTCGGCTGGTGGTATTAAAACAAAATTATTCAATTGGGCTTTAGCGCTTGGACATAAGTACGAGCCTTACGGTGCAAATGGCGGTTGGTATGAATTTCAACTTAGCCTGGCGAGAAAAATTATCTTTTCAAAATGGAAAGAAGGACTTGGTGGTAATATCGAACTAATTGTTTCCGGTAGTGCTGCATTACAGCCACGACTTGCGAGAGTTTTCGCAGCTGCAGGAATACCTGTCATGGAAGGTTACGGACTCACAGAAACTTCTCCCGTTATTGCCGTAAACGATCAAAGAGATTATAATTTCAGAATAGGAACGGTTGGAAAACCTATTAAAAATGCTGAAGTAAGAATCGCCGAAGACGGTGAAATACTTACCAAAGGACCCAGCGTAATGATGGGCTATTATAAAGATGAAGAAAAAACGAATCAGGCATTAACTTCAGATCGCTTTTTTCATACCGGCGACATTGGAGAAATTGATAAAAATGGTTTCTTAAAAATAACTGATCGTAAAAAAGAGATGTTTAAAACATCAGGAGGAAAATATGTTGCGCCTCAGCTATTAGAAAATGCAATGAAGCAGTCTCAGTTTATCGATCAAATAATGGTCTTAGGAGAAGGCGAAAAAATGCCGGCTGCCTTAATTCAACCTAATTTTGATTTTGTAAAGGAATGGGCTTCTAGAAAAAACATTGATTTGGGTACTGGTTCTGAAGACGACATTGCAGAAAATAAAATAGTAAATGATCGCATTCAGGAAGAAATTGATTTTTATAATAAAAGTTTCGGCAATTGGGAACAGGTAAAAACGTTTAGGTTAACCCCAGAGATTTGGAGCGTTGAAGAAGGACTTTTAACTCCTACGATGAAGGTGAAACGAAAAAATGTCGTAGAGAAGTACAGTCATCTTTACAATCAAATTTACGATAGATAAAATTTTTGATTATTTGATTATCACATAAAACTCTCCATCTACGGAGAGTTTTTTATTTATTCTATATTTTAGAAAAGATATAATGAAGAATTAACAAATTTCACATTTACTTATTATGCATGCATAGTATATTTTATTATCTTTGGTTGGCTTAGAACAATTTATGAAAGAAAAGACAATAGATTATGTATTACGAGCAACCTGGATGGCTGTTTCTAAAATGTATAATGAAGAAGCAGGAAAAGCAGGTAGCACAATGGCTACAGGTTTTGCGCTTCTTAGCATAGATCCCGAGAAAGGAACACCATCTACATCCTTGGGACCCAAGATGGGAATGGAAGCTACAAGTTTAAGCCGAATGCTTAAAACTATGGAAGCTAAAGGATTAATTGAGCGCAAAAAAAATCCCAATGACGGTAGAAGCGTATTGATTTATCTAACCAAATTTGGATTAGAAATGAGAGATTTCTCTAAAGGAGTAGTTCTAAGATTTGATGAAGCTGTAAAAGAAAACGTTAGCGAACAGGATCTCAAAACCTTTACAGAAGTTGCAAACACCATTACTGATCTTATAGCGAACAAGAAAATATATAATCAGGAGATTGCATTAAAGAATAAATAACCAGACTTCAATATTCTAAATATTGAAGTTTTCTAAAACCAGAACTTATACTATGAACAGAAAAATCAATAAAGTTGCTGTCATTGGTTCAGGAATTATGGGTAGCGGTATTGCCTGCCATTTCGCCAATATTGGCGTCGAGGTGTTACTGCTCGATATTGTTCCGCGAGAACTCAATGAAAAGGAACAGAAAAAAGGACTTACGCTAGAAGATAAAGAAGTACGCAATCGTATTGTTAATGATTCGCTACAGAGCTCTTTAAAATCGAAGCCCTCTCCTATTTACCATAAAGATTTTGCCAATCGCATTGCAACAGGGAATTTAGAAGACGATATTGCTAAAGTTTCTGAAGTAGATTGGATTATTGAAGTGGTGGTAGAACGATTAGATATTAAACAACAAGTTTTTGAAAAGCTTGAAAAACATAGAAAACCGGGAACTTTAATTACTTCCAATACTTCCGGAATTCCCATTAAATTTATGAATAAAGGAAGAAGTGAAGATTTCCAAAAGCATTTCTGCGGAACGCACTTTTTTAATCCTCCACGTTATTTACGTTTATTCGAAATTATCCCGGGACCCGATACTTCCAAAGAGGTTTTAGATTTCTTGAATCACTACGGAAAAAAATTCCTAGGGAAAAAATCGGTAATCGCGAAAGACACTCCGGCTTTTATAGGAAATCGTGTCGGAATTTTCAGCATTATGAGTTTATTTCATATGGTAAAAGATATGGATATGACCATTGAGGAAGTCGATAAACTTACCGGACCGGTAATTGGCCGACAAAAATCGGCTACTTTTCGTACCGTAGATGTGGTTGGTTTAGATACCTTGGTTCACGTTGCTAACGGATTGTACGAAAACGTTCCCGAAGATGAAGCGCACGATCTTTTTGCCCTACCAAAATTCATCCAAACAATGATGGATAACAAATGGTTAGGAAGCAAAACCGGACAAGGTTTTTATAAAAAAGAGAAAAAAGAAGATGGTTCTAGCGAAATCAAATCGCTTGATCTAGATAAAATGGAATTTCGTGATCGAAAAAGTGCGAAATTCAGTGTATTAGAGCAAACCAAAACTATCGATAAACTTAGCGATCGCTATAAAGTTTTAATTAAAGATGAAGGAAAAGCAGGTAAGTTTTACCGCAAAAACTTCTCCGCATTATTTGCTTACGCTTCCAACAGAATTCCGGAAATTACTGATGAACTCTACAAAATTGATGATGCAATGCAAGCCGGTTTTGGATGGGAACACGGTCCGTTTCAAGTTTGGGATGCACTTGGTGTAGAAAAAGGAATCGAAATGATGAAGGCTGAAGGTTACGAGCCCGCAGCTTGGGTGACCGAAATGGTAGATGCCGGCATTACTTCATTTTATTCCGTAAAAGAAGGAAATACATATTATTATGAAATTCCGAAGAAAGAACACGTAAAAGTTCCAGGTCAAGATTCCTACATCATTCTAGATAATATTCGTGAATCTAAAGCTGTATTTAAAAACAGCGGTGTAGTTGTTGAAGATTTAGGCGATGGCATTTTAAACTTAGAATTCCGCAGTAAAATGAATTCGATTGGTGGTGATGTCTTAGACGGAATCAACAAAGCAATTGATTTAGCTGAAAAAGAATACCGCGGACTCGTAGTATCGAACGATGGAAAAAACTTCTCTGTGGGTGCCAATATCGGGATGATTTTTATGATGGCTGTAGAACAGGAATACGATGAGCTGAATATGGCTATTAAATATTTTCAGGATACGATGATGCGTATGCGCTACTCCTCTATCCCAACCGTATCTGCTCCACATAATATGGCGCTAGGTGGTGGTTGCGAACTTTCGCTACACGCCGATAAAGTTGTGGCTCACGCAGAAACCTATATTGGTTTAGTTGAATTTGGCGTTGGGGTAATTCCCGGCGGTGGCGGTTCTAAAGAAATGACCTTGAGAGCGGCAGACACCTATCAAAAAGATGATGTTGAGCTGAACAGGTTACGAGAGAATTTCTTAACCATTGGGATGGCAAAAGTATCTACTTCAGCCTATGAAGCTTACGATACCAATATCCTTCAGAAAGGAAAAGATATTGTAGTGGTGAATCGTGATAATCAATTAACCATTGCTAAGAAACACGCCTTATTAATGGCAGAAAATGGCTACACGCAACCTATCAAACGTAACGATATTAAAGTTTTAGGTAAACAAGCATTAGGAGCGTTCTACGTAGGAACCGATCAGATGAACGCCGGAAAATACATTAGCGACCACGATAAGAAAATCGCTAATAAACTGGCATACGTAATGGCTGGTGGAGATTTATCGGAAGCTTCTTACGTAAGCGAACAATACTTATTAGACCTAGAACGTGAAGCTTTCTTAAGCCTTTGCGGAGAACGAAAAACTTTAGAACGCCTTCAGCATATGTTACAGAAGGGAAAACCGTTACGTAACTAGATGTAAGATTTGAGATATTAGATGTAAGAATTAGCTATGCATAATTTTCAAAATTTAAAAATCTGGCAAAAAGCAATGAATATTGCTAAAGAAGTTTATTTAGTTTCTTCTGAATTTCCTTCCGAAGAAAAATATGGACTTACTAGTCAGATTAGAAGAAGTGCTATTTCCATTGCATCTAACATTGCAGAAGGTGCAGGCAGAAACACAAACGGAGAATTTAAAAATTTTCTTGGAATAGCAAATGGCTCCTCTAACGAACTTTGCACTCAACTAATTCTTGCTTATCGACTCAATTTAATAACAGAAGATAAAATTAAACCTATAATTGATGACTTGATTGAAATACAAAAGATGAATTATACACTAATTCAGAAGTTTTCATCTTAATTATCTCACGTCTCAAATCTATCTTCTAAAATCTAATAAAATGAAAACAGCATATATAGTAAAAGCATACAGAACCGCCGTGGGAAAAGCACCCCGAGGTGTGTTCAGATTTAAAAGACCAGATGAACTGGCAGCGGAAACCATCGAATATATGATGGATAAACTTCCGGAATTTGATATCAATCGTATCGACGATGTGATCGTAGGGAATGCAATGCCCGAAGCCGAGCAAGGCTTAAACGTAGGTCGTTTAATCTCGCTAATGGGATTAAAAACCGAAGACGTAGCCGGTATGACGGTGAATCGCTATTGCGCTTCCGGACTAGAAACCATCGCCATTGCTTCCGCAAAAATTCAGAGTGGAATGGCAGATTGCATTATTGCTGGTGGCGCCGAAAGTATGAGCTACATCCCAATGGGTGGATACAAACCGGTTCCCGATTATAAATTGGCAAAAGAAGGTCACGAGGATTATTATTGGGGAATGGGATTAACAGCTGAAGCAGTTGCCAATCAGTATAAAGTTTCTCGAGATGACCAAGATGAATTTGCCTACAATTCTCATCAAAAAGCGATAAAAGCACAAGCTGAAGATCGTTTTCAGGATCAGATTGTCCCAATTACCGTAGATCAAACCTATGTGGATGGTGACGGAAAAAAGAAAACTAAAAGCTACACCGTTAATAAAGATGAAGGACCGCGTAAAGATACCTCTGAAGCGGTTTTGAATAAACTTCGTCCTGTTTTCGCAGAAGGCGGAAGCGTTACTGCGGGAAATTCGTCGCAAATGAGTGATGGTGCTGCTTTTGTGATGGTAATGAGCGAAGAAATGGTGAAAGAACTCAACCTTGAACCTATCGCTAGAATGGTAAGTTATACCGCTGTAGGTGTAGAACCCAGAATTATGGGTGTTGGACCGGTAAAAGCGATTCCGAAAGCCATCAAGCAAGCCGGATTAAAACAAAATGATATTTCCTTAATCGAGTTGAATGAAGCCTTTGCTTCTCAGTCTTTAGCTGTAATTCGGGAATTAGGATTGAATCAAGATATCGTAAATGTAAATGGTGGCGCGATTTCTATGGGACACCCATTAGGTTGTACCGGAGCTAAACTATCAGTTCAAATCTTTGATGAAATGCACAAACGAAACCTCAACAATAAATATGCAATGGTTACAATGTGCGTAGGAACCGGACAAGGTGCTGCGGGAGTTTATGAGGTTTTCTAATTATGAATTTTTGAACTAGAGAATAAAATATAGAAAATAGACTAGAGAATATAGATTAAAACTAATGGCGAAAAGGCATAATTATAAGAATTTAAAGATTTGGAAATTAGGTTTAGAAATAGCCAATAACATTTCAGATATATTATGTGACTTTCCTAAACACGAAAGATATGATTTGAGTTCACAAATGAGCCGAGCTTCTGTTTCTATTCCAAGTAATGTCGCTGAAGGCTCTTCACGGACGGATAAATCATTTAGCCATTTCATAAATATCTCTCTTGGTTCATCTTTTGAATTGGGAACACAATTATTAGTGGCAAAACATAGAAATTATATAGATCAAGAAACTTTAAATAAAATAGAACATAAAATTGAAGAATTTCAGAAAATGGCAATGAGTTTTCAAAACAAATTATAGGTCTATTTTCTATTATCTCTTCTTTCTATTCTTTTAATAACTAAAACTTAAAGAAAAAATGAGTGATACAACTGAACAAAAAGATATACTCCGAGGTGGTCAATTCTTAGTAAAAGAAACCAAATGTGAAGACGTTTTTACTCCTGAAGATTTTAATGAGGAGCAAAAGATGATGCGTGATTCTGTAAAAGAATTTGTTGAACGTGAAATTATTCCGCATAGAGAACGTTTCGAAAAGAAAGATTATAAACTCACCGAAGAGGTAATGCAAAAAGCCGGAGAACTTGGTTTTCTAGGTGTTTCCGTTCCGGAAGAGTACGACGGACTCGGGATGGGATTCGTTTCTACAATGTTGGTTTGTGATTATATTTCTGGAGCTACCGGATCGATCGCCACTGCTTTTGGAGCCCATACTGGGATTGGTACAATGCCAATCACCCTTTACGGAACTGAAGAACAAAAGAAAAAATATGTGCCTAAATTAGCGACCGGAGAATGGTTTGGGGCCTATTGTTTAACAGAACCCGGAGCTGGTAGCGATGCCAATTCAGGAAAAACCAAAGCCGTACTTTCTGAAGATGGAAAACATTACAGCATTAGCGGACAAAAAATGTGGATTTCTAACGCCGGTTTTGCGAATGTTTTTATTGTTTTTACACGAATTGAAGATGATAAAAACATCACCGGATTTATTGTAGAAAATGATACTGACAACGGAATCTCCTTTGGAGAAGAAGAAAAGAAATTAGGAATTCACTCCTCTTCTACCCGTCAGGTTTTCTTTAACGAAACCAAAGTTCCGGTAGAAAATATGCTAGCAGGCCGTGGCGAAGGTTTCAAGATCGCAATGAATGCCTTAAATGTAGGTCGTGTTAAATTGGCTGCAGCGTGTTTAGATGCGCAACGTCGCGTAACGAACAACGCGGTAAAATATGCTAATGATAGAGTTCAGTTTAAAACGCCCATTGCACAATTTGGAGCGATTAAACAAAAACTAGCCGAAATGGCAACTTCTGCTTACGTGGGCGAATCGGCTTCATATAGAGCAGCTAAAAATATTGAAGATCGAATTAACCTTCGTTTAGAAAGTGGCAATTCTCATTCTGAAGCTGAATTAAAAGGAGTGGAAGAATATGCTATAGAATGTTCTATTTTAAAAGTAGCGTGTTCAGAAGATATTCAGAATTGTTCAGATGAAGGAATTCAGGTTTTTGGAGGAATGGGATTCTCTGCCGATACGCCAATGGAAGCTGCTTGGAGAGATGCTCGTATTTCTAGAATCTATGAAGGAACCAATGAAATTAACCGAATGCTTTCTGTAGGTATGCTCGTAAAAAAAGCGATGAAAGGTCACGTAGATCTTTTAGGACCAGCACAAGCAGTTGGAGAAGAATTAATGGGAATTCCGTCTTTCGATAAACCAGATTATTCTGAATTATTTGCGGAAGAAAAAGAAATGATCAAAAAGCTGAAAAAAGTGTTTTTAATGGTGGCCGGAAGTGCCGTTCAGAAATTCGGACCTCAACTGGAAGAACATCAGCAATTACTATTAGCAGCTTCAGATATTTTGATTGAAGTTTATATGGCAGAATCGGCTATCTTAAGAACCGAAAAGAACGCCAAGCGTTCTGGTGAAGAAAGTCAGAAAGAACAAATCGCAATGGCTCAGCTTTACCTTTATAATGCTGCTGAAAAAATCAACGCAAAAGCCAAAGAAGGAATTATTTCTTTTGCCGAAGGTGACGAATTACGAATGATGTTAATGGGATTAAAACGTTTCACGAAATACGACAACTTCCCGAATGTTGTGAAACTGAGAACTCAGATTGCCGATAAATTAATCGCAGAAAATAAGTATTGCTTTTAAACTACCTCTTGATCAAAATAAAAAGAGCAGCCAATTGGCTGCTCTTTTTATTTTAACAAAACGCTAATAAAATCTGTTATGAAATGAATGTAACTTGTCGTTTATGGCAAGAAAACTCTCTATTTCAAAGATTTTTATAGTATTATTTTTGTTGAATAGTAGCATAAGCAACGCTCAACAAGATTCTGCAAAAGATTCTGCAAAAATAAAGAAAGATCCTATTTCGTTACCCAGTAGTGAAAAAACGATTCCCAAAAATGGCAATTTTGGATCTAATTCTATCAAAGAGTATAATGAAGCCTATTATGTTTTAGATAGACTAAATAATATTACAGGACTTGCCCCTAGCAAATTCAACCTTCAAACGCCACAAGCTGCCTTAGAACACTTTATTATTCAATGTCGGAATGAAAATTATGAAGATGCAGCCTATGCCTTAAATTTAAACCTATTACCGGATAATACGACAAAAGAGCAAGCAGCAACTTTAGCTGAAAAACTTTATTTTGTCATCAATCAGCGCGTGAATGTTCGCTGGGGTGACTTACCAGATCGACCAGATGGGCAAATTGATATTCAAACGACCACCAATCAAGCTGTAGCAGGAAAACCAAGAAGAAGTATTGTTTTTGGAGAAGTAGAGTTGAAAGGTAGAGATATCATCATGCGAGTTCAGCGAGTAAAATACAAAGATTACGGAGCTTTCTGGTTGATATCCCAAAATACAGTTGAAAATATTGATGCCATTTATGCCGAATTTGGACCTAGAAAATTAGATCGTATAATGCCAGAATGGGCACGGATTAAATTTCTAAATATTCCTGTATGGAAATTTGTAAGTACGCTAATCATCGCCATCATCTGTTATTTCTTAGGCAAATTGACTGCTTACGCACTTAAAAAAGTACTTGCCAAATCAAATAAAAGCTGGATTAGAGATATTGCTACAAGATTATCAGCTCCCGCAGGTTTAGCCGTAGGCGTGCTTACATTTTACTTATTGCTTAATCATCTTATTTCATTCGCGGGTGCATTTGCCAGTAGTTTATATGCCTTGTTATTAGTTATAGTAATAAGTTCTATTACATGGTTCTTTATGCGAATGATCGACTATTTTATGCTGAATGTAGCTGAAAATAAAATTGGAGATACTACTCTCGAAGAAAATAGTGACGCCAGAAGAATGTTAACCTATATTTCTGTTGCCAGAAGAGTGGCAACGTTTGTAATCATAATTGTTGGCGCATCGATAGTGCTCTCTCAGTTTAGATCTTTAGAAAAATTAGGAGTATCATTATTAGCTTCTGCCGGGGTTGCAACTGTAATATTAGGTATCGCTGCCCAAAGCACCTTAGGAAATATAATTGCGGGAATTCAAATAGCGATTACAAAACCCGCTAGGATAGGAGATACGGTAATTATTGAAGATAATTGGGGCTATGTAGAAGACATTAGATTTACCTATATGATCGTTAGAACATGGGATTGGAGACGCATAGTTGTTCCGTTAAAATATGTAATTTCAAATACTTTCGAAAATTGGTCTATAACCGCCGCCAACCAGATTCGACCAATTACCTTGTATGCTGATTATCGAATTGATGTAAACAAGATTAGGGAAAAATTCAAGGAGCTTCTGGAAGCTTCAGACGATTGGGATGAGAAAAAACCTCCGGTGGTACAAGTATCAGAAGTAACCGAAACTGCTATAAAAATAAGATGCCTCTGCAGTTCCAAAGATGCTTACACAACCTGGGATTTGCATTGTAGTTTGAGAGAAGATTTGGTTCGTTTTATAGCAGATCTTGAAGATGGCGAACATTTGGCAACATCAAGAATTAGAATTCAGGAATTCCCCCACAAAAATAAATAAACTTAAATAAATCACCCCACATGATTATATCCCTTATTGTTGAAGATAACGCTCTAACCCGCGATAGCTTGAAATATATAATATACGGTATTGTTGGGTTAATGATTAGTTTCTACTTAGCATCATACCTCATAAAAAAAATCGGAAAGGATCCACGTAATATTCTGCCGGTTAATTTTGCACGTCGAATACGAATACCTCTTTTGCTTTTCCTATTGGCAATTTTATTATGGATTGGTAATATATCAGATTTCTCAAATTCCGAAGAATATGAATACGTTGCCAGACATGTAATAATCGCGCTTTTAACTATTTCAATTACCTGGTTTTTGATCGTTTGCTTAAAGGTTTTTAAGGAGCGGATGCTTCGTAAATATGATGTATCTAAAGTTGATAATCTAAAAGCCCGAAAAGTTTATACTCAATTTACCATCCTTGAAAATATTATTATTTTCATTTTAGTGATCCTGGCAATTGGTATTACGCTTATGAGTTTTGAAAGTATTCGCTCTGTTGGAGTTAGTTTATTAACCTCTGCTGGTATTGCTGGTATCATCGTAGGTTTAGCAGCGCAAAAGGCTATTGCTACATTATTAGCTGGAATACAAATAGCCATTACACAACCAATTAGACTTCAAGATGCCGTTATCGTTGAAGGCGAATGGGGTTGGATCGAGGAAATTACGCTTACTTATGTGGTCGTAAAGGTTTGGGATAAACGAAGATTGGTGGTTCCATCTACTTATTTTATTGAAAACACGTTTCAGAATTGGACTAGAAAATCTGCTGATTTAATGGGTACTGTATTTATTTATACCGATTATGATGTTTCTTTTGATGCGATACGGGAAGAACAAACACGATTACTGGAAGGAACTCCTTTATGGGATGGAAAAGTAAACGTTTTACAAGTAACAGATGCTACTGAAAAATCAGTTGAAATTAGAATATTGCTTAGTGCCAAAGACTCACCTACATCATGGGATCTTCGAGTTTATATTCGTGAAAAGATTATCGATTTTATTCGTATAAATTATCCTCACAGTTTGCCTAAAACAAGAGTGGTGTTACCCCAGCAAGACCAGAATCCAGCTGAAACAACACCACCACCTTCAGTATAATTTCTAATTACAATTTAAAAACCACTAAAAGCATTCTCTTCAGAAATATGACCTTTACTAAAATTAGCGGCCGTTTCTATAAGAGCTAAATGCGAATATGCTTGAGGGAAATTTCCTAATAGTCTTTTAGTTTCAAAATCTATATCTTCACTAAACAATCCTAAATGATTGCTATAAGAAAGCAACTGCTCGAACATAGCTTTTGCTTTCTGCTCTTCTCCTATTTTATATAAACTATTGATAAGCCAGAATGTACAAATAGTAAATGATGATGATGGTAATCCAAAATCATCTTTATTTTTGTAACGATACATTAAACCATCGTTACACAATTCTTTCTCTGTAGCTTGTACAGTACTCACAAATCTTGGATCTTTTGCATCAATAAATCCGTAAGATTCCATTAATAAAGTACTGGCATCTAAATCTGAAGAACCATAGAATTGCGTGTAGGCTTGTTTCTCTTCGTTCCATCCGTTATTGTAGATATCGTCATAAATTTCAGCTCTAAGGGCTTTCCAATGGGTATCGTTAATACCCATTCTTAGCACTTCACCAATTTTAATTGCTCTATCTATCGCTACCCAACAAAGTAGTTTGGAAAATACAAAATGACGATCTTCAGTTCTTAATTCCCAAATTCCCTTGTCTGGTTTTTGCCAGTTTTCTTCAACAATCATAACAATTCCACGAACCACTGTCCACAATTCCTCACTATTCTCTAATGAAGTTTCAAATTGTAAGAATTGCTGATAGATAACTTCCATCAAAATTCCGTAGATATCATTTTGCTTTTGGATATAAGCGGCATTACCAGTTCTAACAGGACTAGAACCTTTATAACCATCTAAGTGATCTAGGATATGTTCAGTAAGCTCTTTTTGTCCATCAATACCATACATAATTTGGATTTTCTCATCCTTATCGGGTATAATATCAATAATAAACTGTAAAAAGTCTTTTGCAGATTTTACGTGACCTAGACCGGCCATTACCTTAATTACCATCGAGGCATCTCTAATCCAGCAAAAACGGTAATCCCAGTTTCGCTCCTCTCCTATTGTTTCAGGTAAAGAGGTGGTTGCTGCTGCTAATACAGCACCAGATTTTTTGTAGCTTAATAATTTCAATACTAAAGCACTACGCATAATTTCATTACTGTAGTGAGAATATCTGGTGGTTTTCTCACTCCAGTTCATCCAGTAGGTCTTAGTTCTTTGAAATTTTAGATACGAACGATCTAATGATTGTGTAATTAATTTTTCATGGTAACCTATTAAACAGTAGGCGTTACCTGTAAGCGTTATTTCACGCTGTTGTAAGATATCTTCTAGATCCAGGCTAGAATAAAAAAATAAAGAATCATACTTACCTTCTGTGGTATAACTCTTTATATAGTTTCCTTTATTTTCGTTGTACGTTTCTTCTCTGGCAAAATCCAATCTTGGATTATAGAGTACTTTAAATTTTGGTTTCCCTTTAAGTAATCTTAAAAACCTAATAACATCTGGTGGGGAGTAATAAGAACCGTCATCTCTTGGATAGCGCGGCATAAAATCTATTAATTGGAAAGCATCCTCTCCATTATCAAAAACGGTAGATAAGATGTTTGTTTCCCAAAGGTATTCTTGCGAAATATTGTAATCATCACTAACTTTAAACTCAAAACTACCACCTTTATTCTCGTCGAGAATTTTGGCAAAAACAGCAGCAGAATCAAATGCCGGTAAACAGCACCAGTCCATAGATCCCGTTTTGGATACAAGCGCGCAACTCTTACAATTTCCGATTATTCCGTAATCTAAATTGTCCATATATCTTAAATTTCTTTTAAAAGAATGGTATTCTAAAATGAATTCCCGAAATTTAGTAAAAATCAAATTGGCAACAACAGTCTTAGCATAGAATTATGAGTAAAACTATTATTATTTCTAACCGTCTACCCCTTAAAATTTCTTTAGATGACGACGAGCTTCAAGTCACTCCAAGTGTTGGTGGCCTTGCAACAGGATTGAAATCTTTCCATCGCGATGGCGACAGTATTTGGATTGGCTGGAGTGGTTTAACTGAAGAAGAAATTCCAGACCATTTAGAAGATGAAGTGAAAGAAAAAGCAAAGGCTGAAGCATGTGTCGCAGTAAACCTAAGCGAAGAAGAAGTCGATGGTTTCTATTATGGTTTTAGTAACCGTACCATTTGGCCTCTTTTCCATTATTTTATGGAATATACCGAAGCAGAACATTCTTCTTGGGAGATCTATAAACAGGTAAATATCAAATACGCCAAAGAGGTCCTTAAATATTATGAAGAAGGTGACCGTGTCTGGGTTCATGACTACCAATTATTACTAGTACCTAAACTCATAAGAGATGAACAACCGGAAGCCATTATTGGCTTCTTTAATCATATACCATTTCCTTCTTACGAAGTATTTAGAACTTTACCTTGGCGTGAATCTGTATTAGAAGGGATGCTTGGTGCAGATTTAATAGGATTTCACACCTACGATTACGAAAGACATTTTTTAAGTTCGGTTACCAGAATTTTACGTCACCAGGTGGACTTCAATGAGGTTACATTGCCAGAGCGTATTGTAAAAGTTGACTCTTTCCCGATGGGTATCGATTATAAGAAATTTGAAGATGCTGCACTTAATCATTTCCGCGGAACCGAAGACGAACAATCAGAATTACAACGAAGATTAGATCTACACTTAGACGCTACACCAGATGCCAAACTAATTTTAAGTATTGACCGACTGGATTATACCAAAGGTATTGCAAATCGAATTAGAGCATTCGAATATTTTCTAGATAAATATCCAGAATTTATAGAAAAAGTACGATTGGTAATGTTAGCTGTGCCTTCAAGATCAAACGTACCACAATATCAAAGATTAAAACGTGAGATAGATGAACTAGTTGGTCGTATTAATGGTAAGTTTTCTACGGTAAGCTGGACACCCATCTGGTATTTCTATCGTTCGATGCCATTTGATAATTTAATTGATTTATACACATCTTGTGATATTGCACTACTTACCCCTATTAGAGACGGGATGAATCTGGTAGCCAAAGAATATATCGCTACAAGAACAGATCACACCGGTGTTCTTATTTTAAGTGAGATGGCAGGAGCTGCCCACGAGATGAACGAAGCGTTAATCATTAACCCGAATAATTTTGAGCAAATCGCTATGACCTTAAAACAGGCTATCGAAATGCCAAAAGATGAGCAGATCGAAAGAAACAAAACACTTCAGAAAAGATTAAAAAGATATAATGTTGAAAAATGGGCTAAAGACTTTATGAGCGCTTTAGAACATACTGAAGATAACCGCAAATCTTTTGAATCTATCCGTATCACTCCAAAAATTGCCGATCAATTAGTTGAAGATTATAAAACTTCAGAAAAAAGAATACTATTCTTAGACTATGATGGTACTTTGGTTGATTTTAAAGACAAACCCGAAGATGCCCGTCCAGATAAAGAACTTATCGATTTGGTAACTCAGCTTAACGCTCAGGAGAAAACTGATGTTGTGATTATAAGTGGTAGAGATAAAGAAACACTTGGAGATTGGTGGCAAGGAACATCTATAGAGCTAATTTCTGAACATGGAGCATGGATGCGCCAAAAAAATTGTGAATGGGAATTATCTGAAAATGTAAAAAACGAGTGGATGGATGCGGTTAGACCGGTAATCGAAAGTTTTGTTGATCGTACCCCAGGAACATTTTTAGAAGAAAAAAATTACTCCTTAGCATGGCATTATAGAAAAGCAGATCCAGAACTTGGTGATCTTAGAGCAAACGAACTATCTAATACATTAAAAGGACTGGTTTCAAATCGGGGGTTAAGTGTTTTGGCCGGTAACAAAGTTCTAGAAATAAAAAGTAGTGGCGTAAATAAGGGAAAAGCTTCCTCTAAAAAATTAGTAGGTGACAACTATGACTTTATTTTTGCCATAGGAGACGATTGGACCGATGAATACATGTTCGAAGAATTACCACGGAAATCTTATACCGTAAAAGTGGGTATAAAAAAGACTAGTGCCAATTATTACGTAAACGATACAAAGAGAGTTAGAGAAATTTTGAGGTCATTCTTAGAATAAATGTTAAAATTATTGACAAATCTTAATAAAGTTTATGTCAAGATTAACTCGTTAAGCGAGGCTACGAGGCTGTTTCTAAGTAATTTTACACCACATTAATTTACGAACCAATAAATACGAAACTATGAGATCAGGAGGAAAAATTTTAATAGGATTATTATCTGGAGCTGCAGCCGGAATTGCAGCAGGTTTATTATTTGCTCCTAAAAAGGGTAAGGATACAAGAAAATCAATTGCTACAACTAGCGACAACTATTATAAAGATGCAAGAGGTAGAGTAACAGACTTTTCAGATTCTGTAAACCACAAAATTGATGCTCTTAAAGCTAAAACAAAAGCTAATCTTACCAATTCTAAGTCTGAAGAAAAAATAAATGAAGCTAAAGCTGAAATCCACGAGATGAAAGCGAGCTAAATTTCAGTTTCAAAATAATATTATTAAAGCCTCGATATTTTCGAGGCTTTTTTATGCTTAATATTTGATGAATTAAGGCAAAAATATCTATAAAAAGATTTAAATGATTTTTCTAAAAAATATTGCTGAATTTAGTGAAAATCGATCTAGATTTTTTTGAATTATCTTATCTGCAATTCATAAAAAAGCTTTAATGATTTTTCATTTTATAATGAATGAGATTCGTCGCAGCGACACTAAAACCTATATTATCACTTCAAGCTTTCATATTCAGTTAAAACACCCAATGTATTTGCATGTAAAAGTAAAGTTTGATTAAATTACTAACCTAAATCAGCTTAACTTATGATAAAAAAAATATCTACTGCTTCTCTACTATTAATTAGCTTGTTTTCTCTGAAACCCGCATATTCTCAAGAAACCGATCAAAAGATTTATAATATAATCAATGAAATTTCAGCAGATAGTATAGAATCTGATATCCGAAAGTTAGTCGGCTTTGGTACTCGAAATACTTTTAGCGATACAGTTTCTAACACACGCGGAATTGGTGCTGCTCGACGTTGGATTAAATCTGAATTCGATAATATCGCCTCAGGTTGCAACTGTATGAATGTTTTCTATCAAAAAGATTTTGTAAAAAAAGAAGACGGAAGAAGAATACCAAAAGATGCCTGGATAGTAAATGTTGTAGCCATTCAAAAAGGAACTAAATATCCAAACCGCTACATCATAATGAGTGGTGATATCGATTCTCGTGCCAGCAATACTATGGATTATAAAATAGACGCACCGGGAGCTAATGATAATGCGAGTGGAATGGCCGGCACAATGGAATCTGCTCGTGTTCTGTCTAAATATAAATTTGAAAACAGCATTGTTTATGTTGGTCTTAGTGGTGAAGAGCAAGGACTTTTTGGTGGTAAAGGCTTGGCCGAATATGCTAAAAAGAATGAATGGGATATTATCGGGATATTGAATAATGATATGATTGGTAATATTGAAGGTGTAGATGGTGTGATTAGCAATCGTGATTTCAGGATTTTTTCTGAACCTGTTCCTCCTACAGAAACTGAAAATGAGCGAAAAATGCGACGATTTTATGGTGGCGAAGTAGATGGAATTTCCAGACAGCTCGCCAGATACATTCATAAAAACACGAAAACTTATATGCCAGAGATGAATCCTATGATGATTTACAGGCTTGATAGATTTGGGCGTGGTGGCCATCATCGACCTTTTAACGATCTTGGTTTTGCCGGAGTTAGAATTATGGAAGCGCACGAGAACTATAATCGCCAGCATCAAGATATAAGAACAGAAAATGGTATCGAATATGGCGATGTCATTGAAGGTGTTAATTTCGATTACGCTAAAAAACTAACTGCTGTTAACGCGATTAATTTAGCAAGTCTTGCTTGGGCACCACCCGCTCCTGAAAATGTAGAGATTGGCGGAATTGTAGAAGCCGATACAAAACTTAAATGGGAAGCTGTAAAAGGTAACATCGCAGGTTATAAAATATATTGGAGAGACACTACGGCTCCGCAATGGCAGCACTCCAGATTTGTAGGAAAAGACACAACTAATTTCACCTTAGAAGGAGTTGTGATCGATAATTTTTTCTTTGGAGTTTCTGCAGTAGGTGAAAACGGACACGAGAGTGTTGTGGTATTTCCTTCCGGAACATTTAGATAGAAAAAGAGTTTATTCTTAAAAAGGTTTCATCGAAAGGTGGAACCTTTTTTCGTTTAAGGTAACTTGATAGTTAATCAATATTCGCCAAATTCCTATATATTTCTTCCTATAGAAATACTAAAAACCTGAATTGTTTTCAGAATATCACTTAATAGTGCCCTTCAAATTCAGCATTAATAAATTCCAAAAGCATTCATGATAAATCATATTTCGCTCAAATCCATAGACTTAGTTAATTAACAATAGTTTGCTTTTTACTTAAGTTTAATTGGCAATTTTCAACTCTACCTTAGTTCTAATTAATCAATAAATCAAAACCAATGGCAGAGATAAAGATTGAAAAGAAAAAGAAAATTTGGCCTTGGGTTATCATTATCATTATAGTTGCAGTACTGGCATTTTTATATTTCTACGGAAGTACTCCAGCAGATGATGACGAAAGCACGACAGAAATGGAAGAAATTGGACAAATCCAAACTTCAGCAAATGCATCGTACACCCTAATTTTTGAGGTTTAATTCTATTTAAACACACTAAACTTTTAAGTCATGAAAACAAAAGAGAAGCATTTATATTATCTAAACGAACTTGGAGATTATAAAATATCAAGCAAAGATCCAGACATCCGTAAGTGGGAAGTTAAAGATCGTGATTATATGAGCATAGGTAAGGTGGATAATCTTATCGTGAACAAAGAGCTCGACAGAGTGGTTTATGTTGATGTTGAAGTGAACCAATTAATAATCGATAAAAACCATGATCCTTACTCACCAGATAACAATTCTGGATTTAGAGAATTTATTAATAAAGAAGGTGAAAATCATATCATCATACCGATAGGATTGATAGATATTAATGTAGAAGAAAAATTTATTCATACCGATTCTCTAGATCATAAGATTTTTGCTGAAACCAAAAGATATCGTACGGGAGATCCAATTTCGAGAGACTACGAAAAGAATATAATTTCATCATACAATAGAAATTATACTCCTAATGAAATACAAGGTAAAAAAGCAAAATTGACTGATGATGAATATGTAGTTGATGAATATAGCGCAAGAAAAAGTGCACATGCCTCAAATACTACGGAAGAGCGCATAGCGGAAGAAAAAGCGAATCTACATTACAAATCTGAAACGCTGCATGATCGCGAAAACGCTGAAACTAAGGAAGAGCGCATGGAAAGAGAAAGAGCGCAATTAAGAGCGAATTCTACAGCGAACGATTATCGAAACAGCGACTCGACTATTCCGGCTATGCCAACTTCTAAAGAAGGTATTCGTCCGGAAAAAACGTACGATGATGATACCAGTTGGAACCGAGAAAAACATTTTCTTTCTGAAGAGGAGATTGAATCTAGAGAACGAAAAAGATTAAGAGCTGAAGACGATTTTTACAATCGTAGCGAATTTAAACGAAGAGATCATTAATTATTGAATAACATAAAACTCCCGGAAAAACCGGGAGTTTCTGTTTTAATCTACCATAGAAAGCTGAATCCTTTTTCGATCTAAATCTACATCCAAAACAGTAACTTCAACTTCTTGATTTAAGCGTACTATTTGAGTAACGTCACTTACATAAGTATTCGATAATTTCGAGATATGAACGAGTCCGCTTTGCTTCAATCCTATATCCACAAAACATCCAAAATTGGTGATATTATTGACTAATCCGGCTAATTTCATTCCGGGTTTTAAATCGGTGATTTCGCGAATACTTTCATCAAAAGCAAATGCACTAATTTTTTCTCGTGGATCTACGCCCGGTTTTTCTAATTCAGCAATAATATCTTTTAACGTGGGTAAACCAGTACTTTCAGTAATATAATTTTCAAGTTTTATTTCCTGAAGTTTCTTTTTATTCCCTACTAAAGCTGAAATGTCTACAGAAAGATCTTTAGCCATCTTTTTTACAATGGCATAACTTTCTGGATGCACTGAAGAATTATCAAGTGGATTTTTGGGATTTTTTATTCTAAGAAATCCAGCTGATTGTTCAAAGGCTTTGGCTCCCAACCTTGGCACTTTCAGTAACTCTTTTCTAGATGCAAATGCTCCATTTTCGCTTCTTGCTTTTATGATATTATCCGCTAAAGATGGCCCTAAACCACTTACATAAGAAAGCAATTCTTTACTCGCTGTGTTTAAATTGATTCCTATTTTATTTACCGTACTCATTACGGTGGTATCCAATCGTTGCTTCAGTAAATTTTGATCGACTTCGTGCTGGTACTGCCCTACTCCAATAGATTTTGGATCGATTTTGACCAATTCTGCCAAAGGATCGCTAAGTCTCCTGCCGATAGAAACCGCTCCGCGAACAGTAATATCGTAATTAGGAAATTCGTCTCGCGCCACTTTCGAAGCTGAATATACCGAGGCTCCAGCTTCGTTCACCACATAAACCGCTACTTCATGATCAAATGTAATCGATTTTACAAACTGCTCTGTTTCTCGGCTTGCAGTCCCATTTCCAATAGAAATAGCTTCAATATTATACGTTTTAACTAGCGATTCAATTTTCTTTGCAGCCGCACTTTGCTCCCGTTGTGGCGGATGCGGATAAATATTCTCATTATGCACTAACTTTCCACTTTTATCTAGGCAAACAACTTTACAACCCGATTTAAATCCGGGATCGATCGCTAAAATTCGTTTTTCTCCCAGTGGTGGTGCCAAAAGCAATTGCTCCAAATTCAATGAAAAAACTTTTATAGCTTCTTCATCTGCTTTTAATTTTGTTTCATTTAAAAATTCAGTAAAAAAAGAAGGTTTTAGCAGTCTGGAAAACGCATCGCTTGCAGCTGCTTCTATTAAATCTGCAGATTGCGAATTTCTGTTTTTAATGAGAGATTCAGTAATTATACGTAAAGCTTCAGCTTTTTCAACCTCAATTTTTAGCTTTAGAATTCCTTCTTTATCAGCACGAAAAATAGCTAAAAATCGATGCGACGGAATTCTTTTTAAAGGCTCCTGCCAATCAAAATACTGCTGAAATTTTTGTGAAGCATCTTCCGTAGCTTTTGCTTTTACAACTTTCGAAACTATTTCAGCTTTTCTAGAATATAATTGTCGAATTCGCTTTCTAATAAATTGATTTTCGTTAATCCATTCCGCAATAATATGTTTAGCGCCTTCTAGCGCTTCATCCTTAGAATTTACTTTACTTTTTACGAATTTCGATGCTGCCGCATGGATATCTGGCGAGTTTTGAGCCATTATCATTTTAGCCAATGGCTCTAAACCGTTCTCTCTGGCAGTATCTGCTTTTGTTTTTCGTTTTTTCTTAAACGGAAGATATAAATCTTCTAAAACAGTGAGATTTTCAGCGTTTTCAATTTTCGATTTCAACTGATCGTTAAGCGCATCCTGATTTTCGATCGCTTCTAAAATGGAATGCTTACGTTTCTCTAAATTCTGAAAATATTGAAGTTCTTCTGAAATTTGCTGAATTTGAGTTTCATCTAAATTACCGGTTTGCTCCTTTCGATACCGCGCAATAAAAGGCACCGTTGCATCTTCCTGAAGTAATTGTACTGTATTTTGAATGCTCTTAGCCGGCAGGCCAAGCTTTTTAGTTATAAACTGATGTAAATTCACATTGAAAAATTTAGCGGAATGCGAAGATAAGATTCCGCTTCTAAAAAATGATGCTCTAATTTGGCAATTTCAGCTTAAATAATATTGATTTTATCTGAATGCGCAATCGCCTCGTGGCTATCTTTAAAATAACAGGTCGCGACATCCAGACTTTCGATATTCTTTAAAGTAGCGCTTACCTCTTCGTTTTTGTTTTTTCCGGTTTGTCTTATGTAGATCGATCGTACGTTCGTGGGATATGTTTTACAAATGCGCTCGTAAATATGAACATCCTGCTGTGAATCGTCACCCAATAAAACATAATCCAAATTTGGATAAAATGAGATAATATCTTTTACTTTCTGAAATTTATGATCGTGACTTCCCCTACCCGTTTTTATAAAATCTGAAATTCCTGTTTTTATTTTCTTCAACTTAATCACCGCTTTTGGTAGCTCGTGCATTTCAGCAAATTCAGCGATAAAATCATACAAATTCCACTCGCTACTGGAAACATAAAAAAAAGAGTTCGATGCTTCTTTACTATCTTGTCCAGCTTTACTAAGAGATTTATAGTGGTCTACAACATCTTCAAAGATTTTCCTGCGGTTTACGTTTTTAGATAACATCACATAAAGCTTTTTAAAAAAGCTATTACTATGAGATATTAAAAATGTATCATCGATATCAGAAATAATTCCCAGCTTACTCTCGTATGGTTTTAGCAACTCCCCTTTTTCGATAATTCCAAAACGATCCTCGGTCTTAGCGATAACCTCATACTCATGCCAACCACTTTCTAAGTTTTCCTGAAAAGGAACCGTAAATCTAAAGTAACCATCCTCCATGGTTTTGGTTTTCCATTTTTTTCCTCTAAAGCATAACTGAAGTTCATAATTCGATAAAGGTTTTATTCTAAACTTATGAATAATGGCAGAGGTGTGTTTTATTCCTTTTCTGTCTAAGCGGTATTTATCGGGAGCCCAGCTTTTAAAAAGATGGCCAAAAACGACCAATTCTTTGTCATTAGCGTAACCGCGATAAAGTTTTAAGTCAAGTTTCAAATTATTTAATTTTTTATAAAGAGTAGGCCTGCTCCAAATTAGTTAATTTTGAATATAATTTTATACAAAATGGGAGACTTTAGGAATATTTTAATGGTTGTAAACCCGGTTTCGGGCGGTGAAGAAAAGGATAATCTTATTACTGAAGTTCGCAAAGAAGTTGAAAATAAGAATTGGAAATTTCATCTTTATAAAACTGATGGTAATAATGATATTCAGAAAATAAAGCAAGAAGTAGATAAAGTTGAGCCAGAACGAATGTTAGTTGTTGGTGGTGACGGTACCATTAATATGGTTGCTGAAGCTTTATTGCATAAAGAATTACCGATTGCCATTTTCCCAGCGGGATCTGCCAATGGTCTTGCTCTAAATCTAGGGATACCAAAAGATCGAAAAGAACAAATTAAAATTGCTTTAGGAGATAAATTTACAAATTTAGATGTATTGCAAATTAATAATCAGTTGTGTTTACACCTAAGCGATATTGGCCTAAATGCTGAGTTAATTGAAAATTACGAAACAGCGGCTATTCGGGGTAAATTTGGTTACTTGATGCAGACTATTCCCACATTGATAAAGAGTAAATATCCTTATGAATATGAAGTGGAAATTGATGGAAAGATCCAAAATCATAAAGGAATTATGCTAGCTATTGCCAATTGTAAGAAATATGGTACCGGCGCCAAGATTAATCCTGAAGGCGAACACGATGATGGAAAATTTGAAATATTGATTTTTAAAAATTTAGATATTCCTGAAATATTAGGTACACTTCGAGAAGAAGTAAAATTCGACTCAGACTTCGCTGAAACTATCTCTACAAGTGCTGCGAAAATTAGCTGTAAAAAGCCCATAGCTTTTCAAATTGATGGAGAATTTATCGAAAACACACAGAATATTGAAGTAAAAATTGCTGCAAAAAGCTTAAAAATTGCTGTTAAGTAAAGAATTTAGAAAAAAATAATTTTATTAATTTCTATTTTATTCAAAAACGTTAAAAATACGCTTATTTTTCGAAAAAATGTGCTTAAACCGCATGAATGCTATTAATTATTGAAATAAGTGTGAAACGCACACAATTATCATATTAATATTTTTACAGGTTTTAAACATTAGTTTATTCAGAAAAACACCTTTTAAATTAAATAATATTCATTTTTTTATCTAAATTTTATTAATTTTATATCTAGGAATTATAAAGTTTAGTTAATCAAATTGTAAAATTATTTGTATGAAAAAAGGATTACTCAGGTTTAGTCTGTTTCTTTTTGTTGCGCTTTGTTTTTCTTTTGCAAAGGCGCAATCGATTTCGGGAACAGTTACAGATGGTTCTATGCCAATTCCAGGAGTGAATATTCTGGTAAAAGGCACCTCAAATGGAACCACGACAGATTTCGATGGAAACTACAGTCTAAATAATGTTGGAGAAAATGCAACACTGGTTTTTAGCTTTGTAGGATACTCACAACAGGAAATTGCCGTCGAGGGTAGATCGACTATCAATGTAACTTTATATGAAGATGCTGCTGCCTTAAGCGAAGTCGTAGTTATTGGTTACGGATCTACCACCGTTAAGGATGCAACAGGTGCCGTAGCAACCGTTTCTGCTGAAGATTTTAACCAGGGTGTTATCTCTTCTCCTGAAGAGTTAATACAAGGTAAAACTGCGGGTTTACAAATCACTACCACTAGTGGTGAGCCAGGAAGTGGCGTAAACATTAGAATTCGTGGTACTTCTTCGGTAAGAGGTGGTAACAATCCACTATTTGTGGTAGATGGTGTTCCTTTAGCTGGAAATGAAGTTTCTTCTGGTGGGGACGATGTAGGTTTTGGATCAAGTTCAGCAAAAAATCCGCTTAACTTTTTAAATCCTTCAGATATTGAAAGTATGAGCGTTTTAAAAGATGCTTCTGCTACCGCCATTTACGGTTCTCGTGGTGCGAACGGAGTGGTAATTATTACTACCAAAACTGGTAGAGGAACTGAGTCTAGACTGGATTATGGTACAACCTTAAGTTTAGCCTCTCCCGCCAATACGTATGATTTATTGGATAGAGATGAGTATTTAGAAGCTGTATCTGAATTAGGTGGAGATCTTGCTATTTTAGACCAAGGCGCAAATACCGATTTTCAAGACGAAATTACCAGAACGGCTTTTTCTCAGATTCATAATTTGTCGTATTCCGACTCATATAATAGTGGTAATTATCGCGCTTCTTTAAGTTATGCAGATCAACAAGGTATTGTAGAAAATTCTGCTCTAGAGCGTCTTTCTGGAAGATTCAATATTACTCAGCGTTTGTTTGACGATAAATTAAAATTGAATGTACAGTCTACTCTATCAAGAGTAAACGATACCAGAGCACCAATTTCTAATAACGCAGGATTTCAAGGAGATTTATTAGGCGCAGCTTATCAGGCTAATCCCACTTTCCCAGCAGATCCAGATTTTCAGCCTCAGGGAAGCATTATAAATCCTTTATCACTATTAAAATACTTTTCAGATGAATCGGAAACCGATAGAGTGCTTCTAAATTTCTCTGCCGATTATGAAGTTATTGAAGGCTTGAATGCTAAAATAAACTTTGGATATGATACTTCTGAGTCGAACAGAGAAGCAGCAATATCTGGCGGTTTAACCGGGATTCAATCTGGCGTACCAGATAATGGTAGAGGCGCGCTAAATCAAGTTGAAGCTACAAACCGTTTGATGGAATTTACTTTGAATTACGAAAAGATGTTTGAGAACTCGAAGTTTGAAGCTTTGGTTGGATACTCTTTCCAAGATTTCGAAAGAAAAGGTTATAATGTAAGTGGTTTTGGATTCCAGAGTGAAGATTTAGGAGAAATGACCAGTAGTTTAAATGATGCAAATAACATCTTAAGAAATAATATTTCTGGTTCTTACCAACAATATGGATACGATCCTAATGGTTTTTTTGTAACCAGATTGTTCCCAAACATCGCAACGGAAGATTTGACATCTCCTTCAGGAATTGGGCCAACTTCTGTAGCTTACGATAGTTTTAATATTACAGATGAACTACAGTCTTATTTTGCTAGAGTAAATTTTGAGCTTACAGGAAAATATTTATTTACAGCTACGCTAAGAGCTGATGGTTCTACCAGATTTGGAGGTAACAATAAATATGGTGTTTTCCCATCTGGAGCTTTCGCATGGCAATTAGCAGAAGAAGACTTTATTCCTGAAGCCTTTTCTACTCTTAAGCTTAGATTAGGTTATGGTATCACAGGTAATCAAGAAATTCCTTATAATCAATATACTGTTAGAGAACGATATGCCGATTTTGGTATTCAGGATAATGGAAATATTAATCGCCCAGGTGTTACGCAAGTATCCTTTGCCAATCCAGATTTGCAATGGGAAGAAACAAGCCAGACCAACCTTGGTTTAGATTTTGGCTTTATGCAGGATAGATTAAGTGGATCTTTAGACTTTTATTATAAAAATACAACAGATCTACTTATTCAGGTATTCTCTGCGCAGCCTTCACCTCAACCATTCGTTTATCAAAATTTAGATGCACATGTAATTAATAAAGGTGTTGAATTTGCTATTGATTATAACATTATAAATAATGAAGACTGGTACTGGAATTTCGGGTTTAATATAGCCTACAACGACAACATGGTTGAAGATTACGCAGGACAAAACAGAACAGGAGAAATTAATGGACAGGGGCTTACCGGTGCATTTGCTCAATTACTCGCTGGTGGACAACCTTTATTCTCCTACTACTTAAGAGAATTTGGTGGCTTTGATGAGAATGGGCAAAGTATTTATCCTAATGGTGATGTTCAAACTTTTATAGGAAAAAGTGCACTTCCAACAACTAATGTTGGTATTTCAACAAGAGTAGAATATAAAAACTGGGATCTTTCCCTATTTATGGCAGGACAGTATGGTCACTATATCTATAATAATACTGAAAACGCATTTTTCACAAAAGGAGCCTTAAATAATGGTCGTAATGTGACACGCAATGTAGTTGATAATGGCGAATCTGCTTCAAACGCTCCAGATGTTTCTACAAGATTCTTGGAAAAAGGAGATTTTCTAAGAATGCAAAATGCCACTTTAGGGTATAACTTCGATCTTAACGAAGATAGCATGTTCAAGACTTTAAGATTATACTTAAACGGTCAGAATCTATTTGTAATCACAGATTATTCTGGTTTAGATCCTGAGGTTGATACTAACAAAGCATTGAACGGAATTCCATCTGCCGGTATCGATTATACTGCTTATCCTAAGCCAAGAACATTCACTTTTGGGTTGAACGTATCATTTTAAAAAATTATTATGAAAAATAGATTTATAAAACTTTCAATACTCTTAGTAGCACTGGGATCTTTTATCGCGTGTACAGACCTGGAGTTAGAAGACACAGATTCTGTATCGCGCGTGCAGACTACTGGAGACTTTACTGGTGTTTCTGATGTTGCTGGATCTTTAAGTAACGCCTACAATAGCCTTCGAACAAATGTAGAAACCCATGAAAATTTATACGGACTTAATGAAGGTACTTCAGACGAGTTATTAATTCCTACCAGAGGAACTGACTGGGGGGATAATGGAGTTTGGAGAACGTTACATCAGCATACGTGGGATGCGAACCACAACTTTGTTCTAAATACATGGAACGAGTTTAACTCTGCTATATTCAATCTCACTGAAATAATTGCTCCAGAGAGCGATGCAAATGTACAACAAATCGCAGAAGCAAAATTCTTAAGAGCATTTCATATGTACTGGATAATGGATCTTTATGGACAGGTTCCTTTTAGAGAAGTTGATGAAGGTCCAGATGTAAATCCTCGAGTAATGACAAGAAGTGAAGCTTTTGAATTTGTTATGCAGGATCTTAACGAAGCTATGCCAGATTTACCAAGTATAGGACCTGGTAATGGTACAGTACAGGCTTCTAAAGCAGCCGCTCATTATTTATTGGCCAAATTATACCTTAATAAGCATATTTATTTAGCGACGGCATCTGCTGAAGCGGCAGACATGACAGCGGTTATAGATCATGTTGATGCAATTATAGGCGCAGGATTTGAACTCCAGGAAGGTTTTTTTGAAATTTTTGAACCTTCAGATGATACAGAGACCATTCTTTATACAACATCTAGTGCCGGAAACCGAATGTGGTCTACGCTCCATTATGCGCAGGGAACAGATGATAACGCCGCTGGTGGATGGAATGGATTCTCAACTTTAGCAGAATTCTATGATCTATTTGAAGGTGATGAAAACGTAAATACGCCAGGATCTGGACAGGAAGAAAGACGCGGTTACGTACCTTTAAATGGTAATTCGACTGGTACTTATATAGGCAAAGGTTTTCTAATAAATCAGCAATATGCTGCCGATGGTAGCGAGCTTACGGATAGAGCTGGTAATCCATTAGTTTTTACCAAAGATCTCCCAGGTCTTTTAGGCAACAACGAAAGAAATGGTATACGTGTACTAAAATATCACCCTTCTAACGGTGCTTTCACTGGCCATGTAGTTGTATTTAGATTTGCTGATGCATATTTAATGAAAGCTGAAGCAATTATGCGAGGGGGTTCTAGCTCTGATGATGCACTAACTATGGTAAATAACTTACGTACCATAAGAAAAGCTGCACCATTATCTTCATTAACTGCACAGGATATGCTAGATGAGCGCGGACGTGAACTATATACTGAATACTGGAGAAGACAGGACCAAATTAGATTTGGAACTTTCAATTCTACTTGGGAGTTCAAGGATAATACGGAAGAATTTAGAGCATTATTCCCGATTCCTTCTGTAGCCTTAACTTCAAACCCTAATTTGACACAGAATCCGGGATATTAGACTTAATCATTTTTAGAAGAGACTTAAGAGACGGCTAGCCGCCACTTAGGTCTTTTTTATTTTATTTTTTAATTTACTTGGTATTTTTAATCAGCGTACCCCAACAATGAACAAATTTTCAGCGATTTTAAGTTTATGCTTTAACAGGTATATAGGTATTGTCATCTTATTATCTTTTTTATATGGATGTAATAAAGATTCCAAAAAGCAATATAAAGAACCTAACGATTTTCTATTTACTGCTATGCCAAAAGATTCAACGGGCATTTCTTTCATCAATCAGGTAAAAAACGAAAAAGATTTTAATATTTTCAGATATCGCAACTTCTATAACGGCGCGGGTGTAGGAATTGGCGATATCAATAACGATGGACTTCCAGATGTTTATCTTACTTCAAACATGGGTAAAAATAAACTATACCTTAATCAAGGTGATTTTAAGTTTAAAGATATTTCTGAAACTTCAGCAACTCAGGGAAATCGTTCATGGTCTACCGGTGTCACTATGGTAGATATTAACAGCGACGGTTTGCTAGACATCTATGTTTGTAATGCAGGCAACATTGAAGGTGAAGATCGTAGAAATGAACTTTATATAAATAATGGGGATCTTACTTTTACAGAAAAAGCTTCAGAATATAATCTCAATGAAAATGGTTTTACTACTCATGCTGCATTTTTCGACTATGATCTAGATGGTGATTTGGATGTTTATATCCTCAACAATAGTTTTATTCCTGCATCAAGTCTTGGTTACAATAATAAAAGAGAACTTCGTAGTAAAGACTGGAATTTACCAGAGGTTTTTAAAGGCGGCGGAGATAAACTATTACGAAATGATAATGGAAAATTCAAAGATGTTAGTGAAGAAGCCGGTATTTATGGTAGTCTAATTGGTTTTGGGCTTGGGGTGACCATTGGTGATGTCAATAATGATATGCTGCCCGATATCTATGTTTCAAACGATTTCTACGAGCGTGACTATCTATATATTAATGAAGGGAACGGTACTTTTAATGAGGGAATAAAAAATAGAATTTCGCATTTAAGCATGTTTTCTATGGGTGCTGATATTGCTGATATCAACAATGATGGATTACCTGAAATTTTTGTAACTGATATGCTCCCCAAAAATGATGAACGCATAAAAAACACTACTGAATTTGAACGTTTTGATCTTTATAAATTAAAGCAAGATCGCGATTTCTATCATCAGTTTATGCAAAATAGTCTTCAGCTAAATACTGGAAATAATAGTTTTTCTGAAATCGCATTTTATAGTGACGTAGCGCAAACAGATTGGAGTTGGGGTGCCTTAATCTTCGATATGGATAACGATGGTTATAAAGATATTTATGTAAGTAACGGCATCTACCACGATCTTACTAATCAGGATTTTATGGATTTCTTTGCTAACGATATTCTTCAGGATATGGTGCTTACCGGGCAAAAAAAGGAATTTGACTCTATTTTAAACGAAATGCCCAGCACGGCTATTCCTAATTTTGCATTTAAAAATAATGCCGATTTAAGTTTTTCTAACACTACAGAAGATTGGGGATTTGATACGCCAAGTTTTTCTAATGGATCGGCTTATGGCGATCTAGATAATGATGGCGATTTAGATCTTATCGTGAACAACGTGAATATGGAATTGTTTGTTTACCGCAATGAAACGAACAAGAAGAGAGATCATAACTGGACTAAAATTGAGCTAAAAGGGAACGATAAAAACACCTTCGCTATTGGTAGTAAAGTGGTAGTTTATACTGAAGATAATCAATTTACCCAACAACTTATTCCTACGCGTGGTTTTCAGTCTTCAACAGATTACAACTTAACTTTTGGTATAGGAGCACAAGAAAAAATTGATTCGATACGTATAACATGGCCTGATAAAATGGCCTCTTTAAAAACTAATGTTGAAATTAATACACTTTTAGTTTTCGACCAGACTGAAGCAGAAGAATTCAGTCTTTCAAAAATCAATTACAATCAATATTTCAAAGAAATCGACACCGATTTTACTGCACATAAAGAAGATAACTACATAGATTACGATTACGAAGGTTTGATCAACAAAATGCTTTCTCGCGAGGGGCCTGCAATTGCTGTTGCCGATGTGAATAATGACGGAAATGATGACTTTTACATGGCAGGAGCGCGAAATCAGTCGGGAGTACTTTATATTCAGCAGTCTAATGGTAGATTTTTACAAACGATTCTGGATAACACCGAAGAATCTAAAGTTTTTGAAGAAACCGGTGCTATTTTTCTTGATATTAATAATGATGACTTTGAAGACCTAATTATAATTTCTGGCGGGAATACTATTTATGCTGATAAAGCGCAATATGAAACTCGAATTTATCTGAATGATGGGAATGGAAAATTCAGCGAAGAAAATTCAGCTCTTCCTATCAATGACCAAAACGCAGCTGTTATTGCAGCAAATGATTTTGATAATGATAGAATTACCGATCTATTTATTGGATATCGAAGCGTTCCTGGAGTTTATGGTATTAATCCCATGCATCAATTGCTTAAGAATAATGGAAACGGACAATTTACCGCGTTAGATACATCTAATCTCGACAATCTGGGAATGATCACCGATGCGAGCTGGGTAGATATCAATAACAATGGGACTGCTGAACTAATCGTCACGGGAGATTGGAAGGCACCGGCAATTTTTAAAGTTCAGAATAAAAAATTAACTCAAATAAGCTCTAATCTTAGTGAATACGCTGGTGCATGGAACAGTATGAAAGTTGCCGATCTTAATAAAGATGGACTCCCCGACTTGATTTTAGGAAATCGCGGCACTAATTCTTTTTACAATGCAAGTAAAAAAAAACCGGTGAAAGTATACATCAGCGATTTTGATGATAATGGCACCACAGAACAAATTTTCACGAGACCTATTAATGGAAAAGACGTTCCCATACATTTACGTAGAGAACTTTCTGGCCAGATTTCTTCGGTTAAAAAACAAAACTTAAAATTCGCTGAATATGCAACAAAATCTATAGATCAGTTATTTTCTAAAGAGGTTTTAGCCCAAGCTTTAGTAAAGGAAATTAGCAGCTTTAAAAGTGTTATAGCGATCAACAAAGGAGATGGAAACTTTGACATTAAGGAAATGCCGCCTATGGCACAATTTAGTTCTATTCATGCCATCGAAGTCATAGATGTTAACAATGACGAAAATTCGGATATTATTATTGCCGGTAATGACTACGATCTAAAACCTCAGTTTTCAAGATTAGATTCTAATTATGGACTTGTTTTAGTTAACGATGGAAAAGGCAATTTTAAAGCCGAAACTTCAGAAAAAACAGGTCTATTTTTTAAAGGTCAGGTTCGGGATCTAAAAATTATTCAAAATAAAAAAGGCGAAAATTTACTGTTAGTGGGAATTAACAACGAAAAACCGAAATTGTACAAACTTCAGTAATGAAAAAGCTTTGCTACATATTGATTTTGGTGATTATGGCGGCCTGTTCTAAAAAAGAGATAGAACAGGACGATACTGCTCCTGCCCTATTTAAAGAATTGGATGCAGAAATCACCAATCTTAATTTCAGTAACACACTCACTGAAACAGATAGCCTCAACATTTTAGATTACCTGTATTATTATAATGGCGGTGGCGTTGCTATTGGCGATATTAATAACGACAGCCTGCCTGATATTTTTCTTACCGGAAATCAGGTCCCCAACAAATTATTTTTGAATAAAGGAAACCTGCAATTTGAAGATATTACTGAAACTGCCGGAGTTTCTGGAAATTCAGATTGGAACACGGGTACAGCGATAGTGGATATTAATGGGGACAATCTTTTGGATATCTATGTTTGCGCCGTTGTTGGTATTAATGGGCTAAAAGGGAAAAATGAACTCTTTATCAATAATGGCAACGGAACTTTTACTGAAAAAGCAGCCGATTTTGGTTTAGATTTCCAGAATTATAGTACCAATGCTGCCTTTTTTGATTATGACAACGATGGCGATTTAGATATGTATTTGCTGAATCATGCTGTGCATACGGTAAACACCTATGGTCCTGCTGAAATTAGAGAGAAACGGAATAAAAAAAGTGGCGATAAACTGTTAAGAAACGACGGCGATCATTTTACCGATGTTAGCGAAGAAGCCGGGATTTACGGTGGCTCAAATGGTTACGGACTTGGGATAGCTACAGCCGATTTTAATAACGATGGCTTTACCGATATCTACATCAGCAACGATTTTCATGAAGACGATTTTTATTATCTGAATAATGGTGACGGTACTTTTACCGAAAGTCTAAAATCTAAATTTGGGCATACCAGCAGATTTTCTATGGGTAGCGATGCTGCCGATGTGAATAACGATGGATTTTTGGATATTCTCACCTTGGATATGCTTCCTGATGATGAAAAAGTGATTAAAACGAGTATGGGCGATGATTCCCCAGATATCCATAAAATGAAGAGTGAACGTCTGCATTATCACGATCAATTTAGCCGCAACATGTTGCAAATAAATCAGGGAGGTGAATATTTTCAGGATCTAGGATTAATTAGTGGTCTGGCCGCTACCGATTGGAGCTGGAGTGCGCTTTTTGCTGATTATGATTTAGACGGAATACAGGACGTTTTTATTTCAACAGGAATCCCAAAGCGCCCAAATGACTACGATTATATAAAATATGTTTCGAATAATCAGATTCAAAAAGAACTGAGTAAAGGAAATAAAATCGATAAAAAAGCGATCGAAATGATGCCTTCTGGAGCGGTAGCAAACCGTATTTTTAAAGGTAGTAAAAGCCTGAATTTTAAAGATCTTTCTGGCGTCTGGATCTCAAAAGACAGTATTATGAGTACCGGCTCGGCTTATGCCGATTTAGATAACGATGGCGATCTGGATATTATTACCAACAATATTAACTCGCCGGCACGGATTTATGAAAACTTAATTACTAAAAACAATAAGAATTATCTGAAAATAAAATTGGAGTACAAAACTTCAAATATTCAGGGAATTGGCAGTAAAGCAATTGCTTATCAAAATGGGAACCGACAAATAAAACAATTATTTACTACACGCGGATTTCAATCGGCTTCAGAGGCTGTAATACATTTTGGCTTTCCGGAAACTACTAAAATCGATTCTCTTTTAATTATTTGGCCCAATAATTCTATTCAGAAATTATCGAATATCGACTTGGGGCAAACACTTTATCTAAAGCCAGAGGAAAATCTAAAAAAAGTAAACTACACTACCCTTTTTATAAAAAATGAGCCATGGTTTACTAAAGTCGATTCGTTGCCAGGGCTTGATTACGAGCATAAAGAGAATCGCTATCAAGATTTTGATCGCCAAAAACTAATTCCGTATAAAATTTCAGATCGTGGCCCGGCCGTTGTGGTAAAAGATATCAATGGCGATGGGAAAGAAGATATTTTCTTCGGAAGTGCAAAATTCGACAATTCAGCAGTCTATTTTCAAACCAAAAAAGGCTTCGAAAAACAAACAATTTCGGCTTTAGAGGAGGATATTCACACAGAAGATATTTCGGCAGTAATCGAAGATTTTGACAATAATGGAGAAAATGATTTGCTTATTGTTTCGGGGGGCGGAGAATATTATGGTGAAAACAAAGCCTTATTAGATCGATTATATCTCCAGCAAGATAAAAACTTCAGTAAAAGTAAATTTCCGGAATATTTTGAAAATGGTAGCGTGGTAAAAGCAGCCGATTATGATAGCGATGGCGATATAGATCTTTTTGTAGGCGGCGCTGCAGTTTCTAACGATTTTGGTAAAATTTCGCAGTCATTTTTACTGAAAAACGAAAATGGAAATTTTAGCATCGATCAAAAAAATAATCTTGGACAAATTGGAATGATTACCGATGCTACCTGGACCGACTTTAATAATGATGGGCAGATCGATCTTATCGTAGTTGGCGAATGGATGGCACCAAAATTCTATGAGAATCAAGGAGGAAAACTTACAGCATACAAAATTGAAGGTGATTTAAAAGGATTATGGCAAACTATCGCCGCATTTGATATAGACGATGATGGTGATAAGGATTATTTGCTAGGAAACTGGGGATTAAACACAAAATTGAGCGCAAATAGAGAGAATCCGCTTAAAATGTATTATCTTGATTTTGATACTAACGGAAGTACTGAAACCATTCTAGCCCAGGAAAAAAATGGCAACTACTATCCCGTTAATGGTTTAGATATGCTGGTGGGACAATTGTCTTATCTGCGTAAAAAATTCCCCAACTATAAAAGTTTTGCAGGTAAAACGGTCGAAGAAATCTTTAGTAGCGAAAAGCTGAATAAAGCGGAAATTTTGGAAGTTGAAACACTTGCTTCAGGATATTTGCTAAATGAAAATGGAAATTTCAGCTTTAAAGCTTTTAAAAATCCTTTACAAATATCCCCAATAACATCATTTTTGGAGTACGATTTTAATAAAGACGACAAAACTGAAGTGCTTATTGGCGGTAATTATTTTGGAACGATACCATATCATGGCAAATTCGATCAACTCGCCGGCATTATGCTGCAATCTGTCGACACTTATATCGAAGCAAAAGATCTTGGTATTAATTTTACACAAAAGGCGTTAATTAACCTTGATATTTTAAATTTTGAAAACCAGGATTATTTACTAGTAACCTTTAATAACGATAAACCAGAAATTTATAAACTCAACTAAGCATGAGAAAAGCTCTAATGTTACTTTTAAGTATAGCAATACTCAGCGCCTGTGCAGATGATAAAAATACAAATATTGAAGCCCTAAACATAAGCGCTTTAGATTATCACGCCTCTTTAGACCAAATTACCAATATCATGGTGCATGATATTTTCTCGCCACCGGTCGCAAGCCGAATTTATTCGTATGCTAACCTTGCTGCCTACGAAATTGTAGCGCAACATAATCCCGAATTAGAGTCCCTCACAAAAACTATAAATGCAGATATCAAAATCCCGGTATTAGATACTACCAAAAATATAGATTATAAAATGGCGGCCTTAATCGCACAATTAGAAATTGGGAAGACGCTTATTTTTTCTGAAGCCGAAATCACCAATTACAGGGATAGTTTATTTGTACGCTGGAAAGAAAATAATGAGGAAATCTTTTTAAATTCTGAAACCTACGGAATGCAGGTCGCTGATGCTTTCAAAAGATGGATCGATAAAGATAACTATAAGGAAACGCGAACCATGCCTAAATTTTCGGTGTATACTGAAGATGTTTCGCGTTGGCAGCCTACTCCCCCAACCTATATGGATGGGATAGAACCACATTGGATGAAAATTAGGCCTTTCACATTAGATTCGGCTTCGCAATTTAAACCAAAGCCTCATCCTGAATTCTCGATGAAAGTAGGATCCGTTTTCTATAAAGAGTTAATGGAGGTTTATGAAGTAAGAAATCAAATGGATAAAACCGGGAACAAATCTGAAGAGCTGTCTATCGCTAAATTTTGGGATTGTAATCCTTATGTTTCAACTCAACGTGGACATTTAATGTTTGCCACAAAAAAAATTACTCCTGGCGGTCACTGGATTGGTATTACAAAAATCGCAAGTCAAAAAGCCAATCTTGATTTTGATAAAACCGTTTATGCCTATACCACTATAAGTATAGGTATTGCTGATGCTTTTATAAGTTGCTGGGACGAAAAATATAGCAGTAACCTTATACGTCCAGAAACACTTATTAATAAGTTTATAGATGACCAATGGAAACCCGTTTTACAAACACCTCCATTCCCAGAGTACACCAGCGGACATTCTGTTGTAAGTGGAACTTCTGCAGAAATATTAACGCAGTTATTTGGTGATCAATTTCAGTTTTTAGATGATACAGAGGTACGTTATGGCTTACCGCAAAGAGAATATACATCATTTAGAAATGCAGCTCAAGAAGCTGCGCTAAGTAGACTCTATGGTGGCATACACTATCGTGCAGCTATAGAAAATGGATTGGAGCAGGGAATCGATCTAGGAAAGCATGTTGTGAATACTTTAAATGTAAAAGCGTTATAGATAATGAAGAAACTACTTTTGGGACTATTCATCGTAGGCTTAGTTGGTATTTCTATCTGGTATCTTGCTGTTAAACCTTACGACTATAGCATTGCCTTTACCACCAATACTCCAAGTGGTATTATTTACGAAAAATTACAATACTGGCAATATGACCATTTCAGCAATGCCGAAATTACTGAAGAAAGCCTGAATAAAAAAGTAACGCATAAACTCGATTTTGAAGATAAACCCTTACTAATCGATTGGAATATTTCAACTTTAAATGACTCTGTAAACCAGATAAAAGCAGTTGTGCATCATCCACAAAATCGTATTTCTAATCGGCTTTCTTTATTGTTCGGAGAAAATAAAGAACAAGATAGCCTTAAAGCAGAACTCAAGATTATTCGAAAATCTATTGAAGCAGATAAAAGCAATTATTCTATTAAAATAATTGGTAAGGCAAAAGCGCCAAAAACAGATTGTGCGTGCATGAGTTTAAAAGGGCAGTTACAACAAAAAGCCATGCTCATGATGACCAATATTGGTTATTTATCAGACTATGTTTTAGAACATGAATTGGAAATGCCAGAAAAACCAAGGGTTTTGGTTAAAAGCTGGGATAAAGTAACGAATGAAATTAAATTCGATTTTTGTTTTCCTATTATACAAAAAGAAGGTTTATCCGAAACCGAAAAAATCAAACTAAAAACGCTGCCATCATTTAATGCAATGCATGTGGTCTTTAATGGGAATTACCTATTCACGCATTTCGGCTGGTATAAATTACAGGATTATGCTAAAAAGAATAATTTAAACCTTAGTGACCAAGTATTAGAAGTTTTTAATAGTAATCCAGAAATGGGAGGAAATTCTATTGATTGGAAAACTGATATTTATACTTTGGTTAGATAGGTTAAATATTCAGTAAAAAATATCTACTATAAATATCTAATTTGGATATACTTTAATAAAATCTTTTTTCGAATTTGAAATACTATTAGAAATTCTTTTAATTTCCAAATCCGCTTTTTTGAAATCAAAAAATTGCTGTAAAGTAAAAAAGCTGTCCTAATTAAAAGGACAGCTTTTTTTATATAACAATTAGCACAACCAAAATGCAAACTAATTTTATAAAAAACATTAAAAAGGTTCTAAAGCGACATTGCTTTTCCTCCTCCAAATTCTTCTACTGTTCCACAAGGAATGTATTCTCCGGGGATTGGATCGTACCAAAGTACATTTTCTCCTATTTGTTCACTTGTTAGCCAAGCCCAAATCCCGACATCTCTAACAATTTCTAAATATGCTAGAGCACCAGAATCATGGTTTTCAGCTATATCTTCTTCAGGAGCTCTATCTTGAGGATCCTGAGTTTCAGTATTCCTTTTTGGCATAAAACGTTGCTTTTCTTCTGGACTGGCTTTTAAGTATTTTGCTATAATTTTATCATATTGTTCAGTCGTACCATTCCCAGGATTTTCAGCGAATTCTTTTTCAAAAGCACTCGCAAAAGCATCAGCGGATTTCTGGAATTCTTCTTGTTGTGATTCTGGAGCGACCTCAGCCATATAAGAATCTATAAATTCAGCTAAATTTAAGTCGCCGGCACCAGCGGTATCTGTTTTAGGCAAAATTACTTCTAAAACCTCTTTCAGTATAAATCCATTTGCAGCAGATAAAAAAGTAGGATTCCAATCGTAAGTTGGATCGCTCTTACAACTTTGCAATAAGCTTAGTGTACTGGGGCCAACAAATATCACTCCAGCTCCCAATCCAATATTTCTTAAGGCTTGTCTTCTATTCATGATTTTCGATTAGGAGTTAGACGATTTTTTAAAGTTTTTAGAGGCGTGATCTGCGGCTCTGGCAGTCATTGCCATGTATGTAAGCGATGGATTTTGACAACCTGAAGAAGTCATAAATGCGCCATCGGTAACATAAACGTTTTTAACAGCGTGTACCTGATTATTTCCGTTCAAAACAGAAGTTTCTGGATCACGTCCCATTCTTGCTGTTCCCATTTCATGGATACCAAGTCCCGGAGCTCCTAAATTATCGTAAGAAGAAATATCACGGCAGCCTGCTTTTTCTAACATAGCGATAGCCTGCTCTTTCATATCCTTACGCATTTTAATCTCGTTTTCTTTAAATTCAGCATCAAATGTAATTGTAGGAATTCCCCATTTATCGAGCTTATCGTAATTCAAAGTCATTTTGTTATCATGGTAAGGCAGGCATTCTCCAAAAGCTAAAAGACCCATCGTCCATCCTCCCGGTTTTGTAATGGCTTCTTTCATCTCCTTACCATATCCCAATTCTGCAATAGTTTCTTGCCAGTTATCACGACTAGCACCTCCCTGGTAGCCATATCCTCTTATAAAATCTAAGCCTTCATTATCACTTAAATTTCTGAAACGTGGCAGGTAAATTCCGTTTGGCTTTCTACCCTTATAATAAGAATCTTCAAAACCATCATACTTTCCTGAAGCTCCAACCTGAAAGTGATGATCCATAATATTGTGTCCCAGTTCTCCACTATCGTTTCCTAAGCCGTCAGGAAATCTATCAGATTTGGATTGCATTAGAATGCTGGTAGAAGCCATTGAAGAAGCGCAAAGGAATATGACATTGGCATTAAATTCCATCTCTTCTTTAGTTTCCGTATCGATTACTTTTACACCTGTCGCTTCTTTAGTATCGGGATCATATAACACTTCACTTACAATAGAATAAGGTCTCAGGGTCATGTTATTAGTTTTGCTTGCCGCCGGCAATGTAGAAGATGGGCTGCTAAAGTAACCGCCATAAGGGCAACCTCTAATACAACGATTTCTAAACTGACAATTAGAACGTCCTTCAAATTTCTTATCTCCGGTTATATGGGCTACTCTCCCTGCGGTTAAAACTCGGCCTTCAAAGTTTTCTGCAATTCGCTCTCTTACATGCTCCTCTAAACAATTTAGATCCATAGGAGGCAAAAAATTACCATCTGGTAATTGGTTTAATCCTTCTTTGCGGCCACTTACCCCTATGTAGGATTCTACATAATCATACCAGGGCGCAATATCTTTATAACGAATAGGCCAATCGACACCTACTCCATCTTTTTTATTTGCTTCGAAATCTAAATCACTAAGACGATAGCTATGACGTCCCCACATTATTGATCGACCTCCTACATGGTATCCACGCATCCAGTCGAATCTCTTTTCTTCGTTATACGGGTGATCTATATCATCTACAAACCAATGTGCACTAGCCTTATTCGTAGAATATCCTGTACGGGCTTGTTTCTGTTGGCGCGCAGCTTCTTCGCGAGTTTGTTTTCCTTTAAATTGATAATCCCAAGGATCATCATTCATCGTGGGATAATCTTTCACGTGTTCTATCATGCGTCCTCTTTCTAACACCAGAGTTTTAAAACCCTTTTCGCACAATTCTTTTGCGGCCCATCCTCCACTAATTCCTGTACCAACCACAATGGCATCGTAGGTCTCGTTTTGATAATAGCTTTTGCTCACAATTTTGTTATTGGTTAATAATTTGATAATCGAATCATCTCAAATATATAAATTATTGAGTATAATTTCACATCTTTACAAAAAACAATACTTTTATAACTGAAATAAAAATTATTCTTCAATTTATTATAACATATTAAGAGAATTTATGAACATCAAAACATCCAGGTTTCGAATCATATTTTTAGGCTTTATTGTCTTCAATTTATCATTACTTTCTTGTAAAAATAAAGAAACAGAAAATAAAGAGAATACCTCCGCATCCATTGATTCTACTGTAAGCAATAAACCTTTCTTCAAATTAAGTTTGGCGCAATGGTCTTTAGAAAAACCAATTCACAGCGGAAAATTAGATGCAATTGATTTTGCTGAAAAAGCAAGTCAGTTAGGTTTTGAAGGAGTCGAATATGTAAATCAGCTTTATTTTGATAAATATCGAGATTCAGATAATCCTGAAGCTGCATTCTCAAAACTTTTAGACACTTTAAAAGCAAAAAGTGAGCAATTTAATGTTGAAAATGTGCTGATAATGGTCGATGATGAAGGAGATTTAGCAGCGATGGAAGATGAAAAAAGAGAAGAAGCCATCCAAAAACATAAAAGATGGGTAGATGCAGCTCAATTTTTGGACTGCCATGCCATCAGAGTAAATCTGTTTGGAAGTAATAAAGAAGCAGAGTGGAAAACAAATGCGGTAAAAGGCTTAACTGAATTATCTGAATATGCTTCTACCAAAGGTATTAATGTATTAGTGGAAAATCACGGCGGTTTATCTAGCAATGCTAAGCTTTTAGCTGAAGTTATGGACGAAGTTGATTTACCAAACTGTGGAACATTACCCGATTTTGGTAATTTTTGCCTGCGCAGAAAGAATGGTGAAATGTGGGGTGCAGAATGTGTTGAAGAATATCCCACCTATCAAGGAATAGAAGAAATGATGCCTTACGCAAAAGCCGTTAGTGCGAAAACTTATGATTTTAATGAGGAAGGAAAAGAGTCTTCTATGGATATTTCAAGAATCCTTAAAATCGTAAAAGAATCTGGATACAAAGGTTGGATAGGAGTAGAATTCGAAGGATCAAATCTAACTCCAGAAGAGGGAATATTAAAGACAAAAGAATTATTACTCGAAGAGGCCGCGCAACTCTAAATTAAAAATATGAAAAAACGGATTAGATTTCAGTTATCCCTTATGATGTTCCTAGAATTTTTTATCTGGGGCGGATGGTTTGTTACCTTAGGCACTTTTTTGGCTGATAATTTGCAAGCTACGGGAGCAGAAACTGCGATGGCATTTTCAACACAATCTTGGGGAGCAATTATCGCCCCTTTTATCATTGGTCTTATTGCTGATAGATTTTTTAATGCTGAAAGGATTTTAGGCGTTTTGCATCTAATTGGTGCTATTTTAATGTATTTGATGTACAGCTCTGTAGACTTTGGAAGTTTTTATCCCTATGTGCTAGGATACATGATATTATACATGCCAACTTTGGCTTTAGTAAACTCTATTTCATTTGCGCAAATGAAAGACCCATCTAAAGAATTCTCTAATATTAGAGTTTTTGGAACTATCGGATGGATTGTCTCAGGAGTGGTTATTAGTACAGTGTTTGCTTGGGATGCACCGGAAGCAAGAGCTGAAGGGATGCTAAAGTATACATTCTTAATGGTGGCTATTGCATCAACAATATTAGGCCTTTTTAGTTTCAGCTTACCTAAAACTCCGCCTTCTGGTAAAGGAGAGAAAATTACTATTAAAGATATACTGGGATTAGAAGCTATTGGATTACTGAAGAATAGGAACTTTTTAATGTTCTTTTTATCTTCAATATTAATTTGTATTCCTCTAGCCTTTTATTATCAAAATGCAAATCCGTTTTTAGCTGAAATAGGTATGGGATCGCCTACTGCAAAAATGGCTATTGGTCAGGTTTCAGAAGCTTTATTTCTTTTATTGATTCCTTTTTTCTTTAAGAGATATGGTTTTAAAATCACGCTTATTGCCGGAATGTTGGCATGGACCATCAGATACCTATTATTTGCTTACGGAAATGCAGATGAAACAGTTATCATGCTTTATTTAGGCATCGCTTTACATGGGATTTGTTATGATTTCTTCTTTGTATCGGGACAAATTTATACCGATTCTAAAGCTGGTCCAAAAATTAAAAGTGCGGCCCAAGGACTTATTACACTAGCAACCTACGGAGTTGGAATGCTTATAGGGTTTTGGGTAGCAGGTCAAATCAGTGATATGTATCTTAATGCCGATGGAAGTCACGATTGGACGAATATCTGGATAGTTCCTGCCGGTTTTGCTTTTGTGGTGATGATCTTATTTGCTATCTTCTTTAGAAATGAAAAAGTAGAATACTCAGAATAAAATTTAAAAAATAGCATGGGAAAGAAAATAAAACTAGGCATACTTGGTGGCGGTAACAACTCTCTTATTGGTGTTTTGCATCGGGTAGCTTCTTCAATGTTTGATAAGTTTGAACTTGTTGGTGGTGTTTTTAATACCGATTTCAACGAGAGCATAAAGTTTGCAGAAGATATAGGAATCAATACTGGTAGAGTTTACAAATCTCTAGACGAGTTTATAGAAAAAGAAAATAACCTTCCGGAAGAAGAAAGGGTTAAAGTTGTTTCTGTTTTAACTCCTAATTTCCTTCATTTTCCTATGGCAAAACAGCTGCTGGAAAATGGTTTTCATGTGATTTGCGAAAAACCACTGACAACTACTTTAGAAGAAGCTAAAATTCTAAAAGAAACTTCAGATAAAACAGGAAAAGTATTTGCGGTAACTTATACGTATACGGGATATCCAATGGTTCGCCAGATGCGAGAAATGATTACTTCTGGGAAACTTGGTAACATTCAGAAAATAGATGTTCAATATTACCAAGGATGGATTAACCCAATAATTCATGATAAAGAACAACGAAACAGTATTTGGAGATTAGATCCCGAGAAATCTGGCATTAGTTGTTGCCTTGGGGATATTGGTACGCACGCTTACGATATGATCGAGTATGTTACCGGTATGGAAGTCAAAAAAATTCTTGCCGACCTTAATTATCTTTATAAAGATAATGAGATGGACATTGATGGAACGGTTTTACTCCGCATGGATAATCAGGTAAAAGGAGTACTTAGAGCCAGCCAAATTGCTACAGGCGAAGAAAATAATTTTACGGTAAAAATTTACGGAGATAAAGCCGGATTAAAATGGGAACAGGAAAATCCTAATTATCTTTATTTATTAGAAGAAAATAAACCTTTACAGGTACTCAAACCAGGACATGCCTATAACAGTGAA